>NZ_AUBL01000049.1 GCF_000429225.1 Actinomyces dentalis DSM 19115
ACGGCCGAGGAGGTGCCCCGGGACTGCGACTACGTGGTGGACGGCACCCTCTTCCCCTGCCTGGACTGGCGCGGGCGCCGTGATCTGTGGTCGGTCAAGCACGGGAGCGCGGGGATGAACGACCCTGATCCTGGTCCGGCTCGATGGAGGGTTCGTGTGGGCCTCCGATCCCTATCCGGGGTCCATGCACGACGTGGCGGCCCTGGACGCCTCCGGATTGCTGGAGGGAATGGATCCCTCCGGGTGGATCGGCGACAAGGGGTACGTGGGAAGGGGGATGATCACGCCCCATAAGAAGCCCCCCAACGGAGAACTGAGCGAAACCGAGAAGGAGGAGAACAGGAGCGTCAACAGGATCCGCCAGGCCGTCGAGCGGACCATCGCCCACATCAAGTCCTGGAGAATCCTCCACACGCCCTACCGCCGACCCCTGGAAACATTCGAGCAGACCATCACCGCGGCACTCGCACTATACGCCTTCAAGACCACCCCCTGAATAACCCTCCTGGACTCTAAATAGTTTTCCAGGTCATCGGTATGTAATCGACGCGCAAATAGCGGTAACCGTTCCTGTTGAATAGGTGACTTCCCAATTTGATTGTCCCTGATCGCATGCAACATTAAGTTTTTCAATCCTATATTGAACTGGTCTGAGGGCTGCCTCCTCAACCTCCAGGTGCGTGCTTGCCAGGGATTTATCGACCCATTCAGGGAACGACATTCCGCACTGCACGAGACTCTGAGACCATGCAAATGACTTATATGTCCCTCTGCCAGGCCAAGCTGTATTCTCGTAACCATAGAAACATTGGCCAACATGAGGGATTACATTGTACTGATATATAAAATTATTATATCTAATCCAAAAGCACTCTTTTGTGTTTTTGCACTCTTCAAGCGATTCGGCTGAACTTTGAATTTTAATAATTTTAATAAAAGCATCTGGTTGGTCGCAAGGAGTTTTTTTGCTGCTCCAATCTGATGGCAGTTTTATCACGTCTGACGATGTCAGTGTCAGACAGGTTCCGACAGGCACGACTGGTCCTTTTGGGCCTTTAGGTGAATTTTGAAAAAATATGCGACCCACTGCAATCAAAACTACTATCGCAATGATTGCTGAGATAGATTTTAATGCTGTGTTAAATGGGCGTGGACGATAAGGTGTGGAGGAGGATGTGGACCAAGATGAGGATGAAGACGATAACGGTGAAGGCGATGAGGAGTATGACGGCGAAAGGATTGATTTCGGAGTGGATAATCTTGTTTGATTCTCCTTAATTTCATTAATGCTAAAAATTAACTTCTCGTGGCGGCAGTAGGGACATTCGGGTAGATGGTCGGAGAACTGGTGTCCGCGAGGACAATCAATCAATGACATCATAACCTCTTCTCGACTCTGAATTTTAAACACATAGAAGGTTATTCAGCAGGTGTCTGGTCGCATTTCCGGGAAACGATATTATGATGGCCCGCTCCCATGAGGTATGATGGCCGGTGAACAACGTCAACAAACTCATGAAGGAACGGACCATCGCCATGAAGTATACCACGGGTCTGCCCACTGCCAAGTTCGCCGATCTGCTCATCCGTCTGCGCGAGGAGGGGGTCGAGGGGCGTCCGCCGAGCATGGGACTGAGGAATGCTCTGAAGGCGGTGCTGATCTACATGCGCCACAACATTCCGCAGGCGGTGATCGGCGAGCAGCTCGGTGTGTCCCAGCCCACGATCTCGCGGGCCATCAAGGCCATGACCGATGCGATCGTCCAGGCCCTGAAGGACCTGCTGCTCACCGCGGAGGAGATGCCCGAGGGCTGCGACTTCTGCCTGGACGGCACCCTCTTCCCCTGCTGGAGCCGGCGGAATCACCGCGAATCGTGGTCGCGGTGAGCACGGGACGACCGGCATGAACGTCCAGATCCTGGTCCTGCCCAGCGGCAGGCTGGTGTGGGCCTCCGACCCCTACCCGGGATCCATGCACGACGTGGCCGCACTGGACGCCTCCGGACTGCTCGAGGGAATCGACCCCTCCGGATGGATCGCCGACAAGGGATACATCGGCAGGGGGATGATCACGCCCCACAAGAAGCCCCCCAACGGCGAGCTGAGCGAGGCCGCGAAGGAGGCCAACCGGAGCATCAGCCGGATCCGCCAGGTCGTCGAACGGACCATCGCCCACATCAAGTCCTACATCAAGTCCTGGAGAATCCACCCGCACCGACTACCGCCGCCCCCTGCGCACATTCGAACAGACCATCACCGCCGCACTCTCACTCCACATCTTCAAGAGCACCCCATGAATAAACTTCATAATATTATCGACGAGGCTTCCAGTCGCCAATAAATTTTCTCAGTTCGGCTTCCCAGTCGTCTGCCGAAGGACGCAAATCTGGATCTATCGCGCCAAGTTGAAAAGCTCTTTCGAATAGGAAAATCATGCTTTCAGGAAGGAGCTCTCTCGGGTCGATTTGATTTTTCTCAATTTTAAGAATACCGCCCCTAGCGCGACCCCGCCATTGACCGTGCTGGGCCAGAGCTCCATTATTAGGCTTTTCTCCCGAACCCGCATAAATTCCATTGCGGAAGGGGTGTCGATCCAAGAGAAGACAATAAATATGTACTGCAAGATTAAAATAATCAGAACTAACGTGACGCTTCGTCGTATTTAGGTTTTTACCTATCAACTCAGGAGCTATAAATCCGTTTTGAAATACAGTGCACGGATAGTACCTATGTGAATCGCTGACTTGCATAGAATCACAGTCTATCATGCACACAATAAGATTACTGGACACCAGAATATTGCGCTCATTAAAATCTCCGATAATGGCGCCTGCGCTGTGAATCTGACTTACGAGGAAGCAAAGATTGCGTGCGATGTGTGAGCGAAGCCCTAGTTCAAGTCCTTTTGTCCACGGCCGTGCTTCACGCGCATAAGGGCTTTCTATGTTGTGAATCTCGGCAGCCTGCGTCATGTCAACGGCTCTCATTGTGAATCCGCAAACTTCACCGTTTTCCTGTATCACGATGTCTTCGGGCCATGCCAAAACTGGGACCCGTACGCCGCTACGCTTATCTAACGCAGTGCGTTGTTGAGGCTTATTTGCCACCATTGCGCGTACTTTTGCCTGCCGCACTCTGTTGATGTTCTTATCGTGATAGATTTTCACAACCATATGCGGCTGTCCATGTATGTAAAATACGGTTCCCTCACCCCCAGGTCTTCCCAGCTGCCGTCCTGTGTTGATGGAGTTTCCACTCCCTGTTAGATATATGGTCATATTATGCGTCCATCCGGTTCAGCTAAAAGTCACTGTTGCCGTCGTTCGACGTGCTACGACGGTGTGGACGGGGCTGGCGGGGCCGACGAGGTCGTCTTCCCTCAATAGCGGAAATTGGCTGATCCTCAGAAGTCGAGCGAAGAGACTGTTGCTGCGACACTGATGACTCGGATCCTTTAACCTCATGCGTCCCATGAGTATTTCTGAATCGGACTTCTTCAGTGGGAAAATATGAGTCAGGAGCCGATGCTTGCTTAGTGACGGCAGGCTGATTTTTCGATACCTCGTCTTCTACTCTTGAATTTGATGCATATGTAGGGCGACCGGAAGTATTCCAAAACTGTTCAGCATATCCGGGAGAACAATTGTTGAAAACGCAATTTCTAGAGCCTCTGAAAAAGTTAAAAACCTTCCTGAGAAAAAAGTGAAGAATTTTTTTAAAAAAAGTCTCGCATCCTCCCTCCGATCGCATTTGATGATTTTGTGGTGAGTCGTAAGTAATTAAGGAATTAATTATGGTGGGGATGACGGGCTCCGGGTCCTCCGTGGTGGGGACGACGGGCTCCGGGTCCTCCGTGGTGGGGACGACGGGCTCCGGGTCCTCCGTGGTGGGGACGACGGGCTCCGGGTCTCCCGGCCTCGGACTGCAATCGCTGAGAATACTCGCACCTGTTTTACCGCTCATAGAAGCAGCATCCTCGCGAATAGCCAACAGTAGAGTTTTGTCATCGCCGGGAGGATCGTCCTGCGATGCGTTAGTACGCAGCCACTTTTCCAAAGAGTATCGAGGTAATTTGCCTGCTTCAAGATATTCCCACAATTTTTCGAATATGTTAGGATAGGCGGCGTACCCATCTTTGAATGAAGTTACTTTATAACGAAGTCCGTCAGTGGAAAGCGCGATTGCCGGAATCGGACCAAAATCATCGAATCTCCATTGGGAATGATTGCCATTTTTTCCGAGTAATTGTAGAAAATAAGTGTCTGTTGCGGCAGATTCGCCTTTATTTTCCATCAATACGGTTTCGGCTTTATCGTCACCCATTATGGCGACTATTCCGTCGCCAATCTCTGCAACGTACGCATGACCTGGAATTAGAACGGCAACGCACAGAGTCGTGTTCATGAGCTCGGGTGAGATATCCATGAGCTTCCCGAAGAAGAGAACATAGTTCAATGCGCTGCGAAATGCGAGTCGAAGTATGTATGAAGCTCGATCTTTATTTGTGGCCGCAGCCAGTTGCTCCACTAGTGATCGGGCGACGGGTTCTAATGTCACAAATTGTGTAGCCGCCCAGGAACCCCACGCAGAAGTTCCCGTGACGCTTCCCGCACCGTCCGCGACTGCAAGTACTTGTGCGCCGTTTGAGAAACTGATCCATGCGAATGCGTCATCACATCCCTCTCCAGCTTTCGTATGCTTGATACCAGTTACCCGTCCTCCCACTACCGAAGGTATGGTTGTGGGGCTGGTTTTGTTAGAGTGTTTCATGTTATTTCTTTCCGCCCGATAGGTGCGACCAGTTGCTGTTGTGTGCTCCTGTAAGTTTTAGATGGCGGCCCAACCAGAGATGTCTGTGAGTTGGACCTGCTCGGTCATCGCCGCCAACTCGGCGTCATTAGATCCGGAGGTCTGACTATTGGCGACAGCAGACATAGAATCTGAAAGCCAGTTGAAGAAAGCACTAAAGTTGACTCCATCCAGTCTGACGGCTGGACGTTGCGGCATAGACAGACGACTGAGGGTCGTCATGTCTGCCCCATCGCCAATGCCGATGGGGAATACCGTAACTCCTTTGCGGGCGATCATCTCGTTGAGACGCTTGACTGCACTTTCGAAAACCTGCTCGTCAGTCGGTATCCCATCTGAGAATACGACAATCCAGGGACGGTAATACTCGATTCCTTCGGATTTGTATTCCTGTTTGCGATTATCGATCACATCGAGAGCCTTAGTGATAGCCGCCCCCATTGAGGTAAGTCCGCTAGCGGTGAAAGTGTGTGCAGGAAGTGACCTCCCCTCCTGCAAGGGAACGGCCACTCGGGCGCTGCTGTCAAATTCTATTACGATTACTTCAGCTCGCCGGGCCGCCAATTCATCATCACGGAGGAACCTTCGGAAGTCCGAATATCCTTTGTTGAGTTCGTGGATGGGGGCGCCACTCATGGAACCAGATACGTCTACCAAAACTGCACACGCGACGCGAGGTTCAGGGTTGTCGGTGTTCAGGGGAATGGCATCGAGTTCATCGGACATATTGAGTCTCCGTTCAGTACTTAAAATGAGGATGATACTCATCGGTGCACGGGCATTCGTCAGGTGCCCGAACATCCGGGGTCACTCTATACCGTGGATGCCCGGCGGCAACGCGAATCACTTGTCTCAATTGTTATACTTGTGACATATGCAACATCTAGGTGTGACAGGTGTCAAGGTGGCTGATGTAGTGGTATTGAGCCTTCTGGTAGTGGCGCACGGATGTCTGAGCCGATGAGCGTGCTCAACGACATCCTTCGCGTTCCTCGCATCGCTCGCTCAGCACCCCGCGTCCGTCAGACACGGCGGACCCCTCCGCCGACTCGAGGAGACGATCATGACCGTCGACGCGCGCACCCGCACCTCATCCCGCTGCTACCGGCTCGACCGTCTCGTGCGCGCCGACGAGCCCGCCACCGTGTGCGCCGCGGTCTCCGGCCGCCTCCTCGGCATCGTCGCCACGCTCGAGCCCGACGCCCGCCTCACCCTCACAATGAGCGCTCGGCGCCTGGGCGCCGTCACCATCCTGCTGCACGCCTCCGGCGTCGGCCCCGGGTTCGGCGACGACCTGGCCTGGTGCGGCCGGGGGGTCCACGTGTGGGCCGAGGAGCCCGACCCCCCGCAGATCCCGCGCCCCGCCGGCCTCCACGAGATCGTCGCGGCGACCGAGGAGCGCGAGCGCTGGCCCGGGCGCGCCGACGCCGCGCCCGGCCCGGCCCCCGACCCGTGCGCCTCCGGCGACCTGGCCACGCTGGACCCGCCCCCGACGGCGCCGCGCGGCATGTGGCCCGCCTATCTGCCCGGGTCCGGCATGATGCTGCTGGACGCCCTGCGCGACACCGGCGGAGTCCTGCGCCTCCATCTCGCGCCCGCCGGCCCGGTGGAGGCCCGGATGCTGGAGGACGTCGTCTCCCGCGCCGAGGGCTGGTCGGACGTCGCGGCGCTCGAGCGCATCGGCACCCCCGTGCGGATGCGGGCCCTGGTCGGCGTGCCCGGGGACCGGCACCTGCCCGGGCGGCTGGCCGTCGCCCTCCACGCCGCCGCCAACGGCCTGCTCATCCGCCCCGCCGCCCAGGACCCCGAGCGCCTGTGGGAGGGCGACGTCGACCTGCTGCGCGGCCGGGCCGTGCCCGAGACCATGGCCGCGGCCCTGACCCGCCTGCCGATCGCGGGCCCGAAGACCGTGGTCATGGGGGTGCGCTGCGTCCAGCCCGTGCTCTCCGACGTGCCGCTCGCCGACGAGACCCCCGAGGCTGACGACGAGGCCCCCGCGAGGGGCCTGCGCCTGGGCACCGCGATCACGGCGGAGGGCGGGCGCTCCCCGGTCCGCGTCGCCCCGGGGCTGCTGACCCGCCACGTGCATGTCGTGGGCGCCACGGGCACCGGCAAGTCGACGCTCCTGCGCGCGGTGGGCCACGGCGTCCTGAGCGCGGCGGCCGCGGGCGCAGGCGGCGGGCGGGGCGCGGCGGGCGCTGGCGGCGGCATGATGGTGCTCGACCCGCACGGCAGCACCGTCGACGCCATGATCGCCGAGGCCCCCGAGGAGGTCCTGGGGCGCATCACCCTGGTCCGCCTGGACGACACCGACCACCCCGTCCGCCTCAACCCCTTCCGCAGGCGGGACGCGGAGAAGGTCCTCGAGGACGTCATGAGCATGCTCTACGAGATCTTCGACCCCCGCCATGAGGGGATCATCGGCCCGCGCTTCGAACGGATCTTCAGGCAGATCATGGCCGCCCAGCGGGCCCTGCTGGGCGATGACGCGACTCTGACCCTGGTGCCCGCCATGCTCGCGGACCGGGACTCCCTGCAGGGCCTGACCCGCGCCTTGGCCAAGACGGACCCGGTCCTCGCGCGCGAGATCCGCACCGAGCTCGCCGACAACAGGAGCAGCGACTTCTCCGACATCCTGGCCTGGGTCTCGTGCAAATTCGACCGCCTCGTGCGCTCGAGGGTCATGCGCGAGGTGTTCGGCAGCGGTCGGGAGACGCTCGACGTGGCCGGGATCATCGACACCGGCGGGATCCTGCTGGTCGACCTGGCCACCCCGGCCGTGGGGGAGGACACCTCCCGCTTCGTGGCGATGACCCTGCTCATGGAGGCGGAGATGGCGCTGACCTCCCGACGGCGCACCGGGCGGGGCGCCCGCGGCCGGCACCCCGAGTGGGGCCCCGCCGGGCGCCCGGAGTCCGAGTGCGGCCCCTTCCTCGTCGTCGTCGACGAGGTCCAGCGGGTCCAGTGCGACGCGCTGTCGCGCCTGCTCGCCGAGGGGCGCAAGTTCGGCGCCGGCGTCGTCCTGGCGCACCAGCACCTGGGCCAGCTCTCCCCCTCGATGCTCGGCGCCCTGGAGGCCAACGCCGCCACGCTGCTCGCCTTCCGCTCCTCGGGCGTGGACGCGGCGCGTGCGCACGACCGCCTGGGCACGTGGACGGGCGGCCCGCTCACGCGCCTGCCCTCCCTGCGCGCCGCCACGACGCTGGCCTCGCCGCACGGGCAGACGCAGGCCTTCACCCTGCAGGTGGATCACAACGAGCGGGTCGCCGCCCTCATCGACGACGACGAGGCCTGCGACCGGATCGACGCCGTCGAGGCGGCCCGGGTGCGCTGGAACGGTTTCGGCCGGGCCCGCCCGTTGAACGCCGAGGACCTGGAGAAGGCCCGGAAGCGGCTCCTCCAGCGAGCCTCCAACGGCCCGGAGGAGGACGAGGAGGGCACGGGGTCCTCGTCCTCGGGAACCTCCTTCCTGGACGAGTGGCTCGCCAATCGCCGGACGTCCAGCGCGGACGGGAGTGCGAGCACGGCCTCGTAAGACGACGGGCGGACCGGCCGGTCCGGGCCGCGGCCGTACGTGGCGCCCCGTACGGCCGCGGCCCCGGCGGCCGTGTACGAAGATGGGCGCAGTGAGCCCGGCCGGGCGCCGGGAGCAGACCGGCGGGACCAGCAGAACCGAGCAGTGAAAGGACTCGTCATGGACAGCGAAGACCTCGGCCACAGGATTGAGGCGCTGGCCCAGCAGGCCGTCGCCCTCGTCAATACCGGCCAGAACGTGCAGGCGCTCGATTTCCTCCGTCAGGCCCTGGGGCTCGCCGAGACCATCGGCTCCTGGTCGGTGCGCAAGCAGGCGGAGGGTGCTCTGCGCTGGCGCCTGGCCAGTGCGCTCCAGGCCCTGGGCCGTGACGACGAGGCCGAGTCCGAACTGCGCCGGGCGCTGGATATCTTCTCCCACGTGTGGGACACCAACCACGAGAGAATCCATGTGCTCACCAGCCTCGCCAATCTGCTCACCCAGCAGGCGCGCCTGGACGAGGCGGAGGAGGTTCTGCGCGAATGCCATGAGACCATGCCGGTTCCCGAGGATCACATCCTGTACATGACCTATCTCGATGAGCTCGCCCTGTGGCTCAACGCCACCGGCCGCCATGCCGAGGCGGTCAACTTCCTGCGCCGCACGACGGCGTACTATCGGCGGGTTAAAGGACTCGAGGTGGACTTGTGCTCCTCTCTGGAACTGATGGCACTGGCGGAATCCGCCAGCGGCGATATCAACGACGCCGTGAGTCATGCTCGTGAGGTCGTGAAGATCCGTGAGAGGACTGGGGCTTCGGCCGTCTACGTGGGAACGGCGAGGGCGACTCTGGCCAACGTCCTCCTGTCCGCGGGCAGGGTGCAGGAGTTCGGCGAGGAGGTCGAAAAAGCTGAGGAACTGCTGGTGAATAACCCAGAGCAGGGGGTCGGTCAGGCCAAACTCCTTCTCCTCGACTCCTACCGGCAGGCGATGGTGGGCCACAATGCCCAAGTGCTCCGCTCCGGCAAGAAGGCCCTCGAAGCGGCCCGCGGCGCCATTCGGCGCGAACCCGTATTGGAAGCGCAGTGCCTTATCAGTATTGGAAACAGTCTCGCGTTCCAGGATGATCTCTGGAGCGCCATTCCTTTTTTCACGGAGGCCAAGACTATTCTCATAGACTCCGGTGCGCCGCCCATGAGCATTGTCATCTGCCTGGTGAGTGTAGCCAGAGCCTACTCGAGAGCAGGGCTCTTCCCCCGGGCGATGACAGCTCTCGACGAGGCCCGTGGCTTCTTGAGCCCGAATGCCCGTCAGCGCGAGAGGGTGCACTTCGACTCCGCCCAGGCGCAGACCTTCCTGCGCTGGGCGCTCGACGTCGGCGACCCGGAGCAGACCGCATCTCTGTGCCGGCTCGCCCTGGCGGTCGCCGTGCCCGCGATCATCCGGGCCGACGAGCAGCGCTTCCAGTTCGAGTCCGAGGGCGAGCGCTCCGCCTGGATCGGGGACTGGGAGCGCGGCGCCCTCATCGATACCGCCTTCCGCGCCGCCCGCGAGATCGGCGACGCCGCCGTCATCTCCGATCTCATCGCCACCCTGAGGACGGTGGGGACGCTGGACCCGGCGGCGGTCGGGGCGGAAGGCGGGGAAGCGGACGGGGATGCGGGCCGCGCGTCGGAGGCGCTCGGTCTGATCGTCCGGGCCTCCGCCATCGGTGCGCCCGGCGCGGACGGCGTCGTCCAGGACCCGGAGGAGTCCGGGACCCGGGAGCCCGAGGAGCCCGAAACTCGGGACCCGGGCCTGACGGCGGCCCCGATGCTCGGGTCCCAGAGCGCCACGGGGACCGTCGGGGTCCCGCGCCGCCCGGGCCCCCGCCTGGTCCTCCCCTTCCGCCGGGTGGGGCTGGACGGATACCGGGAATCGTCCGGGTCCCGCGCCGCCGCGCAGGTGATGTACCGGTGACCGGCGGGGAGGATGATGGGTCCGTGACAATCGGGCCGACGAGCCGCGGTCGACCGACAGGCAGGCGATGATCGCCTGAGAGGAGGCCCTGACCCGGGCGATCGACGCCGCGCGCGAGCAGGTCCGAGAGAGGTCCGCCAAGGAGATCATGCGCCGCCTTCACGACGGGGACCGGGCGGTGGACGTCTCCTGTTCAGCGGCCGGACGGCCGCCGCAGCCCGCCTCGCCCCGGAGCTGTGGAGGGCCGTCGACGCCGCCGTGTGCGGGCCCTACCGGCCGGACCTGCCCGGCTCCCGCCCCCTGAGGGCCAGCGTCAACCAGACCCTGGAGATCCTCACCCTCTGGACGGGCCCGCTTCGCCCGCGCGCTGACCCGTGCGTGCCGACGCCGCGCCCGGCCCGGTCCCCGACCCATGGGTCAAGTCTCTTGGTGTGGTGTTCTTCCGGTCAGGTGGTGATGGCGGGCAGGGCGGCGCGGCCGCTGGCGCTGTTGTCGGCTGGAGTATGTCGGTCAGGTGTCGCAGTGAGGTCTGGGAGAGGTATCGGCGTTCTCCGTGCTGCCACTCCTCGTGCTGCTCCAGTAGGACGGATCCGATCAGGCGGGTGACGGAGTCGTGGTCGGGGAAGACCTGGACGACGTCGGCGCGGCGCTCGAGCGCATCGGCACCCCCGTGCGGATGCGGGCTCTGGTCGGCGTGCCCGGGGATCAGCGCCTGCATTGGCACCCACAGCCAGATCCCGCCAGTCTCCGAAGATATCGCCATATCCTTTATCCAACCCGCCACTGCAAAACGAAGTCCGGCTTCCGCCTTGTAACCGGCTGGCGGTCGTGCAGGTGAACCGCTGCAAGCGGATCGGGCCGGGCAGGCACCGGGGCCCTCCCGGATCCCGCGTCACCGCGCGGATGATGCGCCGGTGACGGGCAGGGGGGATGATAGGGCCGTCGTCCTCCTCACGGAGACAACGACCAGAAGCGGCGGAAGTCTGCCCGGGCGAGATGGGCGAACAGAGATCGGGGGAGGCGGACATGAGCGGTCCGAAGGATTTCAGTGCGACGGCGCGCGCCGTCACGGCCACGATCTGCGGCCAGACCGAGGTCGGCCCGGTGCGCCCGGGCAACCAGGACGCCATCGTCGTCGTCTCCGCCGTCGCCGCCGTCACCGGTACCCGGCTGACGTGGACCGGCCGGGTACCGGAGGCGGGCGCGGTGGTGGGCGTCGTCGACGGCATGGGCGGCTACGCGGGCGGCGCCGACGCGGCGGCGCTGGCGGCCACGGCCCTGGCCGAGGCGGACCCGGGCCGGGCCCCGGAGGACTGGGACGCCTGGTTCGAGGTGCTGTCGGGCCGCATCACCCGGGCGGGCCGCGCCTGGGACACCCCGGAGATGGGGGCCACGGCGGCGGTCCTGGCGATCAGGCCCGCCGGACTGGTCATGGCCAATGTCGGCGACTGCCGGATCTATCGGGTGGCCGGCGGGCGCCTGGGGCGCATGAGCATCGACGACCGCACGCAGGACCCTGGCTCCTCCGCCGTCACCCAGGCCCTGGGCGGTTCGGCGCGGATCGACGCCCACGTGTGGGAGCAGGACCTCAAGGGCGGCACGGAGCGCTACGTGCTGTGCACCGACGGCGTGTGGGGCGCGCTCGAGCCCGCGGAGCTGCGCGGGCTGTGCGCCTCGGACCGCGCCCCCGACCGGGTCGTCGACGCCGTCGTCTCGGCGATCTACGCCCGGCGGGCCGGCGATAACTGCTCCGTCGTCGTGGCGGACATCACCTCCACCCCGGTCGAGAGCGTCCGCGGCCGCCACCTCGCCGCCTCCCCGGTGCGGTCGGTCGCCGTCGAGACGGCCCCCGCGGGCCGCGGCCGGAGGGCGGCCAGATGAGCGACAACCCCACCGTCCCCGAGTTCATGCGCCTCCAGGCCATGCGCCGCGACCCGCAGGGGCCGATCCACTACGAGGGCGCGGCCCTGGACGAGGACTCCCTCGCCCGTTGCATCCGCGCCGCCGACTCGGGCGACGAGGCGGCCCTCGACTGGCTCCACTCCTTGGTCTGCGAGCACGCCCTCACCGCGTACGCGGAGGCCTCCGACTCCGGGCGCGCCGCCAGGGCCGATCACCTGCTCGGCCGGTGGCGCGACCAGGCCGAGGCGCTGACCGGTCCGCTCCCGGCCGACTACCAGGTCCTGGCGCGGCGGGCCTACCGCACCGCCCTGCCCGAGATGTTCGCGATCGCCCTGCGGGACGGGGCGGGCGGCGCGGGCGCGGCCGCCCGCATGGCCGCGGCCGCCAGGCGCGCGGCGGCCGACGACGTCGGGGCCATGCTCTGGGTCCGCGACGTCGTCGAACGGGTCAATGCCGCCGCCGACGACGACCTGGGGACCCTCGCGGTGGCCCGGGCGGTCCTCGTCAGGGCCGCCGACGACCGCAGGGCGCAGATCGCGCGCCGGGAGGCCCAGGACGCGCGGTGGGCCCAGGAGGAGGAGACCGCCGCCTCGGCGACCCGGGAGAGGGAGAGGATCGCCCGCCACAAGCGGCGCCTCTCGCGCCTGCCCGGCCAACTCTGCGCCCGCACCCTGACCAGTGCGATCTACTGCACCCTGGCGGGATGGGCCCGGGCCGCGGTGAAGATCGGCTCGTCCTCGCCGCCGACCGACCTGATGCGGGCTTTCGCCCAGCCCATCCTGGTCGCCTGCCTCGTCAGCGCCGGCCTGGCCATGGTGGTCGACTGGTTCCTCGACAGCCCCAGTGGCAGCTTCAAGCTCCTGGCGACCTCGGCCGGTTTGCTCATCGGAGCGGGCGAGTGGGTCGCCTTCCTGTCCTCCTGGGTCAGCGGCACGACCGGCGACGGGGACCTGGGCCTCATGCCCTGGGCCTTCGGCATCGGCTGGATGATCGGCGGGGCGCTCGACTTCATCGGCAGGCGGATCACCCAGCGCCACCCGAAGAACCACGCGAATCAGAGCATCCGCTCGGCGCGGTTCTGGCTGAACCTGTCCACGACGCTGGCGGCCCTGACGGGGATCAGCGCCCTGTTCGCCGACAACTGCCTCGGCCGGTGCCGCACCGAGGCGCTGGCGGACATGACCCGGGTCTGCCAGAGGGCCGACTTCCTGCACGCCGACGTCCTCGGAATCGGCTCCTCGGCAGCGGTCGTCGTGGCCCTGGCCGTCCTCGTCTGCTTCCTGCGCCTGGCCGCCCCGATCGCGGCGCGGGCGTCCCAGCCCCTGGGGGCGGCGATGGCGGCGGCCGTGCCCGTCCTGGGCGTGATCACCCTGCTCGCCTACACCCCCAACCCGGCGAGCCTGCTGGTGGGCGGGATCCTGGGTGGCGCCTCATGAGCGCGCCCGACGGCGCGGCGGGCGCGGGGACTCCGGCGTCGGGTGCGAGGACTCCGGCGGTGTCGGACGCCGGCGCCGGCTCCGGGCGCGGGAGGCGGTGATCGTGCGAGCCCCCCTGAAGAACCTCCTCATCATGGTTCTCGTGCTGACGATCGGCCTGTCGCTGGCGCCGTACATCGTCGGAGTCGTCATGGACGTCTTCGCCGTCTCCGTGCACAGCGCCACGGGATGGGACCTGGGGGTCGGGTTTGTGGAGAACTCCCTGGGCATGTGGCCCGGGGGCGAGGTGATAGCCGCCATCATGTTCCACGCGCCGATGTCGGCCGCGGGGCTGATCAGCGGCCTGTTCCAGGTGTTCCTGGTGATCGCGCTGCGCACCCTCGTGCCCCCGCTCCTCGCGGGGGAGAACACCGACTTCCGCGTCGGCAGGATCCTGGCCATCGGCATGGTGGACTCCCTCATCACCTGCCTCATCGCCATCGGCGTGAGCTGGTTGTTCTCCCTCGGAATGAATAACATGTTCACCAGCTCCGTCACCGGGACGTTCGCGCAGGTCCTCGTGGGAGTCGGGCTCCTGGTCGCTTTCGCGCTCGCGGCCCTGCACACCCTGGGATTCCTCCGCGGCGGCGACTCCGCCTTCAACTTCTCGATCATAACCTCCACGGGGCGCTTCGCCCTGACCACCTTCGCGCTCATCTCCTGGTCGCTCTACGGGCTGCTCGGGGCCCTGACGGTGGTCCTGTGCATCGTGGGCTGCGCGGTCCTCGCCCTGGTCGATGGCAGGCAGTCGGGCTACTGGTGAGGGCCTCGGCCCGTCCGACGACGACGGGCGGGCGCGGCCGGCGGACCCCAGACGCCGGGAGCCGGCACGGGCGGCGACGGCCGCACTCCCGGAAACGACGGCGGGCCCCGCACGCCGGGACGGCCGGTCCCGGCGACCAGCTACTGGTCCGGAGAGGCCCCCGGACACCGGGGGACGACTGGCGGGGTCGAGCCCCGCTGGCCGTCCCCCGGCACTGCGGCATGTCCGCCTCACACGAGCCAGAAGGCTCCGTGTTCGGGGCAGACGACGCCGAGTCCGCAGGCGCGGCACCCGTCCTCCCGCCACTGGCCCCGGCAGGCGGGGCACACGGTCAGGATGCGGTCGCACCAGCGGCACTGGCCGTCGGCACGGACGCGGCGGAGGGGGTTCTTCCAGACCCAGGACACCCACATGTCACGCCTCGCCCTCGCCGCCCACGGTGCGGAGCCTGGGCCGCATCGGACTGGCCGTGGGCCGGCCGCCCTCGATAGCATCCAGGCGCTGCTCCATGGCGCTGGTGACCTCTGGGTCCCCCGCCGCCTGGATGAAGGCGGTGAGGTAGGCCTCCTTGGCATCCTCGACGATCCGGTCGATGAGCTCGACCTCCTCCTCGGCGCGCGCCTCGATCATGATCAGGCGGGCCTCGGCGACGTCCAGGCGCTCCCTCAGGGCGGGGAGCTTCTTGGCGAGGGCCTTCGCCCTCTTCTCCGCCTTGCGGACCTCCCGCAGCGCCTTGCCGAACACGCGGGCCACCGGGTGATCCAGGTACTCGATAAGCCCAATGGTTATGGGAAGTATGAACTGGATCGCGAAGAAGCCCAGGAGGGTGAACTGGTCGAAGCCGTTGGACGCGTTGACGTCGGTCGCCCCCGAGATGTCGTCGCCGGCGGTCACGACCGCCTCCTGCCGCAGGAACGTCAGCATGAGGGCGGTGCAGATCAGCACGGCGGTGAACAGGAAGGCCGCCGCCCCGCCCAGGAGGTAGCGCTTGTTCTGGAAGAGACGGGCGACCTGGGTGGCGCAGGCGCAGAGCGCCACGCCCAGCGCGAAGGCGATCGCGAGGGTCTCGGCGAACCCCATGTCGAGCATGCCCAGGGCGTAGTTGTTGAACGCCACCTCTCCGCCGAAGGCGATGAGGATGATGAAGAGGAGGATGACGGGCATGAGCCCGGCCGCCTCGACCCAGGCGGTGGCCGTGGGACCGAGGATGGCCGCGCACTTCTCCTTGGCGCGCTCCGCCCTCGCCCGGGCCCGATCGACCTCCTGCTCGGCCTCCGTCTGGTTGCGGAGGGCCGCAGTGATCGCGCCGATAATGCTTCGCTGATCGGCAAGGGTCTCGTGGGCCCGCATGCGCGCCTCGGCGACCTTCACGCGCCCCCAGGCCTCCAGTCGGCGGATGAACTCCAGGGGCCGGTGACCGGTGCTCAGGGAGTCGGCGTCGTGGACGGGGCGGGTGGCGTCGGCAATGCCGTGCTGCTCGGCCACGGAGAGCATCTCCGCGTGGTTGGTCACGGTTATCGGCGTCTGCTCGGACAGGTCGCGGGCGTCGTCCCGGTAGAAGGAGAGGTCCTCCAGCATGTCGGCCGGGTCGATCTGATCGGCCGGGTCGATCGGGCGACGAGGCCGACGTCGGAATGCGAGTCTCATAATGTGCTGCTCCTATCTGCGGTTCATGAGATGGCGGTTCGGAATCCGTCGCGGGGCCGCGGGGCCCCTCCCCCGGTCTCGCGGAAGGCCTCCCAGGCCCAGACGAGGACCTCGGGGGTGTCGACGACCCGCGTGCGCAGCAGGGGGAGGTCAATGAGCCATTCGGAGCGGGGCTGGTAGACGGGAACGGGCGCGGTGACGCGGCGGGGGCGGCCGAACAGGCGCCTCCACCAGGGGCCCCGGACCAGGCCCCGCCGGTAGGCGGAGACCCTGGCGTTGCCGACAGCGGCGACCTGGTTGACCAGGTCGGTAGACTGCTCCAGGAGGTGGCGCCGCGTTGCGAGGTCGGTGGTCATTCTGTTGATGACCTCCTGGAGGTCGGCTCGCCGCTGCCGGGCCCGGGCCGCCTCCTCGCGGGCGGCGCGGCGCTCGCGGTAGGCGGCCAACTGGTCGGGCGGCGGGGCGCCCGGCTCGGGCCGGGGCGCGGCCATGAGCTCCCGCAGTTGGCGGAGTCGCTCTGCGTCAACGGCCAGTCGGCTGTCGATGGGGGCGATGACGTCGCGCAGCTCGGCAGAGATGATCATCTCGGCCTCGTGGCAGCGCTCGAACTCGGCGCTCGTCCAGGGCGTGGAGCCGTCGTCGTCGATATCGACCTTGTGGTCGTGGCGCCCCTGGCGCTCGGCCTTGCGCAGATTGGTCGAGATGCCGAGACGGCGGAGGGACGCGCTCAGACCGAGCTGGGTGCGCGGGGCGGGTGGTGGGGAGGATGAGGTCTTTCTTGACATGTCATTGCTGACGGACGCGGCGGCCGCGGGGTCCGACGTCGCCCGACGGCCCCGGCGTTGTCGTCGCTGGCGCCCGGCGTCGTCCGGCGTCGCAGCGCCGTCGGCGTCCGTCAAAGAAGCACATGACACGCAACCAGGGCGCTCGGCGCCTCACCCGCTACCTGTCCCTACTCCTGGCCCTCGTCGTCGGCTGCACCGGCCTCGCCGCGTGCGGCATGGGCGGCGAGGACTCGTCCAACTCCTCTGATGAGCGGACGGCCTTCGTCTACTCCACCCGTCAGAACCAGCCGGTCCTCGACGCCATGAGGCCCTCGCCGGGGCTCGACGACGACATTGCCGGCGCCGTCTCGGGGCACGGCAAGGCGACCATTCACTCCACGGGCGGAGAGCTCGCCCCCGTGCAGCGGGTGGACCTGAAGGTCCACGGCAAGACCTCCCAGGCGATCAAGCGCGACGAGATCGCCGCCGCCAAGAGGATCCGCACAACCCTGGCCGCCTCGGTGGCCGCCTCCCCCGAGGCGGATGTGCTGGCCGGGATCTCCGCCGCCGCGGACGAGGTGCGCGAGGGCCAGAACCCGAAGATCGTCGTCATCGACAACGGGCTGCCCACGGTGGGCTCGGTCTCCCTGCCGCAGACGGGCCTGTTCGCGCCGGGCGTCGACGTCGCGGCGAGCGTGCGCGCGATGGCCGACCTGCACCTTCTGCCGGATCTGACCGGCGTGCGCGTGCGCTGGTACGGGATGGGCGAGGTCGTCGCCCCGCAGGAGAGCCTGGACGAGGCGGCGAAGGCGCGCCTGACCGAGATCTGGAAGACTGTCATTGAGACGGCGGGCGGCTCCTTCGAGGAGGGCACGCAGTCCCCGACCGCGGCGCAGGAGGTCCCGGAGAACCTGCCGCCGGTCACTCCGGTGGACGTGTCCACCACGTCCTTCTCCGCCTCGGCGCCAGCAACTCCCGCGCCATCGCTCTCGGTGACCCTGCCCGAGTCGGTCCTGCCCTTCGTCCCCGACGAGGCTGCCTTCCTCGACCCCGAGGCCGCCAGGGCCACGGCCCTCGCCCTGGCCGGGCAGATCGTCGCCTCGGGCACCACGACGGTCACCGTCACCGGCTGCACGGCCAGCGCCGCCACGCCGGAGGGGCGCGCCGCGCTGAGCACCAACCGTGCTCGGGCGGTGGCCGACCTGCTCGTCGCCGGCGGCGTGCCCGAGGGGTCGGTCACGGTGCAGGGCCTGGGGGCCGAGTGCCCCGGGCGCGTGCCCGACCTCGACGCGGAGGGGAACCTCATCGAGGCGGCCGCCCGCGCCAACCGGGTGGTCAAGGTCACGGCCTCCTGAGGGGCGGGGCCGGGCGGACGGATCGGTCGGAGGTGTGGCCGGCCGGGCGGCCGCTCCCCTTCCGCAGCGGCCCGCCCTCCTCGGCGCCTCGCACGAGCAGAGTGCTCGAGATTTATCCTGCGCGATGGCGCGGCGCCGGCAGCAGAAGACTTCATCGGCGTCGGCCGCAGCCTATGAGACCGCATTGGTCCGACCCTTAGTTTTCAGACGCCCCGCCGATCCCGGCGCCGGAATTTTTGTCTCAGAAGTGAGACTACACGGCCCCCGCCCCTTGTGATAACGTTCTCGGCGTCGCGATGAGCGACTTAAGGGGTGTGTGGCGTCTACGAAGAGGTCCGGTCGACCTCGCGAATGACGTCTGCGCCGTGATCGGAACAACATCACGGAGGTCTGAGATGTTCACTTACGTTGCTGATGCGAGCCCGCACGGGAATGTCAACATTCGTCGCGTGTGCGGCAACTGCGGCGGAGTCTTCTACGTCAGTTACGGTGCGCAGAATTATCGGTGCCCCCACTGCAACTGCAAGCAGGGCTGACGGCCGCCCGGGGGAACTGCCGTGGCCACGTGGAGAGATTTCGTCGGCTTCATAGATCGAACCTACAAGTATGAAATCTTGAACGATGATCTTCTGAAGCTCGTCTTCAATACCTCGAACCTTCGTACCCAACTCGTCTTCCTCGAGCATGCGACCTGTAACTCGGGAGCCGAATGGTTCAAGGTGAATTCGCCTATCGGGAAGCTGAATCCGCAGCAGGTCATGTATGCTGCGCGACGTCTTGAGGATATGGTCGTCGGCGGCATCATCATAAACGATAACATGGTTTTCGTGACGACTGCGATGCCTTTGGAGAACATCGACGCCAGTGAGATCACGGATTCGATTGAACGCGTTGTGAATATTGCCGACAGGCTGGAGGCGGACATACTCGGAACCGACGAGTTCTGAGTCCCCGCGGACCGGCTGGAAGGCGGGACATCTCCTCCGGCGGACGCTCACGGGCGATGGGCGGAGAAGGTTCCGAGAGCTCGGGGTCGCCGCGCTCCCGGTGACGCCCGGCCAGGAGGCCGGTCATGGCCGATGACGGAAGCAGGAATGAGTCCGAGGACGAGTTGCGCCGCCGGGCGCGGGAGTTGTTTCGCAACGGTTTGACGGCGTCCTGGGGTGATGGTCTCCGTGATGCAGTGAATTTTTTCGAAGAGTCGCTCGCGCTGTATCGATCGCTCTCCGGGGCCGAACGTCAGCGCGCCGTTTGCCCGTTCAACATCGGTGCGTTATCGGTTCGTCTCGGATACTATCGGGAGGCCGCAGTCAGCTATGACGAGTCGGCCGATCTGTTCCACCGCATTCCCGGCGGTCAACGAGATGCGTCGGATTTGAGGACTCCGCTCACTCCACAGACCGGCTGGGTCCGGGTTGGTGACGTGCTCGCGCATCGCCTCCAGCGTGCGGCACTCCGCCAGGACCCCGCCGCCGTCGGGCGCAGGATCGTGGTATTAGGGCGTGGTGTGCCCCGCGCCGGTCCTGCGGCGGGTCGATCACTCATTCCAGCAGGGGTCAAGCGCGACAGGGCGGTTGTGGTGGATGACATGGCGGCGCGATTCCCCGACGGCTAGGATGACTCAAGACGCCACCCATCGTCACTGTCCGGTCGCCCCGCGCCTCCGCTAACACGCCGACAACCCGGACATCAGACCATCCCCACCGACTTCGCCGAGACCCTGACCGGCCTGGACGCTATGAACCTGGACGCTATGAAACTTGTATCAATTTTGGGACTTGCGGGATTTGTTGATCTGCGATGTAGTGGAAGGAGAGACTGATGGTGCGCTTGTCCGAACCATCAGTTGACGACATTTGATTCGCGTAAACTTTTCAAAGTGCGAGAATCTAATGTTGTTCGAAACACTGAACTCGAGGAGATTGAGGACGATGGTCGGTCAGGCGGAGTCGCTTGAAGTTGTGAACTATGTTTACAATAAAGTATTTCCACAATTTTACAAACAGTCGCTTCCGATGGTTTCGGTGAGCAATAACGGCCTTCTAACCTTCGCTTCCGACAATAAGATCATCATGGGCTTCGGTATTCTCCGCGAATTGACTCCCACGTATGGCCTTTTGTCATCTGTGGCGACGTGGAATCAGACAAATCGAGTCGGGCACTACTGGTTGGCCGAGGGCAGTGATGACGAACACTGGTCTTTGGTCTGCGGATTCAAATATCTTCTCAACTGGGAGTCGGCCCCGACTCTGGCGATCAAACTTGAGAATATTGCCGAAGCGTATGACACTCTATTGGATGCAAATGTTTCGCGCGCCAAGAGTTTCGGCGGCAGCCCGTATTGGGATCCTTCCAATGATTCGGAGTCGGAAATTAATGCCTGCGCCCTCGTTTTGGTCAGTCATCTCGCTTGAAAGTTATTTCAGGGCATCTGTACGTTTATTTGAGGTGTGCTTTTGAAGACGTAGAGCACGAGGACTGTGGTGATGGTCTTCTCGAATGCGTGTAGGGGGTGACGGTAGTCAGGGGGTATTTCTCACCGGGAGGGCCACTGGGCTGGCGGGGGTCGGCGTGGTGGTGCGGGAGGGATTGTAGTAAAAATTTAACGAGACGACCTGAAGGGTCGATACTTGAATTTCTTCGAGGTGACGAAGGATTCGAATGCTTTGCAGGTGTCCTCGAAGAAGCTCCTCAGCCTGTTGCTGATGGAGTTATTGCCCTTGTCTCAGACTCTCTCTACGGGGTTCTTGTCGGTACTGCGGGGCGGCAGGCTGATGAACTGGGCATACTCCAGGGGTTTCCCCTTCCCCGTCTGCGCGCGCAATGTGCTCGACTTATGCTGGCTGGCGTCGTCCCGCACCACGACGATCGTTTTGTTCGGGTACTTCAGAGTGAGTTCGGTCAAGGCTCTTACGACGTTGTCGGTGTTACACCGCTCCAGTTGCATGAGATCCACCCTCCCGTCCGATTCGTAGAGAAACACGATGTACTTCTAGGACTGCCGCTCCCGGTCGACCCTGATCCTCATTTGGGCGCGCTTCTTGCACCAGGCCCTGCGAATAATAACCTCGTGCCAGGTGCCGCCTCGTCGGCGGACACCACTATGACGTTCCCCCCGCCCTTATTCCCGTCGTCCTCCTTCTCGTTCTCCTCCTTCTTCCCGGTCTCCCGATGGGCCTCGTCCTCCTCCCGTCCGTCCTGCTTCCTCTCCGTGATCTCGGCGATCTCGGCGTCGATCTGCTCCATGCGGGCCTAAATCTCCGCCTCGGGAGCGCGGTGCTGGTCCACGCCCACGGGCCTGTGGAAGGACAGATCCGCCATTCGGAATCGGCGGTGGCAGGAGGACCTGGACCCGTACTCGACGTTGAAATGCTCGCGCATCCAATCGACCAGGCGAGAAACATCCCAGAAATCGGTGGGGACTCCCTGCTCCGACGGGGGCTGGCAGGGCGCCCCCTCGTCTCCTCCACCTGCTCCCGAGCGAGCTTCGAGGCGCTGTCGTTCTCAGCGTATCCGGTGCGGATTGACGCCAGTCCGGACTCGTTCCGCTGCCCGACCCATCTCTTGATCGTCTCGGTGGATCAGCCCCGCGAACCCGGCGGCGAACTTCTTGCCCGCCCCCGTCGACAGCACGATGAGCGCCTCGAACCCGAGTCTCATGAACTTGTGCGGCGCGCCATTCCTGTGATCCCGGAGGATGCGCAACTCGTCATCGGTCAGTTGAATCGTGCTCATGCCGCCATTGCAGTGCGTACTCCGATTCCAATCCACCCCGAATGCGCGCCCCTCAGGGGTCGTCCGCCTCTATGGGTGAGCCGAATCAACGGAGGTTTATCTTGTTTCGTATTCGCTACAGGCCTATGCCCGATCGACCATGGATCTGGCGCTGGAGGTCGTCGCCGAACTCGGCCGTCCTCATCTCATCTCCGACCTGATCGCCACCTGGCGCACCGTCGGCACTCTCGACGTCCCGCGAACGGGACCGAGCCGAACCGCCAGCAGGGAGAGCCGCACCAGTGACCAGTCCGTGACCGCAACTGAGCACTTCACTGGTGCTAATAGTGCAAAGGAGATGTTGGAAGAAGACGAGGAGTCGTCTTTCGTCGCCGGTCCGGCAGTCGGATCCCAGACGGCCATTATCGCCCATCTTCCGCGCCGGCCCGGTCCCGGCCTCCTCATGCCCCACCACCGCACCGCCCTCGCCGGTTACGACCAAGCTCCCGCCCGCACCGCCGCCTACCGATGATTCACTCCGGACACAAGCGTCCGCCGCGCCGTCGGAGAATCGCGCACGCCTCAGCGCTCCCGCCGTCTGGCGTCGGCACCGTCGTTTGCCGCGGCACTGGCGTCCGCCTCGGCGGGCACCGAGCGGTCCGGCGCCCGGAAGGCCGTCAGCCCCGCCCACGTCAGCGGCGAGACGGCGGGGCTGGGATTCCAGCGCCACCGCCGCAGCCGCTCCCGCTTCCACTCGTTCATCTCGTGGACCGGATCCTCGGAGCGCAGAAGATCGTCGACGACCACCGACAGGTCGAAGAAGGGCCGGATCCGCTCCGCCCGGGGCCCCTCCCCGTCGTCGAAGCCCTGGGCGGAGCGGCTCACCCGCTCGAAGAACCGGTCGGTGAGCATCGTCCACCGCGTGGCCATGACCAGTTCGGCGCCCGCCTCCAGGATCGCCGTGACCATCCCGAAGGGCTCCAGCTGGCGCGGCTCCGTGCCCGACTGGCAGGCGATGAGCCCCACCCGGGGCGGCATCGGCCACAGCAGCGGGCCCGCCACCTCCTGCGGGGCGTCGAAGGGGCGCTCGTCGTCGGCGGGCCCGGCCGCGCCCACCCCCGCGGGCCAGCGGGTCCCCAGGTCCAGGGGCGCGCCGTCCTCCTCCGACTCCGCCCGCAGGCGCTCCACGTACTCGCCCCAGCCCCAGGTCCCGTGCAGCAGGTCGTCCGCGGAGAACCACCGGCACCCGCCCTCCACGCGCGTGCGCCCGAACACGTCCGCCCCGTCGGCCAGCCGCATGCGCGACATGGGCCCGTCGCCCGTCATATGACCCACGTACAGCAGGTGGGACAGCGGCCGCGCATTGTCGACCGACGTGGACCCGGCGTCGGCGCGCAGACTCGACGACAGCCAGATCCGGTCCGCGCGCTCCCGACCGCGCGCCGGGGCGAGGGCCGCCGCGCCCTTGGCCGCGATCCGCCGGTCCCACTCCCGCAGCTCGGCGGGGGACAGGACCGCGTCGGCGCCCCGGGGCCAGGGCTGCACCAGGTACAGGCCCGGCCGCTCGCGGACCCCGCGCCAGTCGGGGTGGGGCGCGCCCGGGTCGGCGTCCCGGTACAGGATCGCCCCCATCATGACCACGTCGACGACGTCGAGCAGGCGTTCCGGAGCGCCGTCGGCGCACCTCCTGCCCGTCGGCAGCAGCTCCCACGGCACCTGGCCGCACGACGGCGGGGTGTTGAGCACCAGCAGGACCCTGCGGTCCGGCGCCCCGGCGGCCTCCAGCAGCGAGGCGACGAACTCCTCGGGCAGGGCCGCCCGCGCGACCTCCTCCATGAGCCGCAGCTCGTCGTCGGCCCGCAGCATCGGCCCCTGGGCGACCCGCAGGAACCGGTTGCCGTCGGCCTGCGTGAGGGCGGCCGTCAGGGGGGCGTCGTCGACGGGCGGCCTGCGCGCCCGGGACGGGCGGACGGGCGGGAAGACCTCGTCGAAGCCGCGCTCGGCGGGTTCGGAGTCCTGCTCCAGGTAGTCCGGCAGGGCCCGGGCCAGGCGCTCCACCGCCTCCGTGAGCCGGACGCGGTCCAGAACGGCGTAGGCGGGCGGGCACTGGGCGGATTCCCAGGCGAGGTAGGTGCCGGACGAGGCGTCCACTCCGTGGAGGATGAATTCGACGGTTTCCACAGCGGTGGCCTTTCTTCAGGGGTGCGGCGCCGGATGCGCCGCCCGGTGATGGCGGATGCGCCGCCCGCGGGGCGGGGTCGGCGGGCCGGATGGGCGGGATGGGTCAGATGGGCCGAGGCCGGGGCCGGCGAGCGGTCGGGTCGGCGGGGCCATTGTCGGGCGGGCCGGCGGCGGTCGACGGGGACCTGCGGGCCGGCGGTCAGAGCGACAGGTCGCCCGAGGGTCCGACCAGCTGCCCGACCCACGGCTCCCCGCCGGCCAGGCCCTCGGGCACGGGATCGTCCGGCAGGCCCCGGCCCTCGTACGGGAAGGTCTCCTCCAGGAAGTCGTAGACGTCCTCCGCCCGCCGGCGCGCCCACTCCGTCGCCGCCTCCTGGTCGCCGACCATCGCCGCGCGCTCCGGGCCCCGCAGCGCCGGTGCCGGACGGGGAACGGAGACGACGTCGACGCACTCGACCCGCCCCGACCGCTCCAGGGCCTCGCGGGCCGTGAGAAGGCGCCCCGACGCGTCCGGGTGCAGGTCGACGAGGGCGGGCAGGACCTCTCCCTTGAAGTAGACGCGCGCGTAGGCGTGCGGCAGCGCCCGCCCGGCCGAGGGGGCCAGGGGCGCCGTCACCCGCAGCTCGCCGTCGTCGGCGCTCCAGACGACGGTGCCGGTGTCCGTGTCCAGCAGGCCGGGCGCGTTGACCTCCCAGTCGACGCTGTCGCGCGAGGCGCCGGGACCGGCGGGCGGTCCCGGCGCCTCGCCCTCCGCCGGTGCCCCCGCGGCCAGCGCGACGTCCGCCCGGCCGATCTCCTCCAGGACCTGCTCCCAGCCGCGGGAGGGGATCGAGCCCGCGAGGCCGTCGCGGAGGGCGATCATCCCGGAGACATCCTCGCGCCCCCGCTCACCGTCCGGCTCGTCCTCCTCCAGGTCCCGGTCCGCGCACAACCAGGCGAGCACGTCGCGCAGAATGACGCGCAGGCGGCGCTGGGAGGTCTCGTCGGCCCGCCCCTCGAGCACGCGCCGGGCGAGCTCGGGGACGGCGGCCGCATGCCCGTCCAGCAGGACGCCCGTGAGCCCGCCGAGCCCGAAGCACTCGGGCGCCTCCGCCCGCAGCGACAGGGAGGCGAGTTCGACGGCGAGGAGGGTGCGGTCCGGCCGGGCGATCGGCGAGCCGACGGGCGACGGCCAGTAGCGGCGCATCCACAGCCCCTCGGCCATCCGGTGCAGGCACCGCGCCGTCGGCGAGGGGCGGGAGAACCACGTCGTGGAGACGGTGACGGCCGTCGGCGCGATCGTCGCTGCCGGATCGGGCCCGGGCGCGGGTGGTCCGGCGGGGCGGGCGGCCAGCAGGCCGCGGGCGGCCTCGACGACCTTGTGCCCGTAGACGAGCTCGACCCACAGTGGGACCTCATCGGTGTCGAAGCCGCCGCCCAGGTAACCGGCGGGAATCTCCCGGTCGATGCCCAGGCCGGCGCACAGCCGGCCGCCGTCGACGGGCAGGGACGGATGCATCAGGTCCTCGCGGGGCTCGATCCCTCCCGGGGCGATGAGGAGCTCGCCGTCGTCCAGCCTCAGGGCGACGTCGTCCAGTAAGGCCACGTGAATCACATCCTCTCAATGAGGTCGATGAGATGGTCGCAGGTGACGCCCTCGGCCAGCTCCGCGTGCTCGCCGTCCCGCAGGCGCTTCAGCGCCCGCGACAGGGCGGCGACGGCGAGCCCGGCCTCGGCCCTGGCCCCGGCCGGCCCGGTGCTGACCGCCCTGGCCGCCCCGGTCCCGGGCCCGCCCGCGAGCGCGGTCCTCGACCTTCCCCGCGAACCCCGCCCCCGCGCCGGGGTCTGCCCGCGGACCCGACGGATCGTGTGCAGGGCCCAGGCGGCGCTCGCCACCGGGTCGTCGGGGTCGTCCCGGGGCGGCTCGTCGCGGCGGAGCAGGAACTGCACCAGCGCGTAGGCCGCGTGCTTCTTGACGGACGAGGGCCCGCTCGACCTTGGCCTCCCCGACCCCGGCTTCGCCCTTGTGCGCAGCCCCGCCCCGGTCTGGTCCCTGATGCCGGTGTGAGCGGTGCTGTTGACCCACCTGGTGGCGTCCATCATGGCGGCCCTCAGGATGCGGCCCACGGCATCGGCGTCGACCTGGTCGTCCGGCATGAGGCCGACGCCGCGGAACTCGTACAGGTGCACCTTGCGCCACACCAGGCGCAGGTACTGCGGTTCGGCGAGCATGTCGATGGTGCGGCTGTAGACCCGGGAGGTGCCGGTATCGACGTCGGCGTGCTGGGGGCTGGCCTCGAAGCGCAGTGCGGGGGAGGTGTCGTGCGCCACGTCGAGGACCCGCTGGAGCAGCTCCCCGCCCCCGCCGGCCATGTCCCGACGTCTGCGTCCGTTGCTCCGGTGCAGCAGACTCAGGCCGCCCACGAGGCCGACGGCGACCTGCTCGCCGAGCAGCAGCGCGAGCTGGGCCTGGCAGGAGGTCACCCCGCCCCAGGCCGCGCAGCGGGCGCCCTCGGCGACCAGGCGCTCATCGAGGTTGTCGTGCGTGATGCCGAGGACCAGTTTGTTCTGGAAGGCGGAGCGGATGCGGCCGAACAGCGTCAGGTTCAGGGGCGCGGGGGCCGGGCCGTTCTTCCTGCGCCGGGGATCGGGGCCGGTGAGCGGGGGCTGCGCGCACAGAGAGGAGCCCTCGACCGGGTCGGCGAGCCTCGCCCGGCGGGCGGCCGAGGCGAGGAGGGCGCTGGCCGCGCCCCGGTTTTCGCGGACTCGGTCGCGCAGGTCCGGGAAGGCCCTGCGCGCATCCGCCCAGGACGGCGAGTCCGCCAGGTCGTCGAGCGCGCGGCGCAGCTCTTCGTCGGGGCCGGTGGGCTCTTCACTGGGGCCGGGGCGCGCCCCGGCCCGGCCCACCCGCTCCCCGCCGGGGCCGGTTCGACTCCGCGGCGGGGAGACCCGCCCGTCGTCGAACGGGATCCAGGTGTTCAGCGCCGTTTGCACCCGCTCGGCGAGTCGAGCGTCGGCCAGCCGGGAGCGCACATGGGCCAGGCTCACCCGGGCGCGGATCTCCTCCTGGATCGAGTCGAGCACGCGTTGGACCTCGTCGTCATGAGGTGTTAAACGCTCGGGATCCTTCAGATCGGTGATCTGCGGCCAAGTGCTGCCCAGGAACTTCCGGCGCCGGCTCTGGCGTTTCTTGGAGGCGTCCTTATCGGCCCGGAAGCCGGGTCGCGCGCGGAACGCCTCCTCCAGCAGTTCGGCCCACCGCATGACCGCGATGAAGAGGGTCTTCTCCTCATCGAACACGTCGGCGATGCTCCGGACCTGGCCGTGGTCGAGACGCTGGATGGCTCCCTCCTCGAGGTCAAGGATGCGGCCCAGGCTGTCCGCGGCGATCCGCCCTTTGAGCGCCTTGGCCAGCACCATTGAGCGGAAGTCGGTCGAGGGCGCCCCGCATACCTCGGCGCGGGGCTGGCACCCCGGCCTGCCCATGCGCATGGTCCAGCGTTCGACGAGGTCGGAATCGAGGTCGTGGATCTTGTCCCACTCCCGGCGCAGCACCGTCGTGGCGGGCATGGTTTCGCCGAGCCGGATCTCCGGGGCGATGTTACATGGGCGCCTGCCCCTGGGCGCGGGGCTCTCGGCGCGGTCCCAGGCGCTGCCGGCGCCGTCGGCCCGGGAGTCGCCGTCCCGGTCCCGAGGGCCGTCATCGGCGTCGTGGTCCCAGACGTCGTCGTAGTCGCCTTCGCCCCAGTCGTCGAGGTCCGGGCCGTCGTCTCCGCCCTCGCCGATTGTCGAGCCCGAGCCGCCCTCGCCCCGGACCCCGATACCCGGCTCGTCATCCGCCGGCTCGGCGCAGTCGTCGAACGGCATGGTCGGCACCCCCGTCTCGGTGAGGTCGGTCACTTCTGCGGAGGAGATTACCGCACTGCGGGTCCCGGCCCGCACGCCGGTCGCGCGGGTGATCTGCTGCTGGCCAGAGCGCGGAGTTCGGCGCACCCGCGGCGGGCGCGGGCCTGGAACGAGGCGCCGAGCGAGGCGGATCGGGACTCGGCGCACCCGCGAGCGGCGGGTGCGGTGGTTCGGGGCGGACCGGCGGCGTGAAAAGGTGGCTCCCGCGTACTTTTAACGCCTCGCTCCGAGGTTGCCCGCCGTGGAAAGCGCGTCATGTCGCCGTTTTCTCTGCGTCCCATCGCCGTCGGGCGGCTGAAAGATATGCGGGAGCCACCTTTTTCGCGGCACTGAACCCTAATAATGAGATGCGACAGTAGGTTGTGCGACGTCGACCTCGATGTTGCTGCTCATTGAAGCTTATTCAGAGGGTGGTTTTGAAGACGTAGAGTGAGAGTGCGGCGGTGATGGTCTGCTCGAATGTGTGCAGGGGGCGGCGGTAGTCGGTGTGGAGGATTCTCCAGGACTTGATGTGGGCGATGGTGCGCTCGACGACCTGGCGGATCCGGTTGATGCTCTTGTTGGCCTCTTCGGCCGCTTCGCTCAGTTCGCCGTTGGGGGGCTTCTTGTGCGGGGTGATCATTCCCCTTCCGACGTATCCCTTGTCGGCGATCCATCCGGAGGGGTCGATTCCGTCGAGCAGTCCGGAGGCGTCCAGGGCGGCCACGTCGTGCATGGACCCCGGATAGGGGTCCGAGGCCCACACCAGCCTGCCGCTGGGCAGGACCAGGATCTGGACGTTCATGCCGGTCGTCCCGTGCTTGCCCGACCACAATTCGCGGTGATTCCGCCAGCTCCAGCAGGGGAAGAGGGTGCCGTCCAGGCAGAAGTCGCAGCCCTCGGGCACCTCCTCCGCGGTGAGCAGCAGGTCCTTCAGGGCCCGGACGATCGCATCGGTCAGGGCCCCGATGGCCCGCGAGATCGTGGGCTGGGAGGCGCCCAACTGCTCTCCGATCGCCGCCTGTATCACATTATGGCGCATGTAGATCAGAGCCGCCCGCAGGGAGTCCCTCAGCCCCAGACTCGGCGGATAGCCCTCGACTCCCTCCTCGCGCAGGCGGATGAGCAGGTCGGCGAACTTGGGGGTGGGCAGCCCCGTGGTATACTTCATGACGATGGTCCGTTCCTCATGAGGTCGTGGATATTGTCTTCGTAAACCATTGTACCTCATGCGGGCGGGCCATCATAATATCGTTTCCCAGAAATGCGACCAGACGGGGTTATAGGCGTGGGTGTGTTGTTTTAGGAGGCGTGTCGGGGTCAGTGGGTGCGTCCGGCCCAGCCCTTGCGCGTCCACAGGCCCTCCTCGGGGGTGGGGGTGGTGCCCCATCCGGCGGGGTGGGGGCGTGCGCTCGTCCTGGTCTTCCTGGTGGGGAGGCGTGCGGCCGGTCTTCTGCCGTCCTGGTTCCAGGCCTTGAGCGCCTGGGTCGGTGTGGGCGGCTGCTCGGTGAGCCGGGCGAGGGTCCAGTCGATGATCGCGGCCTGGTGGTCGGGGCCGGCTCCGCGGTGGTGGCGCAGGGTGGCGCGGACCTGGGCGTTGATGGCTTCGACGGGGTTGGTGGTGCGCTCCAGGGGCGTGTGGCGGGGCTCGCCCGCGGGGCCGGTCAGGTAGGCGAACAGAGTTCCCTGCTTGGCCAGACGCTCCAGGCGTCTGTGGGCGCGGCGGGTGCGGGGGGGGGTGTACCACCACTTCCTGCCGGTGGCGGCCGCGGTGGCGGGGTCGTCCTGGGCGGTGGTGCGCTGGTTGAGCCAGGTGCGGTACTCGGTGGCGTAGTCGTTGAGCGCGGTCAGCCAGTGGGCGGCCTGGTCGGTGGTGGTGATGGTCAGGAGCTTGCGCGACAGTCCCAGCAGGGCGCGGCCCTGGGTGGTACGGGGGTGGAGGGTCAGGTCGCGCACGGTGTCGCGGTGGACGTGGATCAGGCAGCG
>NZ_AUBL01000050.1 GCF_000429225.1 Actinomyces dentalis DSM 19115
ATCTCCTCCTCCAAGGCATCGAACGCCTCCAGACCCTGCCCGCACCCTGACCCCGGCCCCCGCCCCTGAGGACGCCCCCTGACCCCCGGAGGCCGGCCGCCCCGCCCCCGAGCACCACCGACCACCGCGCCCCACCACGCGCGGCGAACCACCACACCCCCATGCCACAATCAACCCCGCAGCACCGGCAACGACGCCGCCCAACCCCACCCAACCAGACGATGAAAGATCGAGGCTAAAACGCTCGCGCGCCCCGGCGGGATTCGGGCCTTTGCAACAGATTCGGACAACCGGCGCCGCCGCGGGCCCTGCGCGGACGGCGGCCCCGGCGATCACCCCGGCCCCCGGGCCGGGCCGGGCCGCCCGACCCCGGGCGCCGAGATGTGCATTTTGCACTCGAGCGGGCACTTTTAACTGCACATCTCGAATGCAAGATGCACATCTCGAATGCAGAATGAGCCTTTCTCACCAGAACCGATGGCTCAGGGGCCAGGATCGGCGCGATGGTGCGGAAAGGATGGGTGTGGAGTGGGGGTGGTGCGCACAGGAGCCGCACACCTAGCTTTGCCCCGAACTTTTCCGCGTCATCACGCCGATCCCGGCCAGCCCAGGGGTCTTCCTGGTGAGAAAGGCTCAATGCACATCTCGAATGCAAAATGCACATCTCGACGAGCACAGGGCCGACCCGCCCCCGCCTCCCCGCGCCGGCCCCGACCGCCGCCGTCCTCGACCCCCGACCGGATCCACACCCCGCCAAGAAGACCCGATCCGACCCGTGCGAGTGGGATATCAGGGTCGCGTGAGACGGCCGATACGCGTAGGACGGGATGGTGCGGCTCGGGGCGCACCGCCGACGAGACGGAAAAGGTGGCTCCCGCGTGCCTTTCACCCCTCATTCCACGGTCGCCCGCTCGAAGAATGGCGGAATGACGCCGTTCGTCAAACGACCGGACCCGCCGCACGCCCCTAAAAGTACGCGGGAGCCACCTTTTCCGCGCCGCCAGCGACCGCCAGCGCCTCAGTCGCGGAAGGGCAGCCTGGCCTCGAGCTCCTCCAGCGACCGGGGCACGAGGATCTCCTCCTGGGTCTCGGTCACAATGCCGAGCCCGGCGGCCAGGTCGGCGACGGCGGTCAGCGCCGAGGCGCGACGGTCCTCCGTCGACAGGGCCCCGTTCGACGGCGGCGCCGCGATCGACTCGGTCTCCTGCGGCGAGTCGACCGCCCCCGGTGCGCCCGCGTCCGGCTCCGCCCCCGTGTCCGGCTCCGCCGCCTCACCCGCGGACCGCGCCCCCGCGTCCGACTCCGCTCCCGTGTCCGGCTCCGCCGCCTCACCCGCGGACCGCGCGCCCGCATCCGACTCGGCCCCCGCGCCCGCCGACTGCCCCGCCAACTCCTGATCGATGCCCGCCGCCAGGGCCTCGGCCTGGTCCCGGCTCAGCCCGCCGCGCAGGGAGACCCCGTCGGTGCCGAGCGGCTCCATCGCGCTCTCGTCGAGCCGCGAGGGCAGCACCGGCCACTCCGCCCCCTGGTCGGGCAGGTCCGTCTCGGAGTGGGCGCCGCAGCCGTGGTCGAGCGAGACGACGCGCCCGTCGTCGGCCGCCCACTCATTGGCGCAGATGCCGAAGATGCGGCGCAGCGGACCGGCGAGCGGGACGAAGAACCCGCAGGTGGAGCAGGAGGCGTGGGCCTTGCGCACGCCGTCGGCCTCCGGGCCGTGCTCGCCCTCGTACCAGCGGCGGGCGGCGCCGCGCACGCCCTGGGGGGACAGCACGCGGGCGCGCCCGAAGTCGAGTGCGTCCATACCCGCGACGTCGCCCTCCTCATCGCCCGTGGCCTCCCAGCCGGGTTCGAGGCGCTCGTCGGTCTCGCGGCGGGGCAGGCGGTCGGCGCGGGTGATGTCGCCGGGGCGCAGGCGCTCCGCCCAGGGGATCCAGGTCGGGGCGAGAACGGCGTCCTCACCGGGGAGCAGCTCCAGCTCGCAGATCGTGGCCGTGCGGCTGCGCGGGGGCCGGGTCAGGGTCACGGCCCAGCGCCAGCCGCGGTAGCCGGCGAGATTGCACTCGAACAGGTGGGTCACCAGCCGCTCGCCCTCGCTGCGGGCCGCGACGTGCTCGCCCACACTGAGCGGCTCGGTGATCTGGCCCAGGGCGGCGTGGGCGAGCCCGACGGCGGTCGGGGAGGTGAGCGTCCGATCCTTGGCGGCCGCGGCGGCCTCGGCCCGGGTGGGCAGGGAGCCGGGGCGGGGGAGTCCGGAGGTGGCGGTATCCGCCAGAGTTCCGGCCGTGCCGGGCGGCTTGACCGGGGTCGACGCCTCAATTGCAGCATGAGTCGCTGTGTCAGTCACCCGACCAGTGTAGGGGCCGGCGCGATGGTGGGGACGCAGGCGGCCGCCCCCCGGCATACGGCCTGAACGGGATCGGCGGGTCGCGAGCGCCCGGGGCGGGATGGCCCCGGCGTGCGGGCCGAACCCACGACCTTCGGATTAAAAGTCCGTACTTCCGGGCCCAGGCCCGCGCGCCGGGGAGGCCGCTACAGTGGCGCCCGGATATGGAGGAGGCCCCTCATGACCACGCCGATGACGCACCCCGGTCGCGCCGCCGTGCGCGGCCCCGCCGCCGATGAGCGCGGTCGGGCGGCGCTGCGGGCCCTGGGCCTGGACGACGGCGCCGACCTGACCGGGGAGGCCATGGACGTCGTCTCGCCCCTGACCGGCTCGCCCATCGGCCGGGTCCCGCGCCTGGGCCCCGACGACGTCGACCGCGCCGTCCAACGGGCCCGCACCGCCCAGCGGCGCTGGGCGCGCGCCCCGATGCGCGAGCGCTCGCGGGTGCTGCTCGCCCTCCACGACCTGGTCTGGAGGCTGCGCGACCCCCTCCTCGACCTCGTCCAGTGGGAGTCGGGCAAGGCCCGCGCCCACGCCTTCGAGGAGCTGGCCGACACCGCCATGACCGCCCGCTACTACGCCCGCACCGGCGCCCGCCACCTCGCCGCCCGGCGGCGGGGCGGGGCGGTGCCGGGCCTGACCGGGGTGGTCGTCCACCGCCGGCCCCTGGGCGTCGTCGGCATCATCTCGCCGTGGAACTACCCCCTGACCCTGGCCGCCTCCGACGCCGTCGCGGCGCTCATGGCGGGCAACGCCGTCGTGCTCAAACCGGATTCGGACACGCCGTTCACGGCCCTGGCCGTGCACCGCCTCCTGACGCGCGCCGGGGCGGACCCCGACCTCTTCCAGGTCGTCACCGGGCCGGGCTCCGCCCTGGGCGCCCCGCTCATCGATGCCGTCGACGCCGTCATGTTCACCGGTTCGACGGCGACCGGCTCGGCGGTGGCCTCCCGGGCGGGCGCGCGCCTCATCCCCGTGTCCGCCGAGCTCGGCGGGAAGAACCCGCTCATCGTGCGCGCCGACGCCCCCGTGGGCCGGACCGTGCGCGGCACCGTCAAGGCCTGCTTCTCCAACTCCGGCCAGCTGTGCATCTCCATCGAGCGCATCTACGTGCATCGGGGCGCGTGGGACCGGTTCATCCCCGCCCTCGTGCGGGCCGCCGAGTCCCTGCGCGTGGGCGCCGACATGGGCTGGGGCGCCGATATGGGCCCGCTCATCAGCGCCGAGCACCTGGCCAAGGTTCACGCGCACGTGGCCGACGCCGTCGCCGGGGGCGCCACGGTCCTCACCGGCGGGCGCGCGCTGCCGGAGGTCGGCCCCACCGCCTACGCCCCCACGCTGCTGACCGGTGTCGCCGAGGGGATGGAGGTGTTCGCCGCCGAGACCTTCGGGCCGGTGGCGTCGCTGTACCGCGTGTCCGACGACGAGGAGGCCGTGCGCCTGGCCAACGCCTCCCCCTACGGCCTCAACGCCGCGGTGTGGACCGCCGACCGTCGCGCCGGGGTCGAGCTGGCCGGGCGGATCCGCGTCGGAACGGTCAATATCAACGAGGGCTACGCCGCGGCGTGGGGTTCGACGGCCGCCCCCATGGGCGGGATGGGCGCCTCCGGGCTCGGCCGCCGCCACGGCCCCGAGGGGATCGTCAAGTACACCCAGTCCCAGACGATCGCCGTCCAGCGCCTCATGCCCCTCCAGGCGCCGCCGGGCGTCGGCGAGGCGCGGTGGGCGACGGCGATGGCCGCCTGGCTGCGCCTGGCCCGGCGCCTGCCCGGGCTCGACCGCTAGCGCGGGGACCAGCGGCGCGTGCTGCCGCGCTTCGCCAATGCCGTGCTGCTCCTCAAGGGACTGCCGGTCCCGGTGCTCGACGGGCTGCCGGTCCCGGTGCTCGACCGGGTGGCCGACCTGTTCGGGATCGCCTCGACCATGGACCACCTCACCGGGCGGACGGCGCGGTGACCCGCCGCATAGTCTGACCCGCCCGAGTGCGGACCGCTTCACCGGGCGGACGGCGCGGCGGGGTCGGGCTCGACCGACACGATCCGGTGGAGGGCGGCCGTCAGCTCGGTCTCGCGCTCGAGGTCGGCCAGGCGCGCCCGGCCGCTCTCCACCGCGAGCACCCGGACCGTGCGCTCCTGGACGTCCCCGTCGCCGGCGGCCAGGCGCAGCCGGAGCCGGGTGCGGGCGGCCCGGGCCTGACGCAGCAGGGCCAGAACGTGGACCGGGTCGGTCGCCGCCGGGGCCCCGGCGCGCTCCCGCTCACCCGCGCGCATCCGTCCCACGTGAGCCGCCAGGTTGCCGGCCGTGGGCCTGCGGCGTCGGACCGGGCCGCCCGTCCCGGGCCGGTGGCTCTCCGGGGGCGCGCCCCGGCGGACGCCGTCGGCGGCGCCCGGTGCGAGCAGCAGGCGGCCGCCGGCGTCCTCCAGGACGGGGGCGAGCCCCGCCTCGCGCAGCTCGCGCAGAACCCGCCCCGGCGGCGCCGTCGAGGCGAGCACCCCGGGCGCCGCCTCCGCCAGCTCCAGGTCCCGCAGGCGCGCGTCCGCGATCAGGCCCGCGGCCACCGCCGGGTCGGGCGCGCGCAGGAGGCTGGAGACCCCGCGGACCCGCACGGCCCCGTGGCGGCGGGCGACGTCGTCGATGAGGACCGTCAGGGCGCTCGGCAGCGGCCCGGGCGTGAAGCGCTCCAGGGCCTCCACCAGCTCGTCCGCCGACAGACCCGCGTCCAGGGCGCCGCGCACCGACTCCGCGGTGAAGCGCACCGTGAGGGCCCCGCCGCGCGACTCGACGGCGCCGGCGCGCTCGAGGAGCTCGGCCAGGACGGGGGCGGGGCGCCCCGGGACGACCGCCGTGAGGTCGGACTGGACGAGGAGCGTCTCCACCGGCGTCGGCAGGTCCCGCGCCAGCGCCGCCTCGAGGGCCTCCAGCAGAGCGGCGTCGGCCTGCGCCCGGGCGGGCGGCTCGTCGGAAGCGCGCGTCAGGGAGAGGGCCAGCACCCGTCCGGGGCGCGTGAGGGAGCCGCCGCCGGTCGCGCCGAGCAGCTCGGCCTCCGCCAGGACCGCCGTCACCGCGCCGGCGGGGACGGGGCGCCGAGGCCGGGCGTGGGTGAGAGCGGCGCGAACCCACGTCGGGGTGGCCGAGGCGCCCTCCGGCAGGGTCTCGAGCAGCATCAGGATCCGACGGCGCAGCCTGCGCGCCCACGGCGCCTCGACGTCGTCGCCGAGCACCGGGCGCAGGGAGCCGTCGTCGGAGCGGGTGCCGACCAGCCAGGGCGTGCGGGCGCTGCCCGCCCACGCGGCGGCCAGCCGGGCCCAGCGCTCGGGCAGCTCCGCCCGCGCCCAGTCGACGGCGGGGCGGGCCGGCACCCAGGCCTCCCCCTCGGCGTCCAGGCCGAGCAGCCCGGCGGAGGCGGTCAGCTCGATGAGGGTCGCGGTCGCGGCGGGCGCGAGGTCGAGGGCCTGCGCCGTACGGGCCAGGGCCCGGGCCCCCACGCCGCCCGAGCGCAGGATCGGGGCGCCCTCGCGGCCCCACTCGGCCAGCAGGGCGGAGGTCAGACGCACCAGCTCCTCGGCGGCGCGGGCGCACTGGTCGGCGACGGCGGCCGCGTCCTGGACGTCGAGCTCGGCCGGGTCCGGGGCGCGGCTGGGCGCGGGCAGCGCCGCCCCGGCGGCGCCGGTTGCGGATGCGGCGGCGGGCGCGGGGCGCAGGGCCTCGACCAGGCCGGTGACCGGCCCGGCGGCCGTGAGCAGGCACAGGCGCGTCAGCTGCTCCAGGCCGGCCGCCACCGCCTCCTCGTCCACGCCGCCCTCGTCACCTCCGAGCGCGGCCGCGAGCGCCGCCGGATCTTGGGAGCCCGTGGCCAGGACCGCCCGGGCGGCGTCGAGGGCGGGGGCGTCGAGGTCCGCCAGCGCCCGTTCGACGCTGGGGCGCGCCCCGGCGCGCGCCGCCAGGCTCGTCAGGGAGGGCGAGGGCGGGGAGATGAGATCGGGGCGCGCGGCCAGAAGGGAGGCGAGTTCGGCGTCGGACAGGGCCGTGAGGTGGACGACCAGCTCCTCGACGCCGGCCGTGCGCAGCGCGGACGCGGGTCCCGCCCCGGTCGCGCCCGGCGCGGTTCGCGCCCCGGACGCGGGCGGCGCCGGTTCGGCGCGCGACCGGGGCGCCCGCGTCCCGGTCGCGTCCGGCGGCACCGCGCCGGGGCGGCCGGTGCGCGGCGGACCCCCGGTCGTCTCACGCGCCCTGCTCACCCGCCCCAGCCTACGCGTGCCGCCCGTGCGCGGCCGGACCCGGCCGGGCGCGCCCGCGGGGCAGCCGGACCCGCGTCCCGGCCGCCCGGAGCGGGGCCGGTCTTGAGAACGAGGATCTGACCTCGAGTTCTCGTCGTCGGGGCGCTGAAAGCGGGGTGCGCGCCGCACTTGAAGCGCATTCAATTGAAGGATCGCCGCAGCAGCCTTTCCACCGTCTCGGGCAGTCCGTCATCCTCGGCGACCCGCGGCGCCAGCGCCCGGGCCGTGTCGGTGCAGTCCGCGATGGCCCGTTCGATCGCCGCGGCGAAGGCGTCGGGCCCCTGACCCTCGAGAAGGACGGCGGCCCCCAGAGCGCGGGCGCGATCGGCCCAGAAGCGCTGATCGCCCATGAAGGGTCTGAAGACCTGAGGAACGCCCGCGAGCAGGGCGGAGGTCGTGGTCCCCACTCCGCCGTGGTGGACGGCCGCGGCCATGCGGGGCATGAGCCACCAGTGCGGCGCCTCTTCGATGACGCAGATGTCGTCGGAGGGGGCGATCTCGATCCCGCCGGCGCCCGTGACGACCACGCCCCGGCGACCGGCCCGTCGCAGGCCCTTTGCGACCATGTCGCCCAGGGCCGCCGGGTTCCGCCCGACCATGCTGCCGAAACCGACGTACACCGGGGGCTCGCCCGCCGCCAGGAAGTCGGTCAGGGACGTCGGCGGGCTCCAGTCGGTGGGCGGCAGGCGCCAGAAGCCGAGCGGCCGGGCCGGGGGCGGCCAGTCCGACGGCGCCGGCAGCAGGGTGGGGCTCCAGGCGCTGAGCGTCCCGTGCTTGCGGATGTGGTCGGACAGCCGCGGCGGCTGGCCGGGCATATTGAGACGGTTCTTCCAAATGCGGATGAGGTCGGTGCGCCACGGCCCCTCGATCCAGTCCAGCATCGACCACGTCGCCCGGTTGAAGAACCTGGGCACCGGGGAGGTGAAGAGGGGCGCGGGGAAGGCCCGGGTCGGGTAGCAGAGGGGGATGAGCTGAACGGCGACCGAGGGGATGCACAGGTATTTGGCGACCATGGGAGCGGCGAGGGCCTTGGGGTGGTACACCACCATGTCGATGTCGACGCTCACGGCGGCCAGTGCGGCGACGTCGTCGAGGTAGCGCCTGAAGGCCCTCTTCGCGAGCGGCATCGCGCGCAGCGCGGCGAAGGCCGATCGTCCGACCAGCTGGTCCTGGAGATCCAGGGAGGTGTCGTCGAGCGGGTGGAAGCGGACCCCGTACGGGGCGGCCAGCCGGCGATACCTGGCCGGAGCCGCGACGACGGCCTCGCGGCCGACCTTCTTCAGGGCGTGGGCCAGCGCGACGAAGGGCTCGGTGTCACCGCGGCTCCCGGCCGTGATGAGAAGAAACCTCAGGGGCATAGGAGTGCACCGTCCCGTCGCGCAGCGTCCGACTTGCCGTTCAAGGCTATCCGCTGTGCTCCACGGCGCGCAAAGAGCCGAGACCGCATGGCCGATACGGGGCGCCGGGCCGGATGCGCGGCACGCGCACGCGCCCGGCCGCGCCGGACCTGCGCCCGGTAGGGTCGGCGTCATGAGCGCACCGCATCGCACGAGCGGCACGGCGCCGCAGGAGCAGGCCCGGTGGCGCCGTCGGACGCTGGGCGCTCTGAGCGGCACCGTGCTCGACGTCGGGGCGGGCTCGGGGACGAGCGGACGCTTCCTGGCGCCCGGGGCCGAGTGGCTCGCGCTCGAGCCCGCGCCGTCCGCACGGCTGGTTCGCGCCGTCGAGGCCCGGCCTCGCTCCCGTCTGCTGCAATCGGTCGCCGAGGAGCTGTCGCTGGCGGACGGCGAGGTCGACGCCGCCGTCTGCTCCACCGCGCTGTGCTCCGTCGCCGACCCCGACGGCGCACTGGCCGAGATCCTGCGCGTGCTGCGGCCCGGCGGCCGGCTCGTGTTCTTCGAGCACGTGGCGGCGCCGGCCGGTTCCGGGGCCCGCCTGCTCCAGGGGCTGGCCGCGCCCCTCACCCGCCGCTTCGACCGGGGGTGCGATCCGCGCAGGGACACGGCCTCCACGATCGAAAGGGCGGGATTCTCCCGGGTCGTCCTGCGCACCCTGCGGACCGCCGGCGTGTTCGGGGGTCTCGCGCCGATCATCGAGGGCGAGGCGATCCGGTGACCGCGCCCGGCGGAGAATGTGTCCGATCAGGCTCTCGGAACACCATTCCGCAACCCGCGGACGTGCGGGGCGCGACCCGGCGCCCCGCTAGTCTGAAGCCCCGCGGGCCGTCACCCGGACGGCCCCTCCCGATCGCGATAGGTCCTCGATGAGCACATACGATCCCTCCGGGTACCCGCCACCGATGTCCGCCGGCGCCGATGGCGGCCAGGCGATGTACCCCTACTCGGCGCAGAGCCCCTACCCCTACGCGACGACGGGCGCTCAGCCGGGGTACCCGCAGCCCGGCTGGGCGCCGCAGCCCGACTACCCGCAGCCCGACTACCCGCCGCCCGGCTACCCGCAGCCCGGCGCCTACTACGACCAGGCCCCCGTGGCCCAGTGGGACTACCCCGCCGGGGTCGTCCCCGGGCAGGCGCTCTACCAGCAGCCCGGCGCCTACTACGACCAGAAGTCCAAGCTGGCCGCCGGCCTGCTCGGCATCTTCCTGGGACAGTTCGGCGTCCACAATTTCTACCTGGGCAACACCGGCAAGGCGGTCGGCCAGCTGGTGGGGACGATCGTGGGCTACGTCCTGCTCATCGTCATCATCGGCATCTTCATCATCGCGGGCATCTCGATATGGGGGCTCATCGAGGGCATCCTCATCCTGTCCGCCCAGCCCGGCTCGCGCCCCTGGGGCGTCGACGCCCGCGGCGTCCCGCTGTCCAGCTGAAGCGCCCGCCCGCGCGCCAGCGCGCCTCATCCGACCCCGGCCGGCGTCGCCTGATCCCGGCCGGCGGCGCCCGCCGCCGCGCGCCTGCGCCCGCCCGCGGGCGCACCGGGACGAAGACCGGTATCAGGTTCACCACAATGGCATTCGTATGAGACTCTGGTCCCGGTGTCGCACCGCGAGCCCTTCCGCGGAGCACCCCGACGCATCGTCTCAAGAAGGTCGAGCCGTATGACCAGCAACCCGCCCCCCGCCTCCCCCTCGCCCCCGCCCGGTCCCGTCCCTGGCACCGGCACCGGTTCCGGCGCCAGGGCCGCGCAGCCGACCCTCGGCGAGCTCGTCGCCCGGATCTCCGAGAACATCACCGGTCTGATCAAGGGCGAGATCGACCTGGCCAAGGCCAAGGGCAAACGAATGGCCGTCAAGCTGGGCCTGGGAATCGGGCTGCTGGGCGCCGCCGGGGTCCTGGCCCTGTACGCCTTCGCCATGCTCCTGCACGCGGCCGCCCGCGGAATCGGCGAGGCGCTGCCGCTGTGGGCCGGATACCTCATTGTCGCCGTCGTCCTGCTCATTATCGTGGCGGTCCTCGCCGTCGTGGGCAAGAAGAAGATCGACGCCGGGCTCGCCGACACCCCCAGCCCGCAGGAGGGCCTCAAGCAGAACGTCGAAATCGCCAAGGAGGCCCTGGCCTCCGGACTGGAGAAGGGGAACCAGAAGTGAGCACCCACTCCCCCGCGAGCGCGGGGCCCGCCCCCGCCCCGGCGCCCACCATCGAGGAGATGGAGGCGGCCCTGATCGCCCGCCGCGAGCGCCTGGCCGTCGACATGGAGGTCCTCGGCACCCGCCTGGCCCCCGAGGCGCTCAAGACGCAGGCCAAGGACACCGCCCGCGCCACGGCCGCCTGGACCAGGACTACGGCCCGCATCGTGGCCGACCGGGCCAGGACCGCCGCCCGCGACGCGGCCGACCGGGCCAGGGACTCGGCCCGGAGCGCGGTCGATCGGGCCGGGGCCGCCGCCCGCGACGCGGCCGCCGACGCCGGCCGGAGCGTCAAGTCCGTCATCGCGGGCCTGCGCCCGGGCTCCGAGGAGCCCGGCCCCGCCCAGCGGCTGGCCCGGCTGCTGGACGACGCCCGCGACGGCGACCCGCGCTCCCTCGCCGTTGTCACCGGCGCCGCCATGGCCCTGGCGGGTCTGAGCGTCGCCGCCCTCGTCAAGGCGGTGCGCTCATGATCACCCCGCCCTCCCCCGACGCCCGTCTCACCCCGGAGCAGATCGAGGAGCGCCTGGCCCGCCAGCGCCGCGAGCTCGCCGCCGACGTCGATGCGCTCGCCGAGCGCGTCGCCCCGCGGGCCCGCGCCCGAGCCGCCGGGGAGGAGCTGAGCGTCAGGGCCCACGAGACCGTCGACTCGCTGCGCGCCTGGGCGGGGTCGCTGCGCGAGCGCGTCCGCGACCACATCGAGCGCGCCCAGGACGGGGATGCCGAGTCGATCAGGGTCGTGGCCGCCGTCGCCGGCGGAGTGGTGGCCGGCGCCGCCCTGCTCGGAGTCCTCATCGGCCGCTCGCGGGGCTGAGCGGCCCGGCGTGAAGACCCCGGCCTCCGGGGCTGAGCCGCCGGCCGCTCGCGGGGCCGAGCGCGACTTCAAGCGCCGCACCGTCACCTCCGCGTCCCCAGGCCGCCCGCGGGGCCGGGGCCGGTGCGCGCCGCCCCCGGAGGCCCCGGAGGGCGGATCCGCGCCGGGCCGCCTGGGAACGCGGAGGAGGGCGTGGGAGGAACCACTGAGCTTCGACCGAACGCCGAATGGTGTTCTGGGGCACGAGCGATGTAGGCTCAGGCCACGACACATTTGCCCAAGTGAAGCGCCCAGCGCGCCAGAGACAGTTGGAGGGGGTCGAGCCTATGGGGCGCGGCCGTCAGAAGGCCAAGGCGACCAAGGTCGCCCGCAAGCTCAAGTACTTCAGCCCGGAGACCGACTACGCGGCGCTCGAGCGCGAGCTAGTCAGCGCGTCCTCCGGCGCCGATCCGCGCGATGAGTACGAGGAGCTGGCCGCCAAGTACAACGTCGACGACGACGATGACTGGGAGGACTCGGACGTCCCCCGGACGGAGCCGGGTCGTCGAAGTTGACCGGCCTCGATCCCGGTCCGGCCTGAGGGCTCGGACCGATCCGGGTCTCCAACGACTCAGCCGGCGCGTCCGGCCGACAACGACGTCGTAGTCGGTTCCGGGCGCGTCGAGAGCGTGTGCTGCGCTCCTCCCGCCCTCACTCACCGAGTGCGGTAGCTCCCGAAGACGTCGACGGCCCCGCCGTCGACGCCCTTGGTCCCGGCCACGACCCGCCCGCGCGGCGCGTAGTCCCCGGCCTCGTGGACGGTCCCCAGCGCCCAGGCGGGCGCGCCGGCCCGGCGGGCCAGGCGCACCGCGTCGTCGGCCGCCTCCGGGGCGACCACGGCGACCATGCCGACCCCCAGGTTGAGCGTGCCCTCCAGGTCCTCCCACGGCACGTCCCCCAGGCGGCGCACGACGTCGAAGACCGGCGGGACGACCCAGCCGGAGCGGTCGACGTCGGCGATGAGCCCGGCGGGCAGGACGCGGGCGAGGTTGGCGGCCAGCCCGCCGCCGGTGACGTGGGACAGGGCGCGCAGGCGCAGGTCGGCGGGGTCGGCGCCGGCGGGGTCGAGGGCGTCGGCGAGGTCCAGGCACACCCGCGCGTACAGGCGCGTGGGCTCGAGCAGCTCCTCGCCCAGGGCGCGGCCGAACTCGGGCACCTCGCGCTCCAGGGACCACCCGGCGCGCTCGACGACGCGGCGCACCAGGGAGTAGCCGTTGGAGTGCAGGCCGGAGGAGGCCAGGGCGACCAGGACGTCGCCGGGGCGCACGCGCTCGGCGCCGAGCCTGCGGTCGGCCTCGACGACGCCGGTGGCGGCCCCGGCCACGTCGTACTCGTCGGGGCCCATGAGGCCGGGGTGCTCGGCGGTCTCCCCGCCCAGCAGCGGGGTGCCGACGGCGGCGCAGGCGGCGGCCACGCCGCGCACGATGCTGGCGATCCGCTCGGGCACGACGCGGCCGCAGGCGATGTAGTCGGTCATGAGCAGGGGGCGGGCGCCGACGACGACGACGTCGTCGACGACCATGCCCACCAGGTCCTGGCCGATGGTGTCGTGGACGTCCAGGGCCCGGGCGATGGCGACCTTGGTGCCCACCCCGTCGGTGGAGGCGGCCAGCAGTGGGCGGCGGTAGTCGCGCAGGGCGGAGACGTCCACGAGCCCGGCGAAGCCGCCCACCGACCCGACGACGGCCGGGGTCATGGTGGCGGCCACGGCGTCCTTCATGAGTTCGACGGCGCGGTCGCCGGCGGCGGTGTCCACGCCGGCGTCGGCGTAGGTGATGCCCCGCCCGCCAGCGGGTCCGGCGGGGATCGGAGCGCCGGCAGCGGCGGACTCAACGGGCGGCGCGGCGGGATCGCCGGCGTGCGGCGCGGCGGGGGCCGACGTGGCGGCGGGGGCGGCTGCGGATTCGGCGCGCGGGGTGTCGGGGCTCATCGGGTGCTTCCTTCTCGCGGAACGGGGGCCGGCAGGGGGCTGCCGGTCATGAGGTCGGGCCGGGTGACGAGGGCCGGGCCTGCCAGGCCGGCGGCGCCGTCGTCGGGCATGCGGGCCGATACGTCCCGGCGGCGGTGCCGGTAGGCGCTGGGCACCCGCGTGACCGGCGCGGCGGCCGCGCAGGCGCCTCCCGCCGGCGGGGCGATGGGGTAGTCGCCGGTGAAGCAGGCGGTGCACAGTTCGGCGCGCGGCTGGCCGGAGGCCTCGACCATGCTCTCGACGGAGAGGTAGCCGAGGGTGTCCGCGCCCACGGACTCGCGGATCTCCTCCACGCTCATGCCGGCGGCGATGAGTTCGGCGCGGGTGGCGAAGTCGATGCCGTAGTAGCAGGGCCACAGCACCGGCGGGGAGGAGATGCGCACGTGGACCTCGGCGGCGCCGGCCTCGCGCAGCATGCGCACCAGGGCCCGCTGGGTGTTGCCGCGCACGATCGAGTCGTCGACGACGACGAGGCGCCTGCCCTCGATGACCTCGCGCACCGGGTTGAGCTTGAGGCGGATGCCGAGCCGGCGCAGCGTCTGGGTGGGCTGGATGAAGGTCCGGCCCACGTAGGCATTCTTGACCAGCCCCTGGCCGTAGGGGATGCCGGAGGCCTGGGCGTAGCCGATGGCGGCGGGCGTGCCGGACTCGGGGGTGGCGATGACCAGGTCGGCCTCGACGGGGTGCTCGCGGGCCAGGGCCGCGCCCATGGCGTTGCGCGCGGCGATGACGGACCGGCCGGCGATCTTGGTGTCCGGGCGGGCCAGGTAGACGTACTCGAAGACGCAGCCGGCCCGACGGGCCGTGGCGAAGCGGGTGGAGCGCAGGCCCTCGGCGTCGATCTCCAGGAGCTCGCCGGGCTCGATCTCCCGCACGTAGGCGGCGCCGACGATGTCGAGGGCGGCGGTCTCCGAGGCCACGACCCACCCGCGCTCCAGGCGCCCCAGGACCAGGGGGCGCACGCCGTGCGGGTCGCGGGCGGCGTAGAGGGTGCGCTCGTCCATGAACACCAGGGAGAAGGCGCCGCGCAGCATGGGCAGGACCCGGTGGGCCGTGGCGGCGACGGCGAGCGGGGGCGCGGCGGGGCCGGGCGCGCTATCGGCCGGGGCGGGCGGGCCGCCGGGCCCGTCGTCGGCCCCGGTGAGGCCGCCGCGCTCGGAGACGAGGCTCATGAGGGCGGCGATGACGGCGGTGTCCGTCGACGAGCCGCGGCCGAGCTCGCCGGTCAGGTCCTCGCCGGAGGCGGAGTGCACGGCCGCCATGAGCTCGCGGGTGTTGGTGAGGTTGCCGTTGTGGGCCAGGGCCAGGGTGGAGCCGGCGACGGGGCCGAGCATCGGCTGGGAGTTCTCCCAGGTGGTGGCCCCCGTGGTGGCGTAGCGGACGTGTCCGACGGCGATGTGCCCGGTCAGGTTGGACAGGGAGGGGTCGTCGAAGACCTGGGAGACCAGGCCGAGGTCCTTGTAGACCAGGATGTTGGAGCCGTCGGTCGTGGCGATGCCGGCGGCCTCCTGGCCGCGGTGCTGGAGTGCGTACAGGCCGAAGTAGGTCAGACGGGAGACCTCCTCGCCGGGCGCCCACACGCCGAAGACGCCGCACTCCTCGCCGACGGGCGGTTCGAGCTCGGGGTAGGGGTGTGCGGGAGGGCCGATGGCGGTCTGGGCGGTGTCACCGGAACTCACCGCGGCATTGTCCCACAGGGCGGGCCGGAAGCGCGGCCGGGGGCGGGCGGGGCGGGCCGGAAGCGCGGCCGGGGGCGGGGCCCGCCACGCCAAGGACCCGACCGGATCATCCGCCAGCATCGCAATCACCTCGATATTCTGGCGTCATTCCAACGAGAAGTCAGATCTGAAGCGCCACGCTCACGCCGGCGCCCCCTTGCCGACGGGCAGTGTCGCCGTTGATTGTGCGGGTTCAGCGGCGGGAAAAGGTGGCCGGCGCATACTTTTAGGGGCGTTCGGCGGGTCCACCCATTCGGAGAATGGCGTCATTCCGCCATTCTTCGAGCAGACGACCTCGAGGCGGGACGTTAAAAGTATGCGCCGGCCACCTTTTGCGCCGCCAACCCGGACACCGGGCGGCGGAATGCTCCCACCGGCGCCCATGGCCGAGGCGCGCCCCGCGCCCGCCCCGCGCCCGCCCGCTCTTCTTGCGCGAGATCGCCGAGTAACCGTCGAGCACGTCACTTGACCCGCGAGATCGTCACTTAACCCGCGAGCACGTCTGCCAGAGGTACGTGCTCGCGGGTCAAGTGACGTGCTCGCGGGCCGGGCGGCGGGAGTCCGGGGCGGGGGCGGGCCCGCCCCGCCCGTTCAGGCGGTCCGGGACTGGACCGGGGTCCGCACCGCCCCGCTCAGGCGGTCCGGGACAGGGCAGGACCACCCCGCCGCTGCTCAGGCCGCGGCGGGAGCGGCCTTCGCAGCGCCCTCCTCAACGGCCTTCTTGGTGGCGGCCATCTGCTTGAGGACGACGATCCCGGCGCAGGAGATCACCGCGCCCACGAGGATCGAGACCACGAACCACGCGAAGTTGTCCATGGCGAAGAACACGAAGACGCCGCCGTGGGGTGCGCGCGAGGCCGCGTGCAGCGCCATCGACATCGCCCCGGTCACCGCGCCGCCCGCCATGCACGGCGGGATGATGCGCAGCGGGTCGGCCGCGGCGAAGGGGATGGCGCCCTCGGAGATGAACGAGGCGCCCAGCAGCCAGGCGGCCCGCCCGTTGTCCCGCTCGGCGCCCGTGAAGAGGTTCGGGCGGATGGTGGTGGCCAGGGCCAGGGCGAGCGGCGGAACCATGCCCGCGGCCATGACGGCCGCCATGATCTCGTAGGAGGCCGGCGTCCCCGCGTCCAGGCCGGCGGTGCCGAAGAGGTAGGCGGCCTTGTTGACCGGGCCGCCCAGGTCGAAGCACATCATGAGGCCGACGATGACGCCCAGGAGCACACCGGCGCCGTTATTGGCCATGGCGGTCAGGGACTCGGTGAGCCAGGTCATGAAGGAGGCCAGCGGCCTGCCCAGCAGCATGTACATGACCGAGCCGACCACGAGGGTGGTGAACAGCGGGATGATGACCACCGGCATGAGGCTGCGCAGCCAGCGCGGCGCATTCAGCCCGGCGAGCCAGGCCGCGAAGTAGCCGGCGAGGATGCCGCCGAGCAGGCCGCCGATGAAGCCCGAGCCGGTGGCCACGGCCGCCAGCCCCATGATGAAGCCGGGGGCGATGCCGGGGCGCCCGGCCAGGCCGAAGGCGGTGTAGCCGGCCAGCGCCGGGACGAGCAGACTCATGCCCGCGCTGCCCAGCAGGTAGAGGACCGCGCCGATGTAGGCCGCGAGCGGGGAGCCGGCCAGGGCGTGCTCGGCGGCGTAGGTCTTACTGGTCAGGTCCGGCAGGTTCCACAGGCTGGTCGCCAGGATCCCGTTGTCGCGATCGCCCAGCACGATGTTCTGGGCGGTCTTGGTGATGTCGTACCCGCCGAAGAGGTAACCCAGGGCGATGAGCAGGCCGCCGGCCGCCACGAAGGGGATCATGTAGGACACGCCGGTCATGACCGAGCGCTGGAGCCGGCGCGCCCAGTGCTCCTTCTCCTCCGCGGCGCCGGACTCGGAGGAGTCGCCCGAGCCGGCCGGGACCGTCGGGGCGGAGGGGTCGTCGACGGCGGCCAGGGCCCGGTCCAGCAGGGAGCCGGCGTCGTTGACGGCGGCCTTGACGCCGACGTCGACGACGGGCTTGCCGGCGAAGCGGTCGCGGTCCTTGACGGGCAGGTCGTGGGCGAAGACGACGGCGTCGGCCCGCCTGATGAGGTCGGGGTCGAGCCAGTCGATCTTGCCCGACCCCTGACCCTCGATGTGGACCTCGACGCCGCGGGCCTTGCCGGCCTGCTCCAGCGCCTCGGCCGCCATGAAGGTGTGGGCGATGCCGGTGGGGCAGGAGGACACGCCGACGATGAGGCGCCCGCCCCCGTCGGCCGCCCCGGCCGAGCCGCCCGAGCCGCCCGAGCCGGTCCCGGCGGCGGGGGCCTCGTCCGCACCGGCCCCCGAGCCGGCGTCCGCGGCCCTCCCGGCCGCGCCGTCGGCCCCACCGGCCCCGGCGGCCTGCGCGCCCTCCTCGAGCAGCTCGGGCTGGACCTGCTCGGTGATGATGCGGGCCACGTCCTGGGGCGTGGCGGCTGAGCGCAGCGCCCCGGTGAACTCCGGCTTCATCAGGCCGCGGGCGAGCTTGGCCAGGAGCTTGAGGTGGAAGTCGTCGGCGCCGGCGGGTGCGGCGATCATGAAGACGAGGTTCGCGCTCTCGCCGTCGGCCGCCCCGAAGTCGACGCCCCCGGCCAGGCGCGCGAAGCCGAGGGAGGGCGCCAGGACGTGGGGGCTGCGGCAGTGCGGGATGGCGATGCCCCCGGGGATGCCGGTGGGGGCGGTGGCCTCCCGGGCGAGGGCGTCGGCGGCCAGGCCCTCGGGGGTGTCGGCGCGGCCGGCGGAGGCGACGACGTCGGCGAGGTACTCGATGACGTCCTTCTTATCGGGTCCGACGGGGACGTCGAGCCTGACCAGGTCGGGGACGATGAGCGCCCCGGGGGGCGAAGCGGACGAGTCTGAGGTGGACATGCTGTTTCCTTGCTGTCAGGACGGGGCGTGGTGGGGTCCGGATGGCGGCCGGCGGCGGCTCAGGCGAGCCGGGTGACGACGGGGGAGCCCGCGGGCAGGTCCGAGGTCGTGGGCAGGGCGGTGCCGGGCAGCCCCGCGGCGGCCGACCCGTAGGCCACGGCGGTGCGCAGCCGCTCGGTGGCGTCCCCGCCGCGGACGTCGGCGAGGACGTAGCCGGCGACGGAGGAGTCCCCCGCGCCGACGGTGGACAGGACGTGGATCTTCGGGGCGGCGGCGTGCCAGGCGCCCTCGGCGGTCACCAGGACGGCGCCGGCGGCCCCCAGGGTCGCCATGACGGTGGCGACCCCCCGCTCGACGAGCACGCGGGCGGCCTCGACGACCGGCCCGTACTCGCCCCGCATGGCGCCGTCCTCCAGGGCCATGGCGCGCTCGGCGGGCAGACCGGCCAGCTGGCCGAGCTCCTCGCCGTTGGGCTTGATGAGGTCGGGGGCGGCGGCGGGCATGGCCGCGGCGAGGGCGGCCAGGGGCGCGTCGGAGGTGTCCACGGCGATGCGCAGCCCGGGGGCGGCCCCGCGCAGGCGGACCACGAGCCGGGCGTACCAGTCGACGGGGGCGCCCGGCGGCAGGGAGCCGGACAGGACCGCCCAGTCGCGGGCCGCGGGGGCGCTGTCGGCCCAGGCGCCGGCCTCGGCCGCGTCGGCGTCCTCCTCGGCGTCGATGACGCTCCCGGCGCCGGCCGAGCCGGTCGCGACGGCGCCGTCGGCCCCGTCCCTCCTGCTGACCGCCTCGATGAGGGCCCGTTCGACGGCGGCGATCTCGTCGTCGTCCAGGCCGGCCCCGGGCTCGTTGAGCTTGGTGGTGGTGCCGTCGGGCTCGGTGACGGCGGTGTTGATCCGGGCGGAGCCGGCGATCTCGACGGGGCGCACGCGCAGGCCGTCGGCGGCGACGGCGCCGAGCACGCGCAGGAGGGGGTCGTGGGAGGCGGCCGGCAGGACGGCGGTGACCGTCTGGCCGGCGCCCACCAGGACGCGGGCGACGTTGAGGCCCTTGCCGCCCGGTTCGATGGTGACGCCGGCGAGCCGGTTGACGCCGCCGCGGATCAGCTCCCCGGGCAGGGAGACGGTGCGGTCGAGCGAGGGGTTGGGGGTCAGAGTGGTGATCATGCGGGGATAACCTCGGTTCCAGAGTCGGTGAGGCGGGCGGCCAGGTGGCCTGTGATGGTGGCGTCGGTGACGAGGAGATCGACGTCGTCGGTGCCGGCGAAGGAGACCAGGTGCTCCTGGCCGACCTTGGAGGCGTCGACGAGGGCGACGACGCGGCGGGCGGAGGCGACCATGGCGCGCTTGACGGCGGCCTCGTCGGGGTCGGGGGTGGACAGGCCGTGCTGGGCCGTGAGCCCGTTGGAGCCCATGACGGCGATGTCGGCGCGCAGCGAGGCGAGCCGGGCGAGGGCCTCAGGTCCGACGGCGGCCTGCGTCAGGCCCCGGACCCGCCCTCCGATGATGTGCACGCGGCAGCCCGGACGGGCGGCGAGGGCGGCGGCGATGAGGACGGAGTTGGTCAGGACGGTCAGGTCCAGGTGCTCGGGCAGGAGCCGGGCGAAGGCCCCGGTGGTGGTGCCGGAGTCGATGAGGAGGGCGGCGCCCTCGTGCGGGTCGAGGGCGGCCAGGGCCGCGCGGGCGATGCGGGCCTTGGCCTCGGCGTGATCCCGCTCGCGCTGGAGGACGCCGGTCTCGGGGGCGGCCAGCACGGGTGCGGGCAGGGCCCCGCCGTGGATCTTGCGCAGGGCCCCGGCGCGGTCGAGGGCGGCGAGGTCCCGGCGGATGGTCTCGACGGTGACGTCGTGGTCGCGGGCGAGCTCGGCGACGCTGACGCGGCCCTCGCGCGCCAGGGCCGCGAGGATCCGGCCGTGACGGTCACGTGCCTTCACAGCCCCTCCTTGGCGACGTCGATGGCGCAACTCGGTGATGAAGAGCACTCCGTCATCGACTGAGCGCCCGTTCGGGCAGTATCGTACGTCGGTTCGGATGGAGAAGGAAGAGGCGAGCCCACAACCGGACATTTCAAATGTCCGCTCGGGCATTGAAGAGATCCGGGATGTGCGAGCGGGCAGAGCGCGGCGGCGCCCCGAGCTGTGGTGCCGGATCTGCGGTGCGCGGCGGGGGCGCGCTCGCGGACACGACGGTGGGGATGGTTCGCGGATACGGGCGCCGGCGAGGCGCCCGCCGCCCGGGTTATCGGGCGCGGAAGGGGGCGGAGCGGCCTGCTCCGGCGGCGCCCGCCGCCCTGATCTCAGGCGCGCGCCCGCCGCCCTGACCTCAGGCGCGCATGAGGGGCAGGTGGGACGAGATGTCGCAGCGCTCGCCCGAGGCGTGCAGCGCGCCGTCGGCCAGCGCCCGCCCCCAGCCCAGGCGGCCGGTGGCCAGCGCCAGCCAGGTGGCGCCGTCGGTCTCCACCACCGAGGGCGGGGTCCCCCTCCTGTGGACCGTGCCCGACACCGCCTGGGTCACCCCGAAGGGCGGGACGCGGACCTCGACGGCCCGACCCGGGGCGCAGGCGGCCAGCTCCTCGAGGGTGAAGCGGACGGCGGTGGCCATGGTGCGGCGCCGGGCCGCGCGCTCGGCCGGGCTCGCGGGCGCGTCCCCGCGGTCCACGCCGGCGGCCCAGTCGCGCACGGCCCGCGCGCCGTCGGCGGGATCGATGCGACGTCGTGCGGCCATGCGCCGAGCCTAGTGGAGCGCCAGCGATCGTTGTGCGCGCCGGGCGATGCGTCGCGCCCGTCATGGACGAGATTCCAGGCCGTCGCCCATCGCGCGCCGGGCGGTGTCCGCCGGCGGGCGGGCCCCGTTCCCGCGACGGCCCTCCCCTCCCCCGCCGACGCCCGCAGCGGGCCCACCCGCGGGCCTGGCGGCCCGACCACCGAGCGGAGGGTCGGTTTTTGGCGCTCTGGGAGGATCGTTCGCGCGGGCACCCCGGATGAACTCTACGAGTTCCGCATGATTCCGCGATTCTGGTGAAGTCGCAGTCGGGTGCGGGGCGGAACGATCCTCCCAAAACGCCATTTTCCATGGTCGCCCCTCTTCCTCTCCTTCCGGACCCCCGGACCGAACCCGGTGAACTTCGGAGCGAGGACCCGGGGCCGGGTCGGGGCACCGCGCCATCCTCGAGTCCACGGAAGATCGACTCCTTGGACGGCGCCCGCAGCGGGCCCCGGCGAATGAGTAAGGAGACGTCGCGAGGGCGCGCAAGGACCCGAGGACCCGGGATCCTGCGCCCCTGGGGGCGGCCTCCGGGCGGGGTCGCGGGCCGCCCCGCGCCGAGGTCGACGGGCGGCCCCGGGGGCGACACCCCCGGGGCGGCCGGCGGCCTCAGACGATGCCGTGGGCGATCATGACGTCGGCGACGCGGGTGAAGCCGGCGGCGTTGGCCCCGAGCACGTAGTCGCCGGGGCGGCCGTACTCCTCGGCGGCGGCCACGCACGAGTCGTGGATGTCGGCCATGATGGCGGTCAGCTTGGCGTCGGCGGTGGCGAAGTCCCACCGGGTGCGGCCGGCGTTCTGCTCCATCTCCAGGGCGGAGGTGGCCACGCCGCCGGCGTTGGAGGCCTTGCCGGGGGCGTAGAGGATGCCGGCGGACTGGAAGGCCTCGACGGCCTCGGGGGTCGAGGGCATGTTGGCGCCCTCGGCGACGACGGCGCAGCCGCCCCGCAGCAGAGTGGCCGCGTTGTCGCCGTCGAGCTCGTTCTGGGTGGCGCAGGGCAGGGCGACGTCGACGGGCACGTCCCACGGGCGCCCCTTGGTGACCAGGCGGGCGCCGGGGCGGCGCTCGACGTAGTCCTTGACGCGGCCGCGCTCGACCTCCTTGACCTGCTTGAGCAGGTCGAGGTCCACACCGGCCTCGTCGACGACGTAGCCGGAGGAGTCGGAGAAGGTGATCGGGACGGCGCCCAGCTGCTGGGCCTTCTCGATGGCGTAGATGGCCACGTTCCCGGCGCCGGAGACGGCCACCTTCTTGCCCTCCAGGGACTGGCCCTTGGTGGCGAGCATAGAGGCGGCGAACAGGACGGTGCCGTAGCCGGTGGCCTCGGTGCGCGCCAGCGAGCCGCCCCAGGCCAGGCCCTTGCCGGTGAGCACGCCGGCGTCGTAGGCGTTGCGCAGGCGCTTGTACTGGCCGAACAGGTAGCCGATCTCGCGGCCGCCCACGCCGATGTCGCCGGCGGGCACGTCGGTGGCCGGGCCGATGTGGCGGGCCAGCTCGGTCATGAAGGACTGGCAGAAGCGCATGATCTCGCCCTCGGAGCGGCCGTGCGGGTCGAAGTCGGCCCCGCCCTTGCCGCCGCCGATGCCCTGGTTGGTCAGGGCGTTCTTGAAGATCTGCTCGAAGCCGAGGAACTTGATGATGCCCGCGTTGACGCTGGGGTGGAAGCGCAGGCCGCCCTTGTAGGGGCCCAGCGCCGAGTTGAACTCGATGCGGAAGCCGCGGTTGACGTGCACCGTCCCGGCGTCGTCGACCCACGGCACGCGGAAGATGATCTGGCGCTCCGGCTCGACGATGCGCTCCAGGAGCGCGTTGTCGGCGTAATGGGGGTGCTTGGCGATGACGGGGTCCAGGGACTCCAGGACCTCGCGCACCGCCTGGTGGAACTCGGCCTCACCGCGGTTGCGGGCCACGACCTGCTCGTAGACCTTCTCGACAACGTCCTGCATTGAGGGCTCCTTCGTAGGGGATGGTCCGCGCAGGAGCACGTCGTTGGACAGGCGGTCTCCCGCGCTGGACTCGAGCATCCCATCCCGCCGGAAACTGAGACGAAACATCTCACGCGGCGGGCGCCATCCGACTCACAGGGCCGCGTAGTGCGCGTCGTCGACCGGCTCGAGCCACTCGTTGGAGGTGTTCTCGCCCGGGACCCCGAGCGCGATGTGGGAGAACCAGGAGTCGGCCTTGGCGCCGTGCCAGTGCTTGACGCCGGCGCGCGTGAACACGACGACGCCCGGTGTGAGCGAGACGGCGTCCCTGCCCTCCTCCTGGTACCAGCCGGAGCCGGCCGTGCAGATGAGGACCTGGCCGCCGCCGCTGGTGGCGTGGTGGATGTGCCAGTTGTTGCGGCAGCCCGGGGCGAAGGTGACGTTGTGAACGCCGACGACGCACTCGGGGTCGGTCACGAGGTTGTTGAGGAAGCTGTCCCCGGTGAAGTACTGGGCGTAGGCGGTGTTGGGCTCGCCCTTGCCGAAGACGTTCTCGGCGGCGAAGGCGGACTCGTCGGTGGTGGCGGTCATGACTGTTCAGTGACTCCTCGTCGGTGATGCGGCGGGCGCGACCGCGCCGCGCGGCGGCTCGCCGGACGCGCCCGCCGCCAGGGTAGGGGCGCGCCGGGGCGCGAGCCAGGCCCTCCTGGGACCAGTCGGGAGAGGGGCGGATCCGGGGCGTCGGGGCGATGTCGGGGTCGTGTCCGCGGTGTCGGGGCGGGGCCGCCGGGCCCGGATGCGCGGCATCGGGCGGGCGGAGGCGGTGCTGCACATTCGACCGGGACCGGCTGGCGACGGATCGGCGGAATCACGCGGAAACTCCCCGGCGCTCAACATCGTTGAGATCCTCCCATGTGCAGAGAGGGTCCCTCTGCACATGGGAGCCCGCCCGCTGAAAACCAACATTCTAGTAAAACCCTGTAATCATGCGGAAGACTCGGAGTCGACCCGCGGGGGCGACCCTCTCCAATGTGCAACACCGCCGCACGGGCCGGGAAGACCGGTTCGGGCCGGCTGGCCGCAGCGTCGGCGCGCACCCCCGCAACCGGCCCGGGGAGATCCCGGCCCGCCCGACAGCGGCGTCGTGAACACCACGGGATCCCCGTCCAACACGGGGAGATCCCGGCCCGCCCGACAGCGGCCCTCCACCAGTCCCCGGCCACCAGGCGGACCGCCGCGCGCCGGGCCGTCCCCGAGCCGTAGCGTCCCGCCATGACCAGCACCCCGGCCCCGGACGGCTCCCCCGCCGCCAGGTACACCCACGGACACGGCCCCGCCGTCCTGGCGGGGCACTCCCGCCGCACGGCCGCCGACTCCGCCGCCTACCTCCTGCCCCGCCTGCGGGCGGGCCTGGACCTGCTCGACGTCGGCTGCGGGCCCGCCACCATCACCGCGGACCTGGCCGGGGCCGTCGCGCCCGGACGCGTCGTCGCGCTCGACGGCGCCCCGGCGGCGATCGACGCGGCGCGGGCCACCCTGCGCGGGCGCGGCCTGGCCGACGCCGTCGAGCTCGTGCGCGGGGACGTGCACGCCCTGCCCTTCGCGGACAGCGGCTTCGACGTCGTCCACGCCCACCAGGTGCTCCAGCACGTGGCCGACCCGGTGGCGGCGCTGCGCGAGATGGCGCGGGTGACCCGGCCGGGCGGGATCGTGGCGGCGCGCGACTCGGTGTACTCGGCCAAGGCCTGGTTCCCGCAGCCCCCCGCCCTGGAGCGCTGGCGGGAGGTCTACATGGCGACGGCCCGGGCCAACGGGGGCGAGCCCGACGCCGGCAGCCGCCTGCTGTCCTGGGCGCGGGCCGCGGGGCTGCGCCAGGTGGAGCCCTCGGCCTCGACCTGGTGCTACGCCACGCCCGAGCTGCGCTCGTGGTGGGGCGGGACCTGGGCGGAGCGGTGCCTGACGTCCTTCGGGCCGCGGGCGGTCGAGCTGGGGCTGACCAGCGCGGCGGAGCTGGAGGAGATGGCGGCGGCCTGGCGGGAGTGGGCCGCGGCGCCCGACGGCTGGTACGTCGTCGTCCACGGCGAGATCCTCGCCCGCCCCTGACCCTCCTCCCCCGCACCGCCACGACGCGACACGACCGACCGCCATCTGACAGGCTGCCCCCGTGCCCCCGCCCCGCCCCGCCCCGTTCACCCGCCTCCTGACCGCGCGGTCCGTGCTCGACCACCCGCAGGCCCGCAACCACCCCCTCGACGCCGCGCGGATCCGCGACCTGGCGGGGTTGGCCCGCTGCGGGGACCTGAGCGCCCGCCAGGTGGCGGTCCCGCAGGTCCTGTCCGATCTCGCCTCCGCCACCGCCGCCGACCTGCTGGCCCCCGATGACGTCGGCTGGCACCTGGGCCACAGCCTCGCGCACGCCCTGGAGCACGGGGTGAGGCTGTGGCTGTGCGAGGTGGACCGGGACGCCCCCGAGCGGATCTCCGCCGTTCTGGGCGAGGACCTCGTCCACGTCGTCTCCTTCGAACCCTGGCCCGACGGCGGGATCGGGTCCGATGGCGCGGACGGACCCGACGGCACCGCCGTCATCGCCGTCAGCCCGCTCGCGCTCGTCCTGTCCCTGGCCGAGCGCTCCGAGGCCTCCCGCGAGTATCTGCGGACGGTCCTGGAGGGCGTGGACACGCTGCGCTGCCCCCACCGGGCGATCGCGGCGCTGCGCGCGGCGGGCGTGGCCGTCATGGAGCGCCCGGCCACCGTCCGCCTGGCGCGCAACCCGGTGGCCCTGGCCTACGTCGTCGTCTTCATCTACTCGTCGCTGCGGGCGCTGCCGGTGGCCTTCGTGCCCGGCTTCCGCGGCCAGTGGTGGGTGCTGTGGCTCATCGACATCCTCACCGCGATCCCCTACACCTGGGGAATTGTCGAGATGGTGGCGGGCCTCCGGCTGCGATGGCGTCTGGTGGGCCTGGCGACGACGCTGCTGACCTTCCTCGCCCCCTACGTCTACTTCTGGATCCACGGGCGCGACTCCCCGCCGGGGGTGCTGGCGATCGTCGCAGCCATGATCGTGGGCAGCGCGGGCCTGGAGGCCGTGCGCTGGTGGCGCGACCGGGTGATCGTGCGGGGGCTGGAGGAGGCGCCGTTCTGAGACCCGGTTCGGCGGGACTCGGGGCGGGCCCCGGTCCGGCCAGGACGGCGGGAAGGCGGACGACCCGCTCGATCGGTCCCGGCCCCGGGCGCAAGGACATCCGGGCGGCCAGCGCGGCCGTCGGCTCGGGGGCGGCGCCCCGGCCCCGGGCGCAAGGACATCCGGGCGCGGCTCGGGGGCGGGAGGCCGCGCCGGCCCGCCCCCGAGGAAGGCTCAGCCCGGCTCAGTTCGAGGTGTCGCGACGGCGTCGGCCAGGGCGATGCAGGCGCCCGGCTCAGCCCGGCTCAGCCCGGGGTGTCGACTCCGCGGGCCGTCCTCAGGGCTCCGGCCACGAGGAGCCAGACCCCGCCGCCCACCGACATGACCAGGGCCGCGATGGGGCGGTCCGGCTGGATCGCGGTGGGAAGGTTCGGCAGAACCCCGATGGGCGGGTCCGGGTGGACGGCGACGAGCCACACGGTGCCCACGAGCCACACGCCGACGGCCGCGATATTGAGCGCGCGGAAGCGCGCGACGCGGGCCGGGTGGACGTAGTGGGTGGGCACGAGGGTCAGTATCGACAGGAGGATGGTCAGCGCGATATTGAGCCAGCCGGGCAGGGCGAGCACCCACATCATGACGGCGACGATGTTCCAGGCCGCCGGGAAGCCGACGAAGTAGTTGTCGGTCGACTTCTCGCCCTCGTTGGCGTAGCAGAACGTGGAGGAGACCAGCACCAGGATCATGAGGGCGCCGGCGACGGGCTTGGGCCCCAGGGGCAGCCGCAGGTACATGAACAGCGCCGGGATGAAGGTCCAGGTGAGGTAGTCGATGAGGATGTCGAGGACTCCGCCGTCGAACCAGGGGATGACCTCTTTGACGCGGGCGCGGCGGGCGCAGGTGCCGTCGACGCCGTCGACGATCATGGCCAGGGCGAGCCATAGCCACATCCAACGGATCTCATTATGAATGACGGAGAGCATGGCGAGGCTGGCGAAGACCAGGCCGGACATCGTCAGGACGTGAACGCCCCAGGCGAGCAGCCTGGATCGGCGGGACTCCAGAGCGCCTTGAGCGCTCCGGACGGGGATGTCGGGGTTGGCGGTTGTCACAGGAGACCTTCAGTCGGGGCACAGTGGTTCGCGCATCGTACGGCAGCCCGGTCATCCGCGTCTCCGACTCAAGGCCTATGACGCGACTGCGCCGGCCCCGGTCGGCCGACGGCGCCCGCAACCGCACGCGCGCCGTCGGCGCCACTGGCCGCCGGCGCCGCGCACTGCCAGAATCGGGGCATGTCCTGGCCCAGCCCTGAACAGGTGAACCCCGACCGCTACGCCAACAGGATCTTCTCACTCACGCCGTCGAGCGACCGGACCGACCTCATCCCGGATCCTCCGGACCCCGACGCCGACCACCGGCCGTGGGCGGCTGCACTCATGGTCGTGGGATGGCTGCTCGCCGCGGCGCTCACCCTGTTCACCCGTGGGTCGCGCTCCTTCCAGAAGGGACCGTCGACGCACGAGAACTACCAGATCATCATCAGCCTCATGGAGTCGACCACCATGGTCGGGCTCATCCTGGCCATTATCGGAACCGCCGTCGCCCTGAGCCTCCCCCTGGGCCGGTGGAAGACCGGCGCGGCCATCGTCAGTGCCGCGCTCGCCGGGATAGCCCTGGCGGTCTCGCTCAGCGGCTGGAACGTCATATCGGCGCTGTGGCCCCGCAGTGGCGAGCACTGGTGGGCGGGCGGGCTCCTGATCGACGCATGCCTGACAATGGTGCTCGGCGCTTCGATCGCGGAGATCCACCGACTCAGCAGCCCGCGAAACCAGCGGAAATGACACGGCGTTGGCCGGACCCCGCCGCCTCAGGGAACCCCGCCGCCTCAGTGGGCCTGATTGTCCCTGGTGGGCCAGCCGTTCTCCGTGCAGCCGCCCTCGCGGGTGCGGCTCTGCTGCGCCATGACGGGCGAGGTGAGGCCGGCGCCTGCGCAGTACTCGTGCTCGTGCCCGAGGAAGTGGCCGACCTCGTGGTTGATCTCGTAGACGTGGTAGGCGTCGACGCTGGAGAAGGTGGGCGAGCCGTAGGTCCAGCGGTCGGAGTTGAGCACGACGTTGGTCCCATTGCGGCAGTTCCACATGCCGATCGTCTCCAGCGGGGCGCACAGCGCGTCCGTCGTCGTCGGCGTGGCGATGGACAGGGTGAAGTCCGCCGCGGCGGGGTCGCCCACCTGCTCGAAGGAGACCCCCTCCGTGCCGCGCCAACCGCGGTCGTCGTTGAGGACGTTCTCGACGACGACGGCGGCGGCCGCGGCGTCGACGCTCGTGCCGCCCTCGACGCGCAGCACATAGCGGTAGACCGTGGCGGCGCCGGGCTGGGACGGGGCCACCGGGTCGGCGATCGTCCAGGTGCCGTCGCCGACGGCGTCGCTGTGGGAGAAGCCCTGCTCGTCGACGCGCGGAGCGGGGGCCTGCGTGGGCCCGGCAGTCGCCGTGGCGGTGGGTGTCGGGGCGGGACTGGCGACTGTCGCGAGGGCGGAGGCGGATGCCGTGGCGGAGGCGGATGCCGGGGTCTCCGGGAGGGTCTGCGCCGCGGCGGGGGCGGTGGCCATCGCCCGGGCGTCCCTGCCGCGGTCGACCCACTTGTGCGTCGCGAAACCGACGAGGGCGACGAGGACCACGAGGAGCACGACGGCGCGCGCGAGCTTCCAGGGCGCGACCAGGACGAGTCGACGGCGCCGCACCCGTCTGCCCGATGCCCGGCGCCCGCCCGATGCCCGGCGCCCGCCCGATGCCTCAGAGTCGGCGCCCTGCCGTCTCGAATCGACGCGGGAGCGGCGGGTCGGCGTCGACGACGGCGGGCGCACGGACCATTGCGACGACGGGCGCACGGACCGTTGCGGCGGCCGTGGGGGCGAGGGGGGCATGACCGCATAGTAGGCATACGCGTCCGGCGGGGGCTGTGACGGTCATCGCCGTCCGGTGATGACCCGCACCCGCACGGGGAGATTATTCGGTGCGGTTGAGTGCGTCTTCGGGGCACGGCGACCCATGGGCGGGGATCGGCGCGGCGGCGTGGGAGGAATGGACGCGGAGCGGTGCGCGCGGGGCTCCTGGGACGGCCCGGAGCGGGGACGTGTCCAAATCTGCCACAAAGGCGTCCCGCGGTGGAATCGACGGCGAGAAGAAACGCGGAATATCAACGATTCTTCTCGCGCACTCCGGCGCGATCGGGGCCTTTGCAGCAGATTCGGACGGGTGCGTCTCTTAGTGTGGTGGCAATTCCCGCGGGGCTTCCGCCCGGGGTCGTCGGCACGGGCGGCGGGCATCGTGGGAGCCCTGTTCCTCAGCCAGATTCACAAGGAGTGCACCCACGATGCCCAGTCACCAGTCTGCCGTGTCCACGCTGATCCGGGAAGTCCTGGCCGACCCCGATCTCGCTCACGACGAGGTCTTCCGCCGCCTGCTCCAGGCCGGGCTGCAGGACCTGGTCGACGCCGAGGCCGCCGCCGTGATCGGCGCGCAGCGCTACGAGCGCACGCCGGAGCGCACCAACAGGCGCAACGGCAAGCGCCTCAAGACGGTGGCCACCACCGCCGGGGAGGTGGAACTGGCCATCCCCAAGCTTCGCACCGGCTCGTTCTTCCCGTCCCTGCTCCACCCGCGCAGGCGGGTGGACAAGGCCCTGTACGCCGTGATCTGCTCCGCCTGGATCGAGGGGGTCTCCACCCGCAAGGTCGACGACCTCGTCAAGGCCCTGGGCAACGAGTCGGG
>NZ_AUBL01000051.1 GCF_000429225.1 Actinomyces dentalis DSM 19115
GGGGGGGGTGCCCCTATGTGGTGTGTCAAGCGGCTGCGGGTGGTTTCGTGGCTGGTTGCGGGTCATGGCGTGCAGGGTGGGGATGCGGCGGTGGGCCAGGGCGAGCAGGGCCTGGCCCAAGGCGCTTGCCCTGGTCCCGTTTGCGCTGGTAGTAGGTACGGGAGACGGGATCTGTCAGGGAGGCGAAGGCGGACAGGAACATGGCGTGTTCGAGTCTCTTGTTGCCGGTGCGGCAGACGCGCTCGCCGCGGATCGATGAGCCTGAGCGGCGTGTGACCGGGGCCGGGCCGGATGTGGGAGGCCGGCTGGGCGCCGGTGCCTGGAGGTCTTGCCCAGGGTCTCGGCCAGGAAGACGGCTGCGGCCGGGACCCCGACACCCGGCACGGGTGGTCAGGACCTCGCGCATGAGGGTGGGCCCGCACCAGGGTCTCGACCCGGGCGGCGACGTCGGCCCGCTGGGAGTGCAGGGCGATGAGCTGGCGGGCCAGGTGGGGCAGCACCGTGCCGGCGGCCTCGGTGCCGGTGACGGTGACGGTCTGCCGGCCCGGGGCCGATACGATCTTGCCGGCCCAGGCGGCGTGGCGCCGGGCGCCGTGCTTCTTGAGCTTGGCGTCGATGCGGGCCCTGCCGGCCTTCCTCAACGCGGTGGGGGTGGGCCATGCGGCGATGACCTCCAGGACGGCGTCGTGCTTCAGCCGAGGTCCCAGGATGTTCTCCAGGGCGGGGTGGATCTGGGTGTACAGGCCCCGGATCCGGTTGGCGGTCTGGTTGACCTGTCTGGCCGGGTCCAGGTCGAAACCGGTCAGCATGCTCAGCGCCGCGGCGTCCTCGTCCGAGGTGCTGATGGCTCTCAGGGTGTGGGGCATGGTGCGGGCGGCGCCGGCGATCACGGCCGCGTCCTTCGCGTCGGTCTTGGCGCTGCCCGGTGTCAGGTCGGCGATGCGGCGCATCGGTCAGCCCGGGCAGGTAGCCCACGGTGATGCCCATGTCCCGGGCCACCGCCACGGCCAGGGCCCCGATGGTGGCGGGCTGGTCCACCACCACCAGAAGGTGACCGTGGGCGGCCAGTTTCTCGTACAGGGCGCGCAGACGCGCCTCGTCGCCTGGCAGGGCCTTGTCGAAGACCTTCTTGCCGCCCTTGGTCAGGGCCGTGGCCCAGTGGTGAGTCTTGCCGACGTCGATGCCGACGAAGACCTCGATGTCCTCGATATCCATCTTTCTGCCGCCTCCCGCTTAAGTGGGTGAGGACCAGCCGGTGGACGATCGGTCCCGCACCCACGTTACGGAAGACCTCACACGCAGTGGGTCGTTCCCCTTATCAGCGGTCACCGGCGCCCGGCCGCCGCGGGTGACAACACCCCCCGGATCATCTACGTACAGGGGCAAGACATCATGCCCGCAGCGGCTGGCCCAGCCCCGGACCACCCGGGACCACCAACAAGGTAACGGGCGGGGCCGCGGGCACCGGGGGCGGGGGGATTCAGTCCAGGCGCGCGCGCAGGGAGCGCAGGCGCGCCAGGGTCGAGTCCGCCCCCAGGATCTCCATGGACTCGAACAGGGGCGGGGAGACTCTCCGGCCGGTGACGGCCACGCGCAGCGGCCCGAAAGCCAGACGCGGCTTGATGCCCAGGCCGTCCACAATGGCCGCCCGCAGCGCCCCCTCCAGGCGCGCCGTCGTCCACTCGGCGCCCCCCAGGCCCTCCAGGGCGCCGATGGCGGCGTCCAGAACCGCCGGGGCGGAGTCCTTGAGCCCGCCCACGGCCGCGTCGTCCACGACGAGGTCGGCGTCGTCGACGAAGAGGAAGCCGAGCATGTCCCGGCACTCGCGCAGCAGCTGGATGCGCGTCTGGATGAGGGGGGCGGCGGCGGTGAGGATCTCCTGCTCGCGCTCCGTGAGGGCGTCGAAGGAGGCCGCCGAGACCAGGGGCGCCGGCGCCGTCCTGCCCGTCGGGTCGGGCAGGGCGTCGGCGAGGTGGGGCACCAGGCGGTCGCGGAAGTCGGCCGCCTCCAGCGCCCGCACCTGCTCGGCGTTGATGGCCTCGCACTTGACGGGGTCGAAGCGGGCCGGGTTGGGGCCCACGTCATGGATGTCGAAGGCCTCGACCATCTCCTCGCGGCTGAAGACGTCGCGGTCCTTGGACAGGGACCAGCCCAGCAGCGCCAGGTAGTTGAGCAGGCCCTCGGGGATCATGCCGCGGTAGCGGTGGATGAGGAGGTTGGACTGGGGATCGCGCTTGGACAGCTTCCGGTTGCCCTGGCCCATGACGTAGGGCAGGTGGCCGAATTCGGGCACGGCCCGCGCCCGGCCGATGGCGATCAGGGCGCGGTACAGGGCGATCTGACGGGGCGTGGAGGACAGCAGGTCCTCCCCGCGCAGCACGTGGGTGATGCCCATGGCGGCGTCGTCGACGGGGTTGACCAGCGTGTAGAGCGGATCCCCGCCAGCGCGCACGACGACGTAGTCGGGCACGGACCCGGCCCTGAAGGTGATGGGGCCGCGCACCAGGTCGGTGAAGGTGATGTCCTCCTCGGGCATGCGCATGCGCAGCACCGGCTCGCGCCCGGCGGCGCGCAGGGCGTCCCTCTGCGCTTCGGTCAGGTCGCGGTCGTACCCGTCGTAGCCGAGCTTGGGGTCGCGCCCGGCGGCGCGGTGACGGGCCTCGACCTCCTCGGGGGTGGAGAAGGACTCGTACAGGTAGCCGGCCTCCAGCAGCTCGTCCGCGACCCGCCGGTACAGGTCCATGCGCTGGGACTGGCGGTAGGGCGCATGGGGGCCGCCCCTGCCCACGCCCTCGTCCCAGTCCAGGCCGAGCCAGGTCAGGGAGTCCAGGATCGCCGCGAGGGACTCCTCGGAGTCGCGGGCGGCGTCGGTGTCCTCGATGCGGAACACGAAGGTGCCGCCGGTGTGGCGGGCCCAGGCCCAGTTGAACAGGCAGGTGCGGACCATGCCGACGTGCGGGGTGCCCGTGGGCGAGGGGCAGAAGCGCACGCGGATCGGGCTCGGGTCGGCGGCGGGGACGGGGGCGATGTCAGTCATGATGGGACCAGCCTAGCGCCCGGGCCGCACTCCCCCTGGTCAGCGCCCCGCGGCAGGGGTTACCGTCGCCATGTCCCGCCGACGGCGGGGGCGCCGCGCCCGCCGTCGCCCGCCGTCCCGTCCCTCGGAGGCACGTCATGCACCCAATCCGCCCCACGTCAAGGACTCGCACCGCCGGCGAACGCGCGGCCGGCCTCCTCCTCTGCGTCGGACTGGCGGTCCCGGCGCTCGCGGCCTGCGGGGGCGAGCCCATCGCCGTGCAGGACGTGCCGTCCACCACCCGGCAGAGCGGATCCGCCCCCGCCCCCCTCGACGCCCCGACGCCCGCCCCGACCGGGTCCGCGCCCGCCCCGAGCGCCGGAGCGTCGAGCACCCCCGGCGCCGCCGCCTACTGGAGCTTCCCGGCCAACGTCGAGGGCTGGGAGCTGACGGTCCAGGACGAGGACGGCCTCAACCAGCTCACCAAGGACCGCAGCTGCAACTACGTCAGCAGCCAGAACCTCTTCTCCCCGTCGGGCAACGGCGATCGCGCCGACAGCGAGGACCTGGCCCGGCAGTGGGAGGACTCGCTGAGCAGCCGGTACACCGACGTCCGGTCCACCACGAGCGACTCCCAGGACATCAGGAGCCGCCCCTCGGGCGAGGCCGTCGAGATGGTCCGGGTCGAGTCGACCTACACCCACAAGGGCGTCGGCATCCGGGCCACCACCTGGGTGCGGACCTTCACCACGATCGGCACGCCCACCGCCGTGATCCTGACGTACACCTGCGAGGCCGGCTCCTACTCCACGACGGAGCTGGACCAGCTCCTGGGCGATACGGCCGTGGTCAACCCCGGCCCGGCGAAGATGGACGACGGCAGGTCCTCCGGCACCTCCCCGGACCAGACCTGAGGGCGGGCGGGCCGGCGCCCGGCCCCTACACTCGCCCCGTGACGCGCGCCCGACCCTCCCGCCCCACCGATTCCACCAGCCCCGCCGACCCCGCCGCCGACTGCCCCGGGGCGCTCGCCGCCGCGTGGGACGCCCTGACCCCCGAGCAGATGCGCCGGCGCGGCTCGCTCAAGTGGAACCACTACCCCGGCGACGTCATCGCCGCCTGGGTGGCCGAGATGGACCTGGGCACGGCCCCCGTCGTCGGCGCGGCGCTGCACCGCGCCGTCGACGACGGCCTCCTGGGGTACATGCCCTCCGACCTGGCCCTGCGGGTGCGCGAGGCCGTCGCCGCCCACCACCGCGAGCGGCTGGGCTGGGACGTGGACGCCGAGGCGGTCTCGCTCCTGCCCGACGTCCTGTCCGCCCTGCACTCGGTCATCGCCCACCACACGCGGCCCGGCTCGCCCGTGATCGTGCCCACGCCGGCGTACATGCCGTTCCTGTCCATCCCCGCCCTGCACGGGCGCCAGTGCCTGCAGGTGCCGGCCCTGCGCGCCGCCGGGGCGCACGGGCGCCCCCGCTGGACCCTGGACCTGGAGGCCATCGGGGCGGCCATGGCCGACGGCGCCGGACTGCTCGTCCTGTGCCACCCGTGGAACCCGGTGGGGCGGGTGCTCGAGGCGGCCGAGCTCGACGCCGTCGCGGCGCTGTCCGCCCGCCACGGGACGGTGGTCTTCGCCGACGAGATCCACTCCAGCCTCATCCTGGACCCCGCGGCGCGCCACATCCCCTACGCCTCCCGGCCGGCGGCGGATCCCGACCTGACCTTCACGGCCACGGCGGTGTCCAAGGGCTGGAACGTCCCGGGACTCAAATGCGCCCAGCTCATCGCCTCCGGCGGGGCCCGGCGCGCCTGGCGGGCCCAGCCGCACTCGGCCCGCCTGGCCGACGGGGCGGGGGTCCTGGGCGCGCTGGCGGCGGTGGCCGCCCTGAGCGAGGAGGGGCTGGCGTGGAACCGGGCGGTGCGCGCCTACGTGCGCGCCAACGGCGAGCTCGTGGGCGGGGCGCTGGCCGGCGTTGAGGGCGCGGGGGTCACGGTGCCGACCGGCTCCTACCTGGCCTGGCTGGACTTCTCCGGCCTGGACCTGCCCGACGGCGCCGACCCGGCCCGCTGGTTCCTGGATGAGGCGGGGGTGGCGATGAGCCCGGGGCGCGCCTTCGGCACCGGCTTCGACGCCTTCTGCCGCCTCAACCTGGCCACGGGGCGGGGCATTGAGGAGCAGACCGTCGAGCGCCTGCGCGCCGCCCTGACCCGCCTGCGCCGCTGAGCCGGCCCGGCGGGGCGCGGTTGGAAGCCGCAGGCCGTCGGCTCGGCGCTGAGCCGGGCCGGCCCGGCGGGGGCGCGGCCCGGGCGGGGGCGGCTCAACGGCGCACGACGGGGTTGGAGAAGCTCCCGATGCCCTCGACCCCGACCTCCACGCGCTGGCCGGCGCGGATCTCGCCGGCGCCGGCGGGGGTGCCGGTGAGGATCACGTCCCCGGGCAGGAGGGTGAAGATGCGCGAGACGAGGGCGATGAGCTCGGGGACGGGGGTGATCATGTCCGCCGTCGTGCCCTCCTGGACGACGGCGCCGTCCACCCTGGTGCGGATGGCGGCGCACGAGGGGTCGAAGGCGCCGTCGGAGCCGGGCTCGGGGATCTCGATCCAGGGGCCCAGCGGGCAGGAGGTGTCGAAGGCCTTGGCCCGCACGGCGTCCCCGCCGCGCGGGTCGCGGCGAGGAGTCAGGAACGGGGAGGGCTTGTTCTCGACGGCGTCCCCGCCGCGCGGGTCGCGGGCGGAGACGTCGTCGGCGACCGTGTAGCCGAGGATCACCCGGCCGGCGTCGGCGGCGTCGACGTTCTTGGCCGGGGACCCGATGACGACGGCGAGCTCGCCCTCGTGGTGGACCTGCTGGCTCCAGGGGGGCAGGACGATGGGGGCGTCGGGGCCGATGACGGCGGTGTTGGGCTTGAGGAAGAGGACGGGCCCGCCCGGGGCCGCCGCGCCCGCCCGCGACCCGCCCGCCGCGTAGTTCGCGCCCGCGCCCACGACCTTGGAGCGCGGGATGACCGGGGAGACGAGCCGGACCGCGTCCAGCGGCACGATCTCGCCGGTGGCCTCGGGCGGGGTGCAGAGGGGGTCGCCCTTGAGGACGATGATGCGCCCCTCGGACTCGCCCGAGGGGTAGGGCTCGTCCGCGGGCAGGCCCTCGACGATGCCGTAGCGGAGTTCGTCGCCGGTGGAGAAGCGCGCGATCTTCATGCCCGCAGCGTACGCGCGCCTCCCCGCGCCGGCGGCTCGCGCTCGTGCGACCCGCCCGCCGCGGATCGGGCTCCCGCCGCGGCGGCGCTACGCGGGGTCGGCGCCCCCGGCGCCGCTCCCCCGGGCGGTCAGCGGCGCGATCCGCCCGGCGTCGGCCCGGCTCCACACCGTCCCGGGCAGCTCGCCGGGCAGGTGCGGGTTGTCCTCGGCCACGAAGCGGATCTCGTCGATCTGCCCGGCGTCCAGGCGCCGCTTCTGGTCCTCCCAGTCGGCCAGGGCGCCGAAGGCCCACTTGCCCAGCAGGACGATGGACACGATATTGATGATCGCCATGAGGCCCATGACGACGTCGGACAGGTTCCACACGAAGTTCAGCGAGGCCATCGCCCCGATTCCGGCGGCCGCCACGATCATCAGGCGCAGGGCGTAGTGCCTGTGGCCCGTGCCCCGCAGGAAGTCCATGTTGACCTGGGCGTAGGTGTAGTTGCCCAGCAGCGAGGAGTAGGCGAAGACGAAGATGATGAACGCCATGAGGTACTCGGTCCAGCCCCCCAGGACCGCGCCGATCGACGAGGAGGTCAGGGTCGAGGCGGCGTCCTTGGCGGCCTGCGGGTCCACCGCGGCCAGGGCCCTGGTGCCCCCGGGGGTGTAGGCCCCCGACAGCAGCACGATGAGGGCGGTGGCGGTGCACACGACGATGGTGTCGACGAACACGCCCAGGGACTGGATGAGCCCCTGCTGGACCGGGTGGGCCACGGTGGCGGTGGCCGCGGCGTTGGGCACCGACCCCTCGCCCGCCTCGTTGGAGAACAGGCCCCGCTTGATGCCGTTGAGGGCCGCCGCGGCGAAGCCCCCCGAGATGCCGGCGACGGCCTGGTCGGCCCCGAAGGCGCCCGAGACGATGCTCGCCAGCGCCCCGGGGATGGCGCCGGCGTGGAGCACGAGCACGACGATCGCCATGAGGGCGTACAGGCCGGCCATGAGCGGGGCCATCCACTCGGCGATGCGCGCCACGATCGAGATGCCCCCCACGACGACGGGCGTCGCCAGGACCATGAGGGCGACCGCGGTCCCCCAGGCCGGCACGCCGAAGGTCCCCTCCATGACCTTGGAGATGGCGTTGGCCTGGGTGGCCTCGTAGGCGAAGCCGAAGACGAAGGTGATGACGACGGCGAAGACGCCCGCCCACCGCCTCGACCCCAGGCCCCGGCTGATGTAGTAGGCGGGGCCTCCGCGGAAGGTGCCCTCCGGGTGGCGGATCTTGTACATCTGGGCCAGGGTCGACTCGATGAACCCGGTGGCCATGCCCACCAGCGCCACGACCCACATCCAGAACACGGCGCCGGGCCCGCCCAGGATGATCGCCAGGGCCACGCCCACGATATTGCCGGTGCCCACCCGCGAGGCCAGGCCGATGGTGAAGGCCTGGAAGGAGGAGATGCCCTCGCCGCCGGCGCGCGAGCCCGCGATCGCCCGCAGCATCTGCCCGAACAGGCGGAATTGGAGGCCGCGCGTGCGGACCGTGAACCAGATTCCGACGGCGATGAGCAGCCAGGCCAGCAGCTGGCCGTACAGGTGGTCGGAGACCTCGGCGAGCACGTCGGCGGCGGGGTCGAACAGGTCCGTGATCGACAGGGGCGCTGGGCACATGGGACCTCCGGGGGTCGGGGGCTCATGCCGCTCGCAATGCGGAAGGAGCGGCGCGTAGACGACCGCCCAATGTAGGCCGCCCGCGTTTCAACGAGGTATCGCGCGCCCCGCCCGGGCCCGGCGCGCCCCGCCGCCGGGCCCGCCCCGCGCGCCCCGGCGGCCGCCGCCGCGCCCCTCAGCGCCCCTCAGCGCCCCAGACGTCCCCGGGCAGCTCGCCGGGCAGATGCGGGTTGCCCGCGGCCACGAAGCGGATCTGGTCGGGCGCGAGCGCACCGGCGGCCACCTGGGCGCGCTGCGCCTCCCAGTCGCGCAGCACCCCCGTCGCCCAGCGCGAGAGCATGACGATGCCGACGAGGTTGATGATGGCCCCCGCGCCCAGGAGCACGTCCGCGGTCGACCACACGGTGGTCAGCTTGGCCACCCCGCCCACGAAGGCGCACGCGAGCGCGCCCACGCGCAGCACCGGGGGCGCCCAGGGGCGGCGGGTCAGGTAGTCCAGGCAGACCTCCGCGTAGGAGAAGGCGCCCAGGATGGTGGAGTAGGCCAGGACCAGGACCAGGACGGTCATGGGCCAGGTGGTCCACGCCCCCAGGGTGCTCCCGATCGCCGTCTGGGTGAGGGTGCCGGCGACGGCGTCGGCGTCCTGCCCGCCGGTGACGCCGGGGGTGTAGACGCCGCCGTCGGCAGCCCCGGCGATGAGGATGGCCAGGGCCGTGGCCGTGCACACCAGCAGAGTGTCCACCAGGACCCCGAAGGACTGGATGAAGCCCTGCCTGGCCGGGTGGGCCACGGTGGCCGAGCCAGCGGCGCACGCCGAGCCGCCCAGGCCGGCCTCGTTGGAGAACAGGCCGCGGCGCACGCCGTTGAGCACGGCCTGCGTCACTCCCCCGGCCACGCCGGCCAGCCCGGCGCGCAGCCCGAAGGCCCCGGAGAGGATCTGCCCCAGGGCGGCCAGCGCCTGGGCGGGGTGGGTCAGGATGATGACGGCGACCAGCGCGAGGTAGGCCACCGCCATGAGCGGGGCGATCAGCTCGGCGGCCCGGGCGATGGAGCGCAGGCCGCCCAGCAGCACCGGGGCGACGAGGGCGACGACGAGGAGCGAGCCCCACCACGGACCGACCTCGACGGCGCCGCCCCGGGTGGCGCCATCCAGGGCGGCCGTCATGGCGTTGGCCTGCACCATGGGCATGGCCAGCCCGTTGGCGATCATGAACACGACGGCGAAGACGCCGCCGAGCACCGGCCGGCGCAGCCCGCGGGCGATGTAGTGGGCGGGGCCGCCGCGGAAGGTGCCGTCGCCGCGCTCCACCTTGAACAGCTGGCCCAGGGTCGCCTCGGTGAAGGCGGTGGCCGTCCCGAGCAGGGCCACGACCCACATCCAGAACACGGCGCCGGGCCCGCCCAGGATGAGGGCCAGGGCCACGCCCACGATATTGCCGGTGCCCACGCGGCAGGCCAGCCCCACGGCGAAGGCCTGGAAGGAGGAGATGCCGCCGGCGGCGCCCGAGCGCGAGCCGGCCACGGCGCGGGCGATGGATCCCAGGTGGCGCAGCTGGACGGCGCGGGTGCGCCAGGTCAGGAAGGCTCCCGCGCCCAGCAGCAGCCAGATCAGGACGGTGCCGAACAGCCAGTTGGACAGCGTCGACACGACGGTGCTGATGATCTCCACGGCTCAGGCCCTCCCCGCCGCGCTCTCGGCCCCGGCGCCCTCGGGCGGGGCGGCGCCGTCGCCGTCGGCGGCCCCGGCGGGGGCCTCCCACACGCCCTCGACCGCGTCGCCGGGCAGGAGCGGGTTGCCGTGGCCGACGAAGACCGGTTCGGCGCTCCCGCGCGCCTCCTGGGCCTCGAAGTCGCGCAGGGCGCCCAGCGCCCAGGGGGCCAGGCGGATGATGGCGACGAGGTTGATCAGGCCCAGCAGCCCCAGGGCGATGTCCGTCAGGGCCCACACGGCCGGAAGGGTCAGGACGGTGCCGGCGTAGGCGGCGCCGGTCAGCAGGATCCCGAAGGCCTGCTCGGCGCGGCGCTCGCCGCCCAGGTAGTTCACGTTGACCTGGGAGTAGGAGTAGCAGCCGAGCACCGTGGAGAACACCAGGACGAAGATGAGCACGACCATCGGCCAGACGGTCCACGCCCCCAGGTGCTCGACGACCGCCTGCTGGGTCAGCACCGCGCCGACCAGGGCGTTGTCGCCGGGCCGGTAGGTGCCGGTGGCGAGCAGGATGAGCAGGCCGGTGGCGGTGCACACGACGATGGTGTCGACGAACACGCCGAAGGACTGGATGAGCCCCTGCCTGACGGGGTGGGCCACGGTGGCGGTGCCCGCGGCGTTGGGCACCGTGCCCAGGCCGGCCTCGTTGGAGAACAGTCCGCGGCGCACGCCGTTGAGCACGGCGGCCAGGATCCCGCCCGAGATGCCGTACAGCGCCTGGTCCAGCCCCAGGGCGCCGCGCAGCACCTCGCCGAGCACGTGCCCCAGCTCGCCGACGTTGAGGACGATGACGACGGCGGTGACCGCGACGTAGACCAGGGCCATGAGCGGGGCCACCACCTCGGTGACGCGGGCGACCCACTTGAGCCCGCCCAGCACGATGGGCCCGGTCAGGACGACGAGGGCCGCGCCCACCATCCACGGCCTGATCGAGGGCACGGTGGCGCCCAGGACCTGTGCCAGGGAGTTGGTCTGCACCATGACCACCGTGACCCCCACGCTCACAATGCACATGACGGCGAAGACGGCGCCCCAGGCCCGCGAGCGCAGGCCGTTCTTGATGTAGTAGGCGGGGCCGCCGTGGAAGGTGAAGTCGCGGCCGCGCTCCTTGAAGACCTGCGCCAGGGTCGACTCGATGAAGCTCGTGGCCATGCCGATCAGGGCCACGACCCACATCCAGAACAGGGCGCCCGGCCCGCCGGCGACGATGGCCAGGGCGACGCCGGCGACGTTGCCGATGCCCACACGGGCGGCCAGCCCCACGGCGAAGGCCTGGAAGGAGGAGATGCCGCCGGCGGCCCCGGTCCGCGAGGAGGCGATGGTGCGCAGCATCGTGCCGAAGTGGCGGAGCTGGACGGCGCGGGTGCGGATGGTCAGGTACAGGCCGACGGCGATGAGCAGGGCGGACAGGACGTAGGTGTAGAGGGCGTCGTCGACCGCCAGGAGGGCGCACACGAGGGGGCCGGAGTCGCACGCGTCGGCGGGCGCGGCCATGGGCAGCGCCCCGGGGGCGGCCGGTGCTCCGGCTCCGGCGGTGAGGACGGCGAGGCCGGCGAGGGCGGCGTTCATCGTTCGGCTCCTGTCGCTGCGGCGGGCCGGCTGGTCTCGGGGGCGGTGGTGTGCACGGGGCGTCTCACTCCTCGGTGGTGGCGGGTGCGGGGGATGCGGCGGGCGGGGCGGGGGTCGACCCGTCGTCGGCGTCGGCGGCAGTGACGTCGTCGTCGGACGACGACCAGACCCCGCCGGGCACGTCGCCGGGCAGGCGGGGGTTGTCCCGGCCGCGGAAGACGGGCTCGGCCGCGCCCGCCCGCAGCTGGTCCTCGTAGTCGCGCAGGGCGCCCGTGCCCCAGCGGTGGAGGCGGATGAGGGCGACGAGGTTGGTCAGGGTCATGACCGCCATGGCGATGTCGACGGCGTTCCACACCACGTCCAGGGACAGGACCGCCCCGGCGGTGGCGGAGGCGACCGAGACGACGCGCACGGTCCAGCTCGCCCAGCGCCGCCCGCCGGTGAGGTAGTCCATATTGACGTCGGTGTACACGTAGGCGGCGATGATCGAGGAGTAGGCCAGGACGAAGATGAGGACCGCCATGGGCAGGACCGTCCAGCCGCCCAGCCCGTGGGCGATGGCCAGGGTGGTCAGCGTGGAGGGGTTGGCGCCCGGGGCGGTCCAGGTGTCGGGCCCGGCGATGAGGATGACGAAGGCGGTGGCGGTGCACACGACGATGGTGTCGACGAACACGCCCAGGGACTGGATGAGCCCCTGCTGGACGGGGTGGGCCACGGTGGCGGTGGCGGCGGCGTTGGGGGCGGTGCCCTGACCGGCCTCGTTGGAGAACAGGCCCCGCTTGGTGCCGTTGATGACGGCGGCCAGGACGCCCCCGCCCAGGCCCCCCACCAGCGGCTCGGGGGCGAAGGCGGAGGAGATGATCCGGCCGATGACGCGCCAGAAGTCCCCGAGGTTCAGCAGGCAGACGACGGCGACCAGGACGATGTAGATCAGGGCCATGACCGGGGCCATCCACTCGGTCACGCGCGCCACGGCGCGGATGCCGCCGAAGACGACGACGGCGGTGAGCACCAGGACGAGGCCGGCCACCACCAGCTGGGCGGCGCTCAGCCCGCCGAACCCGGGCAGGGCCGAGCCCTCCCCGCCGCCCAGGGCCGCCACCAGGGTCCCGGCCACGGCGTTGGACTGCACCGAGGTGATGATGAAGCCGCAGGTGACCAGGGTGATGACGGCGAAGACCCCGGCCATGACCCGGCCGCCCGCGCCGCCCATGCCGCGGGCCATGTAGAAGGCGGGGCCGCCGCGGAAGGATCCGTCGGGGGCGCGGACCTTGAAGATCTGGGCGAGGGTGGCCTCGAAGAAGGCGGTGGCCATGCCCACCAGCGCCACGACCCACATCCAGAACACGGCGCCGGGGCCCCCGTAGAGCAGGGCTGCGGCGACGCCGAAGACATTGCCGACCCCCACGCGGGCGGCCAGGGAGATGGCGAAGGCCTGGAAGGAGGAGATGCCCCCGGCCGCGCCCGAGCGCGAGGAGGCGACCTGCCTGATCATGGTCGGCAGGTGGCGCACCTGGACGCCGCGGGTGACGACGGTGAGGAACAGGCCGGTGGCGATGAGCGCCCACATGGTGATGTGCTGGGTGATCCAGTCGGCTATGACCTTCAGGCTGTCTGCGAGGGCGTCCATGGGGCAGAACCTTGACCTTTGCGCGCGGCGGGAGGGGAACGCGCCGCATGATCTCACACTCCCGCGCATTTCCACTCCCCCGTCCCCTGTGCAAGACCGCCCGGCGCCGTCGACCGCCCGGCCCGCGGGCCGGAGCCGCGCGATAAGGGCGGAAGGGCGCGGGGCCGGGGCGGAGTGTGGGAGCATGGGGCCATGTCCGCCGCCGCGTCGAGCCCGTCCGCCCCCGCGCTCAACGTCGTGCTCGACTCCCTCATCCCCGCCGACGACCCCGGGCGCGTCCCCGAGCCCGACGAGGTCTACCTCGCCTTCTCCGAATGGGCCGAGTCCACCGGCCGCCCCCTCTACCCCCACCAGGACGAGGCCCTGAGCCAGATCCTCTCCGACCGCCACGTCATCGCCGCCACCCCCACCGGCTCGGGCAAGTCCATGATCGCGCTCGCGGCCCACACCGCCTCGCTCGCCCGCGACGCCCGCTCCTACTACACGGCCCCGCTCAAGGCCCTGGTCAGCGAGAAGTTCTTCGAGCTGGTGCGCCTGTTCGGCGCCGACAACGTCGGCATGATCACCGGCGACACCTCCATCAACGCCGCCGCCCCCATCATCTGCTGCACCGCGGAGATCCTGGCCAACCAGGCCCTGCGCGAGGGCGGGGACCTGGACGCGGACACCGTCGTCATGGACGAGTTCCACTACTACGCCGACCCCCAGCGCGGCTGGGCCTGGCAGGTGCCGCTCCTGGAGCTGCCCCGGGCGCAGATGGTGCTCATGTCCGCCACCCTGGGCGACGTCTCCTTCTTCGTGCGCGACCTGCGCGAGCGCACGGGGCGCGAGGTCGCCGTCGTCGACGACGCCGTGCGCCCCGTCCCCCTGGAGATGGAGTACGCGGTCGAGCCCATCGGCGAGCTCCTCCAGCGCCTGGTCGGCCAGGGCAGGGCGCCCGTCTACGTCGTCCACTTCTCCCAGAGGGCGGCCGTGGAGCGGGCCTCCTCCCTGCTGAGCGTCGACCTCGTCCCCAAGGCCCGCCGGGCCGAGGTCGCCGCGGCGCTGGGGGGCTTCCGCTTCGGCAGCGGCTTCGGCGCGACCCTCTCGCGCCTGCTGCGCAGCGGCATCGGCGTGCACCACGCCGGCATGCTGCCGCGCTACCGGCGCCTGGTCGAGCGCCTGGCCCGCGAGGGCCTGCTCGCCGTCATCTGCGGCACCGACACCCTGGGGGTGGGCATCAACGTCCCCATCCGCACGGTGGTGCTCACCAGCCTGGTCAAGTTCGACGGCGCCCGGGAGCGCCACCTGAGCGCCCGCGAATTCCACCAGATCGCCGGGCGGGCCGGCCGGGCCGGGTTCGACACCCGCGGCTACGTCGTCGTCCAGGCCCCCGAGCACGTCATCGACAACGCCAGGGCCCTGGCCAGGGCGGGCGACGACGAGCGCAAGCGCCGCAGGATCGTGCGCAAGAAGGCCCCCGAGGGGCGGGTGAACTGGACGGACAGGACCTTCGAGCGCCTGCGCGACGCCGCCCCCGAGACCCTCACCAGCCAGTTCCGGGTCACCACCACCATGGTGCTCAGCCTCATGGAGCGCCCCGGCGACCCGGTGGCCGCCATGGCCGAACTGCTCTCCCGGGTCCAGGCCACCGCGGCCGAACGGCGCCGCCACGTGCGCCGCGCCATCGAGATCTACCTGTCCCTGCGCACCGCCGGCGTCGTCGAGCACGTCTCCAGCGCGCGGGCGCGCGCCGACGGGCGCCCCCGCCTGCGCCTGGCCGTCGACCTGCCCGACGACTTCGCCCTCAACCAGCCGCTGGCCCCCTTCGCCCTGGCCGCCATGGACCTGCTGGGCGTCGACTCCCCCGAGCACACCCTGGACGTCATCAGCGTCGTGGAGGCGACCCTGGACGACCCGCGCCCCCTCCTGTACGCCCAGCAGCGCGCCGCCCGCGGCGAGGCGATCGCCGCCATGAAGGCGGAGGGCATGGACTACGAGGAGCGCATGGCGGCGCTGGAGGAGATCACCTGGCCCCGGCCGCTGGCCGAGCTGCTCGAACCGGCCCTGGAGATGTACAGGCAGTCCAACCCCTGGGTCGCCGAGTACGAGCTGTCGCCCAAGTCGGTGGTGCGCGACATGGTGGAGAGCGCCATGACCTTCTCCGACCTCGTCTCCCGCTACGAGCTGGGCCGCTCCGAGGGCGTGGTGCTGCGCTACCTCACCGACGCCTACCGGGCGCTGCGCCAGGTGGTGCCCGAGGAGCACCGCACCCCCGAGGTCGAGGAGGTCGTCGACTGGCTGGGCGGGCTCGTGCGCGCCGTCGACTCCTCCCTGCTCGACGAGTGGGAGGCCCTGGGGCGGGCCCAGGCCGGGCACGCGGACGAGGCGGCCGGGATCCTGGCGGCCGACGGGCCGGAGGCGGACGGGACGGCCGGCGTCGAGCGCGCCTTCGGGGCCGACGCCGACGGGCGGGTCCCTCTCACCCGCAACCTCCACGCCTTCCGGGTGGCGGTGCGCCGCGAGATGTTCCGCCGCATCGAGCTCATGGCCCGCGACGACGTCGAGGGCCTGGGGCGCCTGGACGCCCCCTCCGGCTGGGGCGAGGACCGCTGGGACGCGGCCCTGGCCCGCTACTGGGACGAGTACGACTGGATCGGCACCGACACCGCCGCCCGCGCCGTCTCCCTCGCCCCGCTGGACGAGTCCCCCGACGCCGTGGCCCTGGCCGCCGCGGGCGTCTCCGAGCGGCTCATCGAGGCGCTCGAGGCCGGCGGCCGGAAGGTCTGGCTGGCGACCCAGGTCGTCGAGGACCCCGACGGCGACCACGACTGGAGGCTCACCGCCCTGGTGGACCTGGCCGAGTGCGACGCCGCCGAGCGCGCCGTCGTCCATTTGCTGAACGTAGGACCGAGGAGCTGACATGCCCGCACCCGCCCTGACAAGACCCCGCCCCGCGCCGGCCCGCAACGCCGGGGCCCGCACCACCCCGCCGCCGCGCGCCGCCAGGGCCCGCGGCTCCGCGCCCGCCAGAGCCGCCAGGGCCGGCAGGACCCGCGCCGCCGCGCCCGCCGCGGCCCCGCCGCCCAAGAGGCCCCTGCGCGTCGTGCCCCGCCTCGACGTGTGGGTCGTGTGCCCCAGGTGCGCGGGCCCGGCGCACGTGGTGAGCCGGGGCGTCTTCTGCACCGCCTGCACCTGGAGCGCCGAGGGCGGCCGGTCGGGCCACTGGTGCCCGTGCTGCTGGGCCTGGGAGGGCGACCGGCCCAGCCCCGTCGGCCCGGTGGACACCCGCCTGGACTGGCGCTGCCCGGCGTGCGGGCGCCGCGAAACGACTCGGGCCGCGCTGACGGCGCGCTCGCGGCCCGCCCGGACCTGCGCGTGCGGGGCGGAGCAGAGGCTGATCGGGCGGTGGAGCTCGGCGCGGGTGGCCGACGGCGCCGACGCCCTGTACGGCCTGCCCTTCTACCTCAGCGCCCCGTGCGCGGGGCGCACGCTGTGGGTGGCCAACCGCGAGCACGCCGAGTACCTGCTGGGCTACATCGGGGCGGGCCTGCGACCCCCGGGGCCCCCGGCCTTCCGCGAGCTCGGCCACTTCCTGCCCGCCTGGATGGTCACCCGCAAGCACCGCGACGAGGTGGTCCGCGGGCTGCGCCGCCTGCTGCGGCGGGCCGAGGCCCTGCCGGCCGGCTGATCGGCCGGACCCGGGTCCGCCGCGGCCCCGGGTCCGGCTCCCGGCTGACTCCCAGCGAGCGGTCCTACTTTCACGGTCCGTGATATCCCATGTGAGCGTCGTGTCCCACCGCTTCCTCCTCGGGTGCGCCGCCGTGACGGCATGCGCGATCGTCCTCACCGTGCTGCTCATCGTCCGACTGGCGCTTCGCCGGCGGGAGCCGCGCGCCGGGGACCGGTGCGCGGACGACCTGGGGGACTCCCGGCGCCCGGCGGCCCGAGGCCGTCGGATCGTCCTCGCCGCCCTGCCGGCCGTGCTCGTCTGCGAGGTCCTCGTCACCGGGCTCGTTGCGACGCGGATCAATATGACGCTGCAGCTGGCGGAGACGATCGGGCAGATCAGCGGGATAATCGATCCGCAGCCCGTGGCCTCCTCCGTTCTGGGGCCACTGTCCACCGGGGGCCCGGCCGGGCCGAGCACGACGGCCTCGCCCGTCCCGGCCGAGCAGTACCGCGCCGACCTGGAGGACGAGGGCAGCGGCCTGCACCGGACCGTCTTCCACGGCCCCGCGAGCGGCGTGACCGATGAGGTGCGGATCTGGACCCCGCGGGACTACCGCCCCGACGACGGCGTGGCCTACAACGTCCTGGTCCTGCTCCACGGCCTACCGGGAACCAGCGAGAGCGTGCTCTCCGCGCTCGACATCGGCCCCCAGGTCCAGGACGCCATCGACAAGGGGGGCATCCCTCCGACGATCGTCGTCGCCCCGTCCCTCAACGTCGACGAGCACCAGAGCGCGGACCCCGACTGCGCCGACATCGTGGGGCGGGCGAAGGTCGGCACGTGGGTGCAGGAGGACGTGCCGAGGATGGTGCACACGCTCTTCCCCGGCACCCGGACGGACAGGGGCGGCTGGGCGCTGGCGGGCGTCTCGTCGGGCGGGTACTGCGCCGCCTGGACCACGATCATGCGTTCGGACGTCTTCGGCAACGCCGGTGACATGTCCGGCTACAACGTCCCGATCATCGGCGGGCTGTCGGATCCCGCGCTCTCCGCGGACAACACCCTCACGACGCTCCTGACGCGCCGCGCCCACTCCCCGATCGGCTTGTGGGTGATGAGCGCGGTCGACGACTCGACCGTGACGGACGCGACGCGCGAATTGATCGGCGCCGGAGGGCCGGGCGACCGGGTGGATGTCACCCTCGCCCCCGAGGGCGGGCACTCCGGGACCCTGTGGAAGGAGCAGATCCCCGCCTTCCTCGCGTGGTGGGGCCGGCGCCCCGGGGTCGTCCCCGGCACCGACGCACCGGAGACCGCCCCGCCCGCGCCGACGGCGGCCGCCGCGCAACCGGCGGAGAGCCGCCCGCCCCTCCCGACCAGGCTCGCAGCCAGCTTCACCGGCATCCGGGGCAAGGGTGTCATGACGCTCATGGGCCTCGCCTCGATCCTGCTCACCATCGCCTGCCCGATCGTGCCGTGCCGGCTGCGCGGTGTCCTCGCGGGCGCCGGCGTGACGGGCAGGCGACGCGCGCTGGTGCTCGCCGCGGCGGGCGCGGTCCTCCTCCTGGCCGCCTGCGCGTTGACGACCCTGACGATCGGACTGGTCGTCAACCGGATCGGCGGCTTCTACCCCACCTGGTCCGTCGCCTGGGAGAACATTGGCCCGGCGCTGTGATGAGAGGCGCCGGCCCCGGGCCGGGCGTCACAGGATGCCGGGGCCCTCCACGACCCGCTTGCCGAAGGGGAAGCAGGTCACCGGGATCATCTTGATATTGGCGATCGCCAGGGGGATGCCGACGATGGTGATGGCCTGGGTCGCGGCGGTGGCGATGTGCCCGAGGGCGAGCCACAGCCCGGCCACCACGAACCACACGACATTGGACAGGCAGCTCATGGCGCCGGCGCCCGGCGTCTCGACGACGGTGCGCCCGAAGGGCCACAGGGCGTAGCCGGCGATGCGGAAGCAGGCGACCCCGGCCGGGATGGTGATGATGAAGATGCAGGCGATCAGCCCGAAGATCAGGTAGCCGAGGAAGAGCCAGAATCCGCCGAAGACCACCCAGATGATGTTGAGCAGCGTGCGCATGAGCCGGCTCCCGTCGTCGTTCCCGGCCGCCGGGGCGGCGACCCGCCAGGAGGATACCCGGCCCGGGCGCCCGGGCGTCAGCCCCGGGGCACCACCGGGACCAGGTCGGTCCCGATCAGGGCCTCGAAGGCGGGGAGGTCGGCCCGGCGCAGTGCGATGAGGGCGAAGTCCTGCCCGCCCTCGAGGACGTAGGCGGCCCGGTCGCACCGCGCCTCAATGCGGCCGACGACGTCGACGAGGACGTCCCCGTCCAGCCAGTCGCCCTCGACGACGGGGGTCAGGTCCACGTCTGTGCCGTCGATCCGGTAGTGCAGGCGGGCGGTGCGGGTGCGGGTGTCCACGTGGTCGGTCACGTCCGTGATCGTCACGCACCCCTCGAAGGCGCGCGCCAGGGCCCGGACCAGGGCGCAGTAGGAGCCGGGGCCCTCGACGCACTCGGTGTCCCAGTGCAGCAGCCGCTTCGAAAAGGACACCTCGTCGTCGACGTCCTCCCGGGGGCCGGCCAGGATCCACAGGAGCTCGGTCCATGGACTCTCCCGCCACCGGGGATGGCTCGCGCACCCCGCCACCGCCTCGACGATGACGGGCAGGTCCTCGGCCCGGTCCAGGCCGACGCCGAAGGCCTCCAGCCGGGCGAGCATGGCGCGGATCTCGTCGGCGCCGGGCGGCGTCGGCTCCGGGGCGCGCCTGCGGGTGAACGGCCACATGGCGGTCCTCCTCATCGAAACGGAGACCGAGGGTCGAGGGTCACGGTCCGAACCATATGAATCGTTCCAGCGCATATCTGCCCAGAAGCCCGCAGGTACCAGCCCAAGTGAGTGAGGCCAGTGTACCAATGATGAACCGCTCGTTGAAACCTGGGTTATCGCGCAACTCCGACCAGCGCCCCAGCCCCTTGACGGCGACGACGATGCCCACCAATATCGTCTGCCCGAACAGGAGAGAACCGGTCGTGGCTATACGTTCAAGGACTCCGATCCAGGTACCGCCCCTCATCAGCGCGGGCGAGGAGGACGCGGCGGATCTTAGAATCGCAGCGGGACGACCGTCAGGAGAGGAGGAGCGGTCCTCGGGCAGAGCCGGAACACGGGCCCAGGATAGAATAAGGACGACTACGCCCCACCCTCCCAGAGACGAGACGAGCAGTGCGCCCAGGATCACACCGAGTGAGAAGAACAGGCTCATGACGCCGCTCCCGTCGGCACGGGGTCGAGGGCCTCGATGAGGGCGATGGCGAGGGGAAGGGCCTCGGCCTCCTCGTCGAAGAAACTTGCCAGGCGGCGTTTGGAGATCGCCTGCTCGCTCACTCCCAGTTCCGCCGCGATCTGCCTGCCGGTCATCCCCCGGGCGGCGAGTGCGGCCACTTCATGCTGCCCGGCCGATCGCTTCAAGACGAGGGCCCCGATGAGTCGCAGGAGCGCTTGGAGCCGGGCGGCCTTCTCGGGCGCGTGCTCCGCGCGCACGGCCAGTGAGGTATGCGCGCGCTTGGCCGCCTCGACGGCCTCACGGGCGGACAGGAACGCCGGTCCCGACCCGCTGCGGGCGGTGCCGTCCCGCCCGAGGGCGCCCGCGCCCACCCCCAGGCCGATGTGCCATTCGCCCTCGGCCAGTGCGATGCGAATGGCGGCCAGCACCGCCGTCGCCTCAGCGGGCACGCCCTGCACCTCATCGCCCACGGTGCGCTCAAAAGGCGCCAGGGTGTCGACATCGGCGAGCGCGGCGAGCAGCTCGGGCACGCGGTCCGGACGACGGCGACTGCGCGCCTGATCAATGGTGAGCACGTACATGGCACGAGGATGACGCAGCCGAGCGCACAATTCAACCTTCCAAGGTTGATCCACCGATATCAATCCCACAAGGTTGAACGCGCCGGGGGTCCCGTTCGCCCCGGGCGGCTCACCCCCGCTCCGCTCAGCGCGGCGGCACACAGCACGTTCGACCTCCGGGCGGCTCACCACAGGACGCGCTGGGCGATGGCGTCAGCGAAGTTGCCCAGGGCCTCGGGCGCGGAGCTCAGGTACAGCCCGGCGTCGATGAGGGAGACCTCCATGAGGTAGAAGCCGCCCCGCCCGTCGGCGACGACGTCGACGCGGTTGAACAGCAGCTGGATGTCGCGCCCGGAGCGCTCCTTGATCAGGCCGTGGATGGCCTTGCGGACCTTCTCGCCCCACAGCCACTGCCGCTCGTCGGGCTCGCGGGCGGTGACGATCTCCTCGTGCACCTCGTCGGTGGAGCGGAAGGACGGGTGGAGCATGGGCGCCTTCTCCACGGCGTGGGACAGGACGCCGTTGAAGTAGACCAGGGAGAACTCCCCCTTGCGGTCGACCTCCTCCAGGTAGCGCTGGACCATGACGGTGCGCCCGCGCCCGAGGTGGTGCATGGCGTCGTTGATGGCGTCGGCGCGCGAGCGGGCGTCGGTGGCGGTGTAGCGGCCGGTGCCGCGCCCGCCGGAGGAGATGGCGGGCTTGACCACGAAGTCGCCGAGGGCGGGGAAGCGGGAGTGGACCTGGTGCTTGGAGTAGCCGGCGTCCGGCTCGAGCCAGGTGGTCGGGATCATGGGCGCCCCCAGCTCCGCCAGCCGCTTGAGGTAGTGCTTGTCCGAATTCCACTCCACGACGTCGGGATGGTTGGCCAGGCGCGGGACGGATCGGGCCCAGGCGAGGAACCTGTCGTAGTTCCCCCTCTTCGCGTAGTCGCGCACTGAGCGCAGGACGACGACGCCGGCGTCGTCCCAGTCGACGGCGGGATCGTCCCACACGGCCACGCGGGGCTCGATGTCGCGCTCGCGCAGGGCGTCGGGCAGGGCGCGGTCGTCGTCGTCGAGGTCTGAGTAGTCGGAGCAGGTAGCGAGCGTCACAATGGGCCGAGTCACGCGCCCACGGTACCGCGCGGGCAGTGCCACAATGCGGTCATGGAGGAGACACCGACCGGCGCCACCGCCCCGCCCCGACCGCTGCGCGGCTTCCACCCGCCCATCGAGCCCTACGAGACGGGCCTGCTCGACGTCGGGGACGGCCAGCGGATCTACTGGGAGTGCTGCGGCAACCCGCGGGGCGTGCCCGCCGTCTTCGTCCACGGCGGCCCCGGCGGCGGCTGCGGCCCCGACCACCGGCGGCTCTTCGACCCCGAGCGCTACCGCATCATCCTGTTCGACCAGCGCGGCTGCGGCCGCTCCCTGCCCCGCGCCCGGGAGCCCGGGACGGACCTGTCGACCAATACGACGTGGGCGCTCGTGGCCGACATGGAGCGCCTGCGCGAGCACCTGGGCGTGAGGGCCTGGCTCGTCTTCGGCGGCTCCTGGGGCTCGACCCTCTCCCTGGCCTACGCCCAGACCCACCCCGAGCGGGTCCTCGCCCTGGTCCTGCGGGGCGTGTTCACCCTGAGCAGGCGCGAGCTCGAGTGGTTCTACGAGGGCGCCGGGGCGGACATGATCCACCCCGACGAGTGGGAGGCCTTCGTGGCCGCCGCGGGCGAGGGCGTCGGCCCGGGCGGCTTCATCGAGCGCTACCACGAACTGCTCACCAGCCCCGACCCGGCCGTCCACGGCCCCGCGGCGATCGCCTGGACCACGTGGGAGGCCGCCACCTCCACGCTCCTGCGCGACCAGCCCCACGTCGACGAGGCCCGGGACCTCTCCTGGGCCCTGGACTTCGCCCGCATCGAGAACCACTTCTTCCGCCACGCCGGGTGGATGGAGGACGGGGCGCTCATCCGGGGCGCCCGCGTCCTGGTCGAGCACGGCATCGCGGGCGTGATCGTCCAGGGTCGCTACGACGTCGTCTGCCCCATGGGCACCGCCTGGGCGCTGCACCGGGCCTGGCCGCAGGCCGAGCTGCACATCACCCCCGCCTCCGGGCACGCCTACGACGAGCCCGAGACCCTGGACCGCCTCATCGGGGCCACCGACCGCCTGGCCCTCGACCTGGTCCGCGGCGGCGCCTCATGGTGAGCCTCGACCCGAGCCGGCGGTACTGGCTGTCCATGGCGGGGATCGTCCTGGGCACGCTCCTGGTGGCCGGCCTCGTGGGCGGGGCCGTGGCCGTCCGCCTGGGTCCGGGCTCGCTGGTCTCCGGCACGGTCGTCGTGGGGATCCTCCTGGGGGGCTGGGTGCTCGGCTCCCGCGTGACCGAGCGCAAGAAGCTCGACCTGCCCCTGTGGCGCGCCCTCACCGCGGCCCAGGCCCGCGAGCTCGCCAGGTTCCGGGAGTTCAAGCGCACCGGGCGCGTCCTCGGGCCGGAGGACGGGTCGGCGGCCGGGTCGGCGGACGGCCCCCGCGCCGCGGACCGGTCCTCGCTCTCCCGCAAGGACCGGGCGCGGATGGCCGACGTCGAGCGCCGTCGCGCCGCCCGGCGCCGTCGCTCCCCGAAGGGTTCGGGGGGCTCCGCCGCCTCGAAGGACGCCGGAGCCCCGGACGGCCCGGCGGACCCGGGCCGGGGGCGGAAACGGCGTCGAGGTCGGGGGCGTCGCTGAGAACGGCGGGAGCGGCCCGGCCCCGGTGCGCACCCCGGCACCCTCCAGCGCATCCCAGCACCCCTGAGACTTCCCGCACATCGGGGCGTTTTGTGACCCCGTCGATTGGACGTCCCGGCGTCCAGCCCGTAAAGTCTTCCACCGTAGCCGGGCGTGAGAGCGCTCGATGGCACGCCTCCTTAGCTCAGTTGGTCAGAGCACCTGACTCTTAATCAGGGTGTCCAAGGTTCGAATCCTTGAGGGGGTACCACGGACGGGGATCCCCCGCGGAGAGCCGCCCGCACAACCGATGCCTCCTTAGCTCAGTTGGTCAGAGCACCTGACTCTTAATCAGGGTGTCCAGGGTTCGAGTCCCTGAGGGGGTACCACGCAGGGAGGGCCGCACCGGACCCGGAGCGCCCCCGCGAGCACCGCGCCACCGCCAACCGGCCGTCAACTGGTCGGATTCAACGGACCCCGTCCGTCGTCGGCCCCGGACACGATCCGGGCGGACGTCGATGCGGCGCCCATCGGGAATGTTTCAGGCGCTCCCGGGGTTCTCCTTGCGTCGGCCGACGGCGAGAGCACGGCAGCACCGGTGCCCGCCCGCCGGTGACGGGTCGCATCCGGGCGTCATCCGCACCCGGATGCCGCGACCCGAAGACCACCGCATGCCGGGCCGCAGGAACCACCTGCACTCCGCCCGGCGCAGAAGAGGGGCCCGCCCACGGGCCGTGATGTAAGGAGAAGAACGATGACGCACATGACGAACACGATCGCCCGGCAGCGCGAGGACGCCGAGCGCGAGCTGAGCGCCGCCCGCGCCGAGCTCGCCTCGCTGGGCTCGTCCGCCTCCCCCTCCCGCCTCGAGCGCGCGCTGGAGCGCCTCCAGGCCGCGCAGGAGGCGCTCGCCCTGGCGGCCTGAGCCGCCCGGCACCCCCGGGGCCGGGCCGGCGGCGGTGCCGGACGCGCCCGAGGGCGGACGATGACGCGGCGCCCCCGGGCCCGGCGACGGCAGACCCCGGACCGGCGAACCGGCTACTCCCCCGGGTAGACCACGCCCAGGCGGGAGCGCACCCAATCCATCATCTCCATCACCTCGATGGTGGCGGACCAGGGCATGACCGACGACTGCTCGCGCCCCTCGGCCACGCAGCGCGCGACCTCCGCGGCCTCGTACTGGAAGTGCCCGGGCACGCGCGCGTCCCACACGACCGGGCCGCGCCCGGCGCCGTCGTACAGATCCACGCTCACCGGGCTGATGCCGTAGAACCAGGTGTCGACGGCCAGGCGTCCCCGGGTGCCGATGACCTGGGCGGGATTCGGCCCGGCGCAGTCCATGCCGGAGCAGGCCACCGCCGTCGCCTGCGCGTAGTGCATCGCCACGACCTCGTGGAGGTCGACGCCCTGCGGCGCCAGGCGGCCCACGACCTCCATGGCGTCGGGCGCCCCCAGAAGGGAGTGGATGAAGTTGAGCGGGTAGACGCCCAGGTCCAGCAGGGCGCCGCCGGCCAGCTCGGGGCGCACCAGGCGCTCGACGTGCAGCAGGGACTGGAAGTGCTCGGCCCGCACGTGCCGCAGCTCGCCCAGCGCCCCGGAGGAGATCAGCGTCCGGGCGAGAACCTGTCCGGGCAGGAAGCGCGTCCACATCGCCTCCATGGCGAACAGTCCCAGTGCCCGCGCCCGCTCCAGGACCCGGCGGGCCTGGGCGGCATTGAGGGCGAAGGACTTCTCCACGAGGACGGGTTTGCCCGCCTCGAGGGCGAGCACCGCCTGCTCGGCGTGGAAGGAGTGCGGGGTCGCGATGTAGACGGCCTCGACGGCCTCATCGGCGACCAGATCCTCGTAGGCGCCGTGGGCGCGGACGGGATCGCCCTTGCCCATACCGGGACGGGCGTCGATGAAGGCCCGCGCCCTGGAGACGTCGCGGCTGCCGACGGCCACGACCGAGCCGGAGGAGAAGGCGGGCACGTCGGCGGCGAACCTGCCGGCGATGTGCCCGGCGCCGAGGATCCCCCAGCGCAGCGGCGGGGCGTCCTGGGGCTCGGGGACGACGTCGGCGGGGTTGCAGGCGACGCCGGAGGCGGCCAGGGCCTCGACGAGCTCGGCGGGGAGCGGGGGCAGGAGTTCGGTGGTGCGGGTGCCGGGTGGTGCGTCGTTGCGTGCCATGAGCCCAAGGGTATGCGGGCGGCCGGTAGGCTGGGACGGCAAGCGCGAGTGGCGGAACTGGTAGACGCCCCAGATTTAGGTTCTGGTGCCTTCGGGTGTGAGGGTTCGAGTCCCTTCTCGCGCACCAACCGCGGTCATACGAGCGCTCGTTGAGCACCCAGGGGGCGATGAGGCCGGCCGGGGGTGCGCGGGTCGGCCGGTGGCCGCATCGGATCCCGGTTGTGGCGCTCCGGGAGGATCGTTCGGATCGGCACCTCGGACGCGTTCGGCGGTTTCCGCGTAATCCCGCGGTTGTGACGGCGGCACGGTCGGGTGCGGGGCGGAACGATCCTCCCAGGACGCCATTTCCCGCCCCGGACGGGCCCGCATCCCCGCCTGCGGACCGGTGGCGGACGGTCCGGGACGGTCCCGCCGCCCCGGCGGATCAGGCCCGGAAGTGGTCCCAGCCCCGCGCGCCTCTCCAGGGGCGCGTCCCGACGAGCACGCCCGGGCCCTCCCCGCCGGCCCGTCGAACCCGGCCGATGACACGCGCGCCCTTTGGCAGGGACCGGACGGCGTCGGCTGGAACGGTCGCGAGCACGCCGTGGTCCTCTCCCCCGGTGAGCACCCAGTTGCGCGCCGTCCCGCGCGGATCGGGCCGGGCGCCGCCCTCGGCTCCGCGGGCGGCGCTCCGCGTCCCCGGCACGAGGGCGGCGACGCCCTCCAGCTGCGCGCGGTCGACGGCCAGGGCGGCGCAGTCGTCGTCGGGGTCGTCGATGTCGATAACGACGCCGGAGGCGAGCGCGATGCGGCCGCAGTCGCGCACGAGGGAGTCCGACACGTCCATCATGGCGCTCGCACCGATCTCCGCCAGGGCCGGACCCGCCTCCAGCGGCGGGCGCGGGGCGCGGAAGGCGGCCGCGCAGGCCTCGGCCAGGGCGAGGACGGCATCGGCCCCGGCGGGCGCGGCGGCCCCGGCGGATGCGGTCAGGTCGGTTCCAGACGCTCCGGTCTCAGCGGACGCGGCCGGGTCGTCCCCGGCCCCGGTCCCGGCGAGCGCTCCGGTTCCGGCGCGGTCCCCGCCGTCGGGCCGGCGACCGCCGCCAGACCGGGAGCCCCATCCGGCTGCCGGGCGGCCCCACCCGGCCTCGAGCAGGGCCAGTCCGGCGGCGGAGCGCCCCGGAGTCCCGGCGAGGACGAGCGCCTCGCCCGCCCGGGCGCCCGAGCGCAGCACCGGCGCCCGCCCCCGCAGGTCGCCGTGGACGGTGACGGCCACGACCAGGCCCTCCCCCGCGCTGAGGTCCCCGCCGACGATCGCGGCGCCCGCCTCACGGCAGCGCAGCGCCATGCCGCGGGCGAGGTCGACGACCCAGTCCACCGGCGTGGCGCCCGGCAGCACGAGGCACGCGACGAGCGCGACCGGCCGGGCGCCCATGGCGGCGATATCGGCCAGGTTCTGGGCGGCGGCGCGGGCCCCGACGTCGAATCCGCTCGACCAGTCGGTGCGGAAGTGGCGCCCCTCGACGAGCACGTCGGTGCTCACGCAGTAGCGCCCGTCGGGGGCGGCCAGGACCGCGCAGTCATCCCCCGGACCCACCAGGACGTCGCGGCCGGAGGGCAGGAGCGGGGTGATGCGCGCGAGAATCCCGGCCTCGCCGAGGTCGGCGACGACGGGTCCGCTCACCGATTGACGTCCCGGGGCCGCTCCAGGGCCAGGTCGATGAGCTCGGTGACGAGCTCGGTGTAGCCCAGGCCCGAGACCTGCCACATGTAGGGGTACATGGAGAAGGGCGTGAACCCCGGCATGGTGTTGACCTCGTTGACCACCGCCTCGCCGCGGGGGGTGAGGAAGAAGTCCACGCGCATGAGGCCCTCGCCGCCCAGGGCGTCGAAGGCGGCGGAGGCGGTGGCCATGAGCAGCTCGCGCTCGGCGGGGGTGATGCGGGCGGGGCAGACCATCTGGACGGCGTCGTGCGCCAGGTACTTGGTCTCGTAGTCGTAGAACTCGCCGGCGCCGTGGGCGGCGTCCATGGCGATCTCGCCGGGCTCGGCCACCCGCGGGGCGCCCCCGTCGCGCCCGCCCAGGACGGCGACCTCGATCTCGCGGCCCAGCACGCCCGACTCCACCAGGACCTTGGGGTCGACCCGGCGGGCGGTCTCGATGGCGCCCGGCAGGTCCTCACGGCGCTCCACCTTGGTGATGCCCAGGGAGGAGCCGGCGCGGGCGGGCTTGACGAACAGGGGGTAGTCGAGGGACTCGCAGGCGTCGAGGATGAGCTCGCGGTCCCCCTCCCAGCGGCGCGGGGTGACGACGACGTGCGGGGCCGTGGGGATGCCGGCCGCGTTGAGCAGCACCTTGGTGACCTGCTTGTCCATGCCGGCGGCGCTGGCCAGCACGCCGCAGCCGACGTAGGGGATGGACAGCATCTCCAGCATGCCCTGGAGGGTGCCGTCCTCCCCGTAGGGGCCGTGAAGCAGGGGCAGGACGACGTCGACCTCGCCCAGGAGAGCCGGACCCGAACCGGCGGAGAGGATGAGGGCGGAGCCCGGTCCCCCGCCCGGGCGCACGGTGAGCTCGCCGCGGCCCAGGCCCTCGGCGGTGATCTCGACGGGCGGGCGGTCGTCGCTCAGGGCGAGGGCGCCGGGGTCGTCGTCGACCAACACCCACTGACCGGCGGGGGTGATGCCCACGGGGACGACGTCGAAGCGGTCGCGGTCTATGGCGGACAGGACTCCGGCGGCGGTGGCGCAGGAGATGGTGTGCTCGCCGCTGCGGCCGCCGAAGACGACGGCGACGCGCGGTTTGCGCGCCCCGCCCGATCCGACGGCGGGAACAGGGCTTGCGGACTGCTGGCTCGGCACGGCGCTCTGAGACATGCGCCCAACCTACCGCGTCGCGTCGCGGGCGCCTCCGCCGTCGAGCGCCCGTATCCGGGGCGCGAAACGTGATCCGGGCCCCATCTGGTGGGTCGGCGGAGTCAGAACCTCCAGCCCCGGGCTCGGAGCAGGTCGAGGAAGTCGATGCAGGTGATGCGGTGCTCCTCGGCGATATTGGGGATCTTCTGATTCTTGTCGATTGTGCCCGGGCCCCTGCGAGCCTCCTCGGTCACAATGATTGGATTGAGCCTTTCTCACCAGGAACGGTGGCTAAGGGGCCAGGATCGGCGCGATGGTGCGGAAAGGATGGGTGGGCGCGGGTGTTGAACCGTCCCGCGCCGTCCCGGGGTCCTCCCGCGTTATCACGCCGATCCCGGCCAGTCCGGGAGCCTTCCTGGTGAGAAGGGCTCATTAGACCAATCCCCGTCCAACCCGGGAGATTCGGGACGGCCGCCCGATACTCCGCGACGGGGGCGGGCGGCGGCAGGAGCGGTATTGATACGCCCCGATCTCGCGGCCATCGATGGCGCACGGCTAGTTGT
>NZ_AUBL01000052.1 GCF_000429225.1 Actinomyces dentalis DSM 19115
CATCAGGCCGTGGCTGGTCGAGGAGGGCGGGCGGCGCAGGTCGGTGGAGGTCGATGAGGCCTGTCCCTCGGCCGAGTCGCTGCGGGAGTGGCAGGCGCTGCCGGGCCGGGGGGCGTGGTTCCGCTCCCGGCTGTGGATGGAGATGCCCGAGGGGGTGCTGCATCAGGAGTCGGACTGGATGGGCGAGCCGGTCTTCGACCCGGACGGGGAGCCGGACCTGTACCACTACTGGGCGGAGCTGGACTACTTCCCCCGCGATGAGGAGCTCATCCCCCACTGGCTGCGCCGGAGGCTGGAGCGGTGGGAGGCCGAGCGCGCTCCGGCGTTCAATGGGCGCATCGCCGAGTTGGAGGAGGAGTTCTACGCGCTGACCCACGGCCCGCGCGGCTCCCGGGCCGAGCGGGAGGCGGCCCGCACGGGAAGGCTGCCCCGGCTGAGGGGCGGGGCGGAGTTCGACCTGGCCCGGGACCGGGTGGGGGCCTGGCTGGCGGACAGCGGCGCCGAGCGCGTCGACATCCGCATCGAGTGGCTGGGCTCCTCCCAGCGCATCGACTACCGGCTGACCACAGGCGGCGCGAGCAGGCCGGTGCCGGCCGGTGAGGGCGTGGCGGAGGCCGTGGAGCGGCTGCGCGGGGCCCAGGCGTCGCCCCGGCACGGGGCCTGGGCGCGCTCGCACCTGTGGATGGACGCCGAGATCGACGCCGACAGGGGCGTGCTGCACCAGCAGTCGCAGTGGGAGGACGAACCCGACAGCTACTCCTTCTACGCCGCTCTGGGCGATGAGATGACCCAGGAGCAGGCCCTGGAGCGGGCCCGGACCCTCATGAGGAAGTGGCTGGAGGACAACGGTGGGACGCGACTGGACGTCGACTACAATTCGATCGGCCCCAGCGGCCGTCACGCGACCTACCGGGTGACCGTCGGAGGCGAGCGGAAGAAGGCGGATGTGGACATCGACGTCGATTCCGCAGTGGACAGGCTCCGCTGGATGCAGGTCATCCCCGGGCGCGGCGCGTGGCTCTACTCGCACGTGTGGCTGGAGCTGCCCGAGGACGTGCTGCACCAGGAGTCCGACTGGATGTGCGAGCCGGAGATCGACCCCTACGGCCTGTGCACCACCCCCGACGGACTGGACTTCCGCCAGGGCGAACTGGACCCGGGCGAGTACAAGACGGAGGTGGACTGGTTCCCCCGCGACCAGGAGTTCATCCCCGACTGGCTGCGCGACAGACTCGAGCAGTGGCGCCTGGAAGCAGGCCACACCGTGGCCAGGCGCATCACCCAGCTGGAGGAGGAACACCGACTCGGAATCTGACACCACCACCCGCTCAGGGGCGGAGTACTCACCGGCGGCGCCGCGCGCCGGGTCCCGCGCATCCGGCCCGCGCCCCCCACAATGTCCCCATGCGCGCCGGACTCCTCCCCCAGCCGCCGTCGGCCGCCTTCTGCCCGCTGCACCGATCCGGCTCCTGCCGCTCCTGCCCGCACCAGGACCTGCCGCTCGCCGACCAGCTCGCCCACAAGCAGGCGCGCGTCGCCTCCGTCCTCGCCCGCGCCCGGGTGGACGGCGGCGCCTGGCTCGCCCCCGTCGCGAGCGCGCCCAGCCGCTTCCGCAACAAGGCGAAGATGGTGGTCTGCGGAACGGCGTCGGCCCCCGTGCTGGGCATCCCGGGCCCCGATGGGCGCGGCGTCGATCTGCGCCGCTGCCCGCTGCACCTGCGCGAGATCGAGCGGGCCCTGCCCGTGCTCGCCCGGACCGTCGCGCGTCTGCGGCTCCGGCCCTACGACGTCGCGGCGCGGCGCGGCGAGCTCAAGCACGTCCTGGTCACCGCCTCCCCCGACGGCGACCTCATGGTGCGCTGGGTGCTGCGGTCGGACCGGCACGAGGCGGCCCTGCGCGCCGAACTGCCGCGGCTGCGCGAGGAGTTGGGGACCCTCGCCGTCATGAGCGTCAATCTGCAGCCGGTCCACCAGGCGATCATCGAGGGCGAGGAGGAGCGGATCCTCACCGACGACTCGCCCGGCGGCGACCGCCTGCTCATGCGTCTGCGGCTCGGGGACGACGGCACCCAGAGAGCCAATGCCGGGCGCGGACGACGGGCCGGGCGCGGGAGGCGCGGCGCAGCAGGGACCGAGCACGGCGCGGAAGGGACGGAGCGCGCCCGGGGAGACGCCTGGCGCACCAGGGGCTGCGCGGAAAGGACCGGGTGCACCGGAGAAGGCGCCGGGCCCGCCCGGGAACTGCCCCTCCTGCTGCCCACGCGCTCCTTCTTCCAGACCAACACGGCCGTGGCCGAGGCCCTCTACACGACGGCGGCGGCGTGGGCCGCGGACCTCGGCGAGGGGGCCGAGGTGTGGGACCTGTTCTGCGGCGTCGGCGGCTTCGCCCTGGCGCTGGCGGGCGGCGGGCGGCGCGTCCTCGGCGTCGAGGTCTCCGCGCCGGCCATCGCGGGGGCGCGGCGGGCCGCCGCGCTCATGGGCCTGTCCGCCGGGCAAGTCCGCTTCGAGGCGGGCGACGCCCGCGTCCTGGACCCGGGGCGCGGCGCCGCGCCGGACCTGCTCGTGGTCAATCCGCCGCGGCGCGGGATCGGGGCGGAGCTGGCCGGGCGGATCGAGGCCTCCGGGGTGCGGCGCGTGCTGTACTCCTCCTGCAACCCGCAGAGCCTGGCGCGGGACCTGGGGGCGATGTCGTCCCTGGGGGCGCGGCGGGCCAGGCTCTTCGACATGTTCCCGCACACCGATCACGCCGAGGTGCTCGTCGAGCTCGTGCGCCAGCCCGCCCGCGTTGACAGGCGGTGAAATCGGAGGACTTCGATCTGCTAAGGTAATAGCATGAACACGTACGCGCCCTCCTATTGGTCCGGTGACAATCCGCGGGTGGAACGCATTTTAAGCGGCAGGACGGCGCATCCGCAGCCTTCCTCTGGCACGGCACTCGAGGAGCAGATCTCCTCGTTGTGCCGGAAGGTGGCCGACGGCGGGGACGAGGCGGTACTGGAGGCCACGAGTTCATTCGACGGAATAAGTATCTCATCCCCGGTTGTCAATGCAGCCGAATTAGAGGACCTGGCCTCTCGGACTCCGCAAGACGTCAAGGAGTCCCTCGACCGGGCCATGAAGAACAGCCTGGAATTCAATGAGAAGATCGTGAGCCGGGCGAACTGGGAGGCGTCATCCGGGGGTTCGTACCGCTACGGCGAGATCGTGCGCCCCGTGGAGGCTGCGGGCCTGTTCGTCCCGAACGGCAAAGGGCGGTTCCCCTCCGTCGCCGTGCAGATCGGCTGCCCGGCTGTCGCGGCGGGCGTCGAGCGCCTCGTCCTCGCCTCGTCTCCCTGCTCCGACGACGCCGCACGCCTCGACCCGGCCGTCGCACACGTCGCGCGGCGGCTGGGAGTCGAGCAGGTGCTCTGTGCGAACGGGCCCGCCCTCATCGCCGCACTGGCGTTCGGAACGGAGTCCGTCCGCCCGGTCCCGCTTATCGCGGGCCCGGGGAGCGCCCCCGTCGTCATCGCGCAGCGATTCGTCTCCCGCTTCGGCGTGCAAAACGTTCCCGGCCTGGGGCCGACGGACTCTTTCATAGTCGCCGACGCAACCGCCGACCCCGTTCTCCTGGCGGCCGATCTCATTAACGAGGCGGAGCACGGCATGGATTCGTCTGCCGTTCTCGTGTGCACCGACGAGACTGTGACGGAGAAAGCCATTCAATATGTGCGCGAGCAGATCGAGGAACTTCCCCCACCGCGTCGGGAATATGCGGTCAGCAGCATCTTCGAGCACGGCGGGATCTTTCTGGTCGACTCGATCGCGGACGGTATCGCTGCGGCGAACGAGTACGCGCCCGAGCACCTGCAATTGGCCGTGGAGACTCCTCGGGAATATGTGGGGATGGTCGAGAATGCCGGCACTCTTCTCCTGGGGCGGGCAACGACGTTCTCGATATCTAATTACGTCGCCGGGACCCCGGCGACCCTGCCCACCACCGGCGCTGCGCGCGTGAGTTCCGGGGTCACCGCGCACACATACCTGAAGCGCACCTCGTTCCTGGAACTCGATGAGCGCTCGAGCGGAGAGCTCGGGGAGCACGTTGTGAGGTTGGCCGACTACGAGTCGTTCCCGGCGCACGCGACCTCCATGAGGATCCGCGGCGGGCGCATCGATTAGCGCCCCGCCGCCGCGGGCGCGCGGAGCCCGTCGGGCACGGTCCGAGCGGCCGACGCGGGCGCGCGCCGGTGCGCCGCGCGAGGCCCGCCGCGCACCGGCCCCACCACGGGCCGCTCAGGCGAGCTCGGCCAGGGCGGCGCGCACCCGCTGAAGATGGGCGGCGAGGTCGGCCGAGACGTCGGGGACGCCCAGGTCGCGCACGGCGCCAGCCGTATCCGCCAGGTCGCGGGCTTCGGGGAAGCCGTCGCCCACGAGGGCGCGGGCGGCGCGCACCGCGTCCGCCTCGCCCGTGTCCGCCGCGCTGGTCCCGCCCGTCCCGCCCGTCCCGCCCGCCGCGCCCGTTGCCCTGGCCTCGACCGCCGCGAGCAGGTCGAGCAGTGGGGCGTGCGTGGCCGCGAGCGCCGCGGCCACGTCGTCGAGCCCGACGCCCACGAGCTCGGAGCGCGCTTCGAACAGCTCCACCCGCTCCGACAGAGAGCTCGCCCCCTCGTCGAGCGCCGCGGCCAGCTCCTTGAGGGATCCGACGGCGTCGTTGGCCTCCAGCTCGTCCTCGCCCTCCAGGATCTGCAGGGCGAAGAAGCCGGCCGCCAGGTTGAGCAGGCGCAGCAGGGCGATGGCGAAGCGCAAGGAGTCGGCGTCGGAGCGCAGTTCGCCGACCTGTCCGGCCAGCGGCCGGAGCTCCTCGACGCACTCCAGGACGAGGGCGTCGACCCGCTCGTAGCGCTCGCGCACTCCCCCCGCTCCGCCGGCCCGGCCCGTCCCGCCGGCCCGGCCCACGCCGCCGCTCTGTCCCTCGCCGTCGTCCGCTCCGGCGCGGGCGGCGTCCCCGACCGCGTCCCGCAGGCTCGTGCGCAGCCGGCCCAGGCGCGCCGAGAGGTCGTCGATCTCCGCGGCGCGGCGCCCGAGCAGCGCCACGATCCGGGCGCACTCGTCGAGCAGCGCGACCTGCCCGGACGTCAGCGACTCGATGCGATTCATCTGGTCCAGGATGACGGCGACGGGCCCCTCGGCGTCGGGCCGCTCCGGGATATCGACGCCGGCGGCCACGAGGGCGGCGACCTCGGCGGGGAGGGCCTGGCGGGTGAAGTCGACGGCGTCGCGGAAGCCCAGCGCGTCGAGCTCGGCCAGCAGCGCCGAGTGCCCGGCCGCGGCGGCCTCGCGCCGGGTCGATCCGCCGTCCGCCGAGGCCCGCTCGACGGCGCGCACGCGCCCGTAGGCGGCCTCGATCTCATCGCGCCGCCGCGTGAGCATGGGCAGGGTGCGCACGGAGAGGTAGCCGTCGCCGGAGGGGACGATCGTGGCGAAAACGCGGTAGAAGCCGCCGTCGGCGGAGCGGTTGGTGATGTAGGCGCTGGCCGCGCGGCCCTGCTCGAGGTCCTCCCAGATGGAGCGGAAGAGGCCGGCGGGCATGGCCTCGTGGCGCACGACGCTGTGGGCGCGCCCCACGAGGGCGCCGCGCGGGTACCCGGACAGGCGCATGAAGATGGCGTTGGCCCGGCGGATGCGCCCCCGGGCGTCCGTGGCGGAGAAGAACAGCTCGTCGGCGGCGTAGGCGCGCTCGACTCCCGGCGCGGCGGTGTCGTCGGGGGCGATGGGCTCGGTGGACTCGGTCATGGGCGGCGTTCCTTGGCGGCGGGGCAACTGCGGTCTCGGGCGGGCCCGGGGTCAGCTCCCCCGACGGGCCCGGACGGGTCTGCGTGAGAGACTACCCGCGACCGCGATCCTGTACGCACGAGCCCCGGAGTCGTATAGAGCCTTCTCGCCGAGAGTCGTGGGTCCGCGGGCCGGGGCCGGTGCGGGATGGTGGTGCGGGTGGGGGCCGTCCGGGGCGGTGCGGGCGGGTCGGTCCTGCGCACGTCGAGATGTGCATTCCGCTCTCGAGATGTGCAGTTAGAAGTGCACGCTCGAGTGCAAAATGCACGTCTCGGCGCCCGGGGCGGGGCGGGTCGGCCCGAGCGCCGGGGCGATCGCCGGGACCGCCGTCCGCGCAGGGGCCCGCGACGGCACCGTTTGTCCAAATCTGTTGCAAAGGCCCGGATCGGGCTGAAACGCCGGAAGAGAAACGTTGATATTCCGCGCTTCTTCTCGCCGCCGATCCCGGCCCGGAGCGCCTTTGCAACAGATTCGGACACGTCCCCGCCCCGGATCGCCCCAGGAGCCCCACCCGAACCACCTCGCGCCCACCCATCCCCGCCAGCACGTCGATCCGGACCCCACGGACCGCCGCGCCCGGCGAGAAAGACCCACTGCTCATTCGAAAGCCGGCGGCGGGGCGGGGCGAGACCGGCGGGGCGGGGCGAGACCGGCGGGGCGGGGCGAGACCGGGCCGGGCGGGGCGAGTTCCCCTTCGCATCCCTCTCCCCCTACGGGCATGATGGGCTCATGACCGCGCCCTTGAACCGCCGCAGCGTCCTCGGCTCCGTTCCCGTCCTGGCGGGCCTGACCGCCCTGGCCGCCTGCTCGAAGAACTCCGGCTCCTCGGCCGATCCCTCGCCGGCCACCTCCGCCGACGTCGAGGTGCTGAGCAGCGACGCCCAGGTCCGCTCGGTCGCCCTCGCCGACGCCCCGGCCCTGGGCGCCGCCGTCACCGCCTGCGACGACCTGGGCGCCCGGATGCTGGGCGCCCTCATGGCCGAGGGCGGCAACGCGCTCATCTGCCCGGTCGGCGTCGAGCTCTCCCTGGGCCTGCTCTACGCCGGGGCCGCGTCGGTCGGGACGGGCGTCAACGCCCTCCTGGGCGTCGGCCAGGCCGCGGCCGACGACGCGCAGGCGACCAGGGACTCGACGTGGCGGGCGATCCAGTCCTCCCTCCAGCGCTTCGACGTCGCCGACCCGGCGGGCCTCGCGGGCTTCGACCCCAAGCAGATCCCCGACAAGCCCCTCCTGCACGTGGCCAACCGCGTCCTCGTCGTCGGCGAGGGCACCCGGGTCGAGCAGAGCTACCTCGACGCGGCGCGCCAGTGGTACGCGGCCGGCGCCGAGCGCGCCCCCGCCCAGGAGGCGCAGGCGGCCCTGGACCAGTGGGCGGCGCTGCACACCGGCGGCCTCATCGACAAGTCCGGCCTCACCGTGGACGGGAGCACCAGGCTGGTCCTGCAGAACGCGGTGCTGCTGGCCGCCCGCTGGACCACGGAGTTCGACGCCCGGGACACCGCCCAGGGGTCGGTCTTCCACCGGGCGGACGGCTCGACGTCCACCGCCGACCTCATGACGCGCACGGGGTCGTTCTCGCTGGTCGCCGGGGAGGGCTGGCGGGCCCTGCGCCTGCCCTACGCCGAGCAGGACAGCAAGCTGGCGATGGACCTCGTCCTACCCGACGCCGTCGCCTCCCCCGCGGACCTGCCCGCCGAGACGTGGGGGCGGGCGAGCGCCGAGCTCACCGCGGCCGAGGGGTCCGGCAAGGCGCCCGAGGAGGTCGAACTCCAGCTGCCCAGGCTGGACCTGGGGTCGGGCGCCATCAACCTGCTCCCCCTGCTGAAGGCCATGGGCGTCGACCTCGACCAGCTCGGACACATCAGTTCGACCATGGACCTGAAGGTCGACGAGGCCGTCCAGCAGGTCCGGCTCATCGTCGGGGAGACCGGCACGGTCGCCGCGGCCCTGACCGAGGTGGAGGCGGTCGAGCTCGCGGCCCCGGTCCCGGACGAGACGAAGAGGTTCGTCTGCGACCATCCCTTCGTGCTGCGCATCGTGGACCTGACCAGCGGGGTCGCGCTCTTCGAGGCGGCGGTGCTCGACCCGGCCGCGGGCTGACGGCGCCCCGCCCGCCGACCCGGACCGCCCCGGCGCCCCGCACCTGGCCCCGGCGGAGCAGTCGCCGACCGACCGCCCGCCCCGCCAGCCCGGGCCCACCCCGGGCCCTATCCGCTGGCCGCCCGCCCCACTGACCCGATCCCGGACCGCCCCGCACGTCCCGGGCCCTTCCGCCCCGGACCCGGCCGCGGGCGTCCGGCATCCTTGAGCCATGAACGCCCACCCCTATCGCCGCGTCGCCGATCTTCTGACCTCCCGGGCCCGGGGAACGGGCCCGACCCCGAACCGCATGAGCAGCCGGGACCGGCAGGCCCTGGCCCGCCTCGACGTCCTGCGCTCCTCGGCGCCCGTCGAGAACGTCCCGCTGGACGAGGCCCCCCGCCGGGCCCGCGCCGTCGCCGCGGCCGACGCGATCGGCGCCCGGATGCTGGCCTCCGCCCTGGCCGCCGACCCCCGCGGCAACGCCGTCGCCGGCCCGGTCGGCATGGCCCTCGTCCTCGCGATGCTCTACGCGGGGGCGGACGCCGCCGGGACCGGCATCGGCCCGGCCCTGGGCTTCGACGAGGCCGAGGTCCGCGACGAGCCGCTGCCCGGGGCCAGGGACAGGACCTGGCGGGCGATCCAGTCCTGCCTCCAGCGCTTCGACACGGCCGACGCCGCCGCGCTGGAGGGCTTCGACCCCGGGGCGATCCCCGACTCCCCGCTGCTGCACGTGGCCAACAACACCCTCATCATCGTCGACGACGACACCCGGATCAAGCAGTCCTACGTCGACGCCGTCCGGCGCTGGTACGGCTCCGAGGTGGGGCGCATCGGCTCAGACGGGGCGAAGGCGGCGCTCGACGCCTGGACCGCCCTGCACACCGGCGGGCTCATCAGGAGGTCCGCGATACGGATCACCCCCGACACCCGGCTCGTCCTCCAGAACGCGATCCTCTTCGCGGCGCGGTGGGCCAAGCCGTTCAAGGCCGAGAACACCAGCAAGGGCGCCTCCTTCACCCGGGCCGACGGCGGGCGGACCCGGGCCGACATGATGCACATCACCGGCTCCTTCACCCTCGTCAAGGGCGAGGGGTGGCGCGCGCTGCGCCTGCCCTACGCGACCGGTGCGCCCGACGTCGCCGCCGACGCGGGCGCGGACATCGGCGATCGGCCCGACGGCGCAGGCGCCGGCACCGGCGCGGGCACCAGCGACCGGCGCGGCGGGACGGGTCTGGCGATGGACATCATCCTGCCCGACGCCGTCGCCTCCCCCGCCGACCTGCCGCCGTCGACCTGGGGCGCGGCGACCCGCGCCCTGAACCGGGCCGAGCGCCTCCCCCGGGGCGACTTCGACGTCATCGTCGGTCTGCCCCGCCTGGACCTGAACCCGGGCGCCGTCGACATCATTCCGCTCCTGGAAGAACTGGGGATCGGGATCTGGGGGCTCGAGTTGAGCCATATCGCCCCGGGCCTGCTCCTGGAGCAGGCGTTCCAGCAGACCCGCCTGCTCGTCGACGAGGCCGGCACGGTGGCCGCGTCCCTGACCGAGGCGGCCTTTATGCGGGGGGCGGTGCATGCGGCGCCGAGGAGGACCAAGAGGTTCATCTGCGACCGCCCCTACGTCCTGCGGGTCGTCGACCTGGACAGCGGCGCGGCCGTCTTCGAGGCCGCCGTCCTCGACCCCGCGCGGCGCGGCGCCCGATGAGGCCCCGGCGGCCCGCGCAGTAGGCTCTGTCCGGATCGGCCCTGCGGCGCCGGCGCACCCGCGGCGGCGGGCGCCGCGGGGCCCGCGTCCGGGAACCCGCAACCGGGACGAACCGCGACTGAGATCGAGGAGAAGCCATGACCGTTGAAATCGTCACCGAGTCCACGCCCGAGCTGGTCGAGGCGATGGGGCGCCTCATCCCCCAGCTGTCCCGCTCCGCCCCGGCGCTCACGGCCGAGCAGTGCGCCTCGCTCGTGGCCCAGCCCGGCGTCCACCTCTTCGTCTTCCGCCCCGAGCGGGGCGCCGAGGGCGGCCCCGGTGAGATCCTGGGCATGCTGACCCTGGCGACCTTCACGATCCCCACCGGCCTGCGGGCCTGGGTGGAGGACGTCGTCGTCGACGCCGGCGCCCGGGGCCAGGGGGCGGGGCTCGCGCTGGTGGAGGCGGCGGTGGCGCACGCGCAGGCGCTCGGGGCCCGGACGGTGGACCTGACCTCCCGCCCGTCCCGCGAGGCCGCCAACCGCCTGTACCGGCGGGCCGGGTTCGAGCCGCGCGAGACGAACGTCTACCGCTTCGGCGGGAAGTGAGGCGGGGTCCCGGATCACCGGGCCCGCCCCCGCCCGACGGCGAAGGCCCCTCGCGGGGCGACGGGGCCCGGATCCTCCGGGGCCCGGCTTCGGGGCGGGACCCGGCTCAGGGCTCGGCGCGCTCGCCCGAGGGGCGCTCGGGCCCGTCGCCGCGGCGGGGGGCGCCGTCGCCGTCGCGGGGGGCGCCGTCGTGGAGGGGCTCGTCGTCCGCCGAGCCGCCGTCGAGCACGTGGGCCAGGGCGCGCAGCGCCCGCATGATGCCCGGCCGGTGCCGCTGGCCCTCGATGAGGCCGAACAGCGACTCCTCGCTCGCGCCGCCCCCGCGCAGCGCCCAGCTCAGGGAGGCGAGCGAGGAGCGCAGGCTCCGGGTGCAGGCCAGATCCACCAGGGTCTGGGCCAGGCTCGTGATCGGGTGGCCGTTCATGCGCACGACCTCCACGCCGGCGGGGGCGGCCGTGGTGCGGCTGACCCGGCTGCGCCTCCCGCTCGTGGAGCCGGGCAGGCAGAACTGCGTCTGCGCCGGGTAGGGGCCGACGACGGGGATGCCGTGGACGACGGCGGCGCTCTCCCGCGCCAGGACCGCGCGGGTGGGGGGATTATTCGAGGTCAGGGCGGCCACGACCCGCACGAGGTGCTGCTGCTCGGGTCGCAGCGCGCTCCACTCGTCGGCGCGCACGAAGGCGCCCGGCCGCAGGGCGACGGCCTCCGAGGCGAGGCGCCGGGCGGGTGAGGCGGGCGCGCCGCGGTCGCGGCTCGAGACGGCGGCGTTGGCGGAGGGGAACAGGGTGATCGGCGAGGTGCACATGCGTCCAGGGTCACCCACTACGCCCCACCTCCGCCAAAGAACTGTGGACGATGATATGGCGGGGTGTCGGCAACGCGGCCTGTGGAGACCGGCCCGGGGCGAAGCAGCGCATCTGAGCCCGGCTCAGTAGAGCCCCGCGCGGCCCTCGGCCCCGAAGAGCCGGATCTTGTGCAGGGCCGTCCTCTTCATCGCCGGGAGCGCCCGCGACTGGATCTCGCCGGGCTCGCGCAGGGACGGGTCGGCCAGGACCTCGCGCATGCGCTGGTGGTACGCGGCCTTGATGTCGCTGGAGATATTGATCTTGCTCACGCCGTGGGCCACGGCCCGGGCGATCTCGGCGTCGGTGTTGCCCGAGCCCCCGTGCAGCACGAGCGGGACCCCCGCCCGGTCCACGAGCTCGTCGAGCAGGTCGATCCGCAGCCTGGGCCGCATGGAGGGCGGGTACAGCCCGTGACTCGTGCCGATGGCGACGGCCAGCGAGTCGACGCCGGTCTGGGCGACGAAGCGCTCGGCGTCGTCGGGATCGGTGCACACGATCCCCGACGCGCTGCGCGCCCGCTCGTCGAGCACGCCGATGGTGCCCAGCTCGCCCTCGACGCAGACCCCGACGGCGTGCGCGACCCGGACCGCCTGCCTGGTCGCGGCCACGTTCTCGGCGAAGGGCCTGAGCGAGCCGTCGAGCATGACGGAGGTGAACCCGGCCCGGATCGCCACGAGGACCTGGTCGAGGGTGGCGCCGTGATCCAGGTGGATGGCCACGGGGATGCTCGCGCCGTGCGCCCAGGCGATCGCCGCGGGGAGGAACTGGGCGCCCACGTGCTCGAGCTCGTCGGGGTGGATCGCCACGATGAGGGGGGCCTCGGCCTCCTGGGCCACCTCCATGAGGCCCTTGAGCATGGCGTAGTCGCTGACGTTGAAGGCCGGGACCGCGAAGGAGTTCTCCCGCGCCACCTCCAGGATCCCGGCGCCCGAGACGAGCATTGAGCGGCCTCCTCACGGCTCTCCGCACCCCGCGTTTGCGTTTCTGTGCGGTTTTCTGCGTTTCCATGCCAGAATACCGATGCCGGCTCCGGCTTGGCAAGCCCGTGGACCGCGCCGGACCGCAGTAGAATCGGGCCATGCCCTCCTCGAGCAAGCGCGCCCCCGCGGGCCGCACGCCCCCCGAGCTCCCCGCCCGGCGCAAGGCGGAGCTGGCGACCTACGTGTCCTCCGTCGGCGAGGTGTCGGTGGCGACACTGGCCGGCCTGTTCAACGTCTCCACCGACACGATCCGGCGGGACCTGGACGAGCTCGACGCGCTCGGCCGGGTCATCCGGACCCACGGGGGCGCGGTCAGCGTCGACATGGTGCCCAAGACCACCACGGGGGTGGACGTGCGCAAGCGCCTGCACGCCGAGGAGAAGAGCCGCGTGGGGCGCATCGCGGCCACGCTCGTGCGCCCAGACGCCTCCATCATCATCAACGGCGGGACGACGGCGCTGGCCCTCGTGGAGCACCTCGAGCCCGGGCTCGGGCTGCGCATCGTCACCAACAACCTCCAGCTGCCCGCGGTGATCGCGCCGGGCGTCGCCGACGAGATCTTCGTCGTCGGAGGGCCCGTCCGGCCGTGCGCCCAGACGACGACCGGGGACCTGACCACGGCGCTGGGCCAGAAGGCCGACGAGAGCCTCCTGTTCCAGTGCGACATCGCCTTCATCGGCGTCGGCGCCATGTCGAGCAGGCAGGGGCTGTCCACGGGCAATATCGCCGAGGCCACCCTCATGCGCCAGATGATCGACCACTCCGACCAGGTCGTGATCCTCGCGGACTCCTCCAAGCTGGGGCGGGGCATCTTCGCCCGGATCGGCCCGATCGAGCTGGCCGACGTGCTCGTGACCGACAAGGCGCCCGACGCGGATCTGCGGGCGAGCCTGGACTCCCACGGCATCCGGGTCCTGCACCCCTGAGCGGGGTCGGCGCGCCCGCGCCGCGACCCGCCCGCGTGTGCGGCGTCCGGCGTCCTGGGCCGGGGGGCGGGCCCCGTCCCCCGGCCGGCGCGCCGCCCCCGCCGTCAGCCGATCCACCGCAGCGCCGCCCCCGCCGTCAGCCGCCTTCGCCGTCGTGCGCCCCGGCGGCCTCGACGTCGGCCATCTGCCGCTGCGTCCAGGGGGCGACGGCGAGCAGGACCAGGGCGGCGGCGAGCGTGACCGCGCCCAGGCCGTAGTAGTACGCCGAGTCGGAGATGCCCTCGGTCTGGGCGATGATGAAGCCGGCGACGCCCTGACCGGCGGCGACGCTGAGCCACCACAGCCCCATCGCCTGGGAGGCGAAGCTCCTGGGGGCCAGGGCGGTCGTCGTGGCCAGCCCCACCGGCGTCAGGAACAGCTCGCCGACGGTCTGGACGACGTAGACCAGCGCCAGGAACCACCAGGGGGACAGGTCCCGCCCGCCCGGCCAGATCTGGAAGCCGTAGCCCAGGAGGATCGCCGAGAACCCGATGATGAGCACCGCGATGACGAACTTCATGATGGTGGAGGGGAACCTGCCGGCCCGCCGGGTGAAGAACCAGCCGACCAGCGGGGCCAGGAGCACGATCGCCGCGGGGTTGACCGACTGGTAGGCCTCGGCGGTGGTCGACCACCCGAAGAGGGGCAGGCGCAGGTCCGTGTTGGACTCGGCGAAGGTGGCCATCTTGCCGGCGGCCTGCTCGGAGATCATGAAGAACAGGACCGCCCCGATCCACAGTGGGACGTAGGCGCGCAGGTGGGTGCGCTCGCGGGCGGTCACCTTCGAGGAGCGGAACATGACCGCGAAGTAGGCCACCGCCGCGCCGACCGGAATGAGCAGGCCCGTCGTGGCCACGGTGGTGACCGTGTCGCCGGTGAGCACCTGGAGGACCGCCGCGAGCGCGCCGATGGCGGCCAGGACCCCGAGGGAGCCCAGGAGCAGCCGCCGCCGCTCTTCGGGCCGGATGGGGTTGGGGACGGTGAAGGCGAAGGCCGAGAGCCTGTTGCGGCCGTGGATGAAGGCCGCCAGGGCGAGGGCCATGCCGACGGCGGCCGAGGAGAACCCGGCGTGGTAGCCGTAGTGGCTGCGCAGCCAGCCGGTCAGCAGGGGGGAGGCGAAGGCGCCGACGTTGATCGACATGTAGAACAGCTGGAAGCCGGCGTCGCGGCGGATGTCGTCGTCGTCGTACAGGCCCCCGACGATCGTCGTCAGATTCGGCTTGATGAAGCCGGTGCCCACGGCCACCAGGACGATCCCCAGCCAGGAGGTGGCCACGACGGGGATGGACAGGCAGACGTGCCCGGCCATGATGACGACGCCGCCGTAGAGGGTGGACGGCCACGGCCCGATGATCCGGTCGGCGAAGATGCCCCCGGGGATCGCCAGGAGGTAGACGGCCGTGCCGTAGAGCGCGAGGATGACCTGTCCGGAGTTGTGGCTCAGGCCCAGGCCGCCGTCCGTCACGGCGCCGGTGATGAAGTACAGCAGGATGGCGCGCATCCCGTAGTAGGAGAAGCGCTCCCACATCTCGACGTTGAGCATCCAGGGCAGGCCCCTGGGGTGGCCGAACAGCCCGCGGTCCTGCCTCGACGGCGAGGTGCGCAGCGTGCGCGGCCGCCAGCGGCCGGCGGATACGACGGCGGGCGCGGGTTCGGGACTGGTCCTGTTCTCGGTATCGGTTGAGGGAGCTGGCATGAAGATTCTCTCTTCCTGTGAGCGGGCGGCCGAGTCGGAGCGCATCCATTTGAACCGGACCACTGGCGTCGTCCGCCCCGCCGCGTTCGGGCGGGCCCGCGCGCGGCCGCTCGGGGCCGCGCGGCGCCGCCGGCGCCGGTCGCCGCCGGGCCATCATCCCCCGCCGGCCCCGGTCGCGCCAGACCCCCGCTGCGGGCGGGCCCGGGCGCCGGGGCCCCGGACCCCGGTCCCGCGCGGGCTCCGCGCGGGGCCGGTGAGCCCCTCACGAGAAGGAGATGTCGCCCAGATCCACGTCCTTCTCCCGATCCGCGGCCGCCTGCGCGGCCAGGGGATCCGCGGCCGCCCGCGCATCCGGGCGGCCCTCCTCCCGCGCGGCCGGGGGCTCCGCCGTCTCCCGCGGCAGGCGCCTCTTGGTGAGCACCAGCAGGATCCCCGTCACAACGGAGCCCGCCAGGAGGGCCACCATGAACAGCAGGGGGTTGGACATGGCGGGGACGATGAACAGGCCGCCGGAGGGCACCGGCGAGCCGATCCCCCACATCATCGACAGGCCGCCGCCGACCGCCGCGCCCGTCGAGCAGGACAGGACGACCCGCACCAGGTCGCCGGCGGCGATGGGGATGACGCCCTCGGTGATCATGCACACGCCCATGGGGATGGCGATGCCGATGTTGTTGCGCTCCTGGGCGGTGTAGATCGGCTTGCGCACGATCCTGGCGAGCAGCAGCGAGATGCCCACGCCGAACGGGGGCACCATGGAGGCCAGGACCTTGACGGCCTCGGGCTCGGTGACCCCCTCCAGGAGCAGCCCGTCGGCGAACAGGGAGGCGACCTTGTTGACGGGCCCCCCGAAGTCGAAGGCCGCCATGGCCCCCATGAGCGCGCCGAAGACGAAGCGCATGGAGCCCCGCATGGAGGTGAGGACGTCGGTCAGCCACTGCGTGGCCCACACGATCGGCACCCCGATGACGAAGAACATGAGCAGCCCGATCACCAGCGTGCTCAGCAGCGGCAGGATCATCATGGGCATGAGGCCCTGGGCCCAGCGGGGCACCCGCAGGCGGGTCTTGAGCCAGAGCGTGAACCACCCGACGAGGAACCCTCCGAGCATGCCGCCGAGGAACCCGGCCCCGATCGAGTGGGCGATGAGGCCGATGAGCAGGCCCGGGGCGATGCCGGGCCGATCGGCGATCGAGTAGGCGATCGCCGCGGAGATGACGGGGGCGAGCAGGCCCATCCCCAGCACGCCCAGGGACACGAGCGCGTCCTGCCAGCCGTAGGGCTGCTTGTAGTCCTCGATGACGGCGCCGCCGGTCAGGTTGCCGATGGCGATGAGCAGTCCCGCCGCCACGACCAGGGGGAGCATGTAGGAGATGGCGGTCAGGGCGTGCCTCTTGAGCTCCAGGCGGGGGCGGCGGCGGGCGGCGGCGTCAGCGCTCATCGCGGATCCTCTCCCCGATGAGGGTCAGCAGCTTCGTGGGCGACTGGATGGCCGTCGCCGTGCCGACCTCGACGATGCGCTTGCCCTCGAACCGCTCCCGTCCGCCGATCTTGATGTCGGTCGCCAGGAGCACGAAGTCCGCGGAGGCGATATCGGCGGCGTCGAGCCCGTTCTCGGTCCCTATGGTCCCCTGGGTCTCGCAGGAGGCCTCCCAGCCGAGCGAGCGGGCGGCGTCGAGTATCTTCTCCCTGGCGATGTAGGTGTGCGCTATCCCGGACGTGCACGCGGCGACGGCGACGAATCTCATGAGTGGTCCTCCTCGATGTGCTGGTCGATCAGGTCGATGACGTCGTCGGCGTCCCGCGCCGAGTCCAGCAGGCGCGCGAAGTCGCCGTGGGCGAGCAGGACGGCGATCCTCTGAAGGAGCCTGAGATGGGTTATGGCGGCGTCCTTCTCCCGGACGGCCAGCAGGAATACGGTCCTGACCGGGGCGCCGTCGAGGGAGGGCCAGTCGAGGTCGCGCCCCGCGCGGCCTATGGCCACGCTCGTCTCCAGGACGGCCGCCGACTTGCCGTGCGGAATCGCGATCGCGTTGCCCAGGCCCGTGGGCCCCTGCACCTCCCTGCGGAAGACGTCGGCGACGAAGGCGCGGGCGTCGCGCACCCTCCCGGCTCTCACGAGGAGGCCGGTCAGTTCCTCGACGGCCTGTCTGCGGGTGGTGGCGGCGAGGTTCATGCTGATCAGGCGCGGATCGAGGAATCTTCGAAGGCTGTGCTCGCCCTCAGCGGTTGACATCTGAACCACTCCTTCGGGTGATGGGCGCGCGCCACTCAGGCTGCGCTGCCTGCAGGGGATGGTGGGGTGCGTTGCGGGTGCCGATTGATGCAAGTCTATGCTGTTTCCTGCATCGGTCAAGGGTCCGACGCCGCTGCTTGCGGATCTTTGCGGGCGACGGCGCCCCTCGGTTGCAATCCGGGACGAGGGTCCCAGCAGGGGGCGGCGCCGGCGGGGCCGGGGGGCGCGGCGGAGACGACGGCGTCGGGAACGACGGCGATGACGGCGCCGGGAGTGATGGCGGAAGGGCTCGCCGGACCACGAATGCGAACATGTGTACAGAATCGCCCATCGGGGCCCGTCTCCGCCGAGGGGCTGTGGAGGGCGGTCCGGCGGGGTGTCAGCGGCGCGGCCTGTGGAGTCCGGCTCCGCGGCGCGCCCTCACCCGGCCGCGAGCAGGTCCTCGACGAGGGAGGCCACCGACGGCGTGCGGCGCTCGCAGACGGCCAGGACCTCCGCGGGCGAGCCCTCCATGGCCACGCCGTGGTCGGCCGCGACGTGCATGGGGATGTCGTTCCACGAGTCGCCCACCGTCCAGGTCTCGATCGTCTCGCCCTCGCGGGCGCCGCCCGGGCCGGTCAGCAGGTCCACGAGCCGCCTCAGCCCCGCCCCCTTGGACGCCCCCGCCGGGATGAGGTCGAGGAAGTCCTGGTTGCGGGCCCCCTCGACGACCCCGCCCCAGCGGCGGGCGACCTCCGCCTCGATGCGGTCGGTGGCGGCGGCGTCCCCCAGGTGCAGGGGGATGCCCACGACGGCGCGGCCGGCCAGGTCCGCCGTCGTCCCGCGCCTGAACAGGGTGAGCAGGTCGGTGCCCGAGCCCAGGGTGTCGTGGAGCTGGAGGTCCCCGTCGAGCGTGGTGGCGAAGATCGTGATCCGCTCCTCGCGGCCCAGCACGTCCAGGACCTCCTCGATGAGGCCGTCGGGCATGGTGCGGGCCTCGATGACCCCGGCCCGCCCGTCGGTCAGGACGGCCCCCGTGTAGAGGACCGCGTAGTCGTAGTCGACGTCGAAGCCGTCCAGGGCGCTGCGCAGCGCCGAGATCGAGCGGCCGGTGTTCATCACCAGCAGGTTGCCGGCCTCGCGCCAGCGGCGCATGGCGGCGACGTCGGCCGGCGAGATCGCCCGGTCGAAGAGGATCGTCCCGTCGATGTCGACGGACAGCATGCGGACTTTCCCGGTCATATCGGCTCCCCTCAGGCCCCGGGCACGTTGCGCTCGAGCTCGGCGATCCAGGCGGCGCCGGAGGCGTCGGAGGGCATGCGCCAGTCCCCGCGCGGGGACAGCGAGCCGCCCGCCACGACCTTGGGGCCATTGGGCAGGGTGGAGCGCTTGAACTGGTTGGAGAAGAAGCGCCTGAAGAACACCAGCTCCCACTTCCTGATGGCGGCCAGGTCGTAGGCGACCCTCTCCTCCTCGGGCAGCCCGGGCGGCCAGGCGCCGGCGGAGGGGTCGGACCAGGCCCTCTCCGCCAGGAAGGCGATGCGGCTGGGCCGCGACCCGCGCCGCAGCACGTGCCACAGGGTGAAGTCCTGCAGGGCGTAGGGGCCGATCCTCGCCTGCGTGGACTGGATGGGCTCGCCCTCGTGCGCGGGCACGAGCTCGGGGCTGATCTCGGTGCCCAGGATGTCCAGCAGCACATGTCCGACGTCGTCGGGGAAGAGGCGCTCGGCCACCACCCAGCGGATGAGGTGCTGGATGAGGGTCTTGGGGATGCCGGCGTTGACCCCGTAGTGGGCCATCTGGTCGCCCACCCCGAAGGTGCACCAGCCCAGCGCCAGCTCGCTCAGGTCCCCGGTGCCCAGCACGATGCCGCCGCGCCGGCCCGCGATGCGGAACAGCAGGTCGGTGCGCAGCCCGGCCTGGACGTTCTCGAAGGTGACGTCGTAGACCTCCCGCCCCCGCTCGCCGCGCCCGTAGGGGTGGTCCATGGCGGCGAGCATCCGCTCGGCGAGCGGGCGGATGTCCAGCTCCTCGACGTGGCAGCCCAGCGCCCGCGCCAGCGCCAGCGCGTTGGACTTCGTCCCGGCGCTGGTGGCGAAGCCCGGCATGGTGATGGCGTGGATGTGCTCGCGGCCCAGGCCCAGGCGGTCGACGGCGCGGGCGGCCACGATGAGGGCGTGGGTCGAGTCCAGCCCCCCGCTCACGCCGATGACGATCCGGGGCTCGCCGATGGCGCGCAGCCGCTGGACGAGGGCGGCGACCTGGATGTTGTAGGCCTCGTAGCAGTCCTGGGCGAGTCGGGCCGGGTCGTCGGGGACGAAGGGGAAGCGGTCGACGGCGCGCCTCAGCCCGATGTCGGTGCGGGGGACGGTCAGGTCGCCCCGGCCGATGCGCACGGTCCGGAAGCCGGCGCCCCCGGGACCGGCGCCGGGGCGCAGCAGGGCCCGGCGGTTGTCCTCGAAGGAGCCCTGGCGCACCCGCTCGGCGAGCAGGCCCTCGATGTCGACGTCGACGACCGCGGCGCGGGCGCCCTCGCCGAAGCGCTCGGTGGAGCCCAGCAGCTCGCCGTTCTCGTAGACGAGGGTCTGCCCGTCCCAGGCCAGGTCCGTGGAGGACTCCCCCTGTCCGGCGGCGGCGAAGACGTAGGCGGCCAGGCCCCGCGAGCTGGAGGCCCGGACCAGCAGCTCGCGGTCCTCGGCCCGCCCCACGGTGACGGGCGAGCCGGACAGGTTGACCAGGACCGTGGCGCCCGCCAGCGCCGCCAGGGACGAGGGCGGCACGGGCACCCACATGTCCTCGCAGACCTCGGCGTGGAAGACCAGGCCCGGCACGTCGTCGACCTCGAACAGCAGGTCGGTGCCGAAGGGGACGCGCGCGCCGTTGACGTCGATGTCGCGCTCGCCGGCGTCGCCCCCGCAGGCGAAGTGCCGCTTCTCGTAGAACTCGCGGTAGGCGGGCGGGTAGGACTTGGGGGCGGCGCCGCGCACCGCCCCGCCGGCGATGACGACGGCGCAGTTGAACAGGCGCCCGCCCACCCGCAGGGGGGCGCCCACGACGATCGCCGGCAGGAACCCGGCGGAGGCGGCGCGGATGGTCTCGATGGCGGCCAGGGTCTCGCGCAGCAGGACGTCGGACAGGAGGAGGTCGTCGATGGAGTAGCCGGTCAGGCCCAGTTCGGGGAAGACGGCCAGGCACACGCCCTCCTCGCCCAGGCGGCGGGCCCGGGCGATCACGGCGGCGGCGTTGGCGGCCGGGTCCGCCAGGGTCACGGGCAGGGTGACGGCGGCCACGCGCGCGAAGCCCTGGTCGTAGGCGGAGCGGAACTCGATGTCGGGCGCGGCGCTGGCCTGTGTCATGACGCGATCCTCCCACGGCGCGGGCCCGGGCGGGGCATGATCGGCCCATGAGCAGCGCCGCCGCGGGCCCCCGGCCCCCGACCGGGCCCCGCCCCGACGCCCCGGCCGGCTGGGCCCCCGCCCCGTGCCCGCACCCGACGCCGCCCGGCACCCGGATCGTCTTCGCCCACCGCGGCGCGCGCGCCCTCGCCCCGGAGAACACGCCGGCGGCCCTGCGCGCCGCCGCTCGGGCCGGGGCCCGGTGGGTCGAGATCGACGTCGACGTCATCGGCGACGGCACCGTCATCGTCATCCACGACTCGCGCCTGGACCGCACCACCGACCGCACCGGCTCCTACTACCGCCTGCGCGCCGCCGACCTGCCGGGCATCGACGCCGGCTCCTGGTTCCGGGCCGGGGACGGCTCGCGCCCCTTCGCCGGGGAGCGCCTGCCGACCCTGGCGGAGGCGCTCGACGTCGTCGCCGAGACCGCGATGAGCGTCAATGTCGAGCTCAAGTCCTGCCAGGCGGGGGCCGCGGCCTGCCGCCGCCTGGTCGACGACGTGGCGGCGCAGCTCGACGCGCTGGCCGAGCGCGCCCCGGCCTCGCAGGCGCTCGTGTCCTCCTTCAACCCGCTCCTGCTGGACAGGATGGGGCGGCGCCGGCCGGGCACGGCCCTGGCGCTGCTGACCGGGCCGGGAGCGCTCGGCGACGACTGGCGCTCCCGCGTCGAGATGCTGGGGGCGCGGGCCGTCCACCCGGCGCAGGCGGGCCTGAGCCGGGATCGCGTGGAGGAGATCCGGGCGCTGGGCTACGGCGTCAACGCGTGGACGGTCAACACCCGCGAGCGCGCCGTCGAGCTCTTCGACTGGGGCGCGACGGGGATCTTCACCGACCGGGTGCACGAGCTCGGGGGGCTCGACGGCGGCGGCGATCGGGCGGCGGAGACGACCGCCGGCAAAAGATGACAAAGGTCACGTTCTTGATCCGGGGGCTCCGGGGGCGAGTCGCCCCCCTCGGCCGCCGACCGGCCCGGGGCCCGAATTACGGCGTGAAACCGCGGATCTGCTCGGTCACAAGGAGCTCTGAGACTTCTCGGGGGCGGGGCCGTGATCGTCTCGGAGCCGATCTGTCACCATCTTGAGACCTGAAAAGGGCTTTTGTGGTGACTTGAGGGCCCGCGGACCAGTATGATGATGCTCGTTGGAACGCCCTCGGCACGAGGGGATCAGGGACCCCGTTGACCTGCCGAGGCGTTCGGGGAAGCCGCGATTCAGGGACCGCGCCCCCGAGCCCAACAGGAGGCCCCGCACCGGTGGTGCGGGGCCTCGCCCCTTCTTCGCGGCCCCTCCGGGCCGGGCCCGCCCCTCCCGCCGGGGCCGAGGCGGCCGCTACGCCGATTCCCGCCGGGCGGGCTCGAGCCGCCACTGGCGCCTCAGGCCCTCGGCGTAGAGCCGGACCTCCGCCGCCATGTCCGTCCCGAGGGACTCGCGGGCCGCCGTGCGCGGCGTGGTCGCGCACAGCCACTGGATCTGCAGGCCGTCGCTGAGCGCCGTCAGCGTCCGGGCGATGAGGCGCGAGGGCGCGCCGGGGTGCACGGTTCCGGCCTCCTTGCCCCGCTCGAAGGCCCTTTCGAACATCTCGACGGTGCCCGCCAGGTGCCCGGCCATCCAGGCGTGCGCGGGGTGGTCGGCGTCGAGGACGGACACCGCGGTCGCGGTGTAGATCGCCACGAGCTCGCGATGGCGGGCGTTGTGCTCGACGAGCCGCGCGAAGGCGTCCAGGAGCAGCCACGGATCCTCCCTGTCCTCCTCCCGGAGGATCCGGGAGGAGGCCTGCCGGTCGCGGCGCTCCAGGACCTGGGCGAACAGGGCGCCCTTGGAGGAGAAGTGGTGCAGCAGGCCCGCCTTGGAGATGTCCGCGGCGTCGGCGACGTCGGCCAGGGAGGTGCCCGCGTAGCCGCGCGCGCCGAACAGGGCCACGGCCTCGTTGAGGATCCGCTCGCGCTTGTCCTCGCTGCCGGTGGGGGGCCGGCCGGGTCCGCGCCGCCGGGGCGCGGGGGTTGGTGAGACGGCGGATTCGGACGGAAGACTCATACCGGCATTGTGGCACCCGCCGCTCCGCCCGCCCTCCGGCCGCCGCCTCCGCCCGCCCACCGCCCGCGGCCCGGCGCGCCTTCGCGCCCCGCCCGCGGACACGCCCGCGACCCCCGCACCCGCGCCGCGAGCCGCGCGCCCCTATGGTGGATGGCGCGTTCGCGCCGTCGCCTCGGCGCATCCCTGACCTCCAGGAGGAATGACCATGTCCACGCCGATCAGCCGAAGACTCCTCGCCGCTCCGGTCGCGCTCCTGCTCGCCGTCGGGCTCCTCGCCGCCTGCGGCGGCAACGGCTCCACCACCGGCTCCACCAGCGCGGCCCCGGGTTCGGGCTCCACCACCGCGGCCGACGGCGCCGCCCCGCCCTCGGGGGGCGCGCCCGTCCCCTCGGAGGGGGCGCCCTCGCCCTCGGCCTCCGAGGACGCCACCGACTGGCCCCCGTCGTCGACCTCCACTCCGCTGCCGGAGCCCACCGGGAGCCCCACGACCGATCCCGCCCTCGAGGAGGCCTGGTCGACCGCCGTGCGGGCGATCGCCGACGACGACTCCGCCGCCTTCCTCACCGTGGCGGCCCAGAGCGTCTACGACAGGATGACCGCCGAGCAGAAGTCCGTCAGGACCGTCTTCAACGACTGGGACATGATGGGGGCCCGGTGGTCCGAGTTCGGGGTGGACAACCCCCGGATCGAGGTGACGGCCGGCTCGTGCACGCAGGGGGCGGAGCCGCCCTCGGACGGGGACTCGGAGGGCTCCCCCACGGTGACCTGCCGCCTGACCTTCACCAACGACGCCGGCGGGGCGCCGGACAAGACGATGGGCCTGTTCTACCTGCAGCGCAACGAGGACGGCTCCTGGACGATCGTCGGCTACCTCCGCCAGTACCTGTGAGCAGGCCGCGGGCGCGCCCCGGAGATGGAGGGCGCGCCCGCGGTGAAGAGCCGGCCCGGACCCCGGTCGGGGGCCCGGGCCGGCGTCGGCGTCGTCGTCGGCTCAGACGGCGCTGGCGGCCGACGGCGCCCAGGCCTCGCCCCGGGCGATGAGCGCCAGGCCCGCGCCCTCGCCCTCGGGGCTGACGTCCACGACGACCTCCTGGCCGTCGAGGACCTCCCCGCCCAGGATCATGCGGGCCAGCCGGTCGCCGATCTCGCGCTGGACCAGGCGGCGCAGCGGGCGCGCCCCGTAGGCGGGGTCGTAGCCCTCGTCCGCCAGCCAGGCGCGGGCGGCGTCGGTGACGGTGAGCGTGAGCCGGTGGTCGGCCAGGCGCTGCTGCATCCTGGCCAGCTGGATCTCCACGATCCGGCCCAGCTCCTCCTTGGTCAGGGCGTCGAAGACGAGGATGTCGTCCAGGCGGTTGAGGAACTCGGGCTTGAAGGCCGCGCGCACCTGGGCCATGACCTCCTTGCGCTTCTCCTCCGGGCTGAGCAGCGGGTCGATGAGGAACTGGCTGCCCAGGTTGGAGGTGAGCACGAGGATGACGTTGCGGAAGTCCACGGTCCGCCCCTGCCCGTCGGTCAGGCGCCCGTCGTCGAGCACCTGGAGCAGGATGTCGAAGACCTCCGGGTGGGCCTTCTCGACCTCGTCGAGCAGGACCACCGAGTAGGGCCGGCGGCGCACCGCCTCGGTGAGCTGGCCGCCCTCCTCGTAGCCGACGTAGCCGGGGGGCGCGCCCACGAGGCGGGCCACCGCGTGCTTCTCGGAGTACTCGGACATGTCGATGCGCACCATGGCGCGCTCGTCGTCGAACAGGAAGTCCGCCAGCGCCTTGGCCAGTTCGGTCTTGCCCACGCCCGTGGGCCCCAGGAACAGGAAGGAGCCGGTGGGGCGGTCGGGGTCGGCCACCCCGGCGCGCGAGCGGCGCACGGCGTCGGCCACGGCGGCCACCGCGGCCCTCTGGCCGATGAGGCGCTCGCCGATGACCCGCTCCATCTGGAGCAGCTTGTCCTGCTCCCCGGCCAGGAGCTTGCCCACGGGGATCCCGGTCCAGGACTCCACGACCTCGGCGATCTCCACGGGGCCGACCTTCTCGGCGATCATCGGCTCGGCCGCGGCGCGCTCGACCCCGTCGGGCCCCACGATGCTCGCGGCCGCCCTCTCGCCGGCCTCGGCGTCGCGGATCTGCTTCTCCAGGGCGGGCATCTCGCCGTAGCGCAGGCGCCCGGCCTCCTCGAAGCTGCCCTCGCGCTCGGCCAGGTCGGCCCTGGTGCGCAGCTCGTCGAGGGCGGCGCGCAGCTCGCCGACCCGGTTGTGCCCGGCCTTCTCCGCCTCCCAGCGGGCGCCCAGCGCGGCCAGGCTCTCGGAGGCGTCGGCCAGCTCGGCGCGCAGGCGCTCCAGGCGCTCGACGGCGGCCCGGTCGACGGAGGCGGAGTCGGCCCCGCCCTCCTCCTCGATGGACTCGGCCAGGTAGGCCTCCTCCATGCGCATGCGGTCCACCCGGCGGCGCAGCTCATCGATCTCGACGGGGCTGGAGTCCAGCTCCATGCGCAGGCGCGAGGCCGCCTCGTCGATGAGGTCGATGGCCTTGTCGGGCAGCTGGCGGGCGGTGATGTAGCGGTCGGACAGGGTGGCGGCCGCCACCAGGGCGCCGTCGGAGATGGTCACCTGGTGGTGGGCCTCGTACTTGGGGGCGATGCCGCGCAGAATGGCGACGGTGTCCGCCACGGAGGGCTCGCCGACGAAGACCTGCTGGAAGCGGCGCTCCAGGGCGGGGTCCTTCTCAATGCGCTCGCGGTACTCGTCCAGGGTGGTGGCGCCCACCATGCGCAGCTCGCCGCGGGCGAGCATGGGCTTGAGCATATTGCCGGCGTCCATGGCGCCCTCGGAGCCGCCGCCCGCGCCGACGACGGTGTGCAGCTCGTCGATGAAGGTGATGATCTCGCCGTCGGAGTCCTTGATCTCCTTCAGGACGGCCTTGAGGCGCTCCTCGAACTCGCCGCGGTACTTGGCGCCGGCCACCATCCCGGACAGGTCCAGGGCGATCAGGCGCTTGTCGCGCAGGGAGTCGGGCACGTCGCCGGCGACGACGCGCTGGGCCAGCCCCTCGACGACGGCGGTCTTGCCCACGCCGGGCTCGCCGATGAGGACGGGGTTGTTCTTGGTGCGCCGGCTCAGGACCTGCACGACGCGGCGGATCTCGGCGTCGCGGCCGATGACCGGGTCGAGCTTGCCCTCCCGGGCGGCCTCGGTCAGGTCGGTGCCGTACTTCTCGAGGGTCTTGTAGGTGCCCTCGGGGTTGGCGGAGGTGACGCGGGCGGAGCCGCGGACCTGGGGCAGGGCCTCGACGAGGGCCTGCGGGGTGGCGCCGGCGTCGGCCAGGGCGCGGGCCACGGTGGCGGAGCCGGAGGCGTCGCCCCTGGCCAGGCCGATGAGCAGGTGCTCGGTGGAGATGTACTCGTCGCCCAGCTCCTTGGCCGCCTCGCCGGCGGCCTCCAGGGCGGCCAGCAGGGCGCGCGAGGGCTGGGGCTGGGTCACCGAGGAGCCCGAGGATGCGGGCAGCCGGGTCAGCATGCGGCGCGCGGAGGCGCCCACGGCCTGACGGGCCGCGGCGTCGGGGCAGACGGCGGCGAGCAGTCCGGCGGCGACGCCGTCGGGCTGGGCCAGGAGCTCGACGAGTAGGTGCGCGGGCTCGATCTGGGGGTTGCCGGCCGCGGCGGCGGCCTGCATGGCCCCGGAGATCGCCTCCTGCGACTTGGTGGTGTAGTTCGTGTCCATATATATGGGACCTCCTTGACGTGTTCGTGACGGCCGGGCCCGGCGCGGGCGGCGCGGGGCCCGAGTGTCTCCGTGGAATCCAACCCCGGCAGAGTTGAGTCTATTCCGCTCAACTTTGCCGAAGGCCTTGTGACCCGAACCACGTGACCCTTGACGAACTCGACTCCGAGGCGGACCATATCGACTATCGATGCATCGATCATCGATATGCTCACCGGCGCCCCGCCCCGACGAGGAGGATCGTCATGACACGCGCTCGAGGACCCGCCGCGGACCGGGCCCCCGGAGCGAGCGAGCGCGCTCGCACGAGTGCGGACACCGGGCCCCCGGATTCCCCCGACCCGGGCGGCGCGGAGGAGGGCGGGGCCCGCCGCGATCCGCCGTGGTGGGACACGAACGACTTCGCCCTCATCGTCCTGGCCGCCGTCCCCGCACTGGGATTCATCGGCTACGGCCTCGCCCCGCTCCTGCGCACGCTGGTCACCATGGTCCGCACCGGAACCGTGCCCGCCCGGATCGCGGACCTGCCGCTCGACGCCGTCGGCGCCGGGGCCGCGGGCATCCGGCCGCACGTGGACGGCGGCAGCGCCGAGCTCCTGGTCACGCTCACCGACGTCCCCGCCCTCTGGGTGGGGCTCCTCGTCATCGCCAACGCGATCGGCGTCGCGCTCGTCGTCGTCGCGCTCGCGGCCGTCGCGCGCCTGGCCCTGAGCGTCCACGGCCTGCGCCCCGCCACCTGGCCGCAGGTGGTGCACCGCTCGCGGGTCATGCGCTGGACGATCACCGCGGCCTTCGTCTGGTTCTGGTTCGTCCAGCACGATCCCCTCGCCCGGGTCCTCGAACGGTCCGCGCAGGGCTCCGAGCTGCTCGACCGCCTGCCCGAGGGCGCCGACATCCTCCTGCAGGGCTCGTTCGGCTTCGGCCCCTTCCTCACCGCAGCCCTGGCGACCTGGCTCGTCGACCTGCTCATCACGGCCCTCGACCGCTCCGCCCGCGCCGCCGCGGCGCTGCGGATCGAGAACACCGAGCTGCGCAGCCAGACCGAGGGGCTCGTATGACGTCCGGGCGGCGCCCCGAGCTGGACGGGGGGACGCCGCCGCAGGATCCGGGGGCGCGGGTGGTCTGCCACCTCGACCGGCTCCTGGAGGCGCGCGCACTGACCCTCGTCGAGCTCTCCGAGCGCGCGGGCATCACCGCCGTCAACCTCTCGGTGCTCAAGAACGACCGCGCCAGGGCCATCCGCTTCTCCACCCTCGTCGCCGTCTGCCGGGCCCTGGACTGCGGCGTCGGAGACCTCCTCGAGATCATTCCGGACCCTCCTGCGCAATCGCGTTCTTCATGACGGTGATCCGGGGTAGGATGACGGCGTTCCTGTGATCTACACGACTCGGTCGCCGGGCGCCCCGCGGCACCGGCACCGGGCGCCCAAGGAGGGCATGATGCGCCGTCCCCGTTCCTCTCTCGTCGCGGCACTGCTGGGCGCCTGCCTCATCCTGGGCGCCTGCAACCAGGGCGGATCCGCCGAATCCTCCGAGACCGACGAACCCGCCGCGACCGCCACCACGGCCGCGCAGGAGCCGACGAGCAGCGCCCCCGGGGTGAGCGTCCGCCGCAGAACCGACAGCCCCGCCCCGCCCTCACCCAGCGCCTCCCCCACGCCCTCCACCCGCTCCACGCCC
>NZ_AUBL01000053.1 GCF_000429225.1 Actinomyces dentalis DSM 19115
GGTGACCTCCACCTGCCCCAGCCCCCGCGTGCCCCGGCTGCCCAGGGGCAGCGCGCCGGCGGCCAGTTCGGCCAGGACGAGCCCGAGCAGGCACCAGGCCGCCCTGCGGCGATTGACGTCCGCCCGCGGGGAGAACGAGCCCGGATTCAGCTCCAGCGTCAGCTCCCCCCACTGCGCGTCGTGGACCTCCTCGCCGTACAGGGCCCCGCCCGCGACGCCGCCGGTCCACCGGTCGCCCGCGTTGTGGGGGATGAGCCTGGAACTGCTCGGGACGGCGAGGGTGTCCAGGACCGTCAGGGCGCCGTGCTGCTCGGTGGAGCCGAACAGGTCCCGCACGAGGACGGGGTCGTCGGCGAGCTGGGCGTGCACGTCGGTGTCCGACCAGTCCTCGACGGGCGCGCGGCGGGCGGCCAGGATCGTGCGGGCGATCCGCGAGGCCCGCGAGCGCAGCGCGCCGCGCACCGAGCTGCCCGGCAGTACGAGCCGCTCGCCCTGGGCGGTGTCCGTGCGCATCTGCCTGGCGGGGACGTAGTCGTCGCGGACGCCGCCCTGCTCGCCGCTCCGACCGGCCTCCTGCGCCGCCCTCTCCCGCTTCTCCTTCTCCTGCCTCTTGCGCTCAAGCTCGGCCTCGCTGATCCGCGGATCGGCCACGAGGATGCCCGTGGGGCTGTTCCACTCGACGGTGATGCGCATCCGGTCGGGGCCACCGCAGTCGACCGGAGTGATCGTCCCGGCCATGTCCTGGCCGCCGCTCAACCAGTTCACGAGGTCGTCGCACGACCCCAGCGGGGCCCGGGTCAGGGTCCAGAAGCCGGCGCCGGGCCGCGCGTCGGGCCGCACCCGCCCCCAGCCGGCGCCCTGGCGCCCGCCGAAGGCGATGCGCTCGCTCCCGAACAGGCCCAGGAACAGTTCGAAGAGCGTCTCGACCTGCTCCGGGGTCGCCGGCTCCACCGCGCCCGCGGGCACGTCGACGCCGTCGGGCAGGCCCGCCTGCGCGGTGATGACGATCTCCAGGGGCCTTCCCGCCGGCAGGTACTCGTGCTCGAAGAGGGCGCCGTCGGCCACCGAGCCCCAGTACCGGTCGATGGCGTTGCCCATGCGCGACGGCAGCTCACCGGCAGCCCCGTTCGCGCCGGCAGCCCCGGCAGCCCCGTCAGTGCCCACTGTCCCGTCAGTGCCCACCGGGCACAGCTCCACGGTGTGGACGGTCAGGCAGGCGGCCCGCAGCGGGGCGGACGCGCTCTTCTTCCCCTCGTCGCCCCACAGGCGGCGCAGGGCCCGGGCGTTCAGCACCGTCGCGACGTCGCCGTCCGGCTGCCCCGAAAGGTAGCGCCGGCAGGCGGCGCGCAGGGCGCCCTTGACCGAGCGTCCGGTCAGGATCGGGCGGTCGCGTCCGTCGCGGGCGAATCTGCGCACGACGGTCTGCCGGTCCCGGCCCTCCTCCGTGCGGTTCACGACCTCGTCGATGCCGCCCGAGTGCAGTGGCGAGGCGGTCCTCACACGGATGGTGAGCTCGTAGCGGGTCACGCTCATGACTGCTCCTCCTGCTCGTCGGTGCGGGCCGCCCGGCCCATGAAGTCCTTGGCGTCAAGACGCGTCAGGCGGAATTCCTCCCTCTCAAGGAGCGGATGTCCGACGACGAAGCGGCCGAACCCCTGGGCCCGCAGCTCGCCCACGCCGGTCAGGGCCAGGCGGGCCAGTCTCCGGGCCGCGTCGTCGGCCAGGGGCCGGATCCTCAGGACCGAGCCGGCCTGGACGGCCATCCTGGTGGCCCGCGGCTGGTGGCTCGCCGCGGACCAGGAGTCGACGCGGCGGTGGCGCACCCCCGCCCGGAACCTCTTCTCCCCCGGTGGGATGTCGACGAGCTCGATGGGGACTCCGGTGCGCTTGAAGGCACCGCGCAGGTCCTCGAAGCCCCCGCCCGGCCCCAGGCCCGAGGAGCGCACCAGGACGTCGGAGGTGAACCAGATGGTCGTCTCCCCGTCGACCGGCTCGGCGGGCGCCAGGGGCCGGGCCGCGGAGAAGGTGCACAGCGCGCGGCCGAAGGTCCCGCTCAGGCGGCGCGCCCCGATGCGGGCGTCCAGCGCCCTGTCGGCCAGGCCCGCCAGGCGGGCCCCCGCGCGCTCGTGCAGTGCCGGGGACATGGTCACCGTCGCGCGCAGCGTCAGGCCCGCGGGCAGCGCCCGCACCAGGAAGAGCTGGCCGTCCTTCGCCGCCCCCGTGGCGGTATCGTGCGCCGTCGACTGGCGTCCGGTCAGCGGAGGGGCGCCCGACCATCCGGCGAGGGGCGGGAGCTTCCGGCCCTCGTCCGCGGCGGCCGGGTCCGGCCGGTCGTCGTCCGCGGCGGCGGGGCACTCCCGATCGCCGTCCGCGGCGGGGAAGACGTAGCCCGAGCGCAGCGGCTTGTGGACCTCCTCCGGCTCCTCGACGAGCAGGCGGTTGACGGCCGTGATCCACCCGCGCCCCCGCCGCTCGACCTTCGGGCTGGACAGGACCAGCGGCATGGGCAGGCCGACCCGGTCGTCGACGACGGCGACGGCGTCGGAGACCAGAAGGTCCCCGTTGACGACGGCGTCGCGGACCAGGGTGTCGTCGGTGTCGCCCCCGCACTCGCGGCCGAGGAGGCGGTGCACCCAGGGCAGGAGCACGGTGCCGCGCAGGAAGTCCAGGGAGCGGACCTCGTTGGACATGGGCACCTCGTAGGAGACCACCGGGGTCCGCAGGACGATGGTCAGATCCATTGCCATCAGCCCGGGATCGGCGGCGCCCGGCTCGGCGGCGCCCGGGGCGGGGGAGACGGCGGCGCTGGCGTCCGGGGCGTGCGGAGTCGCCGTCGCGAGCGGGGCCGCCGGAACCGCTGGCGCGCTCACGGTTGGGGCGCCCGGCGCGCTCGCGGCCGGAACCGCCGGGGCCGCCGGGGTCGCTGGCGCCCGGCCGATCCGGGGCCGGTGCTCCCCGTCCGGATCGGACTCGGCCCTCGGCACGCGGGGAACCGGTGCGCCCTCGGCTCCGGACGCGACGGCCCAGCCCCTGACCTGCTCCCGGCACCAGTCCTTGACCTTCTTCTTGGCCGCGGCGGCGTCGTCCTCCCCGCCGGCCGCGGCGGCATCGGGGCCGCACTCGGCGCCGACCAGGACGTCGCAGGCGCCGTCGCCGTTGGAGCGGTCCGAGCCGATGCCCCGCACGAGCAGGCCGGACAGGGCCAGCAGGAGCCGGGCGGCCCGCCGCCGGCCCTCGTCCCAGACCAGCGGGCGCCCGTCGACGTCGGCGTCGAGAAGAGTGGCCGTGGCGCCCAGGGCGCACGGGCCGGCCCGCTCGATGAACCGCAGGAAGTCCTCCCGGGCGGTGCCCGTGTCGTCGTCGATGGACAGGGAGACGACCTCGTGCACCGGGGCGCCCCCGGCCGCGGCCCCCTCGGGCGCCCGCGCGTCGGAGAAGACGACCAGGCGCGGGGCCTGCTCCGAGCCGAACAGCTCGGAGGCGAACTTGTGCCAGGGGCCGGCGGCGCCGCCGTCGAGCGCCTGGGCGGCCAGGACGGACTGCTCCCGCACGACGCCGGCCAGCACCGTTCCGCGGACCACGGGCAGGCCGCGCTCGTCCTTCTCGACCGCGGCGTCCACGCCGCCGACCACGCCGACACCGGTGCTCACCCCCCAGTCGCTGTGGAAGACGACCGAGACGGGGAAGGTTGGGGCGCTCATGCGGTGGCCTCCGTCGGACTCGTGGGGATGGGCGGCGCGGCGCGGTCGCCCGAGAGGCGCTCGCGGACCTCGGTCAGGTAGGAGTCGGGGAGGAGGTCGGCCAGCTCGAGCAGGTCGAAGACGGCCTCGATGCCGCCGAGCTCGGCGTCGATGTCGCGCCCCAGGCTCTCTCGCGCGCTCTCCCACTCGTTCTCGGCCAGGTCTCGGGGCTTCTTCTCCTCCCCGCCGATGCGCACGGTCCGGTCGTTCGCGGCGTCGGACAGGAGCTTGCGGATGCGGGCGGCGCGGGTGTGGGGGAAGGGCTCCCTCTCCTCGCCGTCCTCCCCCGGCAGGCCCTTGAAGGCGGCGACCCGCTGGCACGTCTTGTCCCAGGTCTCGTGGGCCGGAATGGTTCTGGGGGCGGCGTCGGAGTCCTTCTTCTTATTCTCCTTCTCCCCGTCCTCCTCATTCTCCTTGCAGCCGGAGCAATTGCATGAGGTGAGGCCGTCCACGACCCGGAACGGGCGGGCGGTGAAATTCTTATAGGCGCCGAGCAGCTCGGCGGCGTCGAGCACGGTCGTGTCGAACAGGGCGTGGTAGCCGAGCGTCGAACAGGGCGGCCTGGTGGTCTTGCCGACGCTCTTGGCGCCTTCGACGAGTTTCTCGGCCAGGTTGTAGGCGAGGTGGAAGGGGAAATTGCGGCGGACGACGGCGACGCCGGCGGCGGCGGTCATGGGGCCCGTGCGCGAGCCCTTGGGCGGGGTGAGGTGGCGCAGGAGCGGGTCCTTCTCCGTCTCCTCCTCGTAGCGGCCGAGGTAGCGGGCCGCGAAGGGGAGGGCGTAGTCGCCGCTGGTGATGACGGTGACGTCGTCGCCCCCGACAATGACCGGCACGACGGGGATGGCGGTGTACGGCCGTCCGGCCGCCCCGGCGTCGCGCTCGGCCATGCGGGCGATATCCGCCCAGGCCCCGGCGAAGGCCATTTCGACGGCGCGCTGCAGGCGCTCGTTGATATTGAGCAGGAACCGGCGCAGGGAGTCCGGGTCGTTGCGCCCGCAGCCGACCTGCTCATTGAAGACACTCTTGTCGACGAATTTCTTGGCGTCGGCGAGGTGGCGCATGACGCCCCCGACCCCGTTGCCGTCGATGTGGATGACGGCGATCTTCGACAGGGGGGCCGCTTCCCGCCGCGATGGTAGGGCGCCGACGGCGGATGATTCGTTCTCGTCCCCGCTCCCGTCCTCGGGGGCGGAATCTGGGGCGGTCTGGAGGACTGTTTCCAGACGGCGTATCGAGGCCCGCTCCTCCCGGATACTCTCCTCGTCCTCGGGCGCCGCCTCCCGCTCCCCCTGCGAGGGCGCGTCGGCGGCCGGGCCCTCCGACGAGAAGGCGGCGTGCAGCATATCCGCCAGCTTCGTGGGGTCGCGCGTCAAGAGCTCCTTCTGCTCATCCAACTGGTCGCTGTTGAGCCGACTGAGCAGGAGAAGGTGCGCGCGGGCCCGGAAGGCCTCGTAGCGCCTGACCCGCGAGGGCAGGGAGAGCTGATCGGCGCGGTCGTCCCCCGCCTCGTCCTCGCGGCCCAGGGGCGGGGCGGCGGGCAGGGCCGAGTCCTTGGCCCGGGCGAGGAAGGGGATCTGGGCGAAGCGGGCGTCCGCGGGGGGCCGCCGCAGGGCGTAGGCGGCGGCCTCGGCGTGCACGGCCTTGAGGGCGGCGTCGTCCACCACAGGGCCGCCGCCTACGCCCCGGGCCCCGGGGATCTCGATGAAGACCCCGGACACGTCCAGGCCGGGGGCCTGGGCGAGCGCCCTGCGCGTGACCTCCCCGATGAGGTCGCGGGCCCGCTGCGGCTCGTCCACCATGACGATGACCTTGCCGGAGGAGCGGGAGACCCACTGCGACTCGTCGGCGCCCGGGCCGGCCGGCAGGCCGCGCGATGCGCGCCAGGCCCCGGCGGCCCCCGTCGAGGCCAGCGCCTCCTCGGTCCACCGCTCCAGGTGCGTCAGCAGGGAGGAGGCGCCGATATTGTCGCGCAGGCGGGGCGAGGAGAAGATGTAGTGCTGATTGCCGTTGGTCTCGAGCATGACGAGCTGCATGGGCATCCTCTCGGAGGGACGGGAGCCTGTGCAGTATGCCACCCCCGCGGCGGTGACGGAGGGGAGCACCGACTTTTGTCTCAGAAGTGGGACACGCGCCGGGCTCCCCGCCGCCGGCGCCGGCGGTGCACACTGGCCCGCGGTGTGGTGCGGACCGGCCCGGCCCGGTCCGACCCTCGCGCCGCACCGGTCGACGAAGGAGATGACGACGTGCTGCTGGTTCACGTGGCCGGGACGGCCGACCTGGGGATCCCCCTGATCGTCGGCGGGCGCAGCCGTCCGCGGCAGGAGACCGCCGAGCTGACCGCTCGCCGCGCGGCCGAGCTCGACGCCGCCCGCACCGGCGGGCGGGCCGCCGACCTGCTCCTCGGGCTGCGCTTCACGCAGAAGGACCCCCGCGCCGACGACGCGGCCGGCCCCGCGCCCGGCAGTGCCCCGCCTGCGCCATCCGGCGGCGCACCGCCCGCCGCCGCGCCCGGCAGCGCCCTGCGCAAGGAGCTGGGGGCGCTCGCCCGCCTGGCCGGGGAGCCGGGCACATCCTCCGAGGACATCGACATCCTCGTCGTCGGCGTCGAAGGCGGGAGCACGCCCACGGACTCGATCGCGAGGGCGCTCGTCGGGGCGCTGCGACGCGCTTCGGCCCAGGTGCGCGACCTGGTGGCGGGGAGGCGGGCGCGGGTGCTGGACGCCTGCATCCTGCCGGGCCTCCAGGTGTCGCGGGCCTCGATCGAGACCCTGGAGAGGGCGATCGGCGGGCACGACGGACACGTCCTGCTCGCCCTGGCCGGGGGCGCGACCACCGTCCTCGCCGAGGTCGCCGGCGTCGCCGCCGCCACCCACGGCGACGAGTGGTCGCTGGCCCTCATCGACCGGGTCGGGGACGACCGGGCGGGCGGCGCGGCGCCGATCCTGCGCATGTCGGTCGACGGGGAGGACCCCCTGCGGGGCTGGCTCATGGGGCTCGGGCTGCCCACCGTCCTCGCCCAGGAGTACGACGGGCGCGGGGCCGGCGCGCAAGCCGGCGGCGAGATGCCCGACGAGGTCCGGCGGGCCGCCGGGGCCCTGCGGCGCGCCGTCGGCGAGACCCCCGTGGAAGGGGGGATCGGCCCCGAGGACTTCGCCCAGCTGCTGTGGACGGACACGGCCCGCGGGGACCTGGCCGCGGGCATGGCGCTGCGGGCGTGGGTGGCCGCCGAGTACCGGCGGCGCCGGCGCCAGTACCTGGACCAGACGGGGCTGGACGAGGCGGAGCACCCCGATGCGCTCCGGAAGGGCGGCGAGCTCGGCCGGGCGATCGGGCGCCTCGAGAAGGAGGCGAGCACGCGGCCCCTCGCCGCGCCCGAGGCGTGGCTCGTCGCCCAGCGCGACTTCATCGACCTGGGCATCGGGGCGACCCACCGCTTCGACGAGGCCGGCGACGACCTGCGCGAACGGGTGCGCGCCGCCCTGGGCGGCCAGCCCCCGGACTGGTTGTCGTGGCCGTCGGGGACCGTGTGCCTGCTGACCGCTCAGGGACAGCCCCGCGGAAGGGGGAGGGGCCCCGAACGCGACCCCATCGCCGTCGCGCTCCTGCGCGCGCAGCCGGACCCGGCCCTGCGCCGGGCCTGCTCCGTCCCCGGGCCGCTGACGCTGAGAACATTCATCGCCTGCTCCGACGACAGCCTGGGTGAGGGGCGCGGCGTCGTCGACAGGCTCGCGGCCGGCGACGTCGACCATCACCCCGACTGGGAGCCGCCCGGGGCCGACGGCGCCACGGCCCGCAGCTACGGGCGGGCCGCCACGAGCGACGGGGTCACGGCGAGCGGGGCGGAGGAGAGCATGTCGCGGGCCGGCCGCCTCGCCGCCCAGTGGCTCGAGGACCAGCTCGAGGAGCGCTGGTCCCGCCCGCGGGCCATCGTCGTCACCGTCGTGGGGGAGAAGCCCGTCGTCATCGCGCTCCTGCGCGCCGCGCAGATCTTCGGCGCTCGCCACGGCATTGCGGTGCTCCTCGCATCGACGGTGCGGAGCGCCGACGGCCGGAACGTCCTCCAGTTCCACCAGTTCGGGCTCGACCGCGACGTCCGCAGGGCGCTGCTGCGGGCGACCGGCTACTGCCTGGACCGTCTGGACCTGCTCACGGCGGCGCGCCTGCTCGCCCTGGGGGACCCCGCCATGGAGGAGTCGGCCGGCGAGGCCCGGGCGCTCGCGGACGAGCTCGTGCAGGCGGTTCAGACCGAGGACATCGACGGGCGCGCGGGAGTGATTCTGGGGGTCATGGGCGCCGTCGGCCGCATGATCGATCACGTCCCGCCCGACGCCCAAGCGCGCCTGGCCACCATTATCGGCGAACTGCTGAACCCCGCGCCCGAATCGAAGCGGACCGACGCATTCCGGGAGCCCCGTGTTCTCGCCCTCGCGGACAGTCAATTCGACCAGCGGAAGAACTCCGTCTACACGTCCGATGACGCCGATCTCGCCGACGAGGGCGTCGGGGCGCTGCTGCGCCTCCTCGTGCGCGTGCGCAACAAGGTCACGATCAATCACGGCTCGAAGGGCCTGTCCGAGGCCACCGAGCAGGTCCTGAGCCACTACCGGCGGGAGTCGCGGTGCACCTATGCCCGGCTCGTCGAGCGGGCCGTCACCGCGGTCGAGAGCGATTCCGGCGCCGTGGCCGGGGACTGGGGGAGTCGATTGGGCTCCCTGCGGAAACGGGTCGGCGCGCTCGAAGACGTTTCCTACGGCTGAGGGGATGTGGCATGGTGAAAGGCGTGAAGAACGTCGAGGACCGGACGCCGTCGGACCTGTTGGAGATCGATAACGACGACGACAATGCGCTGCGCCTCATGGTCATCGTGCCGTGGGAGCTTCCCGGGACATGGGAGGAGTGGCGCGAATTGTTCCCGCAGGGCCCGGTGCGGATATCCATTTTCAGGAGGCCGACCGCCTTCGACGGAACGTCGCGCCGCCTGCGCGAGCCGGTGCGCAGACGGCTCCTCGACCCGGCCCACCGGCGTCACTACGTCTACCCGGACCTGGCGCCGGTCTTCGTCACCGAGAAGAACCGCGCGAGTCGGGGCAGACCGCCGTTCTACGCCTTCGCCTGGGACATTCTCGAGGTGGAGCCGGTCGAGGCCCCCGACGCCGGGGGCGCCGCGGGGACGGGCGGGAAGACGCCCTCGACCCGGGTGCTCATCGTCCTTCACCTGGTCCTGCGCGTGCCGACGAGTCCCAAGGCATTCTCCTGGGTCCGCAATCTGACGCGAGAGCCCGCCGGAAAGGAGGAGATCACCCACGAGGTGGCGCGGGTCCTCGCCCTTGAGTCGAAGCGGGGCGCCGACGATGTGGGGCACGGATTCGGGGTCACCGATTGGGATGGGGAACCGAGCGCCGACCCGTACGTCATCACCTACGTGCCGCGCGATATTGTGGCCTCGGAGCGCGGCGACGGACTGGTCCTGGACGATTTCGACCTGCGCACGGACCAGGAGCGCCAGGAGGGGCGGGCGCCGCGACCGCTGAAGGACGCCGTGGCGGCGCCGGGGCTCGATGCGACCCGGGAGCGGGCGGTGGTGAGCGCCTGGCGGTGGGGGCGTCTGCCCCGCCGCGACGACGAGAGCTTCGAGGACGGGGTTTTCGGGGACCGGGAGCGCCAGGTCCACCGCCTGTCGCAGACCTGGGTGGCGTATGCGAGTATCAGCGGGTGCTCCTTCTGCCAGATCCGGGGCGAGGGGTTCCGCCCGCTCGCCCATATCGAGGGCAGGTTCATCGAGGCCGTCCTGCTCATGCTGCTCCAGCGGCACCGGGCCTCGTCCCTCATGGCGCGCCTGGCGGAGGTGCAGGCGAATGCCGCGGAGGAGGTGGACCGGGTCATCGAGCTCGATTCGGAGGCGGTGGGATTCGTCGTCTCCGAGCAGTGGACGATGATGACGGACTCGGACCGCCAGCTCGACGCCTTCCTCACCTACCTGCTTGAGACGTACAGGATCCCCCTGCTGGTCGAGGAGGCGCGCGACCAGGCGCACCGCCTGCGGGAGAACGTGCTCATGCGGATCGGGCGCGCCGAGCAGCAGGCCGAGGAGGAGCGGGCCAGGTCGGCCCGGACGCTGGAGATCGCGGCCGCGGTGTTCTCCTTCATCGGCCTGCCGCTGAGCGTGTTCCTCGAGCTCTGGGTGAACTGGAACCCCGAGGCGGGCATCGACCGCCGTCTGTACCGGCTCGGAGGCTGGCACTTCAACTGGTGGCTGGTGCTCATCGCGGTGATCCTGGGCTCCGCCATTATCGGCGGGGTGTTCTGGTGGGCGGTGGCGCACGCGGTGGCGCACATGGCCCGACGGCGGGAGAGGGCGGCGGCCGGCGCCGAACCCGGCGCGTGAGGGCGAGGGCCCGGTGCGCGAGGGGCCGGCCCCGTTCCGTCATCGTCATCCGTGAACGCGCAGGTTTCCAGTCGAGCGCGCGCCTCTCATCTGCGCGTTCGACTGGAAACCTGCGCGTTCACGGAATCGGGGCGCCCGGTCGGAGCCGAGCCTCGTTGCGAAGGCTCGGCTCCTGGCGCGGCGGCGGTTTCTGCGGGGTCTTCAGTTCCGGGGAGGCCTTTTGATCTTGAGCGGCCGAGGGGATTCGGCCAACAGGCTCGTCGGGGACTGACCATACCCCTCCTTGGGATCACCGCTCCTGGGTTCGGTCTGGTTGTTCGCCCTGTTCTCCTCCAGGGACATGTAGCGCACCGGTGCGCCGTCGCTGTAGCCGAAGGCGGCGCGCTGCATGGCCCTCACCCATGGCGTCTTGAGAAGGAGCGCCTCGTTCGGCAGGGGGAAGTCCTCGACGCCGACGACGGGAGCGCCCAGGCCCAGGCATCCGTCCAGGTTCGCGTAGGACTCGGCCAGATCACTCCCCCGAATGGCGCGAAGGCCATTCTTCGCAATGCTCACCTCGAGAGTCCCCAGTCCGAGCGGCTTCCCCAGTCCCATTCGCAGGTGGCCGACGGCGCCGGGGTCCTTCTTCTCATTGTTCGGGACCAGATTCCGGGGGGTGAGCACCCAGATGAGCGCCGCCAGTTCATCCCGGCTCAGGTTCGAGAAGAGCATGGTGCAGCGCAGGACGCTGCCGGTCTTCATCCACGAGCGGGCTATGAGGCGGACCGCGGCATTGTCCTGCTCTTTACCGTTCAGCACGGGATCTTCGGTCGCCTGCGCGGGGAACCCCGACTTGTCCAGGTCCTTGCCCTCCACGAGTCTGCGATGCACAGGGTAGGCGGCGGCGCCGAGGAGCTGTCCGGGGGCGAAGTAGTCGCTGCGCGGAAGCGGATTCTTCCCCTTCGAAGGAGTCTTTCCGGAACTATCGGTGAGGAATCGCCTCGCCGACGACGTCTTGGGCGTCAACAGCGGTGAGAGTTTCTTCTTCTCACGGCTGACGCGGGCCTCCGAGGCGTCGACGACGCCGAAGGAAAGCCTTCCCCGATAGGCGACGTCCCCGCCCTTCGCGCCGTCATCGGCGTCGGGGACGACATAGCCGAAGAGCCGATCGGCGGCGGACGCCTCAACGGCCCTCGTGAGAGGAAGAACCCCCTGCGCGGCGGCGAGCTCCCGGGGCGACCTGCTGTAGGGGCGCCGTCCGACCATTGTGGGGAGGACGTCCATGACCCGGGCGTCGGCGGGAATGTCATCACCGCCGGAGGCGTAGGTTCTGTCGAGTCGGACGAAGACGAGATCGCCGTCGGACAGGGCGTTATCGGAGGGCGCGGGGTGAGTGGCGGCCGCCCGGTTGAGCAGGTGCTCGTCTCCGCCGGGCGCCTTCTGCTGCGCCGAATACGACCGGAGCACGGTTGCGTATCGTGTCACGTGCTCGGGATCGAGGGGCAGAATGGTTCCGTAGAGATTACTGCCGTCTCGGGCCGACTTGAAGAAGAAGCGCTCGTAGGTCTTCCCCTCCTTTTCGTCTCCGAACAGTTTCCGGGAGGTCTTCCCCTCGGGGGTCGTCCGGCAGGGGTATCCCCAAACATTGAAGGTCTCAACATCAGGGCCATGGCCGACATCGAAAAATTTTTCGAGGTGATCGCCCTGCCACACCCCGGTGACCATGAGGTGGCGTCCACCCCTCTGGTCCCGCCACTGCGCGAGCTGGACGTTCACCTGCTCCCCGTGGCGGGTGAGGCTGCGGAAACGCGTGAAGACCTGCTGCGGATTGACCCGGCCCCCGGGGACCGTCCTGATATCGGGATGGTTGGTGCACGCAATAGTGCCGTACCCATGATTCAGATCATCCCTGATCAGGGCGACCCGGGCGTTCTTCCCGAAGCCGTCCAGGATCTCGACGGCGAGCCCGCCGTTCTCCTGCTCGAGGATGCGTCCGGGGAGAAGATTATTCGCAGCGGCCGGGTCGGCCCGGTAGGTGAGGAGCTCGGAGTGGTCGTTCTTGATGCGGCGCCGCCCACTGCGGTTCTCGGCGTCCCCGAAGACCCGGAAGCGCGAGCAGGTGAGCGTCTCGTAGGCGCGCGAGATCATGCCCTTGACCATTGTGGGGGGCACAACGGGGCGACCGTCGTCGTCCAGGGGGAGGTCGACATTCCCGTCCTTCTGCTCCCCGAAGACGAGCGGCGTGCGCACGATCATCTCCAGGTCGATGGAGCCGGACCAGCGATCGGCGTAGAGGCGGTCATGGCCGGGGGCCTTATAGTCCTTGAAAAGGCCTTGGGGGAGTACGCCGGCATTAGCAAGTCGTTCGCCGGACTCGCGCAGCACCGGGATTCGGTTGACTGCGGAATGGAAGGGCTCGAAGTCATCCATGTCAGTTCCACTCCCCTGTCATGAGCTCGTCAACGAACACGGTATTGCCGTAATCGGCCTCGGTGAAGACCTCGACGCTCGTCATAATGGGCATATTTCGCGCATCGGCCTTGTCGGCGCTGTGCTGCAGATAGTCGTTGGGCCGGTACCAGCAGCGCTCCTCCTCCGGGGCGCCGGCCCGGTCGTCATCATCGGCCCCGCGGAGGGTGACCTCCGCCGCTCCGGTGCCGTTGAGCCACCGGAGCTCGTGCGCCAGCACGTCGTCGCCCTCACCGCCCTTCGCGATCACCGACCACAGCCGCAACTCGTAAACGGTGTTGTGCTGAACCTGCTCGCCGTCCGTGCCGCAGAGCGCCCCTTCGGAGATCGATCGGAGCGCGCGCGCACCCGCCGTCGTGTAGGCGATGCCCTGCCACTGCGCCTGGGACTCGGTCGCCCGGGCGATGACCCGCTGCAAGTCTCCGGCGTCGCGGACGGTCCAGCGCCCCCTTCGCAGGCGCCTGCCGAATCGGTGCGTCTCAGTCATGGCTCTTCTCCTCGTCGCCCGTCAGATAGCTCGCCCACCCGCTCGCGCCGGGGCTCGCGGTGATCTCCTTGTTCACCGTCCGGAGGCGGCCGAGGATCTGCTCGGCGACGGACTCTCCGGCGCCCTTCGCAGGCGCTGAGAAGAGTTGGTCCCCGATGCCGATGCTGCGGCCGCCCTCGACCTTGATGCTGGTGACCTCCACCTGCCCCAGCCCCCGCGTGCCCCGGCTGCCCAGGGGCAGCGCGCCGGCGGCCAGTTCGGCCAGGACGAGCCCGAGCAGGCACCAGGCCGCCCTGCGGAGATTATCGTCCTCGGGGCGCGAACGCTGAGTCCCCCCGCGGCGATTGTCATCATTGGACAGTGCATTCAGGTCCAACTCGAGAACAATGTTCTTCCACTCTGCGTCGTGGACCTCCTCGCCGTACAGAGTGCCCTCTGCGACGCCGCCGGTCCACCGGTCACCCGCATTGTGGGTGATCAACCGGGTGGATCCGTTGGAGGACGCCAGGGTGTCCAGGACCGTCAGTGCGCCCCGGCGCTCGGTGGAGCCGAACAGGCGCTGTACGAGGTCGGGATCGTGGGCGAGCTGATCGTGCACATTGGTGTCCGACCAGTCGTTGACGGACGCATGGCGAGCGGCCAGGATCGTGCGGGCGATTCGCGAGGCGCGCGAGCGCAGTGCGCCGCGCACCGAACTGCCCGGCAGCACGATCGGCGCGTTCTCCCCCGGGCCGCTGCGCAGGTGCCTGGTGGGAACGAGTTCATCGGGATCGTCCTCGCCTCGGAGGTCATGCTGCTCGCCGTCCGGATCGGTCCCCCGCGTTGCCTTCTCGCCCTCCTCCGGCGCCTGGACGTTCTTCTCGCGAGCCTTATCCGTGTCGGACTCATTGCGCGCCGACTTGGTTTGACTGAGTCGCGGATCGGCCACGAGAATACCCGTGGGGCTGTTCCACTCGATATTGATGCGCACGCGGTCGGGATCGCCGCACTCGATCGGTTCGATCCGCTCGCTCATGTCCTCGCCGTAGCCGTTGCCCAGCCAGCTCAGAAGATCGTCGCGCGTCCCCAATGGGGCCCTGGTGAGGACCCAGAACCTTTCGCTGCCGGGCCGCATATCGGGTCGCACCCGTCCCCAGCCGGCGTTCCTGCGCCCGCCGAAGGAGACCCGTCCTGACTTCAGCACTCCGAGGATAATGGAGAAGAGTCGCTCCACATCATCCTCCGTCACCGGTTGACATTCGGAGACGCCCCCGAAGGGCGCGGCCGGATCGTCGGGCCTGTTTCTGGGCATTGACCCCGCCTGCGCGGTGATCGTCAGGGTCAGGGGCCTTCCGGCCGGCACGTACTCGTGCTCGAAGAGCGCGGTGTCCCCGGCGGCCCCCCAGTAACGGTCAATGGCAATGCCCATGCGAGTGGGCAGTCCGCTGTCCCCGCCCGGGCCGTCCCCGCGCCCCGGAAAGACCTCCGCATTGTGAAGATCCACGGCGTGGAAGGTCAGGGCTGAGGCCCAGGCTCCCTGATTCGACAGTCCTCCCCACAGGTGGGATTTCCGTGTTTCATCGAAGTACTTCTTGCAGGCCGCCCGCACCGCCCCCTTGATGGAACGGCCGGTCAGCACCGGATGACCGGTCCCGTCGCGGGCGAAGCGCCGGGGCACGGTCTCGCGCTTCTTCGACGGGCGGGCGCGGTCCACGGCTTCGTCAATGCCGCCCGAGTGCAGAGGAGAATCGGTCCTCAAGCAGACGGTCAACTCGTAGCGGGTGATGCTCATCATTCTCCCTCCGGCTTCACGGCTGCACATCCATCGGCGATGAAGTCCTCATGCTTCAAAGAGGTGAGTCTGAACTCCTTCTCGCGCAGCAGCGGATGGTCGACGACGAAGCGACCGAATCCCTGGGCCGTGAGCTCGCCGACTCCGGTCACCGACAGGCGGGCGAGTCTTCTCATCGTCTCCTCCGGGCTGCTGCCCGCATCGGCGGGCTGAACCCGCAGCACGGAGCCCGCCTGGATCACCGTCCGGGTGGCGCGCGGCCGCCGATCCGCCGCGCCCCAGGAGTCGACGCGACGGTGGCGGATTCCCGCGCTGAAGCACGTCTCATCCGAGTCGTCCTCGGCCTTGATCGGTTCCAGAGGGACTCCGGCGCGTTCGAAGGCCTTGTACAGATCTTTGAGGCTTCCGCCCGGCCCCAGTCGGGGGGAGCGGGCCACGACGTCGGAAGTGAACCACAGGGCCGGGGGTTCGCTCGCATCCCACTCGAGCCCGGGGACTTCGACCTGGTGGAATTCGCCGAGCCGGCACTTGGCCCGGCCGTAGGTCCCGCTCAGGCGCCACAGCCCCAGTCGCTCCGGGAAGGCCTGACGAGAGTCGAAGGCCCTGCTGAGCAGGTTCTTGACCCGTTCGTAGAGCTTCTCGCTCATGGTGACGGTGGCGCGCAGACGCATTCCCGCGGGCAGTGCGCGGGCCAGGAACAACTGCCCAGTTCCGGCCGCGCCCGTGACTGGGTTGTGGGCGGTGGACTGGCGCCCCTGGAGCGCCGGCACCCCCATCCCTCCGAGAACTTCGGAAGGGTTCGCGCTCTTCGGGGCGGGGAAGACGTATCCGGTGCGCAGCGGCTTGTGAATCTCGTTCTCAGGCTCTTCGGCGAGCAGACGGTTGAGCACGCGCACGCCCTCCGTCTCGTCGTTCCCCTCCGTCTTGGGTCTGGACAGCACCAGCGGCATCGGCATTCCCCGCACGCCGTTGACGACGGCGGTGGCGTCGGAGACCAGGAGATCGCCGTTGACGACGGCGTCGCGGATGATTTCACGGGTGATTGCGCCGACGCCGGCGTTCTTCTTGGCGGCGGCCTGGAGCCTGTGGTGGATAATGGGCAGCAGTGCTGTTCCGCGCAGGAAGTCCAAGGAGCGCAGCTCGTTGGAGAAGGGCACGTCGTAGGAGATCACGGGCGACGTGAGATCGATATCAAGATCGGTCTCGTAGAAGGTCGTGCCGCTCGAGCCGCCCCGGTGGTCGGAATCTTTCTTCCCTATGAGGGGGATGTCCGAGCACCCGTCCGCCTTCGAGTCGATAGGGAAGTCCGGGGCGTCGGGGGCTTTCGGGGCCGGTCCGCTCCACTGCTCCAACTGCCCGCGGCACCGCTTCCTGATCTCCCGAATAGCCTGCTCGGGATCCGTGTCCCTCTCATCAGTCCCGCCGGTCTTACCGGCCTCGCCGGTTTCGCCAATGAGAACCCTGCACAGGCCGTCGCCGTCGGACCGGTTGGAGCCGAGGGCGCGTACGAGCAGGGCGGAGATGCTCAGAACGAGTTCGGCCGCCTTCCTCTGGTCCGCGCACCAGTGAAGTGGACGCCCGTCCAGGGTTTCACCCAGCAGTTCCACCGTGCCGTGCAGAATGCAGGCGCGGGCCCGCTCCAGCAGTCGCAGGTGGTCCTTCTGCGCGGTGCCCGTCTCCTCGTCGATGGACAGGGAGACGACCTCGTGCACCGCCTCCCGCTCCGACTCACTGCCGACGGCGCCGTCGGAGAAGGAGACGAAGCGGGCGTCGGAGAAGGAGACGAGACGGGCGCGCCTGACCGATCCGAACAGCGCCCCGACGAATCTGCGCCAGCTCTTGTCCCCGGAATCGCCGTCGAGCGCCTCGGCGACGACGAAGGCCTGCTCGCGGATGGCCCCGGTGAGCACGGTGCCGCGCACCACGGGCAGGTTGCGCTCATCCTTCTCGACGACGGCATCCACGCCCCCGGCCACGCCGGTGCCCGTGGACACGCCCCAGTCGGAGCGGAAGACGATGGTGACGTCGAGGGGCGCGGGGGACTCCGGGGATCCGGTCTCCGGTTCCGCGGCGGTGTCGGTGCTCATTCCTGGACCTCCTGGGTGGTTGCGGGCTCGGAGCCGTCGGCGGGGGACGGGCTGTGCAGGTAGCTGTCGGGGAGAAGATCGCTCAGCTCCATGATGTCGAAGAGCGCTCTGATGCCCATGCCCTTGAGGACCTCGTCGGGCAGTACCTTCTTGGCGTCATCCCACTCATGCTCGGCCTTATCGGCGAGCCGGTCACTCAGGCCCCGGTCCACGAGCCGCGCCTGGGCGGCGTCGGACAGGAGCTTGCGGATCCGGGCGGCCCGCGTCTTGGGGAAGCGGGTCTCGCCCGTGCCCGGATCCTCCGAGGTGAGGCCCTTGAATTGGCGGACTCGCTCGCATGTGTCGGGCCAGGGCTCGTACCGCCCCGGGGGATCGGAGGCCGGAGCGCCGTCGCGCCTCAGCAGGAAGGGGCGAGTGGTGAAGGAGGAGTAGGCCCGCAGGATCTTCTCCGGGTCCAGGACGCTGGAGTCGAAGAGCGCGTGGTAGGTCAGCGTCGACCGGACGGGCTGCCGGGCCTTGCCGACCTTCTTGGCCTCGCCGACGAGGCGCTCGGCCAGGTTGTAGGCGACGTGGAAGGGGAAGTCGCGGCGGACGACGGCGACACCGGCGGCGGCGGTCATGGGGCCGGTGCCCTCTTCGCGACCCAGGTGCCTGAGGAGCGGGTCGTTCTCGGTGGCCCTCTCGTAGCGCTCGAGATAGGCGGCCGCGAAGGGGAGGGCGTAGTCGCCGCTGGTGAAGACGGTGACGTCGTCGCCCCCCAGGATGACGGGGACGACCGGGACGACAGCGACCTTCCGCTCCGCCGGGCCGGCGTCGGCCTCCGCCCACTTCGCGACGTCCGCCCAGGCCTTGGCGAAGGCCTCGGTGACGGCCCGGTCGAGGCGGTCGTTGACGGTGAGGACGAAGCGCCGCAGGGCGTCGGCGTCGTCGCGCGAACAGCCGACGGCCCGTGAGAAGTCGTCCTCATCCACGTGGCTCATCGCTTTGCCGAGCCGGCGCATGACGGCGCCGACGCCGTTGCCGTCGATGTGGATGACGGCCACCTTGGACAGGGCGGACGCCGCCTCGCCGGTGCCGCCCGGAATGTCCTGGAACCGCTCCTCGAGGGCGATGACGTCGGACTTCTGTTCTTCGTCGGCGGCGCCCTTCTCGCCGCCGGAGTCCCGCCCGACGGCCGCGCTGCTCGGCCCGGGACGCTCCCCCGGGGCTTCGACGTCGACGGCGAAGGCCTCCCGGAGTTTCTTCGTGAGCTTCTTGGGGTCGCGGACGAGCTGGTCCGGGTTCAGGTCTTCGCTCGTACGGCACGCGAGGGAGATGAGGTCCCGGCGGGAGTAGAAGGCCCGGTAGCGCTTGACCCGGGAGGGCAGGGAGAGCAGGGTCACCTCGTCGTCCTTGGCCTCGTCGTCGATGTGGCCGAACATGCGTTCCAGCGTTGGCGAGGCGGGCAGGACGGAGTCCTTGGCGCGGGCGAGGAAGGGCATCTGGGAGAAGCGGGCCTCGGCGGGCGGGCGCCGCAGGCCGTACCGGGCGGCCCGGGCGTGGATCCGTTTGAGGAGATCCTCGTCGACGTGAGTTTTGTCACCCATGTCGAGGTGCACGCCCGAGACGTCCATGCCGGGGGCCTGGGCGAGCGCCGTCCGGGTGACGCGGCCGATCACGGCCTTCGCGTCCCCCTCCTCGTCCACCATGAAGATGACCTTGCCCGAGGCGCGGGACACCCACTGGGTGCTGAACCTGCAGCACGGGAGCCCGGCCGCGGGTCCGGGGCCGCCCCGCGGTTGCGGGTGGTTCCCCTTCCACTTCTTCGCGGCCCCCGTGGCCCGCAGGGCGTCGTCTGTCCACTCCTTGAGACGGACGAGCTGGGCGGAGGCGCCGATGCTGTCCCGCAGACGGGGCGCGGCGAAGATGTAGCGCTGGTTCCCGTTGGTCTCGAGCATGACGAGCTGCATGGGGATCCTCTCGGAAGGGGTGGGACCTGTGCAGTATGTCACGTCTGACGCGCCGTTGGGAGTGATGGAGCACACTACGGGGTGACGGGCGCCGCGCCGTCCCCGCTGCGCGGACGCCCGCCGCGGCAGTGCGACCAACGCGCAGTAGATCGGAGAGGACCTGTCATGACTCTGCTCATCCACATTGTCGGAGCGGGCGATCTGGGAATCGATACCCATCAGTATCAGATAAATGACAGGGAGGCGCCGCTAAGACGTAGACTGGAGGAAAGGCGGTCCTTACTCGAAGCGGCGAGAGAGGACGAGTCCGCGAGTGAATCTCTTGTCGAGGCCCTGCTTGACGGGGGAGAAGGGGAGTTCCCGCTCTCGCCCCTCGCCCAGGAGGCGAGGGCGGTGGTTCAATATGAATGCTTTAACGCCGACTCTTCAAGGTCCATAGAACCGGGCGGAGCTATTTCCATCCACTTGATTCTCGTTGCTGGCTCCACTGACCGCAGTATGCCGGGCGGCATGGTTCCCGTGGCCAATTTTCTGCGCGACTCCGTCGCACTGCCGCGGGCGCGTACGCTCCTGTTCGAGCGTCTCGGGGCACGTCTCACCGTCGAAGTCGTGTCGGGAGACCTTAAAGAATCAGAAAATCTGAAACATATTCGAAGAATCCTGTCCGCGCGTTGTGATGAGCATCGGTCGAAACCGGTCTATATCAACGCCATGTCCGGATCCACGATCGTGCTCCTGTCGGTGCTCGCCGCGGTTGACCAGGAGGGGCTGCCGTGGCGGTCCATTATGGCTAGCGGCGAGGAGCGTCTCGGGATGCGCGTTTGGGAACCGGGCATCTCCTCGCCCCGGGCCGTCGTCGCCTGGCTCCTCGCTCAGGGATATGTCCTTCAGGCGATCAAGTGGGCGAAGATGAACGGTGTGGACGACGAGAGTATTTTTACACAGGAAGTGCGTGCAGTAGCCGACGTTGTGAGCAAGCTCAGCAAAGACGTTCCCGACCTCACTGATAAGGAACTCGCCCGCCTCACCTGCTTGTGGCTGATGCGCGGTGACAACGGCGCCGGACTCGCCGTGCGCGCCTGGGTGAAGGCGCGCTACGAGGCTGTGCTCGCCAAGGAGAACGCTGCGCGGGAGGAATCTGGTGAAAAATCTCTGAGTTCGATGTTTGAGCTGGCGTCCGCCAGGAGGCGCTCGGAGCTGGGCCCCGTCATCGGCTGGGCGAAACGCGAGGGCCGCGACTCGGATGCGGATCGCTGGCTGGCGAGGCAGGACGACCTCAACGAGATCGGCAAGGGATCGACTCATGATTTCGCCCTGCCGTCGAGCAAGGATATGAGTCGCATCCGCGCCGAGAGGGAATTGTCAGATTTTGCTCCGGGCTGGATGCCATGGCCCGGACGGCGGCCGGTTCTGTACATCTACGGCAGGGGCAAGACTGCGAACGGGAAGTCGATGCCCTCTTTCCCGGAAAGGATTCTTCTGTCAGCTCCGCAGCCCGAGTTGCGGCGGGCAGCACCGGGCGGGATGCTCTCGGACGAGCCTCCTCTGCCCATCGTCTTCCGCATCCTCCACTCGGATGAGTCTTTCCGTATGGCCGAGAAGGATCGCGACATCCTTCGAAACCTCGCGCCCGACAAGGGTTGGAATCTGACTGATGTCGAAGACATCCTCCAACGCTATGAGGCTCCAGCCGATCGCTCTGCTAGCGCCGAGACCGAGATCGCGAACGACGTCAGCGTCCGGGTGAAGAAGCTTCTGGCTAAGACGTCTCCGGCCGCTGTCGTCCTGGTGGGGTCCGGACAGAAGGGAGTGGTGTTCGGGGCACTGCGCGCCGCCCAGGCCTGGTGCGGGCAGCGCGCCGTCCCGCTCTTCCTGCAGACCTTCGTGGACCCCACGGAGGAGAATGGCGAAGCCGAATCGCAGTTCCATCGCTTCGCCCTGCACGCTGATGCCGAGGCGGCGCTTCTGGAGGTGGCCGCAGCCGGACTCGACAGTCTCAACCTTCTCAGCGCCGCGCGTGCTCTCAGCGCCGGCGACCAGGAAATGGATGAGTTGGCGGAACAATGCGACGGACTGCGGCGGAAGTACGTCAAAGCCGCGAACAATAAGAATGATCCTGATTCCGGTGCGGGCACGATCCTCGATCTTCTGGAAACAATCGCAGATCTGTGGGACGATGCCGACTGGGAGACACAAATGAGGTTGACGGTCGTCGCCGCCGAGGCGGTCAGTTTCAAACAAAATCGCAAACTTCTGATCCGCAATCCCAGTCTGGGGAGTAAGGGCGATCTCGCGCGACGTCGTCTCGATCGGAGTGGAAACAGGAACGGCGCGTCGCGCGCAGGCGCTGACGGCGTACGCACGGCAGATCATCGTGATCTTCTTCAGATCATCTACGAGGTGCGGAATCGGGTGATCCTGGCGCACGGCGGGAGTGCTCCGCAGGCCGCGTTGAAGTCCGTGATGGAGAGTCCCAAAGACTCGTATTCGGGACCGATTCCGTTCGTCGTCGACGCCGCCGGACTGACGTACCCGGATCTGCTGCGCCTGACGTGTGAGCGCATTCGAGAGGTTGCCGGTGCCGATAAGAATCCTGAGGTTCCCCAGTCGGATTGGAAGATGCGCTTCATGTCCCTTCGCGAGGACATCGGCTCCCGTTTGAAGCGGGCTCGCGACACCATGAGTACTGCCAGTGCTGCGAGCACTGGGACTGATATGGAGGAGGGCTCCGATGCCTGAGAGCGCGCTTGGCCTCGTGAACCTCACCCCCCACGACGTCGTCCTCGACCTCGGCGGCGGCGAGACGCTGCGGATCCCCGCCGCCGGCGTCGTGCCGCGACTGCTGCTGTCCGAGGGGCGGCAGGAGCACCTGCGCGTGGCCGACCCCGCCCGCCCCGACGACGAAACCGCCGTGCGCGACGTGCCCCTCGCCGTCGGCGCCGCCTGGCTCGGTATCGACCCGCCCCTCCCCGATCCGCGGCCGGGCACCGTCTACGTGACCAGCCGGGTGGTCGCCGAGCACTTCCCCGAGCGCGCCGATCTGGTCTGGCCGGACGACCTCATCCGCGACGCGGACGGGCAGGTCGTGGCGGCCCGGCGCCTGGCCAGGCGCGGGGACGATTCCACCGGGGGAGGCGGGGCGGACGCCCGAGCCGGCGGCGGGCGCGCCGCCCCCGCACCCGCCGCCGTCCCCGCGGCCGGGGCGGAGCGGTGACGTGACGCCCGGGCCCCGGACGGGCGGCCGGAGCCGGAGGCCCGGCGCGGGAAGGGCGTCTTTCGGGGCCGGAGAGCTGCGCGGCTGGATTGCGAAGTGTCTCGACTGCCTTTCAATAGGGCGATCGAGTTCGATACGGGGTCGTCGTGGTTGCTCCGGTGACCGCGGAGTGCTCGTCCTGGTCGACGAGATCGCCGGGTAAATGTGTTGTCTCATGACTTCTGGCAGTTGTTTGTCTCATGACTTCTGGCAGTGGTCTGTGAGGTTGGTGTAGGGAGTGGGGGGCGGCCAGGTGATGGTGGTGAGGTGGCGTTCGGTGGTCGGGTGGGTCAGGGTGAGTCGGCCGGGGGCGTGGGTCAGTCGGATGGGTTCGCCGGCCCACTGGGTGCCGAGGTAGAGGGTGTGGCCCTGGTAGGACAGCACGCCGCGCGAGCGGACCGTGCGAGTGGTGTGCTCGGGGGCGGCGAGCAGGTCGTCGGGGTCGATGGGGGCGGTGGGTTCGGGCGCCCGGCTCATCCTCGCCCAGGCCGCGGCCGGGGTGCATACGGGGCTGAACGCCTGGTGGGGGCGGTGGTTGTTGTAGACGTCGCGGAACTCGTTCAGGACGATCTGAAGGTCGGTGAGGGTGGTGGCGGGGTGCGCCGCGAGCCATTTGCGGGCGGGGTGGTGGGAGCGTTCGGTCTTGCCCTGGGTCTGGGGGTGTCCGGCGCGCCCGGAGATGGGCGCTACTCCCAGGGACGCCAGGTAGAGCTCGGTGCTGGACAGCAGGCCCCGGCGGTGGGTGTTGAAGGCTGCCCCGTTGTCGGTCAGGACGGCTACGGGCCGCCCGTGGGCGGCGATGGCCCGGGTCAGGACGTCGATGGCGTCGGCGGGGTTCTCCGCCCGTGTCCGGGCGGTCAGGGCGATGCACAGCCGGGAGGCGTCGTCGATGATCTGGTAGACGGTGGCCCTGTCCCCGCCGGTCAGGGCCACTTCGAAGGCGTCCAGCTGCCACAGCTCGCAGGTCCGGGATCGGGCGAAGCGGGTGTAGGACGAGCGGGGCCGTTTGGCCCGTTGGACGCGGGACAGGCCGTTGCGGGCCAGGATCCGGTTGATGGTGGAGACGCTGGGCAGAGGATCCATCCCCTGCTGCTGGAGGTGGAAGCGGATGGTGATGCCGCCCGCGTCCAGGCCCCGGGCGGTCAGTTCGGCGTGCAGGGCCGCCACGGCCGCCTCCGCGTCGGGCCCGTAGCGGCGGTGGGGTCGCCGGGGCGCGCGCGAGGCCGGGTGGAGCGAGGACGTCCCCGACCCCGACCACCGGGAGCGGATGCGGTAGAAGCTGCGCAGCGAGACGCCCATGCGCCGGCAGAACGCCCGCGTGCTCCCGGGGCCCGAGGGGACGAACTCCACGATCTTCAACCGCTTGGAAAGACTGATCTCACGCGCCATGCCCCAGGATCGCCCGAGACGTATCACAACATCTGGCACTGCCAGAAGTCATGAGACATGACAGGCGTCGGGCATCTCGTCCCGCGAGCACGTCACTTAACCCACGAGCACGTACCTCTAACAGACGTGCTCGCGGGTTAACCTCGGTTTTTCGTCGTGGGGTGCCGGGGGTGGGGGTGAGGGTGCTCCTCGTCCTGGGATAATGCGGGTTGTCGATGTCCGTGCATGTCCAGGGGAGGGGCACCCTCGTGGTGAATGGTACCGGGTTGTACCCGCAGGCGGGTGTGGAGGCGGGGGAGGGGCCGGCGGGGGGGCCGGCCGGGGCGAGGCTGCTGACCGGGGCGATTCGGGCCGTGGGCCTGGACACCGCGCTGTCGGGGGCCCTGGCGCCCTGGCGCAAGCCCCTGGCGGTGCACGACCCGGGCAAGATCATCGTGG
>NZ_AUBL01000054.1 GCF_000429225.1 Actinomyces dentalis DSM 19115
CCTCCCCGGCGGTGGTGGCCACCGTCTTGAGGCGCTTGCCGTTGCGCCTGTTGGTGCGCTCCGGCGTGCGCTCGTAGCGCTGCGCGCCGATCACGGCGGCGGCCTCGGCGTCGACCAGGTCCTGCAACCCGGCCTGGAGCAGGCGCCGGAAGACCTCGTCGTGAGCAAGATCGGGGTCGGCCAGGACTTCCCGGATCAGCGTGGACACGGCAGACTGGTGACTGGGCATCGTGGGTGCACTCCTTGTGAATCTTGGTCGAAGAACTGGGGCTCCCACGATGCCCCCACCCGTGCCGACGACCCCGGGCGGAAGCCCCGCGGGAATTGCCACCACACTAAGAGACGCACCCCCGGAATCGGCGTCATTGCGCCATTTCTGCGATCCGCTGCCCCGGGGCGGAGGGGTAAAGTCACGCGGGAGCCACCTTTTGACATCGTCGGGCCGACGGCGCCCCGCCGGATCCGCTCGGCGCGCCCCGGCTGCCCGGCGGAAAACCGGTGCTCCTGCCGGGATCCGGTCAGGATCCTGCCGGGACCGGCCGGATCCGCCCGCACGGGCGCCCATGCGGCGCCGGTGCGCCGCCCGCGCGCCGCCATCGCCCCCGGGCACACTGGACCCGTGCCCGACTTCACCGTCCCCGCCTCCGTCCGCGCCATCCTGCTCGACATCGACGGAGTCCTCGTCGACCACCGCTCCGCCGCCGACGCCGCCTCCTGGCAGTGGGCCCGCGCCCTGCTCGGCTGGGAGCTCGGCCCGCAGGAGACCGCCGAGCGCTGGGAGGCCCTCGACCGGAAGCACTTCACCCGCTACCAGCACGGCGAGCTCGACTTCGACGAGCAGCTGCGCGCCCGGATCCGCGACTTCGTCCCCGGCGGCGCCGACATCTCCGACGCCGAGGCCGACGCCCACATGGCCGCCTACCGCTCCATCTACCGCAGCCTGTGGAGGGCCTACGACGACGTGCCCGACTTCCTGGCGCGCCTGCGCGCCTGGCAGGGGCCCGACGCCGGTGGCAACCGGACTCGCGCCGACACCGGCCGCACCCGCGCCGTCGCCTACCTCACCAACGGGGACGAGGCGCAGCAGCGGGACAAGCTCGACGCGGTCGGCGCCCTGGTGGAGGGCTGGCCCGTCCTGGCCTCCAAGCAGCTGGGCGCGACCAAGCCCGACCCCGCCGTCTTCCGCGCCGCCTGCGCCCGACTGGGGGCCGCGGAGCCGCAGACCCTCATGATCGGCGACGAGGCCTGGTCCGACATCGACGGCGCCACCGGGGCCGGCCTGGTCTGCGTCCACCTGCGCCGTTCGCCGTCGGCGCCGGTCCGCGATGTGCCGTGGGTGGACACCCTGGCGCGGATCGGCCTGTCCTGAGCGCGGGGACGCGGGCAGGGCGAGCTGCGTGGTGCCGAGGGCGACGTATGGCCTGTCCTGAGCGCGGGGCTCGGTCGCTGGCCCCCGCCCGCCCCGGCCCCGGGGAGAGGCGCCCGGGCCGTGCGGACATGGCCCTATGCCGGGCGGGCACTGCTCACCACCTACGGCCTCCCCGGGGCGGGCGCGGACATGGCACCATGGCGCCATGGCACTGTCCAAGAAGCTCCTCAGCCGTGATGAGGTCATCGTCCGTCACATGCACACCCACCCCAAGGTCCTCCTGTGGCGGATCCTGTTGGAGATACTCCTGCTCGCCGTCGGCATCGTGGCCAGCGTCATGGCGCCCGGGGACTGGGGGGCGTGGGTGCACCTGGCGGTCTGGGCGGTGATCCTGGTGATCAGCTTCCCGCTGTTCCTGATCCCCTGGCTGCGCTGGTCGACGAAGACCTACACGGTGACCTCCAAGCGGATCATCACCCGCTCGGGCATCTTCAACAAGGTGGGCCACGACCTGCCGCTGAGCCGCATCAGCGACGTCCAGCACGACTCCTCGATCACGGACCGCATCTTCGGCGCCGGCACGCTCAGCCTGCAGACCAGCTCGAACGACCCGCTCCTGCTGGAGGACGTCCCCAAGGTCGAGATGGTCCAGGTGGAGATCTCCAACCTGCTGTTCAACGACGTCCAGGGCGCCGTCGACGCCGATCCCGACGACTGAGACGGCCGCATGCCGCGCCGCGGCCGGGCGGGGCGGGCGGTTCGACGCCGTCCCCGGTGTGCAACCACCCACCTCCGGCCCCCTCGGCGCCACGCCTTGACCGCCCGGCCGCCCCGGCCGAGTACCGTCGACGTCATGACCGCCCGCTTCGCCGCCCCCGCCGCCTGCCCGACAGGTCGGGACACCTCCCCGGACGCCCTCCGGGACGTCCCCGGGACGACGACGCCCGCCTCCCCGCCCGCGCCCCGCGCCACCGCCGAGCAGGCGGCCGCCCTGCGCCGGGACCTGGAGGCCACCGGCTGGGGCGTCGACTCGGTGCACCACCTCCTGGGGGACGCGGCCGACGCCGCCCTGCGCCGCGAGATCCGCCTGCCGGCCCTGCGCGCCCTGCGCCGGGCGCTCGACGAGGACCGCGCCGCTGGCGCCGCCCCCAACCCCACGGCCGTCCTCACCGCCCTGTTCATGCTCGGCCAGACCGTCTCCGTCGCCGAGCTCGACTCCGCCCTGCGCCGCACCCGCACCCGCGGGGCCCTGGCCATGGGGCTGGTCGAGCCCGCCCCCGACGCTGGCGCCGGCGCCGCCCCCCGCGTGCGCGCCCTGGTCGACCTGCGCCCCCACGAGGCCCGCGACGAGACCGGCGACGTCCGCTGGTGGATCGCCTCCGACCTCGGCGAGCTCGCCACCGGCGCCCCCCTGGCCCCCGACCACGTCCTGGGCATCGGCGGCGCCGGCCTGGCCCTGGCCGCCCTGACCCCCCGCCGCCCCGTCGCCGCCGCCCTCGACCTGGGATGCGGCTGCGGCATCCAGACCCTCTACCTGCTGCGCCACGCCGACCGCGTGACCGCCACCGACGTCTCCGAGCGCGCCCTGGCCTTCACCGCCTTCAACGCCGCCCTGGCCGCCGTCGGCCCCGACCGCCTGGAGCTCCTGGCGGGCTCCCTCCTGGAGCCCGTCGCCGGCCGCCGCTTCGACCTGATCGTCACCAACCCGCCCTTCGTCCTCACGCCCCCGGCCGTGCGCGAAGCGGGCCTGCCCCTCATGGAGTACCGCGACGCCGGCCGCCCCGTCCTGCCCGGCCTCGTCGCGGGCCTGGGCGAGCACCTGGGCGTCGGCGCCGCCGCCGTCATGCTCGGCAATTGGGAGCACCGCCGCGGCCGGGACTGGCGCCGGGACGTGGCCGGCTGGGTGCCCGACGACCTGGACGCCTGGGTCGTCGAGCGCGAGGCGCAGGACCCGGTCGAGTACGCCGCCCTGTGGCTGCGCGACGGCGGGCTCGCCCCCGAGCGCGACCTGCCCCGCTTCGAGGCGGCCCTGGAGGCCTGGATCGCCGACTTCGAGGCCCGCGGCGTCGAGGGCGTCGGCCTGGGCTACCTCATCGTCCACCGCCCCGACCCCGACTCCGACGGCGCGCCCCGCGCGCCCTGGCGCGTCCTGGAGAAGGTCGCGACGCGCCCCGCCGGCCCGCTGGGCGAGCACGTGGCCCGCTGCCTGGAGGTGCGCAGCGGCCTGGCCGCCATGGACGACGACGCCGTGGCCGGGCTGCGCCCCGTCACGGCCCCCGACGTCACCGAGGAGCGCCACCTGTGCCCGGGCGCGAGCGAGCCCGACGTCATCCTCATCCGCCAGGGCGGGGGCTTCGGACGCGTCGTCGAGGCGGACGCGGCCCTGGCGGCCCTGGTCGGGGTGGCCGACGGCGAGCTCTCGGTCGCCCAGATCGCCACCGCCGTCGCCGCCCTGACGGGGGCGGACGAGGCGGCCCTGCGCGCGCGGATGGTGGCGGCGACCAGGTCGCTCGCGGCCGAGGGGTTCGTGGATCTATGACGTCCGCGCGCCCCGACTCGCCCCCGCCGCGCCGCCCGGCGCCCGCCGGGGACGGGGACGCCCCCGCCCCCGGGGAGTCCCGGCTGGCCCGGCTCGGCTCGCGGCGCCGACGGGTCGCCCGGCGGCGCCGGCAGCGCCTGCTCGGCGGCCTGCTCGCCGTCGTCGGCTTCGCCGCGGTGGCCCTGATCTGGTACCTGTTCGTCTTCACCGAGACCGGCCAGCTCATGGAGCACGCGGCGCTGGTGGGCTCGCGCATCGGCTCCCGCTTCGTCTCCGCCCAGGCCCGCACGCTGCTGCACGTGGTCTCCCTGCCGGCGGCGGTGGCGCTGGTCCTGCTCATCCTGGTGGTGGGCCTGTGGCGGGGCAGTCGCCGCCGCGGCGTGTGGGCCGCGGCGGCGGTGGTGGCGACCAACGCCAGCGCCCAGGTGCTCAAGTACTGGGCGCTGGCGCGGCCCGACTACGGCCTGTCCCAGCGCTCCGACGGCGGCAACACCCTCCCGTCGGGCCACACGGCCCTGGCGGCCTCCGCCGCGGTCGCCCTCATCCTGGTGGCGGGGCCGCGCTGGCGCTCGTTGTCCGCGTGGGTGGGGGCGCTGTTCACCGCCGCCATGGGCTATTCGACGCTCGTCAACCAGTGGCACCGCCCCGGCGACGTCATCGCCGCGATCCTGCTGGCGGCCGCCTGGGGCTGCGCGGCCATCGCCTGCGGCGCCTGGAGGAGGGACGTCGACGGGGGGCTGGAGCCCGTCCGGCTCACCGGCCTGGGCTCGCTGGCCCTCCTCGGAGTCGTGTGCGCGCTCGTCGGCGCGGGCCTGGAGGTGCGCACGTGGCGCGACGCCGCCGAGCTGGCGGGCCGCACCGACACCTTCCTCGCCTACGCGGCGGGCTCGGCGGGCACGCTCGCCGTCGCCTGCCTGTCCATGGCGGCGATCGCGGCGCTGACCTCGGTCGGCTCCGGGCGGCGCTGAGGCGGCCCCGCCCACCAGCGGCGGACGGCGCGGGTCAGGACCGCCCCGGCCAGGCAGACCACGACGAAGACGGTCGTTCCGAGGGCCTCGGCGCCGGTCGGGGCGACGGCGCGGGTCAGGGCGAGGGCGAGCGCGCCGGCGGCCAGGCCGGCCGCGGCGTCGGGGGCGGTGGCGCGCAGGAGGCGCGGATCGGTGCGGCGGGGCCGGGGCGGGTGCGGAGTCGTCATGGGCCGAGTCCACCGGGGGCCGCTGTGGCGGGCTCCGGCGGCGACTGTGGCCGGGCTGTGGCGCGGCCGACGCCGCCGCGGGGGTTCTGGGCCGGACCCGCGGGTCCGGCCCGGTCAGGGCGGGTCCGGCCCGCCGCGGCGGTCCCGGGGCGGCCGGCCGGGCCGCAAGCCCCGGCCCGGCCGGGATGGGCCGCAAGCCCCGGCCCGGTCGGGGCGGGCCCGGCGGCCCGATCGGACCCCGGCGGATCGTCCGGTCGAATCGTGGTTCCGGTCACGGTTTCATCGCTACCCTGGCCACATGACCGATGAGCTCCTCTCCCAGTCGCTTTCCGCGGCGCCCGCGGGCGAGCCCGCCGACGCCCCCCGCCTCGACCCCGACCTCGCCGACGCCGCCCGACGCCTGGCGGTGCGCGGCACCGTCCTGCTGCGCAACGAGCACGACGCACTCCCCCTGGACCCCGCCGCGCCCGTCGCCGTGCTGGGCCGGGTCCAGAAGGACTGGATCGCCGTCGGCTACGGCTCCGGCGGCGACGTCAACCCCCCGTACGTCACCAACCTCCTCGACTCCCTGCGGGAGGGTGGCGTCGCCGTCGACGCCACCCTCGCCGCCCTGACCGAGGCCTGGTGCGAGGCCAACCCCGTCGACCCCGGCACCGAGTGGGGCCGCTGGCCCCTGAGCTTCCCCGAGATGCCGCTGGACGAGGGGCTGCGCGACGCCATCGCCGCCGCCGCGGCCCGCGCGGCCACCGCCGTCGTCGTCATCGGGCGGGCCGCCGGGGAGGACCGCGAGTCCGCCCTCGAACCGGGCTCCTACTACCTCACCGACGACGAGCGCGCCCTCCTGGAGGCCGCCGCCGGGGCCTTCGAGCGCACCGTCGCCGTGGTCGTGACCGGCAATGTCATCGACCTGTCCTGGGCCGAGGAGCTGGGCGTGGACGCCCTTCTGCTGGCCTGGTGCGGCGGCATGGAGGGCGGGCGCGCCGTCGCCCGCATCCTGGCCGGCGCCGACGAGCCCGGCGGCCGCCTGCCCGACACGATCGCCCGCCGCTACGAGGACTACCCCTCCGCCGGCCACTTCGGCGACCCGCAGGCCAACGACTACGTCGAGGACGTCTTCGTCGGCTACCGCTACTTCGAGACCTTCGCCCCCGACGCCGTCCTCCACCCCTTCGGGTTCGGCCTGGGCTACACCACCCACGAGATCACCGGCGGGGCCCCGACCGCCGGCGACGACGGCGTGAGCGTGCGGGCCGGCGTCCGCAACACCGGCGGGCGGCCCGGCTCCGCCGTCGTCCAGCTCTACGTCTCCAAGCCCGACGGCGCCCTGAGCCAGCCCGCCCGCGAGCTCGTCGCCTTCGCCCGCACCGAGGCCCTGGAGCCCGGCGCCGCCCAGACGGTCGAACTCGACGTGCCCTGGCGCGACCTGGCCTCCTACGACGACTCCGGGGCCACCGGCCACCGCTTCGCCTGGGTGCTGCCCGCGGGGACCTACACCTTCCACCTGGGCGCCGACGTCCGCTCCGCCCGGCCGATCGGCGCCGTCGAGATCGCCGACACCCGCGTCCTGCGCCGCCTCGAGCAGGCCGCCGCCCCCAGTCCCGACCACCCCTTCCAGCGGATGACCCGCCGGACGGGGCCCGACGGCGCGGGCGCCGTCGGGTGGGAGCCCGTGCCCGTCAGCGAGGTGGACCTGCGCGAGCGGATCCTGTCGCGCCTGCCCGCGGCCCTGCCCGCCCCCGCCGGCACCGCCGACGGCGCGGCCCCCTCCTTCGCGTCGGTCCTGGACGGGACGATGGGCCTGGAGGACTTCGTCGCCCTCCTGGAGCCCGGCGACCTGGCCGCCCTGGCCTACGGCGACATCGAGATGGACTCCCCGCTGGGCGCCCCCGGCAACGCCGGCGCCTTCGGCGGCGTCACCGAGCGCCTGCGCTCCCTGGGCGTCCCGCCCGCCATCACCACCGACGGCCCCTCCGGCATCCGCCTGACCGCCACCGCCTCCCTCCTGCCGTGCGGCACGGCGCTGGCCTCCACCTGGGACCCCGGCGCCGTGCGGGCCATGGCCGCCCTGCACGGGCGGGAGATGGCGGCGCTGGGCTCGGAGGTCCTCCTCAGCCCCGGCATGAACATCCACCGCGACCCCCTGTGCGGGCGCAACTTCGAGTACTTCTCCGAGGACCCCCTCCTGACCGGCTCGCTGGCCTCAGCGGTCGTGACCGGGGTGCAGTCCACGGGCCGGGCCGCCTGCCCCAAGCACTTCGCCGCCAACAACCAGGAGACCAACCGGATCTTCGCCGACTCGCGCGTGTCCGAGCGGGCGCTGCGGGAGATCTACCTGCGCGGCTTCGAGATCGTGGTGACCACGGCGGCCCCGCAGGTGATCATGACCTCCTACAACAAGATCAACGGCGTGTGGGGGCACTACCACTACGACCTGGTCACCACCATCGCGCGCGGCGAGTGGGGCTACGAGGGCCTGGTCATCACCGACTGGTGGATGCGCATGGCCCCCGACCCCGACTTCCCGGCCCTGCGCGACAGCGCCTACCGGGTGCGCGCCGGGGTCGACGTGCTCATGCCCGGCGGGGACGCGCACTTCTCGACCACCCGCGACGACGCCATCATGGACTCCTACCGGGCCGAGGACGGGATCACCCTGGGGGAGATGCAGGCCGTCGCGCTGCACGTCCTGCGCTTCCTCGCCGACCGGGCGCGGGCCTGAGGGCCGGGCCGGCCCCGGGTCCGGCCGCCCGCGCGCCGCTCCGGCCGGGGCGGGCCCGGGTCCGCAGGCCCGGCTCGGGCGGCGGGTCCGCCCCGGCCGCGCGGGCCGGTCAGGAGGCGGGCAGGGTGACGGTGAAGGTCGTGCCGTGGGCCTGCGGGCTGGCCGGGTCGTCCCCGGCCCTCACCGAGTCCACCGTGAGCGCGCCGCGGTGGGCCGTCACAATGGCCAGGGCGATGCTCATCCCCAGTCCCGTCGAGCCCGTGCGGCGCTCGCGCGAGGCGTCCGCGCGGGCGAAGCGCTCGAAGATGCGGTCGCGCACGGCCGGGTCGATGCCCGGCCCGTCGTCGCCGATGGTGATGACCCAGGTCCCCGCCGCGTCCGACGGCGCCGCCGGGGCCCCGCCCGCAGCCGGGTCGACGGCCGGCGTCGCGCCCGGGTCCGCCGCGCCCGCGCCTGGTCCGCCCGCCGCGCCCGGGCCGCGCAAGATCCGGGTGGTCACGCGCGTGCCGGGCGGCGTGTGGACGCGGGCGTTGGCCAGGAGGTTGACCAGGACCTGGCGCAGTCGCGCCTCGTCGCCCACCACGAGCGGGGGCTCGCCGCCCGCGTCGTCCGCTCCGTCCCCGCCGTCGGCGCCCTCCGCACCGTCGTCGTCCTCCGCGCCATCGTCGTCCTCCGCACCGTCGTCGTCCTCCGCGCCGCCCTCGCCGTCGGGCGAGCCCAGCGCCGACAGGTCCAGCTCCCAGACGTGGTCCGGGCCGGCGGCGCGGGCGTCGGCGACCGTGTCCAGGAGAACGCCCAGCAGATCGACCTCCCCGCGGCGCAGCTCGCGCCCCGCGTCCAGACGCGCCAGCAGCAGCAGGTCCTCCACGAGGCCGGTCATGCGCACCGACTCGGAGTGGACCCGCTCCAGGGCGTGCGTGGCCTCCTCGGGCAGGGCGGCGCCCGCGCCCTCCCGGGCAATGAGCTCGGTGTAACCGCGGATCGAGGCCAGCGGCGTGCGCAACTCGTGGGAGGCGTCGGCCACGAACTGGCGCACCTGCGTCTCGCTGCGCTGGCGGGCGGACAGGGCCTCCTCGACATGCCCCAGCAGTGTGTTGAGGGCCGCGCCCACCTGGCCGACCTCCTGGGAGGAGTCCAGGTCGGCGTCCGCCACGCGCTCGCGGATCCGCACCTCGCCGCTGGCCAGGGGCTGGGAGGCGACGCGCTCGGCGGTGGCGGCGACCCGTTCCAGGGGCGCCAGCGAGGAGCGGACCATCGCCCGCCCGGCCAGGGCGGCGGCGGTGGCGCCCAGGAGCGCGATCATGATCTCGATGAGCAGCTGGGTGCGCACGAGGGCGTTGTCGCCGGCCATGGACAGGCCCGTCACGACGAGGTCCCCGCTCTTGGAGTCCCTGCTCGCCACGACCCGGTAGTCGCCGAGGGAGGAGATGGTCACGGTCACGGGCTCGCCGGTGGGCTCCAGGGACAGCAGCGCCCGCGTCTCCGCCTCGGACAGGCTCTGGTAGAGGCCGCCCGAATCGATGTAGCCGGCCGCGACGGCCGGGGAGCCGGCGGCGCCGGAGGAGATGATGGTCAGGGTGCCGGTGGACTGCCCGGGGGCGTCCAGCCCCGCGGGCACGGGGCGGTCGGGCTTGTCCGCCCCGCCGGGGTCGTCGGACCGGTCCGCCCTGCAGTTGTCGTCGCCGGCGCTCTTGCCGGCGGCCTCGTGACGGCGGGCGGCGGCGCGATCGGAGGCGGCGACCAGCTTCTCGTCGAGGCGCTCCATGAGGGTGTGGCGCAGCGCGAGGGTGGAGAAGGCGCCCACGAGGGCGGAGGTGATGAGGACCAGGCCGAGGACCCCCGCGACCAGCCGGGCGCGCAGGCTGCGCCGTCGGACCGCCGGATCGAAGCGGGCGGGCACGGCGCTCAGGCGCCCTGCTGGGGGGCGGGGCGGTGCGGCTCCACGGGTTTGAGGACGTACCCGACGCCGCGCATGGTGTGGATCATGGGCTCGCGGCCCTTGTCGATCTTGCGGCGCAGGTAGGAGATGTAGAGCTCGACGATATTGGCCTGGCCGCCGAAGTCGTAGTTCCACACCCGGTCCAGGATCTGGGGCTTGGACAGGACGCGGCGCGGGTTGCGCATGAGGTAGCGCAGCAGCTCGAACTCCGTGGCGGTCAGGTGGATCGAGTCCTCGCCGCGCCACACCTCGTGGGAGTCCTCGTCCATGGTCAGGTCCCCGACGCTCAGGATGTGGTCCTCCCGCTCGGCGCCGGCCCCGGAGCGGCGCAGCAGGGCCCGCAGTCGGGCCACGACCTCCTCCAGGGAGAAGGGCTTGGTCACGTAGTCGTCGCCGCCGGCGGTCAGTCCGGCCACGCGGTCCTCGACCGCGTCCTTGGCGGTGAGGAACAGCACGGGCACGGACGGCCGGCGGCCGTGGATGCGGCGCATGACCTCCAGGCCGTCGAAGTCGGGCAGCATGATGTCGAGCACGACGACGTCGGGCTCGATCTCCCGGGCGATCCGCACGGCGGCGATGCCGGTGCCGGCGGTGGTGACCTCCCAGCCCTCGTAGCGCAGCGCCGAGGCGAGGAGGTCTGCCAGCATCTGCTCGTCGTCGACGACGAGGACCCGGACGGGGGACCCGTCGGGGCGCGTCAGGGTCTCGGTGGAGGAGGTGCTCATGGGTCCGGATTGAACACGGACTGCCTGTGACTGCGCTGTGCGTCCGCGGACGGTTTCGCCGCTCCGGCCCCACCGCGCCGCCCGGACCCCTACACTGTGCGCGTGAGGCCTTGGCTATGAGATGCCGCACTTGTAATCGAATTGTGTCCTTCCCGGCCAATTTCGACATGCGCCGGGCGCGGCGCCTCGGCCAGTCTTAGGTCTGACCCAACCCATCCCTACTACCCGTCCGGATACCGCATGGAGACCATTCAGGGCGACGAGCGCCTCTTCGACGTCGACGACGTCTTCTTCTCGACCACCGACACCAAGGGTGTCATCCGTGGGGCGAACAACACCTTCATCACCCTCGCGCGCCATCCGCGCGAGGAGATGATAGGCGCCCCTCACAACATCATCCGCCACGACGACATGCCCGCCGGCGTCTTCAAGCTCATGTGGGACGACCTCGAGGCCGGCCTGCCCGTGTGCACCTACGTCCTCAACAGGGCGGGCGACGGCCTGGACTACTGGGTCTTCGCCACCGTGACCGCCGTCGAGGACGGCTACGTCTCGGTGCGCACCAAGCCGCTGGACCAGGACGCCTTCGCCACCGTCCGCGAGATCTACCAGCGGGTGCGCGCCATCGAGCGCGAGTGCATCGCGCAGGGCCTGCCCAGGCGCAAGGTCGCCGAGAGGGGCGCGCAGGCGCTCCTGGCCGAGCTCGAGACCCTCGGCTACGGGAGCCTGTCCGCCTTCGGGCGGGCCGCCCTGCCGCAGGAGGCCCAGCTCCTCCTGCGCGCCGGCGTGCGGGTGCCCGTGCGCGAGAGGTCCGACGACGCCGCCGACCGCATCCTCGAGCTGGCGCGCACCATCGAGCACGACTCCGACACCCTCGTGGGCCAGGTCGGCGGCTACCGCGAGCTGCTCGCGGGCCTGGGCGGCTGGATGGAGCAGTCCCCCGCCATCATCCGGCGGGCCCGGCGCACGGGCGAGCTGGTCGCCATGTTCGACAGCCAGGACGCCGAGTCCTCGGTCCCCGACGTGTCCGAGCGGGTCTCGGAGCGCACGGCCCGCGCCGTCGAGCAGCTCGGGGGGCTGACCTCCACGGTGGGCGCGCTCGTGTCCGCCGTCGCGCAGCTGAGCTTCCGCGCCTCGCTCATGCGCCTGCACACCCTCGTGCTGGGCATCTACGCGGCCGCCGTCGTCGACGGCACCGAGGACGACGTGCCGCGGGCCATGACCGAGCTGAGCCACGCCCTGGCGGAGGACCTGGCGGACATCGGCCCGGTTTGCAACGCGATTGTGACCCGCAGCGACGAGCTCGACGAGCTCATGCGCTCGGTCGTCTCCGACCTGGACCGGACCCGCCGTCCCTTCGACCGCTGGCTGCGGGCCCTGCAGGACGAGCACGCCTCGCTGCGCGAGGGTGTCGAGGGCGACGTCCTGGCCCTGCTCGGCGAGGCGGAGCGCCTGTCCGAGGCCGGGTTCCCCGAGATGTCGGCCCTGGCGACCCTGGCCGCGCGCTGCCGTGGCTTGGACTTCTCTTACAACTCGGATGCGATGCAGGGCACGATGGCGGCGGTGGCCGACGCCATTGGCGATCTGGTATAACTGACGGCTGGCGGTTTGGTGTGTTTCGCTAGTCCTCACGAGGTAGTCAGGAGCGTATGAGGTGGAGTCGCAAATCGGCTACGAGCGGTTCTTCGACCCCGATGACATCTTCTTCTCGACCACGGACGCGAAGGGGGTCATTCAGCGGTCGAACCGCACCTTCGACTCGCTGTCGAGGTACACGCGCGAGAGGCTGATGCGCTCGCCCCACAACATCATCCGGCACCTCGACATGCCGGCCGGCGTCTTCAAGCTCATGTGGGACGATCTTCAGGCGGGCCTGCCCGTGTGCGCCTACGTGATCAACCGCGCCGCCGACGGCCTGGACTACCGGGTCTTCGCCACCATCGTGCCCATCCCCGGCGGCTATCTGTCGGTGCGCACCAAGCCGATGAACACCCGGACGCAGGAGGCCGTGCAGGCCGTTTACCGGCGGGTCCGCTCCCGCGAGCGCGAATTCGCCGCGCGCGGCTCCTCGCGCAGGCGGGTCGGCGAGCTGGGCGCCGAGGAGCTGACCCGCGAGCTCGACGCGCTGGGATTCGACAGTCTGCACGCCATGACCCTGGAGACCCTGCCCCACGAGGTCTCCGCGCTGGTCTCCGCCGGGGTGCGGGTGCCCGCCCCGCCCGCCGTGGAGGGCCCGGTCACCCAGATCCTCACGATCGCCGGGCAGATCGAGAGGGAGACCAACCTCCTGGTGTTCCAGCTCGAGGAGTACCTGCGTCTGCTCACCTCCCTGGCCGCCGCCAAGGGGGTCATGCTCGACGTCGCGGGCCGCACCGAGTCCTACGCGCGCCTGGTGGGCGGGCGCGAGCTCAAGATGGCGGACAAGGCCGATGCGATGGCCTACCAGATCATCGAGGTCTCCGAGAAGGTCACCCCGGCGCTGCGGGGCCTGCCCGAGCGCATGTCCGGCCTGCAGGAGCTGGTGCTGGAGCTGCGCTTCACCGTGGCCCTCATGCGCCTGCTCACCCTCATGGTGGGGCGCTTCGCCCGCTCCGTCCTGGACGGCAGCGAGGAGGAGCCCGTCGGCTCCATGAACGACCTGTGCGCGGCCCTGGACGCGGGCTTCGCCCGGCTCGGCCCGCTGTGCAAGGAGGTCGAGCAGGGGGTGGCCGCCATGGACTCCGAGCTGCGCGAGGTCACGCCGGCCCTCGACCGCGCCGTCATCCGCCTGCGCCGGTGGGTGGACCGCGACGGCGGCGGCAGGGTCTCCGCCGAGGTCCTGGCCGAGGCCCGGGCCCTGGCCGAGCGGGGCACCCCCGAGGTGCGGGACCTGGCCTCCCTGGCGGCCGAGTGCCGCGGGCTGCACCTGCCCTTCGACGAGGAGATCATCTCCCAGCGCCTGGAGCGCCTGCGCGCCCTGCTCGTCGAGATCAGCTGATCCGCGGGCCCGGCCGGCTGCGGTTCACGGCCGGCTGACCGGCCGGCCCGCGGGTCGATCCGCCCGCGGGCCGGCCCGTCCTCCCGCCCGATCCGCCCGTGCGGCCGGCGGGAATGGCCGCGGCGGCGGCCGGTGTGGGTTACAGTCTGCGTGCCCCCGACCCGCGCGTCGCCGCGTCCACGCCGTCGGACCCACACCCGAGGAAGGCAGCCGTGTCCACCAAGCTCGTTATCGTCGAGTCCCCCAACAAGGTCCGGTCCATCGCGGGCTACCTCGGACCCGATTTCGACGTCGAGGCCTCCGTCGGGCACATCCGCGACCTCGCCCAGCCCTCCGAGTTGCCCGCCGCGCAGAAGAAGGGGCCGTACGGCAAGTTCGCCGTCGACGTCGAGGACGGCTTCAAGCCCTACTACGTCATCAACCCGGACAAGAGGAAGACCGTCGCCCAGCTGAAGCGGGCCCTGAAGAACGCCGACGAGCTCTACCTGGCCACCGACGACGACCGGGAGGGCGAGGCCATCGCCTGGCACCTCAAGGAGGTCCTCAAGCCCACCGTGCCGGTTCGCCGGATGACCTTCACGGAGATCACCAAGGAGGCCGTCACCCGGGCCCTGGGCGCCACCCGCGACATCGACACCGATCGCGTCGACGCCCAGGAGACCCGCCGCATCCTCGACCGGCTCGTCGGCTACGAGATCAGCCCGGTGCTGTGGCGCAAGGTCCGCGCCGGCCTGTCCGCCGGGCGGGTGCAGTCCGTGGCCACGCGGCTGGTGGTCGAGCGCGAGCGCGAGCGCATGGCCTTCGTGACCGCCGGCTACTGGGGGGTCGAGGCCCGGCTCGCCGCCGGCGTCGACGGGGCCGGGGCCGCCGGGGCGGATGCGGCGGACGGCGTCGCCGGGGCCGACGCCGTTGCCGGACCTGCCGGGGCCGCAGGACCCGACGGGGCCGCCGGGACGCCCTTCACCGCCCGCCTGACCTCCCTCGACGGGCGCCGGGTGGCCACCGGCCGGGACTTCACCGACGCCGGCGTGCTGCGCCCGGCCGCCGTCAAGGCCGCCGTCGTCCACCTGCACGAGGCCGGGGCGAGGGCGGTGGCCGACGCCGTCATGCGCTCGCGCCCGCGGGTGAGCGGCGTGGAGGACAAGCCCTACCGGCGTCGTCCGGCCGCGCCCTTCACCACCTCCACCCTCCAGCAGGAGGCCTCCCGCAAGCTGCGCATGAACCCGCGCGAGACCATGCGGGTGGCCCAGGGCCTGTACGAGAACGGCTTCATCACCTATATGCGCACCGACTCCACGGTGCTGTCCGGGCAGGCCGTGGCGGCCGCCCGCGCCCAGGCGGCCGAGCTCTACGGGGCCGAGTACGTGCCCGCCAAGCCGCGCGTCTACGCCACGAAGACCAAGAACGCCCAGGAGGCGCACGAGGCGATCCGCCCCGCCGGGGATCATTTCCGCACTCCGGCGCAGGTCGCTGGCTCCCTGACCGGATCCCAGTTCCGCCTCTACGAGCTCATCTGGAAGCGCACGGTCGCCTCGCAGATGGCCGACGCCGTCGGCTCCACCGCCACCGTCCACGTGGAGGTGCCGCTGGCCGGGGCCGGCGCCGGAACCGGCCGGAGTGCGGGGGCGCAGCGCGCCGACGCCCGGGGTGCCGCCACCCGGGACGCCGACGCGGCCCCGGCCTTCTCCACGGCCGACTTCACGGCGTCGGGCACCGTCATCACCTTCCGCGGGTTCCTCGCCGCCTACGAGGAGGGGCGCGACGCCGAGCGCTACGAGTCCGAGTCCGGCGGGCGGGAGCAGGGGCGGGACGGCGGGGACGCGCGCCTTCCGGCGATGAGCGCCGGCGAGGAGCTCGCCGCCCTGGGCGCCGAGGCCGCCGGCCACGAGACCACCCCGCCGCCGCGCTACACCGAGGCCTCCCTGGTCAAGGCGCTGGAGGAGCGCGAGATCGGCCGGCCCTCGACCTACGCGTCCATCATGTCCACCATCGCCGACCGCGGCTACGTCGACCACCGCGGCCAGGCCCTCGTGCCGACCTGGCTGGCCTTCGCGGTCACCCGGCTGCTGGAGGAGAATTTCACCGAACTGGTCGACTACGACTTCACCGCCTCCATGGAGGCCGACCTCGACCGCATCGCCGCCGGGCGGGAGGACCGGGTCGCCTGGCTCACCCGCTTCTACTTCGGGGACCGGGCGCGCTCGACCGGCGCTCTCGCGGCCGACGACGTGGTCGCCGCCGAGGCCGAGCAGGGTCTGAAGGCCATGGTGGAGAACCTGGGCGAGATCGACGCCCGCGCCATCAATTCCATAGAGATCGGCGAGGGCATCACCCTGCGCGTGGGCCGTTACGGGCCCTACCTGGAGGATGCGGAGGGCAAGCGCGCCAACGTGCCCTCCGACGTCGCCCCCGACGAGCTGACCGTGGCCAGGGCGCGCGAACTATTCGCCCGGGCCGCCGACGACGGCCGCGAGCTGGGGACCGACCCGGCGACGGGGCACACGATCGTCGCCAAGGACGGGCGCTACGGGCCCTATGTCACCGAGGTCCTGCCCGAGCCCGCGGCGGAGGACGGTGCGGGGACTCCGGCACGGGACGCGCAGGGCGCCGGGTCGACCGGGCGGACCAAGTCGACCGGGGCGACCGGAACGACCGGGGCGAAGAGGCGCGGGGCGCGGAAGGCGGCCGCCCCCAAGCCCCGTACGGCCTCCCTGTTCAAGAGCATGGACCTGTCGACGGTGACCCTGGACCAGGCCCTCGACCTGCTGAGCCTGCCGCGCGTGGTGGGCCGCGACGCCGAGGGCGTGGACATCACCGCCCACAACGGCCGCTACGGGCCCTACCTGAAGAAGGGCACGGACTCGCGCTCCCTGGACAGCGAGGAGGAGCTGTTCACGGTGACGCTGGATAAGGCCCTGGAGCTCTTCGCGCAGCCCAAGCGGCGCCGCGGCCAGGCGGCCGCGCGCGGGCCGCTGCGCGAACTGGGGACGGACCCGGAGTCCGGGCGACCGGTGGTCATCAAGGACGGGCGCTTCGGCCCCTACTTCACCGACGGCGTCACGAATGTGACGCTGCGCCGCGGCGACGACCCGGCGACGGTGACTCCCGAGCGCGCCTACGAGCTGCTGGCGGAGAAGCGCGCCAAGGGCCCCGTCAAGAAGCGCACGACCCGCAAGAAGACGGCCAAGACGACTAAGACGACCAGGACGTCGGCCAAGACGGCCAAGGCGACGGCCAAGAAGACCACGGCCGCGGCGGAGAAGTCGGCCAAGGCGACGCCCGGGAGGCCGAAGGCCGCGGGCAGGGCGACCAAGGCCGCGGCCGAGAAGCCGTCCTGACGGGGGCGGCCGGGCCCGCCATACTCTCCGTCCGTGATGTGGTCCCAAACGTCCACGAGCGTCTGGCGCGGCGAACCTTGTGGGCCCTCCGTCCGTGACGGAGCTCCGGGGCCTCCAGGGGCCCTCGTCTTCAGGACGTTGACCGCGGCGAGGTCCGCCCGAGCGGTCCGTCCGACGGAGTGCACCGCGGTCCGGGGTGCGGTGCCGCGAAAAGGTGGCTCCCGCGTATCTTTAAGGCCGCTCACTCCGGTCGAACCTGACGGGATCGGCGTCATTCCGCCGTTTTGCGATCCGCGACTGAGGGGCTGGGGCTTTAAAGATACGCGGGAGCCACCTTTTTCCGGGAAGGTTGTTCAGGGGTGGTTTTGAAGGCGTGGGGCGTGAAGGTCGTGGTGGCGGTCTGCTCGGGCGGGTCCTCCTCGTCCGGAGGGTTGTTGCGGAGGCGTCCGGGTGCGTGTCCCGGTGTGATGCGCGGAGCCGTTGAGGGCGGTGGGGCGCGGGGGCCGGCCGTGACGGTCTGCCCGAGTCGCCTCCGGGTGCGGCGGGATCGGCGGGTCGGGCGGCGACGGCGGGTCGGGCGGCGACGGCGGGTCGGGCGGCGACGGCGGTGACCGCCCCTGCGTGAAGTGGGGAAAGCGGCCGACGGCTCCCCGCTCACCGGTGAGGCTCCTGCGGGATCGCTGCGGTCGCGAACCTGCGACAGTTCGGCGACAGTCTCGGGATAACAAGCCGGTAATGTGTACACCATACAACCCATCCACTGATTCCTGAGAGGAACTCGCCATGCGCCTTTCCAAGATCGTTCTCGCCGGCGCTGCCACCGTGGCCCTGTCCCTGTCGCTGGGCGCCTGCTCGTTGTCCGTCAACGACGCTGGCTCCGCTTCGCCAAAGGCCTCTCAGGCCCAGGGCTCGGACGCCGGCTCCACCGGCGCCCAGGGCTCGACCGGCACCGGCAACACCGGCAGCACTGGCAGCACCGCAGGCGGCGCCACCGGCTCGACCGGCTCCAACAACCCCACCGGCAGCCCCACCGGCTCCGGCGACCACGACGGCGACGACGATGACGACGCCGAGGACGCCCCCATCACCAACGCGGCCTGGAAGGAGATCCTCGACAAGGGGGAGCGCCAGACGGTCTTCGGCAGCTATGCCGTCCAGGGCTCGGGGACGACCCTCAACCTGGTCGGCGACCTCGACATGCTCACGGTCCAGGGCGCCGAGAACACCATCGCCGCCGATGACGTGGACACCCTCATCATCCAGGGATCGGACGTCACGGTCTACGCCCGCGACATCGACCACCTCCAGATCCAGGGCTCCAACGTCACCGTCCACTGGCTCGGGGACGACCCCGACATCCAGGACCTCGGCGCCAACAACACCACCGGAAGGCTCACCCAGTGACATCGGTGAATCCGGCGGTCCGCCCGTGATGCGGCCCGCCGCACCGGCCTCGTCGTCGGTCCCATCACCGGCCTCGTCGTCGGCCACGGTCCTGCTGGTCGACGACGAGGCCCCCATCCGCAATTCGCTGGGCCCCTACCTGGAGCGCAGCGGCCACCGCGTCCTCCTGGCCGGCGACGGCGTCGAGGCGCTCGACCTGCTGGGCGCCTACGACGTCGACATCGTCGTCACCGACGTGCTCATGCCCCGCATGGACGGGCGCGAGCTCGTGCGCCGGCTCAGGGCCGGCGGGACCTGGACGCCGATCATCATGCTCACCCAGCTCGACGCCTCCTACGAGCGCGTCTCCGCCCTGGACGACGGCGCCGACGACTACCTGTCCAAGCCCTTCGACCCGGCCGAGTTGGCCTCACGCATCCGCGCGGTCCTGCGCCGCACCCGCGGGATGAGCCAGCCGCTGACGGCGGCGGCGCGCCTGGTGGCCGGCGACCTCGTCCTGGAGCGCGCCAGCCGCCGCGTCGAGCTGGCCGGGCGCGAACTGAACCTGACGCCCAAGGCGGTCACGCTCCTGGACTACCTCATGAGCCACCCCGGCGAGCTCCACACCCGTGACGCCCTCCTGTCGGCCCTGTGGGGCATCGACTTCGCCTCCTCCACGCGCGCCGTCGACCACCGCATCCGCGAGATCCGCCGGGCCCTGGGCGACAACGCCTCCGAGCCGGTCTACATCGAGACCGTCCCCTCGGTCGGCTACCGGTTCCGCGCGCAGGTCCACGCATGAGCCGACGGCGCCGCCCCGCCCGGGCGGAGCGGGCCCCGGGGGCGGGCCCGGACCGCCCGGAGGCCCGCCCGGGCGGAGCGGGGGGCGGGGTCGTAGGCAGTCGCGGCGGCAGCGGGGAGGCCCGCCCGGGCGGGGCGGGGCGGCTTCGCCCCCTGATGGCCTGGCTCGTTGCCGTCGGGCTCCTGGCCGTCGTCGTCCTGGGCCTGCGCCTGGGCGCCGGCAACATCGAGCTGCTCGTGCGGGCGCCCCTGTGGCTCGTGACCGCGCAGGCCGGCGGGCTGGTCCTGGGCGCGGCCGCCCTCGTGGCGGCGGTGCGGGCGCGGGGGGTGCGGGACGCCCGCCTGGCCCGCGCCCGCAGCGAGGAGGCGGCCCGGACCCGGCACCGCCAGTTCCTGCGGCGCCTGGACCACGAGCTCAAGAACCCCCTGACGGCGGTGCGCGCCGCCGTCGCCGACGCCTCGCCGGGGGCCCCGCCGGGCGTCGTCGTCAATCTGGAGGTCGTCGACGCCCAGTCGCGGCGCATGAGCCGCCTGCTCACCGACCTGCGCAAGCTCGCCGAGTTGGAGACGGCGTCCCTGGCCCTGGAGGACGTCGACCTCGCCGAGACGGTGACCGACGCCGTCGACGCCGTGGTGGAGGAGGCGGCCGGGCGCGGCGCGGCGGTGCGGCTGCGCCTCGACCTGCCCCGGGTGCCCTGGCCCCTGCCCCATGTGCGCGGCGACGGCGACCTGCTCTACTCGGCCGTCTACAACGTCGTGTCCAATGCGGCCAAGTACACCCCGCCCGGCGGCGTCGTCGAGGTGCGCGGGCGCGAGGAGCACGGGGTGGTGACGATCGAGGTGGCCGACACCGGCATCGGCGTGCCCGAGGCGGATCGCGAGCTCGTCTTCCGCGAGCTCGGGCGGGCCGCCAACGCCCAGGGCCTGCCGGGCTCGGGGCTGGGGCTGTCGCTGGTGCGCACCATCGCCCAGCGCCACGGCGGGACGGTGCGCATGGCCTCCCGCGAGGGCGTGGGCACCCGGGTCTGGCTCGCGCTGCCCGTGGCCGGGCCGCCCGACGGCGGGCCTGTCGCATGATTGCGACACCGGGGCGACGGGGCTGCGACGGGGGCGGATATAGGTTTCGAGTGCGAGGAGCTGGGCCGTCGGGGACGACGGCGACCGGCTCCGACGATTCGCAAAGCCCTGCGAATGAACCCCGTGACCGACCCGGCCCAAGCCGATCCGACCCCAAGCCAGCCCGACCCGGCCCAAGCCGGCCCAAGCCTGCCCGGCCCGACCCGATGATGGAGAACTCCCATGGCACTGAAGATTCGCGCCGCCCGCGCCGCCCGCACCGATAGCGTCGCCGATGTCGCTGGCGCCGCCCGCGCCGCCCGCGCCGCCCGCGCCGCCTATGCCGCCGCCCGTACTGCCCGTAGTACCCGCACCGCCCGTGCGCTGCGCACCGGCGTCGCCCTCCTGGCCGTCCTCGGCCTGGCGGGCGTGAGCGCGTGCGAGGTGAGCCTGTCCGCCAGCGATTCCGCCACCACCGCGCCCGCGGGCGGCTCCCGGATCGCCACCGCCGAGGCCACCGGGGACGTCTCGATCAGGGTCGAGGCCACCGGGACCGGTGCGCCCTCGGCCGGCGCCCCGCAGTCCGAGGCGCCCACGGCCGGCGCCTCCGGGCCGGGCTCGGCGCCCGGTGCGGGGATCATGCCCACGACCGGCCCGCGCGATTCCGCCACCGCCGGTTCGGGCGGTTCGAGCGGTCGCGCTGGCGCGGGTTCGGGCGGGGGCGCCGGCTCGGGCGCGGCGGCGTCGGACTGCTCCTGGCTCGATGAGATGGCCTCCTCCGCCACCCTCGTCTCCGCCGACTCCGACACCTACCGGATCGACCAGGTCAACAAGGCCATCCGGATCCAGGACGACCTGACGACGCTCACCGTCTCGGGGTCGAACACGACCGTCTACGTGAACCGCGTCGACAACCTCGTCATCGACGGCGCCAACGCCAAGGTTTACGTCTGCTCCGTGAACACCGTGACGGTCGACTCCGAGGCCGGCAACGCCACGGTCGAATGGGGAGGCAGCGTCGCCCCCGTCGTGCGCGACTCCGGGGCCAATACCGACGTCGTCCCCCACCGCGACTGACCGGCGCCCGACGCTCCGGTCCGGGGCCGGCTGCGCCGGGGCCCGCCGGGCCCGATACTGCACTCACCCGGCCCCGCGCCTCCCACATCCGCACGATCCCGATACCCATTTCACCCGGCCCCGCGCCTCCCGTCCGACCCGACCTTAAGCACCGCCCGACTCCCGCATCCGCCCGACCCGATCGGCGTCGTCGTCCCGCGATGGCGCGACGCCGAATGAAACCGACCGTCAAAGGTGAACAACCATGCAGCATCCCCATTCCCGGTCCCAGCGCCTCCGCCCGGTCCTGGCCCTCGCCGTCGTCCTCTCCCTCGCCGTGACCGCCTGCTCGGGCGGCGCCGACACCGCCGGAGCCCCGGCCTCGGCGCCCGCCCCGGCCTCGGCCGCGCAATCGGAGACGCCGGCCCCGAGCGGGGGCGCCACCGCGGCTCCGAGCGGGACCGCCACCGCGACCCCCACCACCGACAGCAAGTACGCCGTGCCCGGCTACGCGGAGGGGCAGATCCCGCCGGTGCCGCTGTTCGCCCTGCCCGACCTGTCCCTCCTGACGGCGTCGACCGGCGTCTTCACCCCGGACCTGACCAGGAAGCTCGCCTCCCGCCCGGGCATCACCGTCTCCCCGGCCCGCTGCGACCAGAACGGCGTTTTCAACGGCGGGTCCACCGTCGTGGGGGGTGACGGATCCTCTGTGACCAACAACGGCGACGGCTCGGGCACCTACGATAACTCGCACACCGGTGAGTCCATCGCCAATAACGGCGACGGGTCCGGCACCTACCGCAATGGCGAGGTCACCATCACCAACAATGGCGACGGGTCCGGCACCTACCGCGACAGCAAGACCACGATCGCTGTCAACGGCGACGGGTCGGGCACGTACCGCGACGATGTGATCACCGTCGCCATCAATGGGGATGGGTCGGGCACCTACAACAACTCGCGCACCGGTGAGGCCATCGCCAATAACGGCGACGGATCGGGCACCTACCGTGACAATGAGATCACCATCGCCAATAACGGCGACGGGTCGGGGAACTACACCAATTCCCGGACGGGCCTGTACGTCAGGAATGACGGCCGCGGCGAGGCTTATATCAAGATCGACGACGGCGAGCTGCGCACGGTCAAGGCCGATCCCCTGCCCCCGGTCAAGCCCCTGGGGAACTTCCCCACTCTCGACGCCATTCGGCCGATCGAGTCCTGCGGAACCGTCATCACGTTGGAGGACGGGCTGCTGTTCGACTTCGGGTCCTTCCAGGTGCGCGCGGACTCCGCCGAGACCATCTCGGAGCTGTCGGTGCTGCTCAAGGAGGCCGGGGCGCCGACGGCGCACATCTACGGCCACACCGACTCGGTCTCCGACGACGCCTTCAACCAGACCCTGTCCGAGCAGCGGGCCCAGGCGGTGGTCGAGGCGCTCAAGGCCAACGGCGTGTCGACGAGCCTGGACGCGACCGGCTTCGGCGAGACCAGGCCCGTGGCGCCCAATGAGAACTCGGACGGCTCGGACAACCCGGCCGGTCGCCAGCTCAACCGCCGCGTGGAGATCTTCATCCCCGTCTTCTGAGTCGGCGCCCTCCGGGCCGCGGCCTTCCGGACTGCCGCCCGCCTCGGCGTCGACACCACCGCCCTGCGCGTCCCCGCCCCCGGGGGCGGGGACGCGCAGACGACCGTCGTGACCACCACGCCGCCGGCTGGATCGTCCTGGGCTTTGTAGAGGTTTGGTTATGCTGCGGCCTTTCGCTGTCGGATGTGTCTGGTCAGTGTCCTTGGGCTTCTTCGGCGTCGTCGGTGAGGTAGGTGATGGTGCGCACGATGTCGAAGGGCGGGGTGGTCTCGGTGGTGGTGATGGTGCCCTGGACGGGTCGGGGTGAGCCTCCGTCGGGGGTGAGGGTGGCGGTCCAGGTGGTGGTCAGGGTGATGGTGACGGCGGTGGCGGTGCGCTGGTAGCGGTGGGCGATGGTGTGGTGGGGGTAGGGGGCTCCGGGGTCGGTGGTGGTCGTGGTGGTGCCGTCGCCCCAGTCGAAGGCGTAGGCGGTGGGGGTGGCGGTGACGGTGACGGGGGTGTTGGCGACGGTGGTGGTGATGGTGCGGGTGTCGGGGCTGGTGTAGGCGATGACGTCGAGGGTGATCAGGGCCTGGGGTCCGGGGGGCTGGCGGTGCAGGCCGGATCCGTCGACCAGGAGGGCGGCGGCGTCGGTGGCGGTGATGGTCACCGTGGTCGGGGGCTCCCCTCCTGCGCCGCCGCCGGGGTCGGGTGCGGCGGGGGCGAAGAGGCATGAGAGGGAGTACAACTCCCTGAGGCCCACTTCGCCCAGGTAGCAGAGCCCCGCGGCACCGCCGTCGGCGCCGTCGGCGGATGCGGTGGCGGCCCCGTCGCCGTCTGCGCCGCCGGTGCGCGGGGTCCCGGTGTCCGGCCGGCCGGGGGACTGGACCTGCGTCCTGGTGGTGCCGGT
>NZ_AUBL01000055.1 GCF_000429225.1 Actinomyces dentalis DSM 19115
GCCCGGTGATCGTGCTCGCCGCCTCGATCGTCGAACTGCGCCGCAGTGCCGCCCGCTGAGCCCGGCCCGGGCAGCGCGGAACCGTCGGGGCTCCCGCCCGCCGGCGGTCGCAGGACCGCAGGGGCGGGAGCCCCGACGCCCCGCGGCGCCCGCCGGGTCTACTCCCCGACGCCGGCGCCGTGGAAGACGGCCTCGAGGTTGTGCCCGTCGGGGTCGCGGACGAAGGCGGCGTAGTAGCCGGGGTGGTAGTGCGCCCGCTCCCCCGGTCCCCCGTTGTCGGTGCCGCCCGCCGCCAGGGCCGCCCGGTGGAAGGCGTCCACCTGCTCGGCGGAGGAGGCCGACACGGCGATGTGGCAGGGCGTCGGGTCCTTGGTCGGGGTCAGCCACAGGTCCGGGGGAACCGGGGTCCCCTCCGGCGCCCCCGGTGCGGGCGCGCCCAGGGCGGTGACGGGGCCGAAATCCATGACCACGCGGTAGCCCAGCGGCGCCAGGGCCGCCTCGTAGAAGGCCTTCGAGGCCGCCGGATCGCTGACACTGATGGAGATGTGATCAAGCATGCCGTCACTCTAGACGCCGGGAAGGGCCCGGGAGGTCCCCGCGCGCCCGGCCGCGCTCCCCATCCCCGCCCGGGGCGCGGATCGGCGCAGCGGCCCGGCCGGCGGGCCGCTCACCCGAACAGGGCGGGCAGGGTCGCCCCGACGCGCTCGCGCAGCTCGGCCAGGTCGAGGACGAGCGGGCCGCCCGCCGCGCCATCTGCCGATCCGGCGCCCCCCGGCCCCTCCCCGGCCTCGGCGAGCAGGTCGGTGCCGGAGACCACGAGCATGTCGCCGCCGGTGGTGCCCAGGCGCGCCCAGGCGACGCCCTCGGCCTCGGCCGCGGCGGCCACGGCGGCCACGGCCCACTCGGGCACGGCCACCAGGGCCCGCGCCCCGGACTCGGAGAGCAGGGCGGTGAAGTCGTCGACGCCGTCGTTGCCCTGGAGCCGGGACAGGTCGATGCTGGCCCCCACGCCGTGGCGCGCGACGGCGTCGGCCAGGGCCTGGACGAGCCCGCCGGCGGACAGGTCGTGGGCGGCGCGCACGAGCCGGGCGCCGTCGGGCCCATCCGCCTCGGACAGGGCCAGCAGCACCCGCCCCAGCGCCATCTCCGCCTCCAGGTCGACGGCGGGCGGCAGGCCGCCCAGGTGATCGTGGACCGCGCGCGCCCAGGCCGAGCCGTCCAGCTCCTCGCGCGTGGAGCCCAGGACGACGACGGCCAGGCCCTCCTCGAACCAGCCCGAGGGGTTGGCGCGGCGCACGTCGTCCATGACGCCCAGGACCCCGACGACCGGGGTGGGGTTGATGGAGGAGTCGGGCAGCCCCTTGACCCTGCCGTGGGAGTTGTACAGCGAGACGTTGCCGCCGGTGACGGGCACGCCCATGGCGGCGCAGGCGTCGGCCAGGCCGGTGATGATCTCCACGAGCTGCCACATGGCGTCGGGGTCCTCCGGGGAGCCGACGTTGAGGCAGTCGGTCACGGCCAGGGGGCGGGCGCCCGCGGTGCACACGTTGCGGTAGGACTCGGCCAGGGCCGCGGCGGCGCCGGTGGCGGGGTCGAGCTTGGCGAAGCGGCCGTTGGCGTCGGTGGAGATGGCCACGCCCCGCCCGGTGGCCTCGTCGACGCGCACGACGCCGGCGTCGTCGGGCTGGGCCAGGGCGGTGCCCCCGCGCACGAAGCGGTCGTACTGGTCGGTGACCCAGACGGGCGGGGCCTGGTTGGGGTCGGCGAGGACGGCGAGGACCTGGTCGGCGAGCTCGGCGGCGGTGGCCGGGCGGGGCAGGCGCGAGGAGGAGTCGGCGTTGAGCTCGTCCTGCCAGGCGGGGCGGGCGTAGGGGCGCTCGTAGGCGGGGCCCTCGTGGGCCACGGTGCGCGGGTCGACGTCGACGATGCGCTGCCCGAAGTGGTCGATGGTCAGCCGCCCGGAGTCGTTGACCTCGCCGATGACGGAGGCCTCGACGTCCCACTTGTCGATGACGGCCATGAAGGCGTCCAGATGCTCGGGGGCGACGACGGCCATCATGCGCTCCTGGGACTCGCTCATGAGGATCTCGCCGGCGGTGAGGGACGGGTCGCGCAGCAGGACCCTCTCCAGGTCCACGTGCATGCCGCCGTCGCCGTTGGAGGCCAGCTCGGAAGTGGCGCAGGAGATGCCGGCGGCCCCCAGGTCCTGGATGCCCAGCACGAGGCCGCCGTCGAACAGCTCCAGGCAGCACTCGATGAGGACCTTCTCCATGAAGGGGTCGCCCACCTGGACGCTGGGGCGCTTGGCGGGCATGCCGTCCTCGAAGGACTCCGACGCCAGGATGGAGGCCCCGCCGATGCCGTCGCCGCCGGTGCGCGCCCCGAAGAGCACCACCTTGTTGCCCGCGCCCGAGGCGTTGGCCAGGTGGATGTCCTCGTGGCGCAGCACGCCCACGCACAGGGCGTTGACCAGCGGGTTCTCCTGGTAGGAGGGGTCGAACTCGGTCTCGCCGCCGATATTGGGCAGGCCCAGGCAGTTGCCGTAGCCGCCCACGCCGGCCACGACGCCGTGGACCACGCGCGCGGTGTCGGGGTGGTCCGCGGCCCCGAAGCGCAGCTGGTCCATGACGGCCACGGGCCGCGCCCCCATGGAGATGATGTCGCGCACGATGCCGCCCACGCCGGTGGCGGCCCCCTGGTAGGGCTCGACGTAGCTGGGGTGGTTGTGGGACTCGACCTTGAAGGTCACGGCCCAGCCGCCCCCGATGTCGACGACGCCGGCGTTCTGGCCCATGCCGACCAGCAGGTGCTCGCGCATGGCCGGGGTGGTCTTGTCCGCGAACTGGCGCAGGTGGATCTTGGAGGACTTGTAGGAGCAGTGCTCGGACCACATGACCGAGTACATGGCCAGCTCGGCGTTGGTGGGGCGCCGGCCCAGCAGCTCCTTGATGGAGGCGTACTCCTCGTCCTTGAGGCCGAGCTCGCGGTGGGGCATGGCCCGCTCGGGCGTGGCGGCGGCGTCGGCGACGGTGTCGGGGTGCTCGACGGGCCGGGGGGTCCGCGCCCCGGCGGGGCGGGCGGCGGGGTCGACGGCGGACTCGGGGGGCTGCGGCTGCTCGACGGCCATGGGTGCTCCTGGATGGGGACGGAAGGACCGCGCCCCAAGATACCCGCGCCCGACGGCGTCGGCGCGCCCGGGGATCCGGCGAGCCCGGGGACTGGCACGTCCGAGGCCGCACGCCCGGACCCGGCGCGCCCCGCCCCGGCAGCGGGCGCCCACCCCGCCCCGGGAGTCGAAGCCCACCACAATTACGCCATCGGCGGCGGCAGAAGGCGTCCACCCCGCCCCGGGGGTCGGAACTCCTGACGCTCCTTGTGAGGGTGCTTTCTCACGGCACGCTCCGCCCCGGGGGAGTCGAATTGGTGATGTCACCTGGGCTCGCATTGTGCGAGGCGGGCTCGCAAGAATCGAGCGCAGGCGGATTCCGTCGCGCTGAGCTCGCACGGCGCGAGCCGGGGTGGACTCCGTCGCGCTGAGCTCGCATTACGCAAGCCGGGCCCAGCCCGCACCGGCCGGGCCCGCGCCCGAGGGCGCGTTTCTTAGTGCGGTGGCAATTCCCGCGGGGCTCCCGCCCGGAGCAGGAAGGTTATTCAGGGGTGGTTTTGAAGACGTGGAGCGTGAAGGTCGTGGTGACGGTCCGGTCGTCGGGACGGCTCCCCGCCCTGCCCCGCTCCGCCCCTGCTGGTCGTCTTGCATGGTGGGACGGCGTCTCGCATGTCGTGACGCGGCCGGCTCGCGAACACGTCACTCAACCCGCGAGATCGTACCTTAACCCGCGAGCACGTACCTCTAGCAGACGTTCTCGCGGGTTAAGTGACGATCTCGGCGGTTACCCGACGTTCTCGCGGGTTACCCGACGATCTCGCGGACCCCGGCGCCCGACGCCGCCGCGCCCCGGACGCCGAGACGCGCACTCCGCCCTCGAGAACGACGATCGGACCACCGTGGTCCAGCGGAACGCAAGTGGTCCAAGGAGAACGCCGCCATGAGCCCGCTGAATAACCTTCCAGGTGTGTTGTTCCGTGCGGGGCTCGCCGATGCAGGGATCGTCCGCGCCCAACCCTTTCAAACGCACCAGGAGGCGACTCGGGCAGACCATGACGGACGGCCCCGCGCTCCACGTCCCCGCCGCCCTCACTGAGCCCTTCTCACCGGGGGTCGTGGTCAGTGGGCCGGGGTCGGCGCGGGGCGGCGCGGACGGAAGCCGTTCGGGGTGGTGGGGGCGGGTCGGTCCTGTGCTCGTCGAGATGTGCATTCTGCTCTCGAGAGGTGCATTTCGCCGTCGAGATGTGCAGTTAGAAGTGCACGCTCGAGTGCAAAATGCACGTCTCGGCGCTCGGGGCGGTGCGGGCCGGGCCCGGCTTGCGTAATGCGAGCTCAGCGCGACGGAGTCCACCCCGGCTCGCGCCGTGCGAGCTCAGCGCGACGGAATCCGCCTGCGCTCGATTCTTGCGAGCCCGCCTCGCACAATGCGAGCCCAGGTGACATCGCCAATTCGACTCCCCCAGGGGTGCAAGGGTCCGAGGAGCCCCCGCCGCGGGCCCGCCGCCACAACCAGGACTTCCCCGGGGGCGCGAGGGGCGCCCGTCCCACGATGGCCGTTCTGACAGACGGCGGGGACTTCCCCGGGGTGCGGGGCGTTGAGGGCGCGGGCAGGCAGGGCGCCGACTCGCCTGCCCGACTCCCCCGGGGGCGCAGAGCCGGGCGGGCCCAGGGGCTGCCCGGGAGCACAGCCCTACTGGAGCGAGCCGTCCTTGGACACGAGGATCATGATGAACTCGACGAACGCCCAGATCCCGTTCGCGGCGATGATCAGCCAGGCGAGGATGAACGCGCCGCCGAGGGTCGCGATTTCAGCGTCGGACGGAGTGTCGTAGACTGGGAGGCTCGCGGCGTTCGCCATCATGGCCACGGCCATGATGGCGCATATGATGACGCCAAGGATGAGCACTATGTGGCCGAAGCCGCGGCCCGTCTGCCCGCGGTAGAAGTTGTGGGCACCGATCTGACCCAGGAAGAAGGCCAGCAGCGCGGCGGTGGTCCTGGACTTGGGAACGACGTAGGGCCCGTAGGCGACGGGGACGTAGGGCTGGACGTAGACGGGCTGGGCGTAGGGCTGGTCCGCCGCAGGGTAGACGGGCTGGTTGTAGCCGGTGGCGTAGGGATCGGGGTACGCGGGCTGGTTGTAGCCGGTGGCGTAGGGATCGGGGTACGCGGGCTGACCGTAAGGAGATGGTGTAGTCATGAGTCCTCCGTCGACTGCGGGCCTCGACATCGGCCCTGAAGCACCCCCTATCGTGGTACTTTGACGGGCTCGGAGCAAGCAGGCGTTCATCCGCCCGCGAGCACAGCGCCCCGGACGCGGTGCGCCATGAGTCGGGCCAGGCGAGGAGGCCGGTCCGCGAGCAGAGACCCCGTCCGCGAGCAGAGTCTCTTGGCCGGACGGCGCCGCGCGACACTCCAGGGGCCCAAGGCGCTGCGCCTCACAAGTGTTCGGGGCAGGATCAGAGCATGAGAACCATCGATCTCGCCCCGCTGCCCCTGTCCGATCTGGAAAGCCACCTCGACGAGGTCGCCGTACGGCGCCTGCGCGGCGGCGTCGACGCCGCCCACGGGCTGCTGGGGGGGCGGACCATCTGGACGGTCACGCCCTCGGCCGTCGCGGGCTCCGGCCCCGCCGAGATCGTGGCGCCGCTCGTCGGCTACGCCCGGGGCCTGGGCATCGACGCCCGCTGGCTGACGCTGGACGCCCCGGCCGAGTTCCTCACCATCTCCTCCCGCCTGCACGCCGCCATGCACGGCGACCGCGGCGACGGCGGCAGGCTCGCCGACAAGCAGCGCGACATCTACGAGCACGTCCTGGCCTCCAACGCGGACAACGTCGTCGACGAGGTCCGCGAGAACGACGTCGTCATCCTCCACGACCCGCCCACGGCCGGCCTGGCCAAGGCCTTCAAGCAGGCGGGCGCCGTCGTCATCTGGCGGTGCCACGTGGGCGCGGCGCACACCGGCGAGGAGGGGCAGCGGGCCTGGGCCTTCCTCGACCGCTACCTGGAGGACGCCGACCTGGTCGTCGCCTCCCGCCCGGAGTACCTGCCGCCCTACATCGAGGAGGCCCGCTGCTCCATCCTCACCCCCTCCATCAACCCGGACTCGCCCAAGAACCGGGTGCTGGACCTGGACGAGTCCTGGTCGGTGGCGCGTCTGAGCGGCTTCTTCGACGGCCAGGCCCCCTTCGAGGCCGTGCCCTTCATCCGCGAGGACGGGCGTCCGGACGCCTTCCGAGGGCTGAAGGACGACGGCGCGGATGCGGGCTTCGGCGCCCCGGTGCCCCAGGGCGCGCGGATCGTCACCCAGGTCCAGCGCTGGGACCGGCTCAAGGGCGGCCTGGAGCTCGTCGAGGCCTTCGCCTCGCAGATCGACGCCCTGCCCGCCGACGCCCACCTGGTGCTCGTGGGCCCCAGGCCCGACCCGTCCCGGGAGGCGGCCGCCGCCAGGGTCCTGGGCGAGATCGTCTCGCGCGCGGGCACGCTGCCGCACGCCGCGGCCCGGCGCATCCACGTGCTGGCGGTGCCGACGACGGACCGGGAGGTCAACGCCACCATCATCAACGCGATCCAGCGGATCAGCGCCGTCGTCACGCAGCGCTCGCTCGTGGAGGCCTTCGGGCTGACGGTGGCCGAGGCGATGTGGAAGAAGGCGCCGGTGGTCGCCTCGGCGGTCGGCGGGATCCAGGACCAGGTCGAGGACGGCGTGTCGGGCATGCTCGTGGACCCGCTGGACGCCCAGGCCTGGGCCGAGGCGGTGCGGGACCTGCTGCTGTTCACCGAGCGGGCCGCGGAGATGGGCGACGCCGCCCACGAGGCGGTGCGCCGCCGCTTCCTGCCCGACCGCCACCTCCTGGAGGTCCTCGACGCCATCGGCCGCGCCTCGGAGTGAGGGGCGGGGCGCGGAACGGGCCGCGCCCCTCGGCACCACGGTACCCGGCAGAACGTCGAGGCCGCCGCTCAGCCCGTGGTCGCCGCGCCCCGGCATCGCGATGCCCGGCCCCGGTCTCGGCGGACCCGCGCTCCGGGCCGTCCCCCCGCCGTCGGACAGTTATCCACAGGCTGTGTCCACAGCCTTGTGCACACAGGTGCGCGAACCAGGCGATGGCGCCGTTCGGCCTGTGGACGCCCGTTCCCGCGCCGATCCGGGCCGCCGTCGCGGGGCCCGAGCCGGCCCCCGGCGCCGTCCGACCCCCTTTATCAAAGACCGAATCATCCCGTCAAATCGTTGGAATCCCGGGCCTTCCGGGGGCTGCGGCGGAAGCGGGCCGACGGCGGGCTGCGCCACTGCGCCATTCGCCCCGCCTTCGGAGCCGGGGCGACGGCGATCGGAGGGCGAACATCCGGATCCGCGCCCCGGGTCTTCGGGGGACGAGGCAGTTATCCACAGGCCCGCGGGCCGTGTGGGGATTATCGCCCAGGACTCCCCCGGTACTCCCCCGGCCGGCGACGCACTCAGACCCTGGGGCGGATGGCGGCGTCCAGCGCCAGGAAGGCCGCGCCGATGGCGCGCCGGGCCCGCCGGAGGCCGACTCGCGCCGCGGCCCCGGCCGGCGCCGCGCCGAGCGCGCTTCCGGCCGCCGGGACAGCGCTCAGGCCCCCACCAGCGCGCCGATGACGGAGCGGAACAGGCGCAGCCCGTCGGTGCCCGTGCGGGGCCCCGCCTCGGAGTCCGGGCCGAACCCCGGCTCGACGGCGTGCTCGGGGTGCGGCATGAGGCCCACGACATTGCCGCGCCCGTTGCGCACGCCCGCGATGTCGTGCGCCGAGCCGTTGGGGTTGCCCCCCACGTAGCGGAAGACGACCAGCCCCTCGCCCTCCAGGCGCTCGATCTCCTGCGGGGAGGCCACGAAATTGCCCTCGCCGTTCTTGAGCGGCACGACGATCTCCTCGCCGGCCTCGAACAGGCCCGTCCAGGCGGTCGTCGTCGACTCCACGCGCAGGCGCTGCTCGCGGCACACGAACCTCTGGCGGTCGTTGCGGATGAGGGCGCCGGGCAGCAGGTGCGCCTCGGTGAGGATCTGGAAGCCGTTGCAGATGCCCAGCACCGGCATGCCCCGCCCGGCGGCCCCGATCACCTCGTCCATGACGGGGGCGAAGCGGGCGATCGCGCCGCAGCGCAGGTAGTCGCCGTAGGAGAATCCGCCGGGCACGACGACGCCGTCCACGCCGCGCAGGTCCGCGTCCTTGTGCCACAGCGCCACCGGCTCGGCGCCCGCCAGGCGCACGGCCCGCAGCGCGTCGACGTCGTCGAGGGTGCCGGGGAAGGTGATGACGCCGATGCGGGTCACGCCGACGCCCCCTCGGGCTCGTCGGCGCGCACGGCCACGACGTCCTCGATGATCGGGTTGGACAGGAGCGTCCGGGCGGCCCGCTCGGCCGCCTCCAGATGGGCCCGTGTCACCGGCCCGTCGACGCTCAGCTCGAAGCGGCGCCCCTGGCGCACGGCGGTGAACTGGTCGAAGCCCAGGCGCGGCAGGCCGGCGGCGACCGCCTTGCCCTGGGGGTCGAGGATCTCGGGCTTGGGCATGACCTCGACGACGATGCGTCCCATCGGTCCTCCTGGGTGCGGGGTGGAAGCGTCCGCGCCCACACTACCCGGCCGCCTCAGGGGTGTCCCAGCCAATCGCCCGCCAGGTGCACGGCCATGGCCCCGCCGACGGCCAGGCCCCCCGTGCCCAGCAGCCACGGCGGCCCCAGGACCAGGGCGATGACGGCGCACACGACGGCGCCGGCCAGCATGAAGCCGCCCACCGCCCCGGCCACGCCCGCGGGGGCGTGGGAGGACTGGTCGAAGGTGGACGAGCCCATGATCGGCGCCGGCCCCGGCTCCATCTCCACCGGGGCGCCGGCCGTGTCCGCCGCAATGCCCGCCGCAACGCCCGGAGCCCCCGCGGCACCGGCGGCGCCCCCCGTCCCCGGCCCCAGGAGCCCGGCGACCGGCGCCCCGGCGGGGAAGGCGACGCGGGAGGCCGTCAGGCCCGCGGCGGCGTCGATGGGGCGCGGCGACCACCGCTCCTCCTCGCGGCGCAGCGGGCTCCCGCCCGCCCAGGCGAGGTAGCCGGCCGCGGAGACCAGCCCCGCCCCGCCCAGGACGACGACGAGCCACGGCGGCACCCACGGGTGCCCCTCCCCGGCGGCCGTGGCCAGGTTCATGGCCGACCACGTCGCCAGGGCCAGCCCCACCAGGGCGAAGGCGACGCCGCTGAGCCTCTGCTTGCGCACGGCCACGGGCCAGGGCGTGCGGGCCCTCTGCCCGGGGGTCGGCGCGGGCGCCGCCGGACCGCGCCCCACGCCCCAGTCGGGCCCCGTTCGGGCTCCGGCGACGGGTGCGCCGGCAACGCCGGCCCCGCCCCGCGCAGCCGCGCCCGTCGCGGTGAACCGTTTTGATGACGAAGTTGAGTCGGCCCCGCCCCGCGCAGCCGCGCCCCGAGCGGGGGCGCCCGGCGCCGCCGCCGGACCCGGAGCCGAGGAGCGCGGCTCCCCCCAGTCGACGGGCCCGCGCTCCTCATCGGGCGGGCGGCCGGGCCGCGGCGGCGTCATCGCAGCACCTGCCCCAGGATCGAGGCCAGCCCCAGGGCCATGAGCACGAATCCCAGCGCCCCGGCCAGCAGCTGGGCGACCCGCAGCAGGGCCTCGCCCGTCGTCGTGCCCGCCAGGCGCTCGTCCGCCGCCCGTCCGACCCCGCTGGCCGCCAGCGCCGTGGTCACCGGGCCGGAGACGACGTCGAGCGTGGTCAGCTCCCGCCGACTCGACGCCGGCACCGCCAGCGCCCCCGCGGTCGGGCGCGTCATGAGTGCGCCGGGCTCGGCCCCGGAGCGCCCGGCCGGGCCCGGCCCGCCCTCCCCGCCCCGGGCGCTCTCGGCCCGGGCGCGCTCGGCCCGACGGCCCGCCCGGGCGCGGCTGCGCTCCAGGCGCAGGCGCGGGGCGTTGACCACCACTGAGCGCGCCGGCACCCGCAGCGCGACCACCAGGCCGGCCCCGACCAGGACCAGGGCCGCCCCGCCCAGCAGCCGGGAGACCCCCATGACGCCCAGCGCGCTGCTGACGGCGGCCGCCAGCGCGAGCACGACGATGAGGACGATCACCACCAGGGCCACCACGAACCCGGGGCCGGGGGCGAAGGAGGCGGTCGGCTGCGGGGGCCGGGGGGTCTCGGAGGGCGGGTGGGGCGAAGCCTCGTGCGGCGCGGTCATGGCGGGCGCCTCACAGGGCCAGGGGGGCGCCGGTGAGGCGCTCGTAGGCCTCCAGGTAGCGGGCCCGAGTGCGCTCGACGACGTCGGCGGGCAGGGCGGGCGGCGCCTGCCCCGAGGCCCGGTCCCAGCCGGAGGCCGGGGAGGTCAGCCAGTCGCGTACGTACTGCTTGTCGAAGGAGGGGGCGGGGCGGCCCGGGACCCAGGCGTCGGCGGGCCAGAAGCGGGAGGAATCGGGGGTGAGGACCTCGTCGCCCAGGACGAGCCCGCCGTCGGCCCCGGAGCCGAACTCGAACTTGGTGTCCGCCAGGATGATGCCGCGCTCGCGGGCGATGGCGGCGGCGCGCGAGTACAGCTCCAGGGTGGTGGCGCGCAGGGCGGCGGCGACGTCGGCGCCGACCATGTCGACGACCCGCTCGAAGGCGATGTTCTCGTCGTGGGCGCCCACGGCGGCCTTGGCGGCGGGGGTGAAGATCGGCTCGGGGAGCCTGGAGGCCTCCGTCAGGCCCTCCGGCAGCGCGACGCCGCACACGGAGCGGCTGCGCCGGTACTCGACCAGGCCGGAGCCGGTGAGGTAGCCGCGGGCCACGCACTCGACCGGGTGCATCTCCAGGCGGCGGCAGATCATGGCGCGCCCCGCCACCTGCCGGGGGACGTCCAGGCAGACCAGGTGGTCGTCGACGACGCCCTCCAGCCGCTCCAGCCACCAGACGGACATGGCGGTGAGCACCCGGCCCTTGTCCGGGACGGGTGTGGGCAGGACGTGGTCGTAGGCGCTGATGCGGTCGGAGGCGACGACGAGCAGGACGTCCCGGCCGGCCCACGGTCCGTCGTCGGCGGGGACGTAGACGTCGCGGACCTTGCCGCTGGAGAGGTGCCGCCAGCCGGGCAGGGGCGGAGCGGCGGGGAGGACGGGAGGGGCGCTGTCGCTCATGGGCCCATCCTGCCACCGGTGCCCGGCCGCTCAGCGGTCCGCGGCGATGTCGGTGCGCACCTGGGCGCCGTCGAGGTGGATGAGGCCGATCGCCTCGTAGGCGCGGGCGCGGGCGGCGGCGACGCTGCGCCCCGTGGCCACGACGGACAGGACCCGCCCGCCGGTGGCGATGAGCCGGCCGCGGTAGTCCCGGCCCGTGCCGGCGTGCAGGACGTGGACGTCGGGCAGGGCCTGGGCCTGGCCGACGCCGGTGATCCGCCCGCCCCGGTCGACCTCGCCGGGGTACCCGGGGGCGGCCAGGACGACGTCGACGGCGGCGTCGTCCGACCAGGTGGGGGCGGGTGCCTCGTGGAGGCGGCCGGTGGCTGCGGCGTGGAGGAGCCCGGCCAGGGGGGAGGTCAGGCGCGCCAGGACCGCCTGGGTCTCAGGGTCCCCGAAGCGCACATTGAACTCGACGACCCTCAGGCCCTGCCCGGTCAGGGCCAGGCCGCAGTAGAGCAGGCCGATGAAGGTGGAGCCGCGCCGGGCCATCTCGTCGACGACCGGCTGGGCGATGGTCGTGACGACCTGCTCGGTCAGGTCCTGCGGCGCCCAGGTCAGCGGGCTGTAGGAGCCCATGCCGCCGGTGTTGGGGCCGGCGTCGCCGTCGCCCAGGCGCTTGTAGTCCTGGGCGGGCGCCAGGGGGACGACGGTGGCGCCGTCGCACACGCAGAACAGGGAGATCTCCGGCCCGTCGAGGTAGTCCTCGACGAGGACGCGCCCGCCCTCCCGGGCCAGGCAGGCCAGGCCGTGGGCGAGGGCCTCGTTGCGGTCGGAGGTGACGACGACGCCCTTGCCGGCGGCCAGGCCGTCGTCCTTGACGACGTGGGGGGCGCCGAAGCGGTCGAGGGCGGCGTCGAACTCGGCGAAGGTGGAGCACACGGCGGCCTCGGCGGTGGGCACGCCCGCGGCGGCCATGACCTCCTTGGCGAAGGCCTTCGAGCCCTCCAGGCGGGCGGCCTTGGCGCCCGGCCCGAAGACGGGGATGCCGGCCTCGCGCAGGGCGTCGGCGACGCCGGCGACCAGCGGCGCCTCGGGGCCGACGACGACGAGCTCGGCCCCCATCTCGGCGGCGAGGGCGGTCACGTCGGAGGCGGAGGAGGGGTCGGCCTTGAAGGTCGTGGCGATCTCGGCGATGCCGGGGTTGCCGGGGACGACGACGAGTTCGGTGGTGGCAGGGTCAGCGACGAGGGCGCGGGCCAGGGCGTGCTCGCGCGCGCCGGAACCCAGAAGCAGGATCTTCACGGCGCCAGCCTAGATGATGAATGCCGCATCACCCCTCCGACCCGGGAATTGCAGCGCGTCCGATACCGATGGCCCGGGGCCGACGGCGATGGGCGGGCGGGTCCGGCGGGCAGTGGCCCGCACCCGCCCGGCAGGCCCCATGGGGAGATCGACCCTGACGAATCCGCGCGATGGCGCCATATGCTGGGGCGAGCAGATCGGCCGACAGGAGACGGAGGAGAGACGTGAACCGCACCGTGAACCCCGAGGCGCAGGTGGCCGACCGCGTGGCCTCGCTCCTGGGCACAACGCTCACTGAGGAGGGCGTGCACCGCTTCCTGCTCGACGTCGCCGACATCCTGGGCACCGAGTCCTTCGCCGTCTACGGTACGGAGCTCTTCTTCCGCTGGGCATGCGGAGACCGCTACGTCGAGATCACGCCGGATCCCTCGTCCTCGGATGAGGGATTTTCCCTGCGCGTCATCTCCTTCGACCGTGAACGGGCCATCGACATTGCCGAGTACCGATACTTCGATAGCAGAAGTACTGATGATGATGAGTGGCCACCCTATGTGTGGACGGTGGAGCTCGGAAGGACCGGGTTCAACGATTGGGGACCCGGCACTGATTACGCGATCACCTGGGATATGTTCGACCAGACCATCGCAGTCATCCTCCAGGCCCTGCCCGACAACCTGGCACTCATACCGCCGCAGTGGCGCCGCCCTCTTACTCTCCGCTGGGACATGGGAGCCTCGGGCCTGGGCCTCGTCTCCTTCACCGGTACGGTCGAGGGCATCACGGTCACCGTCGAGTCCAGCGGGGAGAAGGTGCTCATCCCCCGAGCACTCCTGGGGAGTCAGGTGAAGATGGGCGACGTCGTCGCCGGCCTCGCCGGGGGGCGGCCTCTGGCGGATATCCGCTTCGCCGGCTCCGAGGGCTTCGGCAACGCCCACTATCAAGAGTTGTACGTGGCGACCCCCAGCGGGAACGAGTCCGGTTGGGCCAAGGACGTCGTCGACTTCCTTATCCAGGAGCACGAGGAGGGTCGCCCTCGAGCGGCCATGACGATGGAGGACCTCCGGCAACTGGCCGCCGCACCTGCGGCCGCATCATCGGACGCCACTGTTGACGAACCCGAGCAGTCTCAGTTGCGCTGGACCACTGTGCCGATGAAGATCGGCCTGTCCATCCCCGCTGTCCTCCACGTCGTCGAGCAGGTCATCGCGGGCGCCGCCATGGAGGATGTTCTGACACGGCTCGGCGGGCAGCCGGGATTGCGGTGGGATGAGCCGGTTCTGAGAGGAGATGGTTGGTTCGCGAGTCCTTCCCCGAAAGGCGCAGGCTGGGAGATCGAGGTGGTCACCGACCCGGAGGAGGATGAGGGGGAGAACCTGTGCTTCGATAAGCGTCACCTGGCCGACTACGCCTGGCGGATCACCCAGGCCCTGGAGCAGCGCTACGGCCCCCCGTACGGGATGCACACCACCAACGACGGATTCCTCAAGCGCCTGTTCCAAATCGGAGAGTACGGCGTTGAAGTGTGTACTACCGGTTTCCGCACTGTGACGGTCGAGATCGGCTCCTTCGAGACGCTCGCCCACTACTGGTGCTGGTGACACGGGACAGTACCCGGCGCCTGCCCGGCAGGCCACCATGGGGAGATCGACCCTGACGAATCCGCGCGATGGCGCCATATGCCGGGGCGATCCGCTCGGCGAAGCAGCAGACGGAGGAGAGACGTGAACCGCACCGCGAATCCCGAGGCGGAGATGGCCGACCGCGTGGCCTCGCTCCTGGGCACCGCCCTGACCGAGGCGGACGTGCACCGCTTCCTGCTCGACGCCGCCGACATCCTGGGCACCGAGTCCTTCGCCGCGTACGGGCCCGACTTGCGCTTCCGCTGGCGGCTCGGGGAGCGGGTCGTCGAGATCGAACCGTACTACGGCTCTCTGACTGGCGAATTATCCTTGTACGTGGACTCCTACGACCCCGACTACCCCATCTATACCGACGAGTATGAGAGCTTCGAGTGGGCCGACGCCGCGGACTACCCGTACCTGTGGACGGTGGAGCTGGGAAGGGCGCCGTTCAATGACTGGGGCCCCGGAGAGGCATACATCGTCAACTGGGACATGTTCGAGGAGACCACGGCCAAGACTCTCGGCGGCCTCCCCGACAACCTGGCACTCATGCCGCCGCAGTGGCGCCGCCCCTTCGCCCTCCGCTGGGACATGGGGGAATCCGGACTGGGAATCGTTGCCTTCACCGGCTCAGTCGAGGGACTCACGGTCACCGTCGAGTCCACCGGGGAGCAGGTGCTCATCCCCCGCGGTCTCCTCGGCAGCGAGCGAAGCCGGATCAGCATGCGCGACGTCGTCGCCGGTCTGGCCGGTGGGCGTCCCCTCATGGATATCCGCTTCGCCGGCTCCGAGGGCTTCGGCGACTACGGGCTTCTCGCCGCCAGCCCCAGCGGGGACGAGGACGATATGGACAAGGACGACATCGAGTTCCTTCTGGAGGATCGGGGACGGGACGAGCCCAGGCGCGCGATGACGATGGATGAGCTTCGTCGGCACATCACCGCGCTCGCCGCGACCGGTACGAGCAATCAGCCGTCCCTCCAGCCTCGGGTGGAATGGGAGATCGTACCGATGCGAATCGGACTGACCATTCCCCAGATCCTCTCCATCGTCGAGCAGGTCCTCGACGGCACCGCCGTCAAGAGAGTCCTCAGGCGGCTTGGCGGTCGCCCGAGCATCCGGGAGCTCTGCCCCGTCCTGCGCGGAGACGACTGGCTCGCGGAACGTTCGCACTTCACCGGCATCTGGAGTATTGAGGTGGTGACTAAGCCGAAGGGGAAGCGACTGCGCTTCGACCATCGCCACACGGCCGACTACGCCCGGCGGATCGCCCAGGCCCTGGAGCAGCGCTACGGATTCCCGTACGGCATGCGCACCGACAACGACGGATTCCTCATGCGCCTGTTCCAGGTCGGGGACCACGGCGTCAAGGTGACGACGGGATTCAGCTCGGTGGAGGTCGAGATCGACTCCTTCGAGACCCTGCTGCGGGATTCGTACGGGTACTGAGGGGGCCGGCCGCCTCCTGCTCCCGGGCTCCAGGCCGGAGTCTCAGGTGGGCTCGGGCGAGCTCCTGGGCGCGCAGGCTTCGGCTTCGGGCGTCGCCGGGGCGGAAAAGGTGGCCGGCGCGTGACTTCCGGAGGCGCGGCAGTCCTTGCGCGCCCGGGGAATGGCGTCATTGCGCCGCTTCGGGACGGGAGGTCCGCGGGACGGAAGGTGAAAGATACGCGCCGGCCACCTTTTCGGGTCGCCGGACTGCCCGCCCACCGGTCATCCGCATCCACGGTGAGACGGACGAGGCGAACGGGGCGGAAGAGACGAGTGGGATGGCGGGCCCACGCGCAGCGGTACCCGCGGACCCGTCCGCGCCCGCGTCCGCTACGCCCTTTTCACTCTGCTACGCCCCTTGACCCTCCACTGTACGAGAAAAGGGAGCGCAGCAAAGGTGAAGAGGCGCAGCAGACGGGAAGAGGCGCAGCAGACGACCCGGCATGACCTCCCGCGGACCCCGGGGCCACCGGTCAGAAGCCCCACAGCTCCGGCCGCTGGCCAGGACCCCGCGGCTCCGGCCGCCGGTCAGAAGCCCCACAGCTCCGGCCGCTGGCCAGGACCCCGCGACACCGCCACGCCGGCCCCAGCCCCGCACCGCAGTTTCTACCGGAGAAAGACTCATGAAAAACGAATCCCCTGCCCGCGGGCACTCGGGAGTGGTATACTTATGCATGTCACCGGATCAAGTTCCGGTAGAACAGAGACGAGACGACGGCACGGAATGTCATCTCGTTGAACGGCAGCGAGAAAGGAAACCCATGAGGGGCTACGCAATGCTCCGTATCGGCGAGTCCGGATGGATCGACAAGGAACGACCCGAGTGCGGGCCGCTGGACGCGATCGTCAAACCACTGGCCATCGCCATCTGCACCTCCGACATCCACACCCTGTGGGAGGGCGCCATCGGCGACAGGCACAATATGATCCTCGGGCACGAGGCCTGCGGCGAGGTCGTCGAAGTCGGCGAGCTCGTCAAGGACTTCAAACCGGGCGACCGGGTGCTGGTGCCCGCCATCACCCCGGACTGGAGCTCCCTGGAGGCCCAGGCCGGCTACTCCATGCACTCCGGCGGCATGCTGGCCGGCTGGAAGTTCTCCAACTTCAAGGACGGCGTATTCGGCGAGGTGTTCCACGTCAACGACGCCGACGGCAATCTCGCGCACCTGCCCGAGGGCATGTCCGTGGTGGACGCCTGCATGCTCTCCGACATGGTGCCGACCGGCTTCCACGGCGTGGAGCTGGCGGACGTGGAATTCGGCGACGTCGTCCTGGTCGTGGGCATCGGCCCCGTCGGCCTCATGAGCGTGGCCGGCGCGAACCTGCGCGGCGCGTCGCGCATTCTGGCGGTGGGCACGCGCCCCAAGTGCATCGAGGTCGCCAGGGGCTACGGCGCCACCGACTTCATCTCCTACAAGGAGGGACCCATCGCCGACCAGGTGCTGGCGCTCACCGACGGCAAGGGCGTGGACAGGGTGGTGATCGCAGGCGGCAATAACGACACCTTCATCGAGGCCGTCAAGGCGGTGAAGCCCGGTGGCAGGATCGGCTGCGTGAACTACCTCGGCTCCGGCGATTACGTGCGCATCCCGCGCGTCGAGTGGGGCGTGGGCATGGGCCACAAGCAGATCAACGGCGGGCTGATGCCCGGCGGCCGCCTGCGCATGGAGAAGCTGGGCGCGCTGGTGGCGTCCGGGCGCCTGGACGTGCACCCGCTGGCCACGCACATCTACCACGGCTGGGAGGAGGTCGAGCCGGCGCTGCTCTGCATGCGCGAGAAGCGGCCCGACCTCATCAAGCCGGTCGTGGTGCTGGAGGAGTAGCGCACCGCCGTCGGCCCCCGCGCACTGCGACGGAGGGGCGGCCCGAGGGTCGCGGACGGACGCCTGGCCGTCGGCCCCGCACTGCGGCGGGCGGCGGGGCGGCGGGCGGGCGGTGAAGCCGCGGCGCCGTCGGCCCCGCCACTGCGCGCGGTGCGGGGTCGACGGCCGGGAATGCGAAGAAGCGGGGGTCCCGCCGGTTCGCCGGCGGGACCCCCGTCGAGTCCCTGAGGAGTCAGAGTTGCAGGAGAGCAGACCCCGAAGTCCCTGAGGAATCAGTGCTCAGGAGAGCAGACCCCGATCAGGCCTCCTTGGCCTTGGCGATGCGCTCGCGGAACTTGGCCAGCTGCTCGGTGACGGCGGCCGGGATCCTGTCGCCGAACTTCTTGAAGTACTCCTCGGTGTCGTCCATCTCGGCGGCCCAGGCGTCGGGGTCGATGTCGTACATCTTGTCCCAGGCGGCCCTGTCGACGTCGATGCCCTCGAGGTTGAAGTCCTCGAACTTCGGGTACAGCCCGGTCACGCCCTCGACGGCCTCGACCTCGCCGCCGGCGCGGCGCACGATCCAGTCCAGGACGCGGGAGTTGTCGCCGTAGCCGGGCCAGATGAACTTGCCGTTCTCGTCCTTGCGGAACCAGTTGACCTGGTAGACCTTGGGGAACTTGTCGCCCAGCTTCTCCTGCATCTCCAGCCAGTGGCCCCAGTAGTCGGCCATGTTGTAGCCGCAGAAGGGCAGCATGGCGAAGGGGTCGTGGCGCAGGGACCCGACCTTGGCGTCCAGGGCGGCCGCGGTGACCTCGGAGGCCACGGAGGCGCCGATGAACACGCCGTGGGCGGGCTCGTACTGCTCGGCGACCAGCGGCACGTTGGTGGCGCGGCGCCCGCCGAACAGGACGGCGTCGACGGCCACGCCCTCGGGGGCCTCCCAGTCGGGGCAGATGATCGGGCACTGCGAGGCGGGCGTGGTGAAGCGCGAGTTGGGGTGCGCGGCCTTCTTGCCGGCCTCGGCGTCGGCGGGCGTGTAGTCGTTGCCCTGCCAGTCGATGAGGTGGTCCGGCAGCGGGGCGTCGATGCCCTCCCACCACACGTCGCCGTCGTCGGTCAGGGCGACGTTGGTGAAGATGGAGTTGGCCTTCATGGTCTCCATGGCCATCGGGTTCGTCTTGTAGGACGTGCCCGGGGCGACGCCGAAGAAGCCGGCCTCGGGGTTGATGGCGCGCAGGCGGCCGTCGGGGCCGGGGCGCATCCAGGCGATGTCGTCGCCGACGGTCTCGACCTTGTAGCCGGGGATCGTGGGCTGGAGCATGGCGAGGTTGGTCTTGCCGCAGGCGGACGGGAAGGCGGCGGTGACGTGGTACTGCTTGCCGGTGCTCTCCTGGGTCAGGCGCAGGATGAGCATGTGCTCGGCCATCCAGCCGTCGCGGCGGGCCATGGTCGAGGCGATGCGCAGCGCGTAGCACTTCTTGCCCAGCAGGGCGTTGCCGCCGTAGCCGGAGCCGTAGGACCAGATCTCGTTGGTCTCCGGGAACTGGGTGATGTACTTCTCATCGTTGCAGGGCCAGGCGGTGTCCTTCTCGCCGGGCTGGAGGGGCGCGCCCACGGAGTGCACACAGGGCACCCACGTGCGGCCCTCGGCGATGAGGTCCATCGCGGCCGAGCCCATGCGCGTCATAATGCGCATGTTGCACACGACGTAGGGCGAGTCGGTGATCTCGATCCCCAGCTGGGAGATCGGACCGCCCAGCGGGCCCATGGAGAAGGGGATGACGTACATCGTGCGGCCCACGTAGGTGCCGTCGAACTTCTCGTGGAGGATCTTCTTCATCTCCGCCGGGTCGTACCAGTTGTTGGTCGGGCCGGCGTCCTCCTCCTTCTCGGAGCAGATGAAGGTGCGGGACTCGACGCGGGCGACGTCGCTGGGCAGTGAGCGCGCCAGGAAGGAGTTCGGGCGCTTGTCGGGGTTGAGGCGGGTGAACATGCCCGACTCGACCATCTCGGTGGTCAGGCGGTCCCACTCGGCGTCGGAGCCGTCGCAGAAGTGCACCTTCTCCGGCTTGCCGAGCTCGGCGAGGCGGACGACGAAGTCGATGACGTCCTCGGGGGCGTTTGCGGGCGCCGCGGCGCGGACATCCTGCGCAGACACAGTCATATGAGTCCCTTCCTTGGAATCTTGCTGACTCTTGCGGTCGGGGCCATCCTCTCGCACAACGGCTCCGGGGGCACATCCCCCTTAGGTCCCAGCGGGTTCCCGGAGGCCCCCCGCCACGGCGGGATCCCCGCCGTCTGACGCCGATTGCGGGCGGTTCGGGAGGGCCGACGGCGGACGGTTCCGCCAGGAGTGAAGGGTTGTGGGCTAGCGTCGGGGGATGACCGCCCCGCTCTCCGCCCCCTCCGTCCGGCGCCGCCTCGCCGTCGTCGCCGCCTGCGCCGCGGCCGCGGCGCTGACCGCCGGCTGCACCGCCCACATGGACATGACGATCTCCCCGGCGGACACCTACGACGTCGTCATGGAGATGCGCGACACCACCGGGACGGTGTTCACCGCCGACACGGACTGCTCCGCCTACGCCGACCCCGCGCTCGTGGGCGAGTTCCGGGGCGCGCAGGTGAGTGCGAGGGCCATCGGGTCGGTCGACGACGACGACGGGGTGGGCTGCGAGGTGCGGGTCACCGGGGTCGCGGTGCCCGGGGCCACGCAGGCCACGCAGGGCGCCGGCCTCGTCGTGCACGACGGCGACCTGTACGTCGTCGACCTCACCGCCCTGGCCGCCGGGTTGACGGGCGGCGGGGCGCCCGGGGCCGCCGGCGGGGAGGACGGCGCCGGCGGGGAGGACGGCGCGAGCGCCGGAGGCGCCGGTCCCGCCGGGGACGGGGCGAGCGGCGCGAGCGCCGGAGGCGCCGGCGCGGGCTCCGGAGCGACGGGTTCGCTGAACGGCGTCGTCGATGCGCGCGTGACGGTCTCCTTCCCGGGGGCGGTCGTCGACGCCGGCGGGGGCCGGGTCAGCGGCTCGAGCGTCACCTGGACCGACCCCGACGTCCTGGCGGCCGGGGTGCGCGCCACCGGTTACGCGACGAGCAACGCGGGCCTGAGCGTCTGGGACCGCTTCTCGGCGTGGATCATCGGCGGCGTGGTCGCCGTCGGCATCGGGGTCGGCGCCGCGGCCTGGCGCCGTCGCCGCGCCCCGTCCGGCTCGAAGGACCGGTCCGGTCCGAAGGGCTCGCCGCGGTCGAAGAGCCCGTCCGGCTCGAAGGGCCGGTCCGACCCGAAGGGCTCGCCGCGGTCGAAGAGCCCGTCCGGTTCGAAGGGGAAGAAGAAGGGGAAGGGCCAACGGAACCGGTAGACCCCTCGGCGGGGATCGGCCGATCCGTGGAGCGGATGGGGAGTATTCCCCATTGCCACGGCGACTGCCCGGTTGGATAGGAGCGGGCTCTTTAGTAGACTTCTGGCATGAGTACGCCCTCCCGTTCCTCCTTGCGTCGTATCGGCGCCCTCGTGATCATCCCGATGATCATGCTGCTGGGCGCCTGCGGCATGAAGACCGATCTCAAGATCCACGACGACAAAGTCGATATGACCATCTTCATGTGGGACTCCACGGACCGGCTGACCGAGGACAGCTGCTCCGAGAGCAGCGGCAGCCAGACCGACATCCCCGAGGGCTCGAAGGTCACCTACAACTTCACCGAGCACGACTCCAAGCACGACGGGCATCCGTCCTGCGAGATGAAGGCGACCGACATCCCGGTCTCGCAGTTCGACGGCAAGGGCGGCAAGGGCGGCCAGAGCGGCCCCTCGGGGGGATCGATCAAGATCACCCACGAGAACGGCCACTACGACGTCACCGTGCCGCTGAACGATACGAGCGACTCGGATCAGCAGGAGATGAAGCAAGCCGGAGTCGAGTTCAGCGTCTCGATCACCTTCCCCGGCAGGGTGACCGAGGCCTCGGGCAACGCCGAGAAGAAGGGCAACACCGTCATCTGGGCCAAGGTCCTGGATGAGAAGGGGAGCCTCCACGCCGTCGGCGAGGACAGCGCGGGGCTCTTCGGGGTGCCATGGCTGTGGATCATCGTGGGCGGGGCGGTCGTGCTGGTCGTCATCCTCGTGGTCGTCATCCTCGTCGCGAAGTCCGGCAAGAAGAAGAAGCCGGCCGCGCCCGGCGCCCCCGGCGGCTACCCGGGTCAGCCCATGGGCTACGCCCAGCCCGGCCAGCAGCCCTACAACCCCCAGCAGCCGGGCTACCCCCAGCAGCAGTACCCCGGCCAGCCGGGCCAGAATCCGCAGCAGCCCTACAACCCCAACGGGCAGTACTGAGCACCGGCTGATCGTCCGCCGCCTTCCCCGCCGCCCCGCCCCGTGGACACGGGTCGGGGCGGCGGTCGCCTTCCCGCTGTTGTCGCGAACGCGCAGGTTTCCAGTCGAACGCGCACCTCCCGGCCGCGCGTTCGACTGGAAACCTGCGCGTTCGCGGAGCCGGGAGTTGGAGTGCTCGGGCGGCGGACGTCCGGTCCAACCGGGCCGGGAGCCCACTCGGGCGTGGTGACCAGGTCGAACACGACGATGTGGAACAGAAGTATGGATGGGGCGGGCGGCGAATCATCCGCATTGCGACGTGTTCCAGTGGGAGGCGGCGATGGGTGTGGCGGCCTTGTCGAAGGTGACGACGCCGGCTTCGATGCGAGCGACGTCGGGGTCGTCGTAGAGGGGCATGGGCTCGTCCATGCCGGGCATGTCGAGCGCGTAGAAGGACATGGAGGCGGCTTCGAGGCCGATGTCGCCGCCCATGACTCCGATGAGGTCGAAGCGGCAGGATCCGTTGACGGGCATCGGCGTGGTGCCTCCGACGTAGTGCCCGCCGAGTCCGCCGGGGGCCAGCCCCATGGGGTGGGACCAGGTGAGGGTGTTGAGGCGGCGGGCGACCAGGAGGAAGGCGTTGCCGATGTCGAGCTGGAGGGATCCGCCGGCGTGGAGCAGAAGGCCCGCGTACTCGCGGCGCACGTCGATGAGCACGTCCATGAGCTCGGACTCGTCGATGGCATTGGGCACCCGCAGCGGATCCGCGTCGGACTCGATCGGGGGAAGGCTCGCGAGCCCGCTCACGGGCGCGTACATGAGCTCGCGCATCGTCAACGGCCCCATACGACCGCTTCTCGCCGGCGGAACTGTCATTATCAACGCCTCAGTCCCTAGAAGGTTATTCAGGGGGTGGCCTTGAAGGAATAGAGTGCGAGTGCCGCGGTGATGGTCTGCTCGAATGTTTCCAGGGGTCGGCGGTAGGGCGTGTGGAGGATTCTCCAGGACTTGATGTGGGCGATGGTGCGCTCGACGACCTGGCGGATCCTGTTGACGCTCCTGTTCTCCTCCTTCGCCTTCTCGTCGAGTTCGCCGTTGGGGGGCTTCTTATGGGGCGTGATCATCCCCCTTCCGATATAGCCCTTGTCGCCGATCCACCCGGAGGGATCCATTCCCTCCAGCAATCCGGAGGCGTCCAGGGCCGCCACATCGTGCATGGACCCCGGATAAGGATCGGAGGCCCACACGAACCCTCCATCGAGCCGGACCAGGATCTGGACGTTCATGCCCGCGCTCCCGTGCTTGACCGACCACAGATCGCGGCGCCCGCGCCAGTCCAGGCAGGGGAGGAGGGTGCCGTCCACCACGTAGTCGCAGTCCCGGGGCACCTCCTCGGCGGTGAGCAGCAGGACCACCAGGGTCCGGGAGAGCGCCTCCGTCAGGGCCTTGATGGCCCGCGAAACAGTGGGCTGCGACACGCCCAGGATCTCTCCGATCACCGCCTGCACGATGTTCTGACGCAGGTACATCAAAGTCGCCCGCAAAGACCCGGACAGGCCCAGGATCGGCGGATAAC
>NZ_AUBL01000056.1 GCF_000429225.1 Actinomyces dentalis DSM 19115
GGCAGTACGGCGAACGCCGCTACCTGTCCCAGACCTCACTGCGACACCTGACCGACATGCTCCAGGCCGACAACAGCGCCAGCGACCGCGCCGCCCTGCCCGCCATCACCACCTGACCGGAAGAACACCACACCAAGGGACTTGACCCGCTCACTCCAGTCCGGTACGTCGATGTTGGAGTGCTTCGGTGTGCGGAGTCTGGTCTTCAGGAGGCTGGTGCGGAGGGTTCATCTGTTGTCGTGGGGTAGATGGGTGGCACGACGTCGGCCAGGTGGTCCAGCAGGGCTATGGTGGTCCGTTTGATCTCGTCGGTGCTCACGGTCGGGTCATCTCTGAACACCGCGACCCACAGGGTCCTTCCGGATTCGGAGTACCACACCCCGTAGGCGGTGTCGCCAGAGATCCGATCCGGGCTGACCGTCACGTAGCTGCGTCCGTCCAGGCCCAGGTCGATCTCCTCGACCGACCATCCGTAGGACGTGAAGTCAGTTTTGAGTCTGTCTTCCCCGACGAATGTATCTGCCATGCTCAAGAACCAGGGGGCGTTGATGTATCCGATTCTCACAAAGGCGAACCCGTCGAACGCCAGGGTGCAGGACAAGTCCGGGTTGTAGCTGAACGAGGAGGTGCGGCCCAGGTTCTCCGACTCCACCCGCCGCCCCGCGACCTGCTCGATCTCGGCGGTCGACAGGCCGTTGCACACCGTCGCGGGCACCTCCGGTTCCTCCGGCCCGCGGCGCGATAACCACCATGCGGCCCCGGACACCACGACCGCCGCGACCACGATCATTGAGATAAGAATGCAACGGCGCCGGAAAACCGTCGAGCGAGAGTATACGGGTTCGCAATCCGTCACCGACATTGGATTCCTCCGGAGATGGGACGAGCGCCACGGAGTGAATTATGCATAATAGGAATTATACGCGCCATAATGGTGTTCTCTCATTCACAGGTTTATGGTGGTGCAGTGCGGGCTCTGCCAGAGTGTGTGGTTGGGGTCCAGATGGTGCGGGAGGCAATCTGGGCGTTGCCGGGTGATCATCCGTGCCGGTGGTGTTCCGTTCGGGTGTTGTGCCGGGTGTTCGGGATGTGGGTGTGGCGGGCGGGGTTGTGGGGCGGGGCGGGTAGACGGTGTCGTTCTGGGTCGGGCCGGAGGCCGCGGTGTGGACGGTGGTCGTGATGCGTTGCAGCAGGGGGATCAGGATCGTGTCGGTGGGGTCCCGGGGCGGGACGGAATAGGTTTTGTCCATGCGGAATTTGATCGTGTACCCGTCGGGGTAGCGCCATAGGAGCCCGTAGTTGGATGAGAACTCGTAGGCGGCCCCCTCGCCCTCCAGGCCGTGGGCCGTCACGGGGCGCGCGTTGCTCACGCCGTCGAAGGCGTTGACCTCCTCCATGAGTTCCCGCTCCCTCGACCGGGTGTCGTACATGATTTCGAGGGTGTTGGTGGGGAAGGACTCGTAGGGCGTTCCAGCGGTGAGTCTGAGGTAGCAGCTGAGTGCGACTCTGCCCTCGTCGTAGGTGTGGCGGCTGAAGGTGATGGCTCTGAGCTGTTGGCCCAGGATGGCCTCCGTGTCTCCGGCGCTCATGAGGTCGCAGACGTCGACGTCGTCGGGGACGATGTTCTTCAGTCTTTCGTACAAGGCGGCGTCGGCGGCCGATGCCGAGGCGGCGGCCGCGGCCGAGGCCCGCGCCTCGCGCCACTGGCGCACGCGCGAACACCCGCACGCCGGCCACAGCGCCAGCACCACCACCAGCGCCGCCGCCGCCCGACGGCCGGCGGCTCCCCCCGCCATCACGACTCAGCCCCCCGTACCGTGATCGACCGTGCTCGACGACCCCCGGACCCAGCCCCTCGCGGCGGCATCATCAATGGCGTCCTTGAGCCTGCCAAGACGAGGATCCGGAGGGGCCTGACCCGCCCGGCCGGCGCGGAGACAAGAAACATGAGGGAATGACTCCTTCTAGGGATCCATGACATCCATCACCATACCAGGCGCGGACGGGCGTCGTCAGCCCAGATCGCCAGATCCCAGTCAACTCGATCCGATTTTCGGATCATTTACTGAGCCTTTCTCGCCGGGAGCGGCGGTCCGCGGGCCCGGATCGTCATGATGGCGAGGCCGGGCGGGCGCAAGGTGGTGCGGGTGGGGCTCCTGGGGCGGTCCGGGGCGGGGGCGTGTCCGAATCTGTTGCAAAGACGTCCCGCGGCGGGATCGGCGGCGAGCAGAAGCGCGGAATATCAACGATTATCTTCCGGCGTCCTGGTGGGATTCGGGCCTTTGCAACAGATTTGGACAACCGGCGCCGCCGCGGGCCCCCGGGAGGGGCGCCGCGAGTCGGGCGGAGGCCGCGACGGGCGCCCCCGGTCGCCGAGACGCGCGCTTCGCACTCGAAGGTGCAGTTCCAACCGTCATTCTCGAGTGCAAAATGCGCATCTCGACGAGGAGGAGGCCGGTCGCGGTCCTCGCGGACCGCGGCGACGGCCCCGCCCGCACCACCAAATGTCCCCACTCGCGCCGTCATGATCATCCTCACCCACGAGCCGCCGCTCCTGGAGAGAAAGGCTCACTCTTTGGCCGTTGGCGTCTGCTCTTCGGTCGCGGGGGCGTGCGGCGGAATTATAGTTATCCCGATCGACTGAGATATCGGTTTCTATATCATTCCACTAGCCCGGGGAGTCTGCTGCCTGGTCGTTCGTGGTTTGTTCGCCGGGCGCGGGTGCATTCGACGACGATCTTCTCCTGACTACGGGCGGGCGTCTCGACGGAGGCGGGGTCATGGTCGCGGTGACGGTGGGCGAGACCGCAGGGGTCGGCGCATCGGTCGTGCCGCGGTTCGGCTGCGGACTGGGCGGAGTGAAACCAGTGGCGTCCAGCAGCTGGGGGGCGCGGCGTTTGAGCAGGTGGGCCAGGTCGCCAAGACGGGCGGTGGCGGCCGCGTCGTCAGAAATGTCCATGGAGACGACGACGGCCGAACCCGCCTCGAACCAGCCCGCGTGGGCGCTGCCGTCCTGGATCCAGGAGACGACGACGGCGCCGGCGGTGCCGGGGATGGGTTGGCTCGTCGCGCCGCGGCGGGTGGTCTGGAGCACGGGAGTCTCCGGGTCCTTGTAGTTTGACAGGCGCTCGTCGGCGTCCGGGGTCGCCTCCACCCGGATTGACGCCGACTCGCCATGGACGGAGCAGGTCCAATACCCCGGTTCGGGACTCGGGATCGGTCCGCCCCGATCGTCGGATACAGACACGGCCTCGCCCACCAGGGGGCGCACGTCCTGCCGGGTCATAACCAGGCACATGGGCTCGGCCGGCCCCGTGCCCCAACGCAGGTAGAACCACAAGCCCGATCCTGCGGCCGCCAATACCACCAGCACCAGAAGGACCAAATTGTGGCCGCGGACGAGGCGTCTGACTCGTTCGACCGCGATGGTGAATCTTCTCATCCGTCAGCTCCGTCCGTCTGCTCGTCGGGGGAAGAAGTCGGCGGGGGCGGTGAGGAGGCCGGCTCACTGCTCCCGACCACTGGCGGGGAGGACGATGGTGTCGGCGAGGGCCCGAATCCGGTGACGGCGAGCAGCTGCGGTGCGTAGCGCTTGACGATTGCGGCCAGGTCGTCGAGGTAGCCGATGGCGGTCCTGTTGTCGTAGATGAATAGTGTAGAGACCACGACGGCGGAGTCGCCCTCGAACCAGCCGACGAAGGCCTCACCGCCCTGAACCCAGGAGATCAGGACGGCGTCGGTGCCGGGCACGGGCTCGCTCACCCCGCCGCGGTACTCGAGCAGCGTCTCGATCACCGGCGTGCAAATAGACTTATAATTCAGAAGATGCTCATCCGCATCCGGAGTCACCTCGATATCAACGCCGATCTCCCTGGTCTCCCCTCCGTAAATGGAGCACGTCCAGTAACCGCCCGCGACGACCGATGGATATGAGGAATACCCCTCGAGAACTCTCGTGGGCTCGCCTACGATCGGCCGGACGTCCTCCGCCACGATCAGTAGGCACATGGGCTCGGCGGGCCCGGCGGGATGAGTCCGGCGATACCACCAGACCCCGCCACTGACCGCCAGGGACAGAACCAGGAGCAATGATACCGCCAGTCGGACGGCCTTCCTCCTCCACACCCTCCACGGACCGTTAATGTCTGGGCGCCGCATTACGTCCATCAGTAACGCCTCCACCGAAATCAGTCAACAGACTCGCTGAAGGAATGCTGCTGTCGGTGAGCCAGCTGTTGAACTCCTGTTGATATGTAGAATTACTTCGAACCATGTCGAAGTCGATGTGATGGTAGGCGTCCACCCAGGAGTATGGGCGACCCGGCGTCCATCCGTAATCAGTCTTCCCGGTTGCGTAATCCATGCCCCTGATGTCATAATAAGCTCCCCGGACCGCACCCTCCTCACTCGCACTCTTCCCCTGAACGTTAAGGACCGATTGCTCGATGAACCCCGGCACCGCCCCATCGGATCGAGCGGCATTCGCAATCTCCAGGCTCATCGGGCCGTCGCACCCATATCCACTGGCCATAGCATCCAATTTTCGGCACTCGAATTCCCATCCCAGATCGAGAAGGAATTCGATTCCATACACGGCATCGGACGTGCACAGCAGCGTATTGAAGGCCGCCAACCGGCCCGAAGCGCGCGTGGAATCATCAACCACCGTCAACGTCTCATTGGGACGTCTCATTGGTCAGAACCTCCCCATTTACCCTGTCGCCGGCGTATCGGATCCATCCCTCGCACTCCACGTTCTTGATGGTGCCGTCCTCATTGTTCCTCCACATGGTCGGGGACAGGGAGACCTCGCCGAGCACCGCCTTCACCGAACTGTCGGGAGCACCGGAGCAGGTGAAGGTGGCGGCCGGATCCGCGGAAGTGGGGTTTGGCGGGTTCATCGTGCGCGTCGTCTCCGGGATGTGCTGCTGGGGGCGGGGCTTCAGTATGGGGGGAAGGGCACCCAGGTGCGTGATTGGTCGGTTCGGGCGGCTACCGGGGGGATGGCGGGGATGAGGGCGTGCAGCAGGTCGGTCATGGCCGCGGCGTCGTCCTGGTCGTAGGCGTAGTCGGCTTCTCCGGTGGTGAAGAGCTGGATCTCCAGGGCGTGGTCGTCGGGGTAGAGCCAGGCCGCGGTGATCGCCCGGTTGCGGTTGGTGAGCCAGATGTATCCGCGGCCCTCGACGTCGTCGAAGGAGATCGGTTGCAGGTCGTTGTTGTGGATGTTGTTGTCCAGGTCGCTGAAGGGGTAGGAGGGGGAGGAGGCGTTGAGTGTGGCGCCGGGCCAGTAGGCGATGCGGATTCTGGAGACGGCCGTCATCGAGCCCTGCCGGCCGTTGAGGTTGCAGATGAAGGTGTCGGTGTTCGCGCCGTTCTCGCCGGTTGAGGTGTGGTGCTCGAAGGCGTAGTCGGTGGTGCGGAAGGACATCTCCTCGACGAGGATCCGGCTGGGCACGACCTCGCACATGGTCTCCTCCGCCAGGAACGTCGGGGTCGGCGAGGGCGAGGGTGCGGCGGCCCCGACCCCGGGGCCGCCGCACCCGGCCACGCCCGCCGCCAGGGCCAGAGCGCCCAGCACGCACACCCAATCCCGAACCGCACGAACTACCCGCGGAATCATTTCGGCACTCCTCCCGCTTCGACCGCAATATCGGGGGAGTCGTCGGGGTCGGATGGTTGGATCATCGGTCGATCTCCGAAAGGGTTGTCAGGGTCGTAGATTCTTCGAATCGGATGAATCGTCGCCGACTCTACCGTCATGGTGGCCCCGATCACAAGTATTGTGGTGATGGTTGGGGTCTGCTCGTCCGTCATGCCCGCCGGGGGATGGGTGGTCGTCTTCTGCTCCGTCCCAGGGGCGGTCCGACGTTGAGCGACGGCGGGTCTTCCTCTGGTTGGTGGGGGCTGGTAGCGTGGTGGGGGTCATGGTCCCTGTGGGAGGAGTTCCTCCGTGTCGTGGTTTCCTGTTCTTCCGCCGTCCGGCGTGCTGATGTCGGTGTCGTCGGACTCGTCGGTGCCGTGCGGCGGGTCGCCGGGTTCGTCGGTGTCGTGCGGTGAGCCGCCGTCCGGCGTGCCGTCGCCGTCTGGTTCGTCGGGTCGGCGGCGCGGTCGGCGGCGCGGTCGGCGGTGGTGGCGCGCCGGGTGGGGCGCTTTGGCGGTGGTGTTGGCGTGCGGGGCGGTGGCGTGCTCGGGCGGTGGCGGGTCGGCCTCGTCGGTGAGCGTGCCGCCCCGCGCGCCCGGTGAGGCGTCGGCGGGATCGTCGTCTTCCGCGCAGCCGTCTTCGGCTTCGTCTCCTGCGGCGTCGGGTGCTCCTACGGTGCCGGGGGAGGTGACGGCGGAGTCGCTGTCGGATCCGGACTCGGATCACTACGTGGCGGCCATTCCCGAGGACCTGGACCAGGCCCAGAAGGAGGTCGTGGTAGCCTACGTCGCCCACGACCGGGCGACGTGGCGGGCCTATCGGGCCATGGACGGGGACCACTCCGCCGTGGAGACCACCACCGGCGGCGACGCCCTCGCGAAATTCCAGGACAACTACGCCGCCTGGGCCGCCCAGGGCCTTCACGCCAGCGGCGTCTACCGGGTGACGATTCAGACGGTCGACGTGGGCGGGGCGTCCTCGGACACCGCGGTCGTGTTCACCTGCGTGGATCAGCACGACACAGATCTCGTCAAGGCCGACGGGACCTCCAGCGGCAAGGACATCCAGCACACGTACGTGTACATGGCGACGTTGAACAGGTCGTCGTCGGGCTCATGGATCGTGGTGTCCGACGAGAACATGGACGTGGGGGTGGACCAGTGCTGAGGGGCGCGTGGCGGGCCGGGCTCGCCGTCGTGCTGGTCGCCGGGGCGCTGGGACCGGCGCCCGACGCCGTCGCAGATATGGGTGATCCCCCGTCCGGTGGTGGTGTGCAGTCCGATGGGGCGGGTGGTGGTCAGGTGGTGGCGTTCTCGTTCGAGGTGACCACGACGTCGGCCTCGGGCGGGTCGGATGGTGGGACGACGACGTCCTCGTCGTCGTCGGGCGGGGCGTACGTGCAGCCCACGTGCTGGTACGAGTCCCGGGGCACGGGCGTGGAGCTCGCCACCCAGATGCAACAGAGGCACGAGAGATCGAGGAGCAGCAGGCCCCCCGCAGGCTGGAAGGAGCCGTGGGTGACGACGAGGATGGACTACGCGGCCCACGCCGACGACGGCAATGGCATGTGGTACCAGGCCAAGTGCGACACATCCACCAAGGAGGGTCAGAACCAGCTGACGGAGCTGTCGCTGGCCGAGAGAATATGGGTGTGGGAGCCCGACGGCCAACGGGCTGCTCCGGAGCCGGTGGTGGATCCGGTGACTCTGGCGCGGGCTGCGGTGGAGGCGGCGGCGATCCCGGCCCCCAGTGTGGAGACCAACCCCAGGATCACCACCGACGACGGCGTGGAGGGCGCCGCCGTGGTGGGGGTGGACACCTGGGTGTGGGCCGCCTCCGACACCCCCTCCCACGTCGAAGTGCGCGCCACGGCCGGATCCACCTCGGTGACCGTTGCGGCCGACGCCGGCGGGCTGTCCCTGTCCGCCCCCCGGGCCAGGACCAGGTGCACCGGGTGGGGCGAGCCCTGGCGGGAGGGGACCAGCCGGGAGGGCGACAGCGACTGCGTCATCGTGTTCACCCGCTCCGCCGCCCACGTTCCCCTGACCGTGTCGGCCACCTACGACATCACCTGGACCTCTTACGCTGCCAGGCGCTCCAAGACTGGCGTCTCCGCTCATAGGGACGACCCCGACCAGCAGATAGATGCGATCGTAGGCGCCTACGGTAGCGGTGCGACGGCGGAGGCTCATCTGGTGGGGATCGCCGACGTCAGGGCCAAGGATAAGACGGCCGAGGAGATCTCCAAGGCAACGGAACTGAACGGAAGTGCGTCGACGGCAATCACGGCTTTCAGCACGGTGGCGGCTGGCGGGTTTTCAGCGCTGCCGTCACCCGCTGGGGTCGCCCTTTCCACGACGGTGTCGACCGTCAGTACGCTGGTGGCCCCGGTGGCGGCCGACGCACTGGTTGGCGACCCGCAAACGGCCAGTTCACCAGTATCCCTGCAACTGAGTGACGGCATGATGGCTGCGGCTGCCCAGGACGCCGCACAGGCGGGACTGATCAACCAGGACTCCTACCAGGTCGGCCCAACCGAGGAAAATCCGGATATTCAGACCGCGGCCGACCAGTATTCGTGGGTGGTCGATGATGGCCACGGGGGTCATACCATTGACTTGTCCCAGGCTTCCAAGGAGGATTTGGCTGGGGTCAACACCTGGGCGACTCAGGTCGCCGATCCCAATCGTGTGGATCAAATTCCTCCGGATCCTCGTCTTGTCAGGCTCAAGGACGCCATTGATGACGCCGCCGCGAGGGGTTACGTCCGGGGGTCGTCGAGCACGGTCGATCACAGTTCGGGGGGCTGAGTCGTGATGGTGGGGGGAGTCGCAGGTCGTCGGGTGGCGGCGGCGCTGGTGGTGGTGATGGCGCTGTGTCCGGCGTGCGGGTGCGCGCGCGTGCGCCAGTGGCGCGAGGCGCGGGCCTCGGCCGCGGCCGCCGCCTCGGCATCGGCCGCCGACGCCGCCTTGTACGAAAGACTGCGGAACATCGTCCCCGACGACGTCGACGTCTGCGGCCTCATGAGCGCCGGCGACATGGAGGCCGTCCTGGGCCAACAACTCGAAACCATCACCTTCAGCCGCTATACCCACGACGAGGGCAGAGTCGCACTCAGCTGCTACCTCAGATTCACTGCTAGAATGTCCTCCTACGAGGTCTTCCCCGCCAACGCCCTCGAGATCAGCTACGGACTTCGGCCAAGAGATCCGGGACTCATGGAGGAGGTCAGCGCCTACCCGGACGTGAGCGACGTGCGCGAGGTGAGCGCCGACGGCCTGGAGGGTCAGGGAGTGGCCTACTACGTCTCACAGGCCTATCACCTGGATTGGCACTACCCCGACGACTACGAGATCAGCCTCCGCATGGACAAAGACTACGGCGCCTCGCCCGAGGACCCCACCGACACGTTCCTGATCCCCCTGCTGCAACGCATCACGACCACCGTCCACGCCGCGGCCTCCGGCCCGCCCCAGGGCGAGACCGTCTACCCGCCCCGCCCCACAACCCCACCCGCCACACCCACACCCTGAACACCCGGCACAACACCCAAACGGAACACCACCGGCACGAGCAACCACCCACCAGCACCCCGAGCCACCACGAATCCATGAACAAAACACCATAACGATAGAGTAAGCGGTAATCTGTTCGATGGTGACCACTACGGTCTAGGCCTTCACTCACGATCCTCGCAAAGAGCAGCAGCAGTGACTCTCATGAACTCTACCAAAATTACCGAAGAACCGTCCTAAAATAACGTCAGTCCCAGAGTGAAAACTGCATTCACTGGAATCGAAGAAGCCGGTCGTGAGAGAGCAGAATGATGTTATCTTGGCGCGCGCTGCGGGTGGTGGGATGGTGTGCGGTGGTGTGCCTGGTGCTGGCGGCCTGCCCGGCCCCCTGGCGGGCCGGCGGCCCCACCACTACTCCCACCGCCACGGCGGTGGTCGCCGCCACCGCCCCCTCCGACCCGCACGACTACACCTGCCCGGGCATCCCCGACGAGGCCCTGGAGGCCATGTTCGGCCGGGAAGCGACCATCTCGGCCCGTCGAACCGATACCTTTTTCAAGGGCGCGGAATGCTGGGTGAAGGTTCCCGAGCAGAAAAGTCTGATCTTCTACAGCACCATCGGATACATCTACAAGAACCACGATCCGTGGGACGACCCCTTGGTATCGATGGGCAACACCCATTCGACCTTCTCCTTCCCCGAAGTCGACGGCTTCGGGGAGGCCAGGATCGACACCGGCCCGGACGCCCGCTACGGCACCACCGTCTTCACCTGCAAGGACCACTACCTGGCCCTGACCGTTGACGAGTTCTCCCTCACCCGCGGCGACGTGCGGACCAACCTGATCAACCTCACCCAATCCGCCCTGCCCTGGCTGTGCCAGGACCAGCCCATCCCCGGCCTGGGTCAGACCATGGAACAGGCCCGCCCCCCATGGGCCACCACCGCACCCACCGAACAGGCCACACCATGATCCCCGAGAAAGGGCGTCGATAATGCATCGTCGTCGTGTCCGGTCCGCGGTCGAGGGCCGCCTGCCCGCCGTTGTAGTGTGCGTCGTGCTGGTCGCGGGCCTGTCGGCCTGCGGCGGCGGGGGCGGGGCGAGCCCCACCACGCCCGCGGCGGAGGCGCCCACCCCGCTCGACGGAGTGCTGTGCGACGTCCTGCCCACAAACCTGCTATCCAACACCCTCGGCTTCGACTCCTACACCTACACCTATTTCCATAATCCAATATCCGGGAGCGGCTACGACCACCCCGGCTACTACTACGTGTGCATGCTCCAATCCGACTACACCACCTGGGCGATGCTGGAGATCCACTACGAACCCGACGACACCATCCCCCACCAGACAGAGTTCGGACCCAAGATCGGATCGGTCGAGTTCGACCGGGTGCCCGAGAGCTTCCCCGACGCCGAACCCGTGGACATCGACAGCCAGGACGGGCGGGGATGGGCCTGGGCCGTCAACAACGCCGCCTACGTCTTCTGGCTCTACCCCGACGGCCAGAGCCTGTACGTGAGCCTGAGAAGAGCGAACGGCGCCAAACCCGACGCCGACCAGCAACGAGCCCTGCGCACCGTCGCCGCCGTCATCATCGCCGACGTCCCCCCAGTAGCAGCCTCCAGCCCCTCCGTGAGCACCATGTACCCCTCCCCCACACCCTGACCCCACCCGCCCGCCGAACACCGCCGAGACCCGGGGCGGCGGGCCCGGCAGAAGAGCACGAACAGGAGCAACAGGAACAGGGGGTTATGACCATGGCAGGCAGAGGACTCCTCCGCGTCCGGCGGGGCCTCGCCGCTCTTGTTGCGGCGTGTCTTCCGGTTCTGGTCGGCTGCTCGCACGCCACCCCGCCCGCGCCCGTCGCCACCAGCCTGCCCTCCGCGCCGACCTGGCTGTGCCCCGGCGTCCCGTGGGAGGCCGTCAGCCCTATCGTCGGCTCCGGCCCCTACGTCCTCCCACTCTTCTACAACAACAAGAACGTCTACTACTGCCGTATCGAGGCCGCGGACACCGATTACAGTCCCGGATCCGCTTTCATCGAGTGGGGACCCGTCGAGAACCTGGCCGTCGGGCCGGGCGAGAGCTACTTCGAGGGGCGCAAGTCCCTGTTCAAGAGCACCAACGGATTCACCCTGCCTGATCTCGACGGCGAGGGCGGCATGCTCGTCGATACCGATAAGGCCGTCGCCGCCGCCTGGCGCTGCGGCACCGATGACGCCGCCGACGAGGGGCGCGGCATCATCCTCGAGATCCGGATCTCCGACGCCGACAGGGGCAGGCGCAACCTGAGACAGGACGCCGTCGGCATTATCACCCTCATCGAGCCCTGGGCCTGCGGCGAGCAACCCGTCCCGGGGGCCACCGCCACCAGCCCCGTCAACAGACCGTGGCCCACCGCCTACCCCGATTCCGACTGAGACCGGCGGAAGCAGTGGGCGCCCGACCCCCTCACCCCCGGGGGTGAACAGCGAGAGGTTGGAGGCGGGGAAGACCGATGCAGCCGCCCCTTCGCTCCCGGGGGTGAACAGCCGGCCGGGGAGTCTGGGCGCCCGTTTTCAGTGTGTGGGTGTGGGTCGGTTGATGGTTTGGATTTCGGCGACGGGCAGGTCGATGGTGGTCGTGGTGGTCAGGGCCTCCAGGGTGCCGCCGGTCCCGTTGGTGGAGGTCCAGGTGATGTCGTAGGTGGCCGACACGGTCAGGGGCACGTGGGCGGCCGAGCGGGTGAACACGACGACGCAGTCGCTGTCGCCCTCCCGGCTGGTCCCCTCCCGCCAGGGCTCGCCCCACCCGGTGCACCGGGTCCTGGCCCGGGGGGCGGACAGGGACAGCCCCGCGGCGTCGGCCGCAACGGTCACCGAGGTGGACCCGGCCGTGGCCCTCACCTCGACATGAGAAGGAGTATCGGAGGCGGCCCACACCCAGGTGTCCACCCCCACCACGGCCGCGCCCTCCACGCCGTCGTCGGTGGTGATCCGCGGGTTGGTCTCCACACTGGGGGCCGGGATCGCCGCCGCCTCCACCGCCGCCCGCGCCAGAGTCACCGGATCCACCACCGGCTCCGGAGCAGCCCGCCCCTCGGGCACCCACTCCCACACTTTGCTGCTGAACATCAACTCCTTGATCCGCGCCCGGCCCTCCTCGGTGGACGCGTCGCAGCGCATCCGGTACCACTGGCCGTTATCGGCGGCGTGAGCCAGAGCGTCCCCCTTATCGGGCGCATCCAGGAACAACAGCTTGCCGCCCTCAGGAGGATTCTTCGCGGTCTCCCTGCGCTTCTCCTCCTCAGCCGCCTCCGCGCCCGTCTTCTTGGGCTCGTACCAGCACGCCGGTTTCACAGAGGCCCCGCCCGACGACGAGGACGTCGTCGTCCCACCATCCGACCCGCCCGACGCCGACGTCGTGGTCACCTCGAACGAGAACGCCACCACCTGACCACCACCCGCCCCATCGGACCCAGCGACGGCCGCAGTATCACTGTCGCCGTATCCGTAGGCATTAGGAGCCACAATGCCAGCTATACCAATTGCCATGGCCACACCAACGGATAACGTCTTGAATCTTTTCAGCACTGGTCCACCCCCTGAGTTTCGTTGATTACGACAACCCAGGATCCCGATGACCTGCTCAGCGCCACCATGTACGAGAACGTGTGACGGACGTTCTTACCGCCCGAGGTTCCGTCCGCTTTAACCAGATCCGTATCGTGCTGATCAATGCAGGTGAACACGACCGCCTCGTCTGGGGTCGCGTCGTTCAACACGACCTCCTGAACCGTCACCCGGTAGACGCCACTCGTATGAAGGCCCTCGGCGCTCCAGCGCGCATAGTCATCCCGGTAACCCTGGAGGGCGTCGCCGCCGGCGGCGGCCTCCACGGCGGAGTGGTCCCCGTCCATGGCCCGATAGGCCCGCCACGTCGCCTTGTCGAAGGCGACGTAGGCCACCACAACCTCCCGCTGGGCCTGGTCCAGGTCCTCGGGGACGGACACCACCACGTAGTCCGAGTCCGGATCCGACAGCGACTCCGCCGTCACCTCCCCCGGCGCCGTAGGAGCACCCGACGCCGCCGCGGACGGCGGCACGGAAGACGACGGGCTCTCAGCGGACGGGCCCGCCGACGCCGACGCCTCACCGGGCGCGCGGGGCGGCACACTCACCGACGAGGCCGACCCGCCCCCGCCCGAGCACGCCACCGCCCCGCACGCCACCACCAACGCCAAAGCGCCCCACCCGGCGCGCCACCACCGCCGGCCGCGCCCCCGACCCGACGAACCAGACGGCGACGGCACGCCGGACGGCGGCTCACCGCACGACACCGACGAGTCCGACGACACCGACGCCGTCGCGCCGGACGGCGGAAGAACAGGAAACCACGACACGGAGGAACTCCTCCCACAGGGACCATGACCCCCACCACGCTACCAGCCCCCCACCAACCAGAGGAAGACCCATCAGCACATCTGTTCCCGTCCGCGACGACGGGCGGCCCCGGAAGTTACTGCTGGGGCGCCCTTCTGGCGACGATCCCGTCTCCACCCAGGGAGTCGTAGGAGACGATGATCCCGCCCGGACACAGCGCCACCGGGTCCGAGCCCATTCGGAAATCTGGCATGGAGACGCTGACCCACGCGGGCTCGCCGCCACCGCCCGAGTGAGCGGATCCGTCATCCTGTCGGGCGGCGTCGTTCTGCTGCACAATGAGCCGATCGGAGAAGTCGTGATGATAGTTGTCGTCCACGCGCGCCGAGAAGACGGGGGTGTCCACCGCGCCGGAGTACGGGGGGTACGACGCGCGCTCACTGCTCTGCTCGATGGCGCGGTAGGTTCCGGCCGGATCAATGGCCGTCACATCTCCCCTGCGGGTGTCGAAGACTTTCAGCGACAGCGGGTGTCCGAAATCCTTGGTCTGCCCCTCGACCTCGTTCTGAACGCTCCAGACGGATATGGCCTGGGGGCTGGCCTGAATCCCAACGATTCCCCAGTTCTCGGGATTGTCATCCTCCTTGAGGGACACGGTCTCACCGGTGTCGATGTTCTCCACCGTCCCGTCGTCAACGGGGTTGAGGACCCAGCCGCTCACATTGACGGGCCGACCGGCGATCACCTGCGCCTCAATGGTACGACTATTGGAAGAATAACTGCGATCGTCACTGAGACCACTCCTGGGTATCACATCGAGGCTCATCTCGGAGCGCAGATAGCCCCACACCTCATGTTTGCTCCGGACAATGACGGAAGAATGCCCTCCGGGCCCCGAGACCGCAATCTCCTCATCATCCAGCGGGGAGAGCTCGCGTCCGCTGACAATGTCGTAGACTCGACGGTTGATGACGATATTGGAGTCGGTCAGTTGCACGGCCGGTACCGCTCCGGTCACTTGGGTGTCAAGAGAGACCCGTCCCGTATCCGTACTCAGGACCACAACGCGAGTGATATCCTCGCGCGGGCCGACATCGTTGAGGGAACTGTCGGGCGTGACGTCGAAGGCGTAGGCGAGCCACGCGCCGTTGGGCGAAGTGAAGGCGGAATTCTCCATGTAGAGATCCACTCCCTTAAGGGAATCAGTCGTGGTGAAGCTCCAGGTGGCCTCCCCCGTCGAGGAGTCCAGCCCGTAGACGCCTCCACGGGTGACGAGGACGGCGCCGCGCACCCCGGCGAGGATCTGCACAGCACCGCTAGCAGTCGTCCACACCGGGTCGGCGCTGGACTGATCCTCGCCGGCGACCGCGGCCGATATCTCCGCGACCGTCGGAAAACCGTCATAACTGACCGCCGCACTGGTCGTGATCCGGACGAACCGGTCGAAGGAATTATTGATGAGATTCGGAACCGTCAACGCGATCACGGCGACCACGACGACGCTGACGAACCCCATCCCCACGTTCAGCACTCGAGACGCGGGCGCCGTTCTCCAAGTCCGCTGCGGGTCCGCCGGGGCCGCCGCCGGCGGGTTGAAAACCCTCCCGTATTCGGCTACGGCGCCCTCCAGCCTCGGGGCGCCGGGCCAGGAGGCCCACCCGTCCCACTCCTCCCGGGGCTGCGCGGCCGGTCGGTAGAGGCGCAGAATCAGGTGACTCATGACGGCGATAACCAGGAAGACCCACCCGACCGCCAGTCGGCCGATGTATCCGGGAATGCTCGCACCCGACCTGAAGATCCGATCAACACCCCATGCGTTAGGGAGGAGCACCAGGAAAGAGACAACAACAAAATCAAAGGCGATGAGCCAGATGATGAGGCCCCTGCGCCGCGTGGAGGAGCGCCACATCTGGATCACTGGAAAGATCCCCAGCGCGAACGATGGAAGAAATATCCCTATGGTGCCCCACCACCCATTGATCATCGGGGCCGACAGCGGTGAGCGCAGCACCTCCGCGATGCCCCACCCCATCAGGATGAGGGCCCCGCCCCCCGCCGCCAGGCGCACGCCGGCCAGAAGACTGAAGACCCACCGCCGGAGTCGCGAGGCCCGCCGGGGCGCCGCGGCCGGTGCACCCGAGCCCCGACCGGCGCCGCTGATCGAACCGTGGACGGGGTTGCCGATGGCGTTGGGGTTGCCGGGTTGCGTCGCCTCACTGTTCATGGAGCCAGTGTCGGACGTGCGCCACGCCTCAACAATGGGGAGTCCGCCCACCCGGCCGGGTGACTCCGTCAACGCTCGACGGCGGATCGGCGTCATGGAGCAGACGGCGAAGGAGAGCGACCATGAGCCTGACCCGGGGCGCTGACGGGCCGGAAAAGGTGGCCGGCGCGTGACTTCCGGGTGCGCGACGACTCCTGCACGTCCGGGGAATGGCGTCATCGCGCCGCTTCGAGGCGGAAGGGGCGCGGATGCGAGGGTGGGAATCAGGCCCGGTCCAGCCGGTCCAGGAGGTCCCGGGCCGTGTACACGTCCGTGATGAGGACGTTGACCCAGCCCCCGCGCAGGGCGCCGCGGATCGCCGCGCGCTTGTGCTCCCCGCCCGCCGCCGCCACGCGCCGCGGGATCGCGCGGATCTGGTCGGCGTCCGCCCCCACCAGCCGGGCGTCGTAACTGGAGCGCACGGGCGCGCCGTCGGCGTCGAAGAAGCGCAGGCACACGTCGCCGACGGCGCCCTCCGCCCTCAGCTCGACCGCGTCCTCCGCCGTCGTCATATTCCCCGACTCGCGCAGCAGGGCCGAGGGCTCCAGGCTCCCGATGCCCATGAGCGCGATCGTGACCGTCGGCAGGAGCATCATGACCCGCCTGACCGCCGGGTCCTTCATGAGCTGCTCCGCCGCGGCCGCCGACCCGAGGACCGCCGGGGAGGGGAAGAAGACCGGCTCGGCGCCCGTCGCCCGGGCCAGCAGGTCGATGAGGCGGGTCGTCTTGACCTGGACCCCGGGGTGGCCCGCTCCTCCGAAGAGCTGGACGACCCGGGTGGCCACGCAGGTGCGGAAGGCGGGCAATTGCTCGATCGCGGCCAGCCAGGTGGCCGACCAGGAGGACAGGCCGATGACGTCGCCGCCCGTGAGCGTGGTCTCCAGGTAGGTGGCCGCCGCGGAGCTCAGCGCCGCATCGATCTCCGCATCCGCCTTCCCGGAGTCGACGACGATGCACTCGGTGAGCCCGAAGCGCTCCTCCAGCCCCTCCTCCAACCCCAGGTGAGTCCCCTCCGGGGCCGTGACCACGGTGCGGACAATGCCCTCCTCGACGGCGCGCTTGAGCAGGCGCGAGACCCGGGGCTGGGAGACGTGGAGCTCGGCGGCTATCTCGGTCTGCCGCTTGCCGAGCTCGTGGTACATCCGGGCGATGCGCACCATCAGGCGGGTCCGGGCGGCATCGGCGCGAATGGGCATGATCGCAGTCCTTCTGGGGTCCGGGCGGGCGCCGGGCCGGGGGTCATCGTCAACAGGGCGTCAGGGGAAGACTACCGGCTCCCACCGGCATCACGACGACGAAGCGGGCCCGGATCCCCGACGGTGACCGGACGGTGACCAGGGCGGGACGCCGCACGGGCGCGGACGGCCGCCCTGGGCGCCGGTGACGCCGGACGGCATGCGGGCCGCCGCGCACGGGCACGCGGTGAGAGCCGGGGCGCTCGCCGGAGCCGCGGTGCGCCGACGGGGACCGGGGGTCACCACGTATCCGACTCCCAGTCGACGGCGTTGTTGATCGGCTCATTCGGATGCTTCGAGGCCCCCACGCCGCAGTAGGAGATGATCGCGGAGGAGATCCCGGCGAGGTTCCCCGGGTCGAGCTTCGCCCGATCGTGCTCATCGAGCATGTCGTAGATGACGCTCATGCGGTCATCGGAGTCGAGCTCCGCGAACTTGGAGCACGTGATGTCGCCCGCGGAGGACGAGGAGCAGGCGCCGACGGGCGCGCAGAAGGCGATCACCAGGGCGATGGGGACCACTCGTTTGACAACGGCGTTCATGATGATCCTCTCAACATTGATGGGACGCCCCCGACGAAAAAGGGGCCAAGGACTGGAATACGGACCACGACCGGGAGCGGCCATTCCGCCAGTCCCATTGTTGCGCACGCCCTCCCGCCCGGCAATACATTCGGAACGGTTGTATCAATTCTTGTACTCGTCCCCTGCGGCCGCGGCGAGTCGGCGCGCCGGAGACGACGGCGATACTCGCCGCACCCGGCGACGCACGATCCCGAATGAATGGAGACGGACGCGCGGAAACACGCACCAGCCGTTCGCGGAGAATACGGGGACGAATTATCCTCGGGAAAGCCGGGGCCCTCCCCCGGAAGAATTCCGGACCGTCCCGGAACCCTTCTGATGAAAAAGTTTGCCAATGGATTCGCTTCACCGAGACAGCAGAAGCGGAAGGCTCGGGGACGGGGACCGGCTCAGGAACGGGGAAGGATGAGTGCGGGGGCGGGATGGCGCCCGGGCCCCTCCCGCCGACGGACGGGAGGGGCCCGGATCCGGTCTTAGCGCTTCATCTGCTGGCCGAGGCTGCGGTCGGTCTCCTCCAGCGTCGAGACGATCTTCTCCAGGTTCCTCGAGATCGCGTCCAGCGAGTCGATGGTTCGCGTGGCCGAGGTGGTGAACTCGTGGTAGGAGGCCTGGAATGCGCCCGAGGCCGAGTCGGTGACGAAGCCCGAGGAGACGAGGTTGTCGACCTGCTGGCGGGCCGTGGTCAGCGACTGGTTGATCGTGTCGCGGGTGGTGCGCAGCTGACGCGCCTGGTTGCGCATCTCCTCGTAGGATGCGGAGATATTGGCCATGATGTGTTCCTTTCATGTGGCCCGGCCCCGGCCCATTGCCGCGGTGCCGTATGTGGGTGGTGTTTTCTATGGACAGTCTCCCGTCCGAACGGGTGCGGGGCGATGGGGATCAACCCCCGCCCCCGTTCAGTCGGAGACGAGGAGCGTGGACAGCAGCGCCTCGACGGCGGGGACGGCCTCGACCAGGTTCAGGGCGTCGGGGCCGACGGCGGTGCGGGCCACGAGATCGCGGCCGCCCCGGCGCAGGGCGTGGAAGGCGGTGAAGATGGCGTCGGCCCCGCTCTCGCCGCGCTCGCCGGGGAAGGCGGCCACCGACCGGTGGGCGGTCGCGCCGTCGGCGAGCTCGACGGTGTCGCTCACGTGCGGGCCGCGGCGGGCGGGCTCGACGGTGATGAGCGCGGGCAGGCGCTCGTCGGCCTCCCCCTCGGCGACCAGCTCGTGCAGATCGGTGAAGACGGGGTGGAAGGGCGGATCCGGCAGGTACAGCAGGCGCACCGCCAGCGTGTCGTCCGCCGGGATCCCGGCCACGCGCCGGGCGGTGTCCAGCAGGCGCTCGACGTCGTCGGGGTCCTCGTAGCGGGGCTCGCGCTCCAGGTCCGCCGGCCAGTGCGCGACGGCATCGGCGTCGTCGAACGGCACGACGATCCACCGGTCGGCCAGGTCCATCTGGAAGGTGGTCATGAGAACCTCACGGACTGCACGATGGCGTCGCTCAGCGCCAGGAGGGAGTCGACCAGGGCCTGGGAGTCCTCGTCGTCCTGGGCGGTGATAATGGTGAAGAAGACCATCCAGTCATCCGGCAGGCCGGGGTCGCCGACGTAGTAGGCGGCCTGGGTGCGCTTGACGGCGGCCCCCTCGGGCAGGTCCGGCAGCGCGGGCGGGTCGGGCAGGGCGCCGGCCAGCTGCTCGCCGGCCGCCCCCAGGCCCTCGCGCACGTCGTCGGTCGCGTCCGAGACCGTCACGGTCCGCATGACGACGAGCTCGCCGGCGTCCATGACGACCGTCTGCGGGGTCTGGGCGGCGATGGCCACGAGCGCGTCCATGGGGTCCTCGGCGAGCTCGCGGGGGAAGGGCAGGACGGCGATGAAGGTGCCGGTGCGCACCCCCGCCATCGGGTCGGCCTCCAGCAGGACCCGCAGGGCGCCCGCGCCCGCGAGCGCGGACAGGGACGTGCGCAGCTGGGCCTGGACCAGGTCGCGGGCCGCCCGCACCTCGGGGGCGTCGGAGGATCCGGGGGCGCCGTCCACGATCCGCTTCGCGAGCCGGTGCAGCTGGGGCGGCAGGCTCGCGCGCAGGTCGATATCCGCCCAGCCGGACGGAAGGATGAGCTCTATCTCACGCATGGCGGCTCCTATTGGTCATTCGGGGTGCTGGACGAGGTGCGGGCGGCGGGAGCGGCCGGATGGCCCGGACGCTCGCGGGGCTCGGCGCGGTCACCATCCGCCACCGCCTCCGCCGCCCCCGGCGGAACCGGCCCCGCTGCTGGACGCGGACGCCGTCTGGGGATCCACGCTACCGGTGGTGACGAGGTTGTAGAACTTCGGGATCGTGAAGGAATTCCACGGAGTCTTGTCCGTCTTCCCCCGGGTGCCCATATCGACCGCCACGTCGATGCCGTATCGGAGCGTCTCATTGGCGGTCTTCTTCGAGACTTCCTGAACAGTCGTCCTGGCCACGGTCCGCACCGCATTGGCCGCCGTGGTCCGCGCCGCATCGGCTCCGGCGGTCCTGAAAAGACCCTTCACGGCCTCACCCGGGGCGCTCAGAACCCTATTGGCCGCCTCGGCGCCGCTCTTGACCTTCGAGACGACGGTGGACAGGGCGCCCTTCGACGCCGAGGACGCGCCCTTGACCGCACTTTCCACAGCGCCCTTGGCCGCGGAGGCCATCTTCCCCGCACCCGCGAAGGAGGCCGCGGTCGTGACGACGTCAACGCCCGTACGCAGGAAGAATTCGCCCCAGCCCATCTTCCCGTCGGCGACCTTCCCCGCATTGACCGCCAGATTGACGGCCGTCGTGGCCGCGGACACGGCCGCCCCGGCATACATCAGTCCCGCGAGAACCGGGGCGGCCGCCCCGCCGGTGAGAACCGTGACAACCCCGGCCACGATCGTGGCCACCGCGATGATCGTACTCAGGTTCTTGAGAAACGGCTTGACGTGCTCCTCAAGCCACTTGCCGATATCGGAGATGACAATCTGGACCTTCTCCCAGAACGTGTCCTTGAGCGGGCTGTTGCGGCTGGTCTCCCGCAGGGCGTCGGCGGCCCTGTTGCCGGCCTCGTCGCGCTCCTTGATGACGGCCTTGAGCCGCTCGCGCGCCTGGGCGATCCGCCCCTCCGCCGCCGCGCGCTTCGACTGGGCGGCGCGGTAGTCGGACTCGGCGCGGGAGCGCTCCACGGGATTCGTCGTGCGCTGGTGGCAGTAGTACTGCTCCCACTCCTCTTGCTTCCACCGGCGCCGATCCCCCTGGGCCTCCTTGGCCTCCTTGAGTATGGGCAGAGACTTGGCCTGCGCGCCCTCCAGGGCGCCGGCGTAGGTCTTGAGCGCGCCGGCGGCCCCGGAGCAGCGCGAGCTGGCCTGCTTGATCTGGACGACCAGGTCCTCGCAGTCGCTGCGCAGCGCATCGATGTGGTGGCTCTTGCCCTTGAAGGTGATGGCGTTGAGCCGGTCCCTCGCCGTGTTGATCGCCTCGGCCACATCCGCGTAGTTCTGGGCGGCCTGCCGGACGACGCCGGGGTCGCCGGGGATCGGGTCCGAGGACGCCAGCGGATTCCAGTCGGTTGGACGCGCCATCAGTTCTTCTCCTTCTTCGCGGCCAGGCGCTCGCGCAGGCGCCGGGCCTCGTCGTTGCGCCGGACCTCATCGCCCGGGTTGGCCCCGCCGCTGCGGGCGCCGAGTGCGCTCATACCGGCCGCCAGGCCCATGCCGCTCATCATTCCGGTGTCGCGCGCGCCCGTCGTCGAGCCGGACGGCTCGGAGGCGGCCGACGGCGCCGTCGTGGCGTCGGGGGCGAGGTCCTCGGCGGCCGGGGGAGTCGGCGCCGCGGTGTCGGCGGGCATGTCGACGGGGCCGGCGCCCGCCCCGCCGGAAACCGGCAGGTCCGAATCGGCGAGCGAGCCCGGGCCCGGGTCGGTGAGCGGATCCGAACCGGCGAGCGGGCCCGAGGAGCCCCCGTCCGACGGCCCCGGGCTCGACGGGAGGGGATCCCCGCCGGCTCCCGGCGCCCCGGCGCCGTCCGGGGCCCCGGTGGCGCCCGCCGCGCCGGCGTCGTCCGGCGCGCCGGCGGGACTGGGCGCACTGGCGTCGGCGGACTGGACCTTGACGTCGTGGATCTCGGGGACGGCGCCGTCGGAGTCGTCATCGGCGTCGTCGGAGCCGATGTCCGCGCCGTCCACGCCCAGCAGGCGCTGAAGGATGGAGGCGCGGTCCTCGGCGACAACAGGCCCCGCCGCCGCGCCCGTCCCGTTCCTCCTGCCCTCGGCCAGGGAGCGGCGCAGCGCCTCGGCGGGGTCGGCCTCGCCGCCCTGCCCGGACCCGGCGGCGCCCGGCGCCGTGTCGCGGCGCCCCAGGAGCGTGGCCAGCGCCGTCAGGCCGATCCCCGAGACGCCGGCGACATTGAGCGTGGTCTCGCCGCCGTGCGCGGGATCCAGCGCCACGTCGACCAGGTTCCCCAGGACCCGGCGCACCCGCTCCAGGTACTCCCTGTTCGTCCCGGTCAGGTTCGCCTGGGCGGCGCCTCCCTGGACCTGGGCGACGCCGGCATCGCCGGCACCGGGATCGGTCTTGTGCAGGTTCGCCTGGGCGGCGCCCCCTTGGACCTGGGCGACGCCGGCATCGCCGGCACCGGGATCGACCTTGTGCAGGTCCACGGCCCCGGCGGGCACCTTCACCTGCGAGATGGACACGAGGTCGCCCTTGTCGTTGTAGACCGGCTGGAGGTCGGCGATATCGCACACGGTGCCGTCGGGGGTCACCACGGTGGTCACCTTCGGCGGCGGGCCGGCCTCCCCCATGAGCGTGCCCACGCCCTCCAGGTGGCCGAGCTTGACCTGGCGGGTGCCGTTGATGACGACGTTCGGCAGCTTCTCGTCGGTGGTGGTGTCGTCCAGGGCGGCGTTCCCGCCCTTGCCGGTGACCTGGGAGGGATCCTTCGTCGGATCGGTGGTGGTGTCGTCCAGGGCGGC
>NZ_AUBL01000057.1 GCF_000429225.1 Actinomyces dentalis DSM 19115
GGACGATCCGCCTGCGACTGATGCACATCCCCGCCACCATCGCCCGCCACGCCCGCCGCACCCTCATCCGCTACAGGGCCGACCACCCCTGGACCCATCTCCTCCTCCAAGGCATCGAACGCCTCCAGACCCTGCCCGCACCCTGACCCCGGCCCCCGCCCCTGAGGACGCCCCCTGACCCCCGGAGGCCGGCCGCCCCGCCCCCGAGCACCACCGACCACCGCGCCCCACCACGCGCGGCGAACCACCGCACCCCCATGCCACAATCAACCCCGCAGCACCGGCAACGACGCCGCCCAACCCCACCCAACCAGACGATGAAAGATCGAGGTTAACCCGCGAGCACGTACCTCTAGCAGACGTTCTCGCGGGTTAAGTGACGATCTCGGCGGTTACCCGACGATCTCGCGGGTTAAGTGACGTGCTCGCAGCCCGGGCGGTGCTCCGGCGCGGCGGTATCCAGCCGTGAGGAAGCCCGCGAGTCGTTCCTGCGCCGCCAGCGCCTTCCCGGCGCGGCGGTGCGGACGAGAGGCGTGGCGGAGTCCAGGTTTCCGCCGGGACCCGGCCCGGGGTGCCCTCACCGGCGCCCGTGGCCGGGGCGCGCCCGGCTCCCCGGCCCCTGCCCGCAAGACCGACTCGAATGAGCGCACCGACGCCGGGACGAGGATCCGCACGGGAACGGCGGCAAGGGCGACGACGGGTCCGCGATCCGCAGGGTCCCCGCCGACTCCGGGCTGGCGCGGTCGAGACCGAGGTAGTGCGGGGCGGGGCTCGGGCGACGCCGACGTCGCGGTCGCCGTCGACCGACTCCCCCCGGGGGGGCGGGGGCGCGCAGGCGGTGCCCGCCGTACCCGTGGCGCATCGACCGACTTCCCGGGAGTGGGAGCGCGCGCTGGGCGGCGGGCGCCTCCGTGACTGCGCTGCGGACTTCCCCGGGGGCGGAGACCCGCGGAGGGCCCGGCGCTCCGTCCGTCGGCGCGCCGGGCCCCGGGGGCGGGTCACCTGCCCGCGTCGCCGAAGACCTCCTCGATGAAGGGGTCGACCAGTCCGTGATAGGCCTCCGGGTCGTCCCGCCGCACGCAGTGGCCGACGCCGTCGAGCAGCACCAGGCGCACGAGCGGATTGGTCACCTCGGAGGGGTCCGGGGCCATGTCCCCGTGGCGGGGTGCGAGATACAGCGTCGGCACCGTCAGCCGGTTGACCGCACTGACGAGGTCGGCCTCGCCGAGATAGGTGCCCTCGCGGATGTAGCGGCGGTCGACCCGCCCCTTGCACCCGGCCCACCCCTCGATCTCGGCATCGCTCCACGAGGATTCGCGCCGCATGCGCTCCCGCTCGGCCGCGCCGCCGTCGGCGAACGCGTCCAGGAACCGCTCCTGGTGCTCCACGAACCAGTGGGCCGGACCCCAGTGCCCGGTGGGGCGCGCGACGTCCTCCAGGACCAGTGCCCGGACCAGGTCGGGCCGGGCGGCGCCCGCTCGCAGCGACATGAGCCCTCCCAGGCTGTGCGCCACGACGACCGGCGGCTCCGCCAACGAGGAGAGCACCCGCTCAAGGTCCTCCTGCATGGTCTGCGGCGCTCGGGCCAGGGCCTCATCGTCCCACCGCGGGGACACCCCGTGCCCCCGCTGGTCCACCGCCAGGACGTGGTACCGGCAGGACCAGCGGGCCACCGCGTCGGGCCAGGCGGCGGCCGACTCCGTCAGGCCGTGGACCAAGAGCAGGGCCGGAGCCGCGGGATCCCCCCACTCGTGCAGCGCGAGCATCGTCGCAGCCTCAGCTCTTCTCCGTCCTCTCCCCCTCGCCCCGGGCCCGGGCCGCCGAGCCGGACTCGCCCTCCGGGACGGCGTCCACGCCGGCCTCCTTGCGCTGCTCGGGCGTGATGGGGGCGGGCGCCTCGGTCAGCGGGTCGAAGCCGCCGCCGGACTTGGGGAAGGCGATGACGTCGCGGATGGAGTCCGCGCCGGTGAGCAGGGAGACGATGCGGTCCCAGCCGAAGGCGATGCCGCCGTGCGGCGGGGCGCCGAAGACGAAGGCGTCCAGCAGGAAGCCGAACTTCTCCCGGGCCTCCTGCTCGCCGATGCCCATGACGGCGAAGACCCGCTCCTGGACGTCGCGGCGGTGGATGCGGATGGAGCCGCCGCCGATCTCGTTGCCGTTGCACACGATGTCGTAGGCGTGGGCCAGGGCGCCGCCCGGGTCGGTGTCGAAGGTGTCCAGGCACTCGGGCTTGGGCGAGGTGAAGGCGTGGTGGACGGCGGTCCACGCGGACTTGCCCAGGGCCACGTCCCCCTCGGCGCGGGCCTCGGCCGAGGGCTTGAACAGGGGCGCGTCCACGACCCACACGAAGGACCACTGCGCCTCGTCGATCAGGCCGCAGCGCCCGGCGATCTCCAGGCGGGCGGCGCCCAGCAGGGCGCGCGAGGCGTCCACGGCGCCGGCGGCGAAGAAGATGCAGTCGCCGGGTCGGGCGCCGACGGCCCGCGCCAGACCGGCGCGCTCGGCGTCGGTGATGTTCTTGGCCACCGGCCCGCCCAGGGTCCCGTCCTCGGCCACGGTCACGTAGGCCAGGCCCCGGGCCCCGCGCTGCCTGGCCCAGTCCTGCCAGGCGTCGAGGGTGCGCCGCGACTGCGAGGCCCCGCCGGGCATGACGACGGCGCCCACGTAGTCGGCGCGGAAGACCCGGAAGGTCGTGTCCTTGAAGTAGTCGGTCAGGTCCACCAGCTCGCACCCGAAGCGCAGGTCCGGCTTGTCGGTGCCGTAGCGCTCCATGGCGTCGCGGTAGGTCATGCGCGCGATCGGAGTGGGCAGGTCGTGGCCGATGAGGGCCCAGATCTCGCGCAGCACGTCCTCGGCCACGGCGATGACGTCGTCCTGGTCGACGAAGCTCATCTCCACGTCGAGCTGGGTGAACTCGGGCTGGCGGTCGGCGCGGAAGTCCTCGTCGCGGTAGCAGCGGGCGATCTGGTAGTAGCGCTCCATGCCGGCGACCATGAGCAGCTGCTTGAACAGCTGGGGGCTCTGCGGCAGGGCGTACCAGGACCCGGGCACCAGGCGGGCGGGCACGAGGAAGTCGCGCGCGCCCTCGGGGGTGGAGCGCGTGAGGGTCGGGGTCTCGATCTCGATGAAGCCGTGGGAGTCCAGCACCCGGCGGGCGGCCCGGTTGACCTCGGCGCGCAGGCGGATGGCGCGGCTCATGGGGCTGCGGCGCAGGTCGAGGTAGCGGTACTTCAGCCGCGTCTCCTCGCCGACCCGGCCCGCGTCCTCGGCGTGGTCGGAGACCTGGAAGGGCAGCGGGGCCGCGGGGTTGAGGATCTCGACGTCGGTCACGACGACCTCGATCTCGCCGGTGGGCAGGTTCGGGTTGGCGTTGCCCTCCGGCCGGGCGCTCACCTCGCCGGTGACGGCCAGGACGTACTCGGCCCGCAGGTCGTGGGCGATCTCCTCGCGGATGACGACCTGGGCGATGCCCGAGGCGTCGCGCAGGTCGATGAAGGCGACGCCGCCGTGGTCCCGGCGCCGGTCCACCCAGCCGGCCAGGGTGACGGTCCGGCCGATGTCCGCGGGTCGCAGGGACCCGGCGTCACGGGTTCGCAGCACGGTGATTCCTTCCGTTGGGGGCACTGCTCCGGTGCCCGGCGGTGCGCGCCGCGAGACGAGCGGGCGCCGGGGGCGATCCTACGCGGCCCGCCCCGGGCGCGCCCCGGCGGTTCAGCAGGTTCAGTAGTAGTAGTCCTGGTCCATCCGGCGGCGTCTGAGGACGACGGCGACGGCCAGTCCCGACAGGATGGCGGCGATGCCCAGCAGACTCGCCCCGATGACCGGGAAGCGGGGCTGGCGGACCTCGGTGGCGTGCAGTTCAACGCCCGCCGCGGAGGTGTCGGCCGGAACGTACTGGAGGGAGGGGGTGGCCCCCGGCGTCGGCGAGGGCGCGGCGGTGACCTGGTGGGCGGCCGGATCCGTCTCGGCGCCGGGCCCGACCGGGGTCACCCACCCGGTGGCCGGATCCGGTGCGACGGTCACGGGGGCGCCCCCGATGACGGTGAAGGCGCCGACGGTGAAGAAGGGGCTCTTATTGGTGTAGTCGAGCGTGCGGATCTGCGAGGTGGGCACGTCCGCGCCGGCCACGGCCCGGAACCGCAGCCAGTGCGTCCCCTCCGTGACGTAGACGGGCAGCTCGACGGCGCCCGAGAACGTCCCGTCCTCGGAGACCGAGATGCGCGCCACGACTCCCGCGTCCGAGGAGTCCTGCTGCACGAGGCCGCCGTCGTCGACCAGTACCTCCACGGTGGATGACGGCGGGAAGCCCGAGAGGGTGTAGGCCAGGGAGCCGCCCACGGCGATGGTCGAGGGGCTCACCGTCGAGGCGGTGCCGGTGGTCGAGGCCCCCGTCGTCGTGTCGGCGCTGGCGAAGGCGTCCATGAGGACCCCCGCGGGTATGACGACCCACAGCACGAGGGCCAGGCCGAGGGCGAGTCGGAGCAGAACCGACGGTGCGAGGAACCGGCGCGCGTCCTCGCGGACGTTCGCCGGACGCCGCAACCGGCCGCTGCCCCTGGCTCTCATGCTCCTCGCTCCTGTGGATCTCCCGGGATCAGCGCCTCTGTGCCGGCCCGGGGCGCATGAGGACGACGAATGAGGCGGCCCCGAGCATGAGCAGGCCGCCGGCCGCCACGAGCATCCAGTCCGCCGAGCCCAGGTTGGACGGAGTGGAGGTCTTGGTGTCGACCAGGACGCCGCCCTTGGCCGCGGCCAGGGACTCCGGGAGGTCGAGCTGGGCCCAGCCCAGGAGCTCGTTGTCCCGCCCGGCCACGGCGACCTGGTAGGTGCCCGCGTCCAGGCCGCTGATGTCAATGGTCACGGAGTGGTCCGCGTCGACCTGCACCCAGCCCTGGGTGGAGGCCGGGGGGAAGAAGTAGACGGAGACCCAGTCCCCCTCCTTGACCTTGGCCGACGGCATTCTGAGGGTCAGGACGCTGCCCTCGCGGGTGCCGGACAGCGACCCGGCGTTGGAGTCGTTGAGCTGGCCCGGATCGGCCACCGGCGCCGACGGCGCCGCCTGGGGCTTGACGGTGCGCGGGTCCGGCGTGGCCGAGGGGCTCTCCTCGGGCGTGGGCTCGGGCGTCGGCGTGGGCTCCGCCGTGGGCGTGGGCGTGGGCTCGGCGGTCGGGGTCGGCTCCGCCGTCGGAGTCGGCTCGGGCGTCGGAGTCGGCTCGGGCGTCGGCTGGTCGGTGGGCTCCGCCGTCGGCTGGTCGGTGGGCGGGGCGGTGGGCTCCGCCGTGGGCTGACCGGTGGGCTCCGCCGTCGGCTGGTCGGCGGACGGGGCGGTGGCGGCCGGGGACGGGTTGGCCGAGGGATCCGTCGAGGCGGCCGGCGGGGCCGCCGTCGTGCCGTTCCCGTCCCCCAGGACGAAGGCGCCGGTGGAGGCCGTGTTGCCCCTGAGCCCCAGCCGCAGCGTGTACTGGCCGGCCGGAAGGCCCTGCAGCTGGTCGGTCAGGGACAGCTGCGCCTGGAAGGCGCCGTCGGTGAAGGTCAGCGACACCCCGTCCCGCTCGGCGACGACCTTCCCGTCGGAGTCGAGCACGCTGAGCGTCGTGGCGTACATGCCGTTGAGGGCGTTCTGGCCCTCGCACCAGCCCCCGCCCGCGACCCGGATGCGCTGCGAGGCCTCGACCCTGGCGGCGCCGCCGGTCCCGTCGACGATCGCCCAGCTGGCCGGGGCGGCGCAGCTCTGGCCGGGATCGGGGGTCGGGACGACGGGCGGGCGGGCCGGGCCGGGGCTGGCGCTCGGACGCGGGGCGGCGGTGGCGGTCGAGCCGGTGTCGATGGTGAAGGGCGACGTGGTCTCGGACAGGCCGAGGGGCCCCGAGATGGTCAGGCTGTAGGTGCCCGTCACCGACACGGACGGCGTCGCGGCGCGGGCCGCGTCCACGATCGTCCGGGCGCTGAGCGTGATCTGCGCCGAGCCGCCGCCGGGGATGGGGGTGCTCGCGGACAGGGAGTAGGAGCCGACGACGGCGCCCGAACTGGGGTTGACCACGTTGACGGTGTAGACGGGATCGGCGATCTGGACGCCGTCGAGGGTGGCCCAGCCGCTGTAGTCCAGGGTGATGTCGTCCCCCGCGGAGTAGGCGTCGCCGGAGGCCAGGGTCGCGGAGGGGGCGAATCCGACGGACGCCGAGTCGATGACGTCGCCCTCGGCGCTCAGGGCCCGGATGCCGTAGACCCCCCCGGACGGGCCGAGGTCGGTCAGTCCCGAGGCGTTGAGGGAGAAGACGCCGTCGGCGAACTCCACCGGCACGACGACGTCGGTCTGCCCGCCGCCCGCGTCCAGCAGGCGCAGGCGGATCTTGTACTCGCCCGTGATGCTCCTGTTGCCGTCGAATGCCCAGCCGCTGCCGCTGAGCACGCCGTCGGACAGGGTGAGGATCGCGTCCTTCGCCGGCTCGGCGAGCTGGACGTTGAGGGACAGGGTGGCCGCCGTGGAGAAGTCGCCGGTCCCGGCCACCCGGTAGCCGATCTCGTACTGGCCCTGGTGCGGATCCATGCCCTCGGTGAAGTACCACAGGGACATGTCGTAGTCCGAGCGCCCGTCGGTGAAGACGGGGTAGATGGTCTTCACCTGGCCCTCGGCGCCGGGGGCCCCGACCCTGATCTCAACGGGCAGCACCGTGTCGGCGTCGCCGTTGTTGGCGTTCAGGGGCTTGCCGGACCCGTCCTTCCAGCCGTCGAAGGAGAGCCGGGGGCGGTCGGTCCTGCTGGCGGTGTTGAAGGTCTGCCCCGAGTTGTTCCCCACGCTCATGGAGCCCGGCTTGACGGCCGAGACGAAGCGGGCATCCCCCTGGGAGGCCTCGGCGGGGACCTGGCAGGCCGCGGGCGCCGCCGTCACGGCGCTCGCACCCACGACCGGCGCCCAGCAGGACAGCACGATCCCAGCGACCGTCATCAGGGCCTTGAACCACCCGATCAGGGCGGCCCTTCCACGGTGCGCGGTGCGGGCGGGGGTGCTGTGCATCAGGACATCTCGTATCGGGGGCAGTCGTACCGTCGGCCGCAGGGCTCGCCTCGGCGGCCTGCGGCCATTGACGGTGAGGGGCAGGACCGGTGGGACCCGGAGATCCTGCTTCTATCTCCTCCGATGGTATAGGTCCAGGTGGGTCGTGAGGGTCACTATCCGCATGCCGCGGGGGTGCCCCGGCTCACGATCATGGGGGCGGCGGCCGAGGCCCCGGCCGGAGACCCTCCCGCTTTTCCCCGGATTCAGGGGAAATATTGAGGGCGTCCCGGGTCGTTCGCGGATGGCCGGCAGCGCCGGCGCCCAAGGTCTCACTTTCATCACAATATTGAATTGTGATTTCAACCACACCTTCGGCGCCGAGGCGACTCCGCCCGACGGTCCGGGTGATGCACGGCATATGAGACGGCGTTGGGCCGCCCCGGGTCTGCGGCGTAGGGTGCCGCCCATGGCACGCATCCCCGAGGCCCTCGTCACCGCCGGCGGCACCCCTGTGCCCGCGGTCATGGGCGGCTCCCGAATGTGTCACCGCTGTCAGGCTCTGTGAAGCCCCGTCCGTGAGGCGCTGAAGCCCGCCGACTCCGATTCCACCGCCGCGCCGCGCGGCCTTCTCGCGCGTGCGCCGCGGTGCGCCCGCCACCGCCGCCGCGGCCTGCGCGAGGACGATTCGGGACACGCGGCGCGCCACCGCCTCGAGCCTGACAGCACCCCCGCCCGCGGACGCCCCCACCCAGCACCGGCCCAGGAGGCACCCATGACCGCGCCCGCCAACCCCGACGCCCCGAACACCCCGAACACCCCGGACGAGCCCGCACCCGAGCCCGAGTCCGAGGAGGTCACCGCGGACAACGCCGCCGACATCCTCGCCGCCGACGACGAGGCCCCCGCCCCGGCCGCCTCCCCCGGGCCGTCGCGCCGGGGCCTGCTCATCGGCGGGGGCGTCGCCGCGGCGGCGCTCCTCGCCGGCGGGGCCTGGCTCACCATCCGCCGTCGCCACCAGGGCGTGACCGGGGCCGCCAGGACCCTGCCCCTGGTCATCGGCGGCGACATCTGCGCCGCCCCGCTCTACGCCGCCTACTACCAGGGCTACTTCTCCGATGCCGGCCTCAATGTGACCCTCGCCCGCACCCAGCGCACCGAGGACACGAAGGACGCCGTCGGCGCCGGCAAGTACATCGGCGCGCCCGGCATCTTCTTCTCCTGGCTCGAGCCCATCTACAACGGCCTCAACGCCAGACTCACCGGCGGCCTCCACTCCGGGTGCCTCCAGCTCGTCGTGGCCAACGACTCCCCCGTCGCCTCGCTCGCCGATCTCAGGGACAAGAGGATCGGGGTGCCCTCCCTGTCCTCCTCCGCCTTCGCCTACTTCGCCATCGGGCTGAGCCGGGCGGGCCTCGACGTGGACCCCGAGGGCGGGGACATCACCTGGACCACCATCGACGAGGACTCCCTGGGGACCCGCCTGACCAACGGCGACGTCGACGCGATCATGGGCTCCGACCCGGCCCCGCTGCTGCCGGTCCTGGACGGGAGGGCCCGGGTGCTCGCCTCCAACAAGGACGAGCCCTTCTGCTGCTCGGTGGCGCTCAACGGCGACTTCGTCAAGGACTCCCCCGAGCAGGCCAGGGCCCTGACCGAGGCGTGGTTCAAGGGATCGGACTACCTGGCCGCCGACGAGGCCCACCTCGACGAGATCGCCCGGATCGAGGTCGACAACAACTACGTGGCCGCGGATCTGGACGTCGTCAAGAAGCTGCTGCGCACCTACGGGTGGAGGGCCTCCGCCGTCGACTTCCGCGCGGCCATCGAGCCGGGCATCGAGGACTTCAAGGGCACCGGCTTCATCCGCGCCGACGTCACGGCGGCCGAGCTGGCGGACACGGTCTTCGCCGATCTGGGCATCACCCGATGAGCGCCGACGTCGACGCCGGCCCCGCGCCCGCCGCGGCCGGGCCCCGACGGGCGCGCGCGCTGCGCGTCTGGGGCCCGACGGCCGTCGCCCTGTGGGCGGCCCACCTCGCCGTCGTCCTGCTCGTGCCCGACGCCGCCGGGGCGCGCACGGCGCCCGCGGCCCCGCTGGCGGGGGCCGTCGCGCTCCTGCTGGCGGGCCTGGTCGCCTGGCTGGCCGCCGCCCTGGCGCGCCCGGCGTCGTCGGCCGCCAGGGCCCTGGTCCACCGCCTGCCGTGGTTCGCCCTCTGCGGGGCCTGGTTCATCGTGTGGCAGCTGACCACCGTCAAGACGAACCTGCTGCGGCCGCCCTACTTCGCGGCGCCCGAGGTGCTCATCGCCGCCCTCGTCGAGGACCGGGGCCTGCTGCTCAAGTGCCTGGTCTCCTCCGGCCTGCTCTTCCTGACCGGTTATGCGATCGGCTCCGCGGCGGGCTTCCTCACCGGCTTCTACATGGGCTGGTCGCGCCGGGGCGACTACTGGCTGCACCCGGTGCTCCAGACGGTCGGCCCCGTGCCGGCGGCGGCCCTGCTGCCCCTGGCGGTGCTCGTCGTGCCCACGACCTACCTGTCGGCCGCCTCGATCGTGGCCTTCGGCGCCTGGTTCCCCATGGCCACCATGACCCGGGCCGGGGTGCGCGCCGTGCCGCGCAGCTTCATCGACGTGGCCCGCACCCTGGGGGCGGACGAGTCCTTCCTGGTGCGCCGCATCGCCATCCCCTCGGCGCTGCCGGACATGCTCACCGGCCTGTTCACGGGCCTGGGCACGAGTCTGGCCGCCCTCATGACCGCCGAGCTGGTCGGCGTCGACCAGGGCCTGGCCTGGTACATCAACTGGGTCAAGGGCTGGGCGGACTACCCCAAGATGTACGTGGGCCTGACGGTCCTGGTGCTCTTCTGCCGCGCCCTCATGCTCCTGCTGTTCAAGATCCGCTCCTCGCTGCTGGCCTGGCAGCGCGACCTCGTCAGGTGGTGAGTCCCATGACCCCGACGTCCCCGGAGCCCCGGCCCCCCGCCGGCCCGACCACCGTCGCAGCCGGCCGGACCACTGGCGCGACCGGCCCGACCGGCGCGGCCAGGGGCGCGGCCGTCGCCCTGTCGGGCGTCACGCACCGCTACCCCCTGCCCCACGACCTCGACCACGGCTGGGTCCAGTTCGCGCTCCGGCTCCTCTCGCCGGCGGCCCGCGCCCGCCACGACGCCGAACGGGCCAAGGCCGCGAGCCTGCGGGTCCTCGACGGCATCGACCTGCGGGTGAGCCCCGGCGAGTTCATCGCCCTGGTGGGCCAGTCCGGCTGCGGCAAGTCCACGGTCCTGCGCCTCCTGGCGGGCCTGGAGGCGCCGAGCCGGGGCGAGATCCTCGTCGACGGCGAGCCGGTCGCCGGCCCGGCGCCCGAGCGGGCCCTCGTCTTCCAGGACGCCACGCTCCTGCCGTGGCGGACCGTGCGGGACAATGTCGCCCTCGGCCCCCAGGCCAGGGGGCGCCTCCAGGTCGATCGGCGCCGCATCACCGCGGCCCTGGAGCTGGTGGGGCTGCGGGACTTCGCCGACGCCTACCCGGCGACCCTGTCGGGCGGCATGGCCCAGCGCGCCGCCCTGGCCCGCGCCCTGGTCAACCGGCCCCGGCTCCTCCTCCTGGACGAGCCCTTCGGCAAGCTCGACGCCCTGACCCGCCTCACCCTCCAGGACGAGATCCGGCGCCTGTGGCTGTCCCAGGGCTTCACCGCCGTCCTGGTCACCCACGACGTCGACGAGGCGCTGCGCCTGTCGGGCCGCGTCGTCGTGCTCTCCGAGCGCCCCGCGCGCGTCGTGGAGGACATCGCCGTGCCCGACGGCGTCGGCGCCGACGAGGCCGGCGAGGACTTCCAGGCGCTGCGCCGCCGGATCCTGGGGCTGCTGGGGCGGTGAGCCGCCGGTCAGCCCCCGGAGCCGGAGGCCGGATCCGACATCCCGAGCCGGCTGCGCACGTCGGCCATGGCCGAGCCGATGGTCGAGATGGCGCAGGAGAGATGCAGATCGAGCTGATCGTCGGTGACGCCGTGCTCGTAGTCGACGGCGACCGCGCCGCCCACGGAGAAGGTCAGGCCGGCGTCCTCGTTGTCCCGCCAGAAGCACGTGGGCCACAGGTGCCCGCGGTGCCACTCCTCCAGGGCGTAGCGGACCTCGTCCAGCCGCCCCATCGGCAGGTCCTCGTGCATGTATCCGAGCACATTGAGCACCTCGCCGTTGTCGCCGCGCAGCAGGAACGTGATGATGTCGTCGTCCCAGCGACCGGTGATATCGCCCTCGTCGTCGATCCGGTAGTGCCAGTCGTGCCGGTCCAGCGCGGCCCGGAGCCGCTGCTGCGAGAGCGGGGCGACCCGGGCGCGCGGCTCCGGGGGAGCGGCCGGCGGCCGCGGGCGGGTTCCGTCCGACGCGGGGCCGGACGCCTTTCCTCTGCGGGAGAGCCAGGACATGGTGCATGCTCCTCTCAGCGGCCCAGGGCCTCGGTGAGCCTGTTGAACAGGCCCGTCGCCGAGGCGATGGCGCCGTAGACGTGCTGGGCGAGCTGATCGTCGGTGACGCCGTGCTCGTAGTCGACGGCGTTCTCGGCGTAGACGCGGATGTCGCCGCCGTCGTCAATGCGGTAGTGGGCCATGGGCCAGGGGCGGCGCCGGTGCGAGTCCTCCAGGACGTCGCGGACCACGCCGAGGCGGCCCGCGTCCACGGTGCCGGGGTACTGGGCGTGGATCCAGAAGATCTCCTTCATCTCGCCGTGGAAGAAGAAGTAGAAGGTGGCGTCGTCCCAGATGCCGCCGAGGTCCCCCTCGGAGTCGATGAAGTAGCGCCAGTCCCGTTTCTTGAACAGGGCGATGACCCGCTCCCGCGTGAGCGGCGTGGGCACCGCCGGATCGGCGGGGACGGGTGCTGCCGGACCGGGCTCGGGGCTCGGATCGGGCCGGCGTGAGATCAGGCCCATGGCGGGACCGCCTTTCGCTCGAAGAACGGACGGGACGCGGCGACGCGAACCATGAGAATCCATTGTAGAGAACCCCTCGGGCCCGGCGTGCCGCCGCCCGCCGGCCGGACGGGCCCGTCCGACCGGATCGGGGGCGGGACTCCCCGACCTCGTCCGTCGCCCGCCGTCCGGGCCCGTCCGGGCGGCGGGCGGCGCCGGAGGCCCGGGGCGGTGCCGGAGGGGCGGTCCCGGCCGGGTTGCGCCGCTGAGTCCAGAGTCACGTGTGACCTGGTGCGCCGGCGGGCCGCGGGCCTCGCGGCGCCCCGCCGGCGCCCGTATCCTGTGGACAGGAGCGATCCGCATTGTGAACCCCGTTCGGGACCGTGGCCCGGGCCTGCCCCGCAGACCGGCCGGAGCCCGTGAGTCTGTGCGTGAAGCCCGTCAGCCGCCGCCGTTCCGAGGGACGCCCGCGGCGCAGGGCGAGTGTGGTGGGTGCGATGCGGCAAGAGCGGAGGCGGACCCGCCTCCCCCACACTCCGCAACGGGTCCCCACCGGGACCGGATACGGGAACATCACCGATGAGCAACAACACCGGGGCCACTGCGCCCTCCGAGCAGCCCGCCGACGGCCCGCTGAGCCTCGACGACCTCTTCAACGCCGAGCTGGCCTCCTCCGGCCAGTCGGCCGACCGCCCCGACTCCCCCGAGGATCTGGCCGCCCCGCACCGCGTCGGGCCCGGCTCCCCGGTCTCCGCGAGCTCCTTCGACACGCCCGCCTCCTCCGACTCCCCCGAGGACCCCGAGGGGATCGAGCACGAGGACGAGGCCGACGACGTCGACCTGGCCCCGGACGAGAGGGACCCGGAGGACGAGGACGAGGAGACCGACGACGGCGCCGACGACCCGGAGATCGACGAGGAGGACGTCGACGGCCATGCGCCCTTCGCCGACACCGGCGACGAGGGGGCCGACGGCGCCGAGCCGGACGAGGAGGTCACCTTCGCCGACCTCGGCCTGCCCGTCGACCTGCTCCGGGCCGTCACCGACATGGGCTACGTGACGCCCACCGACATCCAGCGCGAGGCCATCCCGGTCCTGCTGGCCGGGCGCGACGTCGTGGGCATCGCCCAGACCGGCACCGGCAAGACCGCCGCCTTCGGCCTGCCCCTGCTCGACGCCGTCGACGCCCGCGAGCCCGTCGTCCAGGCCCTGGTCCTGGCGCCCACCCGCGAGCTGGCCCTTCAGAGCGCCGACGCCATCGCCGACATGGCCCACCGCTCGCGCGGCCTGGACGTCGTCGCCGTCTACGGCGGCGCCCCCTACGGCCCGCAGATCGGGGCGCTGCGCGACGGCGCCCAGGTCGTCGTCGGCACGCCCGGGCGCATCATCGACCTCATCGACAAGGGCGCCCTGGTCCTGGACGACGTCACGTACTTCGTCCTCGACGAGGCCGACGAGATGCTGCGCATGGGCTTCGCCGAGGACGTCGAGACCATCGCCGCCTCCCTGCCCGAGGAGCGGCGCACCTCCCTGTTCAGCGCGACCATGCCGCCGGCCATCCAGCGCGTGGCCCGCCAGCACCTGAACGACCCCGTCCGGATCGAGGTCTCCCCCCAGGCCTCCACGGTCGACACCGTCCACCAGACCTACGCCGTCGTCCCCTTCCGCCACAAGATCGGCGCCGTCGCCCGCGTCCTGGCCGTCACCGACGCCGAGGCCGCCCTCGTGTTCGTGCGCACCAAGTCCACGGCCGAGGACGTCGCCATCGAGCTGGCCGGGCGCGGCATCCAGGCGGCCGCCATCTCCGGCGACGTGCCCCAGCGCGAGCGCGAGCGCCTCGTCGAGCGCCTGCGCGCCGGCACCCTCGACGTGCTCGTGGCCACCGACGTGGCCGCCCGCGGACTGGACGTGGACCGCATCGGCCTGGTGGTCAACTTCGACGTGCCCCGCGAGGCCGAGGCCTACGTCCACCGCATCGGCCGCACCGGCCGCGCCGGCCGCCACGGCGAGGCCGTCACCTTCCTGACCCCCAAGGAGAAGCGCAAGCTCCGCCAGATCGAGCGCCTGACCGGCACCCGTCTGGAGGAGATCACCCTGCCCTCGCCGGCCGACGTCTCCTCCCATCGCGCCGGCAAGCTGCTGGAGCGGGCCGCCGCCCGCCACGAGCGCGGCCGCCTGGCCATGTACACCGAGCTCGTGAGCGCCAAGGCCGCCGAGCTGGACATCGACGAGACCGCTCTGGCCGCCACCCTGCTCGCCCTGGCCGTGGGCGACGAGGGGCCGCGCCGCCGCGAGGGCGGCGAGGGGCGCGAGGGGCGCGAGGACCGGCCGCGATCGCGGGGTCGTCGCGAGGAGAACCTCGACGCCGAGGGCGACTTCGTCTCCGCCTCCTTCGAGGGCGGGCGCGACCGGGACGACCGCGGCGGGCGCCGTCGGGACCGCTTCGAGGGCAAGCCCGGGGCGTCCCGCGGGGGCCGTCGCCACGAGGAGGGCACGGGCACCGTCTACCGGGTCGAGGTCGGTCGGCGCGACCACGTCCAGCCCGGCGCGATCGTGGGGGCCCTGGCCAACGAGGGCGGCATCGCCGGGTCCGACATCGGCCGGATCGACATCCTGCAGTCCTTCTCCCTGGTGGAGATCCACACCCCGCTCAGCCCCGAGCAGCTCAAGGCGATGGGCCGGGCGACCTTCAGCGGCCGCGAGCTGCGCATCCGCCTCGACGAGGGCCCCGGCTCCGGCTGGGACGGCCCGAACGACAGCCAGTCCTCCGGGCGCCGCCCCTTCCGCCACGACGGCGAGCGCGACGGACGCGGCGGTCGCGACGAGCGCGGGGGCTTCCGGGGCGACCGCGACCGCGACGGCGAGCGCGGCGGGCGCTGGTCGAACCGCGATGAGCGCCGGGGCGGCTTCCACGACGGCGAGCGCGGCTTCCGCGGCGGTCGCGACGAGCGCGGGGGCTTCCGGGGCGGCCGCGACCGCGACGGCGAGCGCGGCGGGCGCTGGTCGAACCGCGATGAGCGCCGGGGCGGCTTCCACGACGGCGAGCGCGGCTTCCGCGGCGGTCGCGACGAGCGGCGCGGAGGCGCGCGCGGGAGCTTCGGACGCGGCGAGCGCGGCGGACGCGACGGCGACTTCCGGGGCGGGCGCAAGGACCGCTGGTGAGACTCCGGGCCCGGCACCGAACCCAGCGGTGCCGGGCCCGGCCCGTTGCCGGCGGCCCGCCGGAATCCCGGCGTCGGCGGCCCCGTCAGCACCGAGGCGTCCCGGACCCGACGGCCCCGCCGAAGGGCGCCGTCGGGTGGAATAGTCGGACTCCTCGCGCGGTTACCAGCGTTGATAACAGGTTCCGATGACGCCGAGCCCGGCGGAAAGAGGCGCACGTGGTCCCAGCCGTCTACCTGCTAGTCGTCGTCGTCCTGGGATTCACCGCCACCCTCCTGCGCCTGCCCCCTCTCATCGGCTTCCTCGCCGCCGGCTTCCTGCTCGGGTCCTCCCCCCTGCCCAACCTCGAATTCGTCGACGTCCTGGGCGACCTGGGCGTGGCCGTCCTCCTGTTCACCATCGGCCTCAAGCTCGACCCGCGCATCCTGACCCGCCGGGAGGTCTCGGGCACCGCCGTGGTGGCCATGGTCGTGCTCACGGGGCTGGGCAGCGCCCTGATCGGCGGGCTGCTGCTCCTGGGCCTGCGGGTCGACGCCGTCACGCCGACGGGCGTGCTCATCCTCGGCTTCGCCCTGTCCTTCTCCTCCACCGTCGTCGTCGTCAAGCTCCTGGAGGAGCGCGGCGACACCGGCTCCCTCTACGGGCGCATCGCCATCGGGGTCCTCGTCGTCCAGGACATCGCCGCGGTGCTGTACATGACCATCGCCTCCGGGCACGTCCCCAGCCCCTGGGCGCCGGCGCTCGTGGCCCTGTGGCCCGCCTCCAGGCTGCTCGGCAAGATCCTCAACCGCATCGACCACGGCGAGATGCGCACCCTGTTCGGCATGTCCATGGCGCTGCTGCCCGGCTACCTCCTGTTCAGCCTGCTCGGCGTCGACGGCGACCTCGGCGCCCTCATCATGGGCGCCCTCTTCGCCTCCCACCCCGCCGCCAAGGAGCTGTCCCACTCCCTGTTCACCATCAAGGAGCTCCTGCTCGTCGGCTTCTTCCTGGCCATCGGACTCGACGGCGTCCCTGGCGCTGGCTCCTTCGCGCTGGCCGCCCTCCTCCTCGTCCTGCTGCCCGTGCGCGCCGCCGTCTACACCATCACGGTGCGGATCCTCCGCATGCGCCGGCGCACCTCCGCCATGACGGGTCTGGCCATGACGGCCTACTCCGAGTTCGCGCTCATCGTCGTGGCCGCCGCCGTCGAGCACGGCGCGCTGGGGCGCGAGTGGAGGGCGGCGATCAGCCTGGCCCTGGCCCTGTCCTTCATCGTCTCGGCGATCGTCAACCGGCATCCCGCGGCGCTCATCCGCTGGGCCGCCGGCCTCATTCCGCTGCGGCCCTCCCCCGCCCTCCACCCGGACGAGCAGCCCCTCGACATCGCCGGCGTGCGCACCGTCGTCTTCGGAATGGGGCGCGTGGGCCGCGCCACCTACAACCGCCTGTACGCCGACGGCGAGACCGGGGTCCTGGGGATCGACAGCGACGCCTCCAAGGTCGAGGCCCTCGCCGAGCGCGGCTTCAACATCCTCGAGGCCGACGCCACCGACCAGGAGTTCTGGGACCGCCTCGACGCCGTCCACGCCACCAAGGCCGTGCTGGCCATGTCCGATCCGGGTGCCAACGTCCGCATTCTGGAGTGGCTCAACCGCTCCGACTTCGAGGGGCGGGTCATCGCCGTGGCCACCTACGACGACGAGGCCGACGCCCTGCGCCGCGCCGGCGTGGACGCCGTCATCAACCTGTACGACGGGCTGGGCGACGCCCTCGCCCGGGCCGTCGAGGCGCTGCCCTCCACCATCGGGGAGTCCCCCCAGACCGCGGATGCCCGGAGTGCGGATGCCCGGAGTGCGGATACTCGAGGCGAGGACGCCCGGGGCGAGGACACTCGGGACGCGGATACCCGGACTATCACCGCCCGGGCCGCCGTCGCCCAGACCGTCGTCGGGCAGTCCCCTCAGGCCGCGACCCCCGCGGACTGAGCCAGGAGCCCGCATCGCCGCCCACACCGGACTCTCGCGCGCCGCGGCCCGCGCGGACTGCGCCAGGACAGGAGCGGAGGCGTAGCGCGCCTCCCACTGCTCCTGACCCGCGGCCCCCGCGGACTGCGCCAGGAGAACGGGAGAGACAGGGCCTTTCTCACCGGGAGTCGCGGTCCGTGGGCCCGGATCGGCGCGATGACGTGGGAGGGCCCAGGACGACACCGGGCAGTGCGGCCCCGTGCGCACCGCCCCGCGCCCATCCTTTCCGCGCCACCGCGCCGATCCCCGGCCCCGAACCGCCGGTTCTGGTGAGAAGGGCTCATTGTGACGCTTCGGGACGAGAGGAGCACGGGATGGAAGGTGAAAGCATGCGCTTGGCCGCCTTTTTGAGCCGCCGGGCCGCCCCGCCCACCGACCCAACCACGTCTGCTACACCCTTTTCGTCTCCTACGCTCCCTTTTCTCGTACAGTGGAGGGTGAAGGAGCGTAGCAGGAAGCTTATTCAGAGGGTGGTTTTGAAGACGTAGAGTGAGAGTGCGGCAGTGATGGTCTGTTCGAATGTGTGCAGGGGGCGGCGGTAGTCGGTGTGGAGGATTCTCCAGGACTTGATGTGGGCGATGGTGCGCTCTTTCGGCCCGGCGGATCCGGTTGATGCTCTTGTTGGCCTCCTTCGCGGCCTCGCTCAGTTCGCCGTTGGGGGGCTTCTTGTACGGGGTGATCATTCCTCTGCCGATGTATCCCTTGTCGGCGATCCATCCGGAGGGGTCGATTCCGTCGAGCAGTCCGGAGGCGTCCAGGGCGGCCGCGTCGTGCATGGACCCCGGATAGGGGTCCGAGGCCCACACGAGCCCGCCGTCGGGCAGGACCAGGATCCGGGCGCTCATGCCGGTCGTCCTGTGCTCACCGCGACCACAATTCGCGGTGAGCGCGCCAACTCCAGCAGGGGAAGAGGGTGCCGTCCAGCACGTAGTCGCAGCCCTCGGGCACCTCCTCCGCGGTGAGCAGCATGTCCTTCAGGGCCCGGGTGATCGCGTCGGTCATGGCCCCGATGGCCCGCGAGATCGTGGACTGGGACACACCCAGCTGCTCGCCGATCACCACCTGCACCACATTGTGGCGCATGTAGACCAGCGCCGCCCGCAGGGAGTCTCTCAGCCCCAGGCTCGGCGGACGCCCCTCGACGCCCTCCTCGCGCAGGCGGATGAGCAGATCGGCGAACTTGGGGGTGGGCAGTCCCGTGGTATACTTCATGGCGATGGTCCGTTCCTCATGAGGTCGTGGATGTTGTTTTCGTAGACCATTGTACCTCATGGGAGCGGGCCATCATAATATTGTTTCCCGGAAATACACGCAGGCGCCCGCTGAATAAGCTTCAAAGTTGCAGAAACACATGTTCCACAATCAGTCCACATTTATCAAAACAGGAATGGGTGTTGATAATGACAAGTCAAGACTGGGCTAATTGGGTAGGCGCGATAGGTACCGCTGGTGCGACTCTGATCGCTGTTATAACTCTAGCGATCGAGGCCAGGTGGAGGCGTCGTGCCAAACAACGGGAGCAGGCGGAATACGTGACCGCATGGACATTAGGAGATGTGATAAGAATCAGCAATAGGTCTTCGGCCCCTGTATATTATTGCGTTGTGGCGTTTGTTGTAGACGAGCAGGATGGGCGTAATTTTCCTAACAACTACAAGCAAATTATTACTGTTGTCCCTCCGGGAGAATGGCAACTCGAAGCCCCCGAGGGCTGGCAAGGCATGTGTCATCGACCCGGCACAGAAATAATGTTTACCGACATACGAGGTGCGCACTGGATGCGGAACGCGGTAGGACGTCTGTCTCGCCACCGTGTCGGTTCAATTAAGTATTACAGCATAGGATTGCCCTACATGTCCGAAAAATTAATGCCAGCGGGGCAATCAAAGACTGATCGAAAGCGCCCGCGGTCGTCGTAGGCTCCCTGGAGAACGTCCGCTCGAGAAGCGCCAGTTAAGATCGGTAATTTATTTGCCGACAAAGGTGTTGCATTGACGGGGAGCTGATCGTCCTACGCAAGAAGTCTCTTAGCGGCGAATTGAACGATGCATTGAGTGGGCTGAAAGTACCATGAAGGTTATTCGGCGGGTGTCTGATTGTATTTCCGGGAAACGATATTGAGCCTTTCTCACCAGGAGGGTCCCTGGAAGGTTATTCAGGGGGTGGTCTTGAAGGAATAGAGTGCGAGTGCTGCGGTGATGGTCTGCTCGAATGTTTCCAGGGGTCTCCTGTAGGGTGTGTGGAGGATTCTCCAGGATTTGATGTGGGCGATGGTGCGCTCTTTCGGCCTGGCGGATCCTGTTGACGCTCCTGTTGGCCTCCTTCGCCTTCTCGTCGAGTTCTCCGTTGGGGGGCTTCTTATGGGGCGTGATCATCCCCCTGCCGACGTATCCCTTGTCGCCGATCCACCCGGAGGGATCCATTCCCTCGAGCAGTCCGGAGGCGTCCAGTGCGGCCACGTCGTGCATGGACCCCGGGTAGGGGTCCGAGGCCCACATGAACCCTCCGTTGAGCCGGACCAGGATCCGGGTCGTTCATGCCCGCGCACCCGTGCTTGACCGACCACGGATCGCGGCGCCTGCGCCAGTCCGGGCAGGGGAAGAGGGTGCCGTCCACCACGACAGTCGCAGTCCCGGGGCACCTCCTCGGCCGTGAGCAGCAGGACCGCCGGGGTCCGGGAGATCGCCGCCGTGATCGCCTTGATGGCCCGCGAAACAGTGGGCTGCGACACGCCCGGGAACTCTCCGATCACCGCCTGCACGATGTTCTGACGCATGTACATCAAAGTCGCGGTGAGAGACCCGGACAGGCCCAGGACCGGCGGATACCCCTCGACCCCCTCCTCGCGCAGCCGGGCGAGCAGCCCGTCGAACTCATCATCAGTGGCCCGTGGTGCACTCCATCATGATGGCCCACTCCTTCCGAGGTCATGGGGACGTTTTTTTCACGCCCATGACACCCCACGGGGGTGGACCATCATAATATCGCCTCCCGGAAATGACCCAGGACACACACAGAATAACCTTCCAGACTGGAAGAGGCGTAGCAGACAGTGAGCTTTTCTCACCAGGAAGGTTATTCCGGGAGTGTCCGAGTGGGGTGCATGTGGCTTGTGGTGTCGGCCAGGGTGTGTTATGTCTCAGGACATGGGTGACAGTTCTGTATCAGGACATCGGTGACGGTTCGGCGGGTCCTGGTGGTGACACTCGTGGTTTGGGATTGAGGGGTGAGCCCCGATAAGAACCGCAGTGCTGGTCCCCGTGTCCGTCTGGCGATCGCCCGATGGCCCGATGACGCGCCCCGCGGGGCGGTGACGACGTTTGGCGCCGAGCAGGGCATCTGGCGCAAGACGCTCCTGCGTCTTGCGCCGGCGCGCGCCGGGGGGAGGGGCCCGCGGCGGCGGGCGAGCCCCGGTCGCGCCGTCCGCGATGCCGGCCCGAGCCGCCTGCCCGATCGGGTTCGCGCCCGGGCCCTCGATGTGCGCGCGGCTCCGGGGGCGCTCGGGACCGGGGCCACGGTCCGATCAGCGCGCGCCGGCAAGGATGGCCGCCATGGGCCTCGAGGCGCCCTCGCCGGCGTGGCCGGCCAGGATCTACCGGTCGGGAGGGGGCGGGGCGGGGCCGAGCCGTCCAAGAGACCGAGGGCGGCGTGGCGCCGGTTCGACCCGCCCCGCCCCCAACGCCCGCCGGCGGCTCGACGCCACCGAGTACGTCCTGGCCGGCGGGCGCAAGGGCGGTGACCTGGCCGGCTCCAGGACGACCACTGGCGCCTGGCGGTGGCCTGGCTGGTCGCCCCGGGCGATGGCCGGCCAGGCGGCCATCGACGTCTTCGACAAGGGCGCGGCCGCCCGGGGCGCGCACCCGGCGCCCGCGCGGCCGACAACGGCGCGGCCCCGGGCCCCAGCCGGCGCCCAGTCACCGGCCCGCCCGGCCGGGGCACGTGCGCTCCCCGGGCGTCGAACCCCCCGCCGGCAGAGCCCCTGCAGGCCCACCACCCACGGGCGACAACGAGCGCTTCGGCCAGACCCCGCTCCGCCACCCGGGCCGGCAGCCCCTGGCCGACTGAGTCGCCGAGCCCCCGGGAGACGGGTCGACCGCTTCGACCACACCCTGCAACACCCAGCGCCCCCACCAGGGCCTGCCCGGGCGCATCACCCCGCAGCAGGCCCAGGACGCCGGCGAGGTGGCCCGGGCGCCCCGACCGGGCCACGACACCGACCCCATCACCCCCGGCGGCGAACCCGCGCGCGACGCGCCCGCCGGGCGCCGACCGCCGCACCGGCGCAGGCCCATCGCCCCCAGCGGCGAACGCGAAGCCGGCCATCACCCGCAACGGCACCGTCCACATCGGCGGCATCGCGTTCCTGGTCCGCCGCGCCCTGGCCGGGCACCGAACCACCGCGATCTGGGACGCCACCACCATCACCTTCGCCGACGTCCACGGCGAGGTCCTGATCCAGTACAACTGGCCGCCCGAAGGCGTCACCTACGTCTCCCACCACCCGCCCGACCCCACCAACCAACGCGCCAGGCCCCAGGCCGCAGGAGGCCCCAACCGTCACCGAAGTCCTGACACACCGAACGTCACCCATGTCCTGACACAGAACCGTCACCCATGTCCTGAGACATCACAGTGTCGGCCAGGGTGGGGGCGTGTCCAAATCTGCCACAAAGGCCCCGATCGAGCCGGGTCGCGCGAGAAGAAACGTTGATATTCCGCCCTTCTTCTCGCGGCCGATCCCGGCCCGGGGCGCCTTTGTGGCAGATTTGGACACGCCCCCGCCCCGGACCGCCACAGGAGACCCACCAGCACCACGCAGAGAAGAATAACCCTCCCAGAGCCGCCGCGGGCACCGTGGGGAGGGCGGTCGCCCGCCTCGGCGAGGTCCACGACGTCGGCGCCGGCGCGGACACTGGCGAGGCGGGCGGTCGTAGACCGGGCGGGCGCCCCGTTCGACCGCGCCGGCCCCGCAAGAGCGCCTCCGCGGGCCCCGCCCAGGCGCCCCGACCCACGAGATCGCCACTTAACCTCGGTTTTTCGTCGTGGGGTGCCGGGGGGTGGGGGTGAGGGTGCTCCTCGTCCTGGGATAATGCGGGTTGTCGATGTCCGTGCATGTCCAGGGGAGGGGCACCCTCGTGGTGAATGGTACCGGGTTGTACCCGCAGGCGGGTGTGGAGGCGGGGGAGGTTCCGGCGGTGGGGCCGGCGGGGGCGAGGCTGCTGACCGGGGCGATTCGGGCCGTGGGCCTGGACACCGCGCTGTCGGGGGCCCTGGCGCCCTGGCGCAAGCCCCTGGCGGTGCACGACCCGGGCAAGATCATCGTGGACCTGGCGCTGTGCGCGGCCCTGGGGGGCCGGTGCCTGTCGGACCTGGCCGTGCTG
>NZ_AUBL01000058.1 GCF_000429225.1 Actinomyces dentalis DSM 19115
GTACATCGCCTGGGCCCGGTCATGGTCGTGGCGGACGTCCGTGAGGAAAATGGCGTAAAGACCAAATGAGTCGGAGTTAGGAGTTGATTTGGATGTGAGTTTGTGGAGGAATTCGTCTGCCTCTTGAAGGGTCTGCTTTACAACAGGTTTGTTGTCGTCGAGAACTCCGCGCATATACATTGTCAAGGATATTGCAAGGGCTTGACGGGAACTGTGTTCGGTGCCTGCCATGGCCTCTAGAGTTTGCTGACTTAGAGGCCAATCCGCCTCGTCGGCGACGAGATCCAGAACCTCCCATTCGCGAGAGCCTGTTTGACGTATGAGGGAGACGGTGTCATTCAACTCCTGCGAGGCCCACTTCCAAGCCTTTTTCCAGTTCGGCTCGCCCCAGGCGATGTCGTCTTTGAGGGTCAATGCGACTTCCTGGATCTGCGTCTTTGTCGCGGGGCCCAGACCCACTCGTCTCCAGTCCGCCGCCGCCCTCACCAGGGCGTATCCCCACAGGTGCTGTTCCCGGCCTTCTTCCAGTCTTTGGCGTAGTTTGGGGGCGCCTCCGAGCAGCGGAGCGAGGCCGACTTTCTCCGCGGCGGCGGCCAGATCCGCATAACTGCTGCTCCTCGACAGGGCGACCTGTTCATTTTCGGTCAGAAGAGCGTCCATTTGAATTGTAGTGAAACGGTTGACGACGTCCCAACCGGGAAGTTTGTCCTTGGCTCCGTCACGCCATGGTATATAACTCGATCTCATCATCGTGGCAATGACGATGCAGGGTTCTCGGATCCACGCATTGAGCTGTCCGAGAGACAGTGTTTGGTTGGATAAGAACCTATCGATATCATCGAGTATGATGATCGACTCGCGACTCGGAGCCTGAGCGGCGCCGATGAGGTGCTGTATGTCATTATCTCCTTCGGGGAAGCATACCGGCGTGGAGGGATAATTCTTGCGCACGGTCTCCACCACGAGACGCGTCTTTCCGGACATGGAGGGGCCGACTATAAGAACGGGTGTGTGACTCTCAATATTTTGGATTAGTTCCTCCTGGATGTCTCGGGGCAGGAACTCTGAAATGTCGCGATCAGAATTGTGGACTCGCAATTCGTTGAGTTTCTTGCCGACGAGCGAGTCGTAAATTCCGGAGGATTCTGTTAGACGCCTGTCTTTTGACTTTTTGGACACCCAGTCTTGCAATGCCGATATTGCGGGCTGGGATAATAGACTTCCGACAAGGGCAAGAACGCCAAGAACTGGCCACGGCATTCCCGGCTTGACGATAAAAGGTGTTATGGCCCCCAAGACCGCGCCTATGATCCGAAGAACAATCCACCACGCAGACCGGCCCGGGTCTGTCGAGCGGATCGCCCGTTGAGATCGCTGCCACACCCCGAGCCCCTCTCGTTGATCGATTTCCAGGGAGTCTACCGTGCCTTCGCGCCCCTCGCGCCCGCCCTCCGACGTCGGAGAGCGGGCTCCGGCCCACCCGACCGGATCGGCGCGGCGGACCGGCATTCCTGCGCGGTGCCGCAGGTGATACCGTGCGAACCACTATGCGATCGGCCTCCCGGCGGGCCCGCGGACGCGCCTCCCGCCACCTTCCGGAACCTGACCATCCTCACCCCGCGCGCTGCGCGGCCCCGCCCCCCGGGCGCGCGGGCGGCCCCGCCCGCGCAGCCCGCCCGGCGGCGGCCGCCCCCGCCGCGGCCGCGCCGTCGTCGGCCCCGCCGATCCCCGGCGGTGCCGCGTGACCGACTGGCTCATGGTCGCCCTGGGCGTCGTGCTGACGGCGGGCACCGCCCTGTTCGTCGCCGGCGAGTTCTCGCTCGTCGCCCTGGACCCTTCCACCGTCGAGACCCGCGCCGCCGAGGGGGAGAGGCGCGCCGCCACCGTCCGCCGGGCCCTCGGGCGCCTGTCCACCCTCCTGTCCGGGGCGCAGGTGGGCATCACGCTGACCACCATCCTGCTCGGCTACACCATGCAGGACGCCATGGCCCGGCTCCTGACCCGGCTCATGAGCGCCTGGATGGCCCAGTCCGTGGCCACCGGCGCCGCCGTCGTCATCGCCCTGATCATCGCCAACGCCTTCTCCATGGTCTTCGGCGAGCTCATCCCCAAGAACGCCACCCTGTCCGACCCCATGCGCGCCGCCGGGCTCGTCACCCCTCTCCTGACGGCCTTCACCACCGTGCTGCGGCCGGTCATCGTCGTCCTCAACAACACCGCCAACCTCGTCCTGCACCGCATGGGCATCGAGCCGGCCGAGGAGATCAGCGGCGCCCGCAGCGCCGGCGAGCTCGCCTCCCTGGTGCGCCACAGCGCCGAGGAGGGGACCCTCGACGTCTCCACGGCGGCCCTGCTCACCCGCTCCATCGGCGTGGGCGAGCTGACCGCCGTCGACGTCATGACCGACCGCGGCCGCCTGCACACCCTCGACGCCGAGGACACCGCCGACGCCGTCGTCGACCTGGCCCGCACCACCGGGAACTCGCGCTTCCCCGTCATCGGCTCCGACGTCGACGACGTGCTCGGCGTGGTCCACCTGCGCCGCGCCATCGCCGTGCCCTACGAGCGGCGCAGCGCCGTGTCCGTGGCCTCCTCCTCACTCATGACGCCGGTGCCGCGCGTGCCCGAGACCATGCCGCTGGCCTCGCTGCTGGTCGAGCTGCGCGCCGCCGGCAGCCAGATGGCCCTGGTCGTCGACGAGTACGGGGGCACCGCCGGGGTCGTCACCCTGGAGGACGCCGTGGAGGAGATCGTCGGGGACGTGGCCGACGAGCACGACCGCCGCCGCGCCGGCGCCCACGTGGACGCCTCCGGCGACTGGATCGTGCCCGGGTGGATGCGCCCCGACGAGCTCGCCGCCCGCGCCGGCATCCACGTGCCCGACGACGGCCCCTACGAGACGCTCGGCGGGCTGGTCATGACCGAGCTCGGCCGCATCCCCCGCGTGGGCGACACGGTGGACGTCGCGCGGGTCGAGCTGGTCGTCGAGGCCATGGAGGGACGCCGGGTCACCCGCCTGCGGGTCCGCTCCGCCGACGCGCCCGGGGGCGCCGCCGGCGGCGGGGCCGGGAGGAAGATCGACGACGCCCCGCCCGGGAACGCCGGCGCCGGGACGGGGGCGGGGCGATGAGCACGCCGGTCGCCCTGACCATCACCCTCCTCCTGCTGGCGGGCAACGCCTTCTTCGTGGGCGCCGAGTTCGCCGTGACATCCTCGCGCCGCTCCCAGCTCGAGCCCCTCGTCGAGGCGGGCGACGCCAGGGCCGCCACCGCCCTGTGGGCCCTCCAGCACATCTCGCGGATGCTCGCCACCGCCCAACTGGGCGTGACCCTGTGCTCCACCGGGCTGGGCGTCGTCGCCGAGCCGGCGATCGCCCGCATCGTCCAGCCCCTGCTGACCCGGGTCGGGGTCGGAGCCGCCGGGGCGCACGCCGTGGCCGTGGTCGTCGCCCTCGTCCTGGTCGTCTACCTCCACGTGGTCGCCGGGGAGATGGTGCCCAAGAACATCTCCATCTCCTCCCCGGAGAGCGCCGTGCGGTGGCTCGTCCCGCCCCTGGTGCAGGTCTCGCGCCTCTTCGGCCCCGTCGTCACCGGGCTCAACGGCTTCGCCAACTGGGTGCTGCACCGCCTGGGGGTCGAGACGAGGGACGAGGTCTCGGCCGCCTTCAACGCCGCCGAGGTCGCCTCCATCGTCGAGCGCTCCACCGCCGAGGGCGTGCTCGACGACGACACCGGCCTGCTGTCGGGCGCCCTGGAGTTCTCCGAGGAGACCGCCGGGAGCGTCATGGTGCCCCTGGCCGATCTGGTCACCCTCCCCGAGGGCTGCACCCCGCAGGACGTCGAGCACGCCGTCGCCTCCACCGGCTACTCCCGCTTCCCGCTCGTCTCCGCCCGGCCCGACGGCGACGCCGGCGGGGACGTCATCGTCGGCTACCTGCACCTCAAGGACGTCCTGTACGCCCGGGGCGGGGAGCGCGCCGAGCCCGTCCCCGCCTGGCGCACCCGGGCGCTCGTGCCGGTGTCCGCCGACGACGAGGTGGAGGACGCCCTCGTGGCCATGCAGCGCTCCGGCGCCCACCTGGGGCGGGTGCGCGACGCGGCCGGGCGCGTGCTGGGCGTGGTGTTCCTCGAGGACATCCTCGAGGAGCTCGTCGGCGAGGTGAATGACGCCATGCAGCGCGAGGAGTACCAGCGGCGCGAGAGGGACTGAGACGGGCGATACGGATGCGAGCGTGCCCTTGGCACCGCAAGTATGAGATCGTTAGGGTCTCGGAGCGCGACCGATCCATCCCCGGGCGGCCGCCGCCGGGCAGCTGGGCGCCGGCACTGGCGTCCGTTCCAGGAACCACCGAGAGGCACAGTCAGTGACCGCCACACCCATGACCCGCCGCGAGCGGCGTGCGGCCGAGCGCGCCGCGCGGGACGCCGCCGCTCGTGCAGGCGCGACGGGCGGTTCGACCGGCTCGGATGGCGCGGTCGGCTCGCCCCCGACGAGCAGGCCGGTGCCCGCGTCGGCTGAAACCCCTCCGTCCCCCTCCCGGACGCCCGCCTCCAGAAGACCGACGGCGCACTCGGGCCGTCATCCGGGCCGCGCGCACCCCGCGACGAGCTGGGAGTCGGGCGGGGACGGCCAGGCGTCCATGGACTGGGCTCAGATCGTGTCCGGATCGCAACCTTCGACGCCGCCGCGGGGCCCGGCCGCCGGGCCGGGCCGGGGCGGGAAGGGCTCGGGCCGAACGGGCTCGGGCCGGAGATCGGGGTCCGGCCGGAGGGGCTCGGTTAAATCGGCCTCCGCCGGGCCGGGCCCGGCGACGCCGTCGACCTCCGCGCATCGGACGGCGGTCACGCCGGTCCGGCGCGGCGGCCGCACCGATCATCCGACCCACCGCCCCGCGGCCCCTGCCGCGCAGACTCCCCCCTCCTCCCCGACGCCCGCATCCCATTCCTCCTCCCGCTCAACCCGGGAAGTGCCCACGCGCCGCCAGGCCTCGGCCCGCCGGGGGCAGGCGTCCCCGGCGACTCCGCCGATGAAACCGGTGGGGCCGGCGTCGCCGTCGGCCTCGGCGCCGACGCCGCCGACGGGGGCGTGGATCGCCTCGCACACGTCGTCGTCCTGGGACGAGGCGCCGCCCCGGGCGCTGCCGCTTCCGCGGCCCGGATCACCTGCTCCGCGCCAGCCCCAGACTCCCAAACCCGAGACGCCCACCCCACGCAGGCCCGAACCAGCGGCACCGCGCAGGCCCCAGACGTCCACACCGCGTAAACCCCCGCTTCCGCGGCCCGAGCCGCCGACCCCCGGGCCCGAGCCGCAGTTCCCGCCGGATCCCTTCCCGCGGCCCAGGCCCCCGTTCCCGCGACCCGAGCCGTTCCGGGGCTCCGGACCGGGGGACGTCGACACGATCCCGTCCATGCCCGCCGCAGGCCCGGAGCCGCCTTACGCCGCGCGCCCCGAGCCGGCGCGCGCCGAGCGCTCCGAACGCTCCAGGACCGAGCGCGCCGAGCGCTCCGGGTCGGCCGGTCGCCCCGATCCCGCCCCGCGCTCCCGCCGGTCCCGCCGGACCCCGCGGGTCGAGTCCGAGGCCAGTGGAGGGCCCCGCGCCGACGAGATTCGAACCGATGAGATTCGCACCGACGAGTTGGTCGCGCCCCGCCCCGTCGCCCACACTCCGCTGGGGATGATCGGCCGCACGGGCGTCCTCGTGGTCCTGGCCGCTGCGACCGTCCTGGCGCCGCTGGGCACGCGGGTCGGCTTCCTCTCCCTGGCCGTCACCCCCGCCGTCGCCGCCCAGACCGGCGCCACCACCGCCGCGTCGGTCCCGGTCTCGGTGGCGGACGCGGTCCTCGGATCGGACGCCGACGTCGACGAGAACAGCGACACCGAGATGTCCAACGTCCCCGACGCCGCGACGCTCGCCCGCATCCGCGCGGCCCACGACAACGCGACCGTCACCTGCGCCTCCAAGTCCTCCGGGGCCTCGGGCGACACCGCCGCCTTCGTCTCCGCCCCGGAGGTCTTCAACCCCATGATGGAGGGCACCTACGAGATCTCCTCGCCGTGGGGCTACCGCATGCACCCGACCCTGGGCATCCTCAAGCTCCACGCCGGGCAGGACTACGCCGCGCCCGCCGGCACGCCCATATACGCCGCCGCCGCGGGGGAGGTGGTCACCGCCGGCATGGTCGACGGCACCGGCACCGTGACCATCAAGCACGACATCGACGGCCAGGTCTGGTACACGAGCTACCTGCACATGTACGAGGACGGCATTTACGTCCACGTGGGGGACAAGGTCAACGCCGGCCAGCTCATCGCCGCCGTCGGCTCCACGGGGCGCTCGACCGGGGCCCACCTGCACTTCGAGGTCCGCACCGCCAACGACGACGCCGACGAGTCGACGGTCGACCCGACCGTCTGGCTCACCGAGCACCACGCAGTCGAGTTGACGACCGACTGCTCCTGAGACCCGCGCCCACCCTGAAGGAAGCGAGGAAGCATGGTCGCCGCACGAGGCTGCACCGTCATCGCCCACCGCGGGGGCGCGGGGGAGGCGCCGGAGAACACCTGGACCGCCGTCGAGCACGTCGCCGAGCTGGGGCTGACCTGGATGGAGACGGACCTGCGCGTGAGCGCCGACGGCCTGGTCATCCTCTCCCACGACTCCGACCTCATGCGCACCGCCGCGGACCCGCGGGGCATCGGGGAGCTGACCTGGAAGGAGCTGTCCGAACTCGACGCCGGCGACGGCCGGCCCCCGGTCAGGCTCGACGACGCCCTCGTCGCCTTCCCGCGGCTGCGCTTCAATATCGACCTCAAGGAGTCGGCGGTCGTCCAGGACGCCCTGCAGGTGGTGCGCGCCGCCGACGCCCTGGAGCGGGTCCGCTTCGCCTCCTTCTCCGCGCGGCGCCTGGCGGTCCTGCGCCGCCAGGAGCCCCGGGCGACGACCTCGCTGGGGGTCGGCGACGTGCTGGCCCTGGTGCTGCACGCCGAGGCGGGCCTGAGGCTGCCCGGGACCCGCTGGTCGTGGACGAAGGGGCGCGTCGACGCCGTGCAGGTGCCGGCGCACTGGGGGAGGGTGCCCGTGGTGACCGAGCGCTTCGTGGCCCAGGCCCACCGCGACGGGCTCGAGGTGCACGTGTGGACCGTGGACGAGCCGGAGGAGATGCGCAGGCTCGCGGCGATGCGCGTGGACGGGATCGTCACCGACGTGCCCGCCCTGGCGCTGGAGGTGCTGGGCGGGCAGGAGCCGCGATGACCCGATTGACCCGATCCGACGCGTCCTTCGAGCACGTCGCCTCCACCCCGATCGCCGTGCCGACCGGCGAGTCCGGCCCGCTCGTGACCGCGCCGGCCGGTCCGGTCCGCGGGGTGTGGAGGCGCATCGTCTCCGCCCCCGACCGCCGGGGCGACGCCCCCCGCTTCGAGCGCTCCGCCGCCTTCTACGGCATCCCCTACGCCGAGGCCCCCAGCGGCGAGCGGCGCTTCCTCGCCCCGGTGCCGCGCGCGCCCTGGACCGCCGAGCGCCCCGCCCTGACGCCGTCGGCCACGCCCCAGCGCGGCTCGATCTTCGACGACCCCGCCATCCCCGAGCCCTCCGTGCCCGGCGACGACTTCCTGACCCTCAACGTCTTCACCCCCGCGCCCGGCCGGACGGGCGCCCGGCTGCCGGTCCTCGTGTGGATCCACGGCGGCGGCTGGTCCTCCGGGTCCCACAACTCGCCCTGGTACGACGGCGCCGCCTTCAACCGCGACGGCGTGGTCACCGTCTCCATCGCCTACCGTCTGGGCTTCGACGGCTACGGCTGGGTGGACGGCTCCGACGCCCCCTTCAACCGCGCGGTCCTGGACCAGGTGCTGGCGCTGGAGTGGGTGCGGGACAATATCGCCTTCTTCGGCGGCGACCCGGGCGAGGTGACCATCGGCGGGCAGAGCGCCGGCGGCGGCAATGTCATGGTCCTCATGACCTGCCCCCGTGCGCGCGGCCTGTTCCGCAGGGCCATCAGCGACTCGGGCGCCGTCACCGACTTCCCCGCCGACGCCGCCCGCTCCACGGCCCGGGAAATGGCGCGCCTGGCGGGCGTGGAGCCGAATCTGGAGGGGTGGCGCGCGCTGGACTACGACCGGGTCTTCGCTCTCACCGCCGAGCTCGAGAAGCGCCGCGCCGAGCGGAGCCCGCGGGTCCCGCTCGCCCGGCGCATCCGCGCCGCGCTCGTCTCCGCCCCGGATGCGGGGATCGTCTACGGCCCCGCCGTCGATGGGCGGATCGTGCCCCTGCCCGTGGTCGAGGCGCTGGCCCGGGGCGAGGGCGGCGACGTCCCGCTGCTGGCCATGAGCACCACGCACGAGTTCATCAGGACAGCCTTCGAGCTGGTCGAGGAGCTGGGCGGGCGCACGGCCGTCGAGGTGATGGAGGAGGCCGGCCTGGGGGCGGGGCCCGCCGCGGACTACGTGGCCGCCCACCCCGAGCTGGGCGGCGGGGAGCGCCTGTACCTGGGCGCCCTCATCTCCGACGCCATGTTCCACATCCCGCTCCTGGGCTGGGCCCGGGCCCGGGAGCGCGCCGGTTCGGCGGGGACATGGCTGAGCCGCTTCGCCTGGGAGTCTCCCGCCACGGGGCTGTCGACGCACTGCCTCGACCTGCCCTTCGCCTTCGACTGCCTGGCCCACCCCTACTGCGACCACACCCTGCGGGCGGTCCCGCCCCAGTCGCTGGCCGACGCCGTGCACGGAGATTGGACGCGCTTCATCCTCACCGGCGACCCGGGCTGGCGGCCCTGGGACTCCCGCGGTGACTCCCGCGGCTCGGGGCGCATCTACGGGGACCCACGCGGCGCCCGGCCGGACGGGGCCGTCGACGGCGGGGCCTTCGCCGTTGAGCAGCGCCTGCTGGAGGCCGGGCAGCGCCTGGCGTAGACCGCGTTTTGGCGCCCTGGGAGGATCGTTCGCGGCGGCACACGTCATGCGTCCGACTGCTTCCGCATGATTCCGCGGTTTTCGCGAAGCCGTTGCCGGGTGCGGGACGGAACGTTCCTCCCGGGGCGCCATTTTCCGCGAACGCCGCCCTTGAACGGTCGAGTGGATCGGAGTGCGCGGGACGCCCGGCTCGGGAGGGGGCCGTCGGACCGGGCTCGGTCGGTCGCCGGGTAGGGTCGGGCCCATGACGCAGTCCATGGTCGTCGTGGCCAACCCGCGCCCGAACAGCTTCGTGCGCGCCCTGGCCGAGGAGGCGGCGGCGGGCCTGACGGAGGCCGGGCACGAGGTCGTGCTCCACGACCTCTACGCCGAGGGCTTCCGACCCGTCCTGGAGTCGGAGGAGGGGCGCACGACCCGCCGGGCGGACGAGAGCGCCCTCACGGTGGGCGCCGATCCGCTCGTCCACCGTCATCGTCGCGAGCTCTCGGCGGCGCACACGCTCGTCGTCGCCCACCCGAACTGGTGGGGCAAGCCGCCCGCGATCATGGCCGGGTGGATGGATCGAGTCCTGGTTCCCGGCGTCGTCTACGAGCTCGACGCCGCCGAGGGCGAGCCGACCTGCCTGCTCGACCTGCGCCGGCTGATCGTGCTCAACACCGGTGACACCCCCGCCGAGCGCGAGACCGGGGTCTTCGGCGACCCCCTCTCGTTGATCTGGGAGCGGTGCGTGGGGGCCTATCTGGGCGGGGCGGAGGTCCGGCGGCTGCTCGCCAGTCCCGTGGCCGGATCCACGCCCGAGCAGCGGCGCGCCTGGCTGGCCCGGGCGCGGAAGCTGGCGACGACGGCGTAGGCGCGCATCGGGCCGCGGGAGGCCGCGCCGGATCGTCTGCTACGCCTCTTCCCGTCTGCTGCGCCCCTTCGCCCTCCGCTACGCTCTATTTTCTCGTACAGTGAAGGGTGAAGGGGCGCAGCAGAGTGAAAAGGGCGGAGTAGACGCGAGCGCGGGCGGGCCCGCGGGCGTCGCTGCGAATGGGGGCTGGCCGCTGGCGCCACCGTCACTGAAGTCGCCAAGGCTCTCGGTATCAGCGGAGCCACCATCTACCGCTACGCCAACCCACCCAAGACCAGCGATCTTCCACGCCATGGAGGTCACTAACCTCTACCGCCGCCTCATCCCACGCACCGACCACTGACCACCAGGAACAGCCACCATGACCGAGGACCCCGCGCACACGCCCCTCACAGAGGCCGAGCAGGCCTGCTACAACCAGCTCGACGAGGACGTCACCGCCGGCCGCGTCCCCACCATCGGGCGCGGAACCCGCCGCGACGGCTCACGCGTCAGCGACACCGGTCTCGACGCCGTCCTCCGCGGCCGCCCGGGCCTCGGACAGTCCCGCGCCACGGGCCGCGGACGCTCCCCGCGCCGCCAGGTCCGCTTGCCCGAGCACACCGACGCGACCCTGACCGCCTACGTCGAGAAGCACGGCACCACCGCCAGCGCCGTCATCCGCGACGCCGTCGAGGCATACCTCGCCACCGCCTGAACCACGTTCGCCCCACTCGTTGCTGGGGGGCGAACGGGGGTGACGGGCACGGCGAGGGCCCGCCGCCGCGACTTCCCGTTGCGACGGCGGGCCCTCGCCCGTGGTGCCCCGGACAGGATTCGAACCTGCGGCCTTCTGCTCCGGAGGCAGACGCTCTATCCACTGAGCTACCGGGGCCCGCGACCGGACTCTACCAGTGCGGGACCCGCAGACCGAAACCGAGCCGCGGTCCCGATCGCTGTCTCCTCCGTCACCCCGCGTCCGAGGCGGTGCGCTCGGCGTCGAACTGCGTGACTGGGTGCGCCTGGGTCAGGGGTAGGTGCGAGGGTCGAGGCTGGCAGTGAAGTGGTCCCTGGTCATCGAGGTGGTCCAGATCTTGGCCTGGGTGCTGATGTTACCGCGTGTCCGTCGATCGGCCGGGTCGAACCACTTGACGGCCTCGATCTTCGTTCTGGTGGTACGGGCGGCGTTGTCGAGGGCGGGAGCGAGATCGGTGTCCCGGGAAGCGAGGACGACGACGTCGTAGCGACCCGAGCGGGCCAGGTCGATCAGAGCGAGGGCGCACAGGACATCGACGCCCTTGACGCTCCTGTGAGGTGGACGTTCTGGTAGTCGACGACGACGGCCATTGTCAGGGTCATGGAAACTTCCCAGAAAAGTTAGACCCCGCCAGTCCCGAAGGACGGCGGGGAATTACGGTTCCAGGGTAGACGGCCGCGTTCACCACGGACAATGGTGATTTACGTCACCCATGGGGGCGTTGTGATGTTGCTGGTTTCATTGCTTGGCGTGGCAAGGGGGGAGCTGCCCGGGGTAGGGCGTGCTCGCGGCGGGTTGGGGGTCAGGGCCGATGACGAGGAGTGGTCTGTGGCGGCCAGGGATGAGTGGTGCATGAGGGCCTGGGCGACTCGGCTGCCGGCGCACGGTGGACACATGTTCGATCAGATGGCGTAGGATCTGGCGATAGAAGACATCACCCCCGGACACTCGCGTCTGGGGGTGGAGGCGCCCGGGGTGCCGCTCCAGCTTTGCGGCTTAGGTTAACCACGGTGGCGTCTTTCAGTCAGGAGTGTCTTCTGGATCAGTCTTCGGACTGGAAAGGAGCTTGGCATGGCCAAGAACTTCCGCAACGCCTCTACGGGGCGCTTCGTCACCGCGTCAGCAGCTAGCCGCAACACCCCGGGCACTCTCGGTGAGGCCCGCGGCAAGGACGCCCCCTCGGGCGTCTCCTACCGCTCGGCCAAGACCGGACGCTTCGTCACGGAAGCGACCGCTCGACGCCACCCCGGCACGACGGTGAGAGAGGGGAAGTGACCGCGTTGGGCGTCAAGATCAAGTGGGACGCTGCCGCATTCAGGAATCTGGAGCGCCAGGTCAACGCTCAGGTCGCCCCTCTCGGTCCCGCGATCAGCCAGATCGCCAACGAGGGAACCGGGAGGCCGGTTGAAGGGCTCGTCACCGAGCTCTCCGCAGCCATCCGCGAGGTCGGTGCGGAGCCGAACGAGCAGACTGTAGGTGTACTCGCTGAGCGCATCAGTGCTGGCGAGAGTATTGCCGATCTGCTTGACTGACAAGAGGAGCGGGGGCGCGTCGCTTCGTGGCGCGGCCCCGCCGACGCGCTCCGCCGAACGGTTCCCGCCGGGATCTCGGCGTGACACTCCCCACCTTGAGGATTCGGGGGAAGTCCGCGGGGATGCGGGCGCCGCCCTCAGGCGCGGCCGGTGAGCGTCAGCCACACCAGCGCCACATTGAGGGCGATGATGAGCGCCGCCGACGCCCGCGCCGTCCAGCGCAGCGGGGCGCCGTCGCGCCACCGCCCCATGAGAGCCTCCGATCCGGTCGCCCGCATGAGGGGCACGATCGCCAGCGGGATCCCGAAGGACAGCACCACCTGGCTCAGCACCAGCGCCCACGTCGGCTCCGCGCCGACCCCGATGATGACCAGCGCCGGTATGAGCGTGACCGCCCGGCGCAGCAGCAGCGGCACCCGCACGTGCAGCAGCCCGGCCATGATCTCGGAGCCCGCGTAGGCGCCCACCGACGTCGAGGCCAGTCCGGAGGCGAGCAGCCCGATGGCGAAGATGACGCCGACGGCGGGCCCCAGCGACGCCGTGATGGCGGCGTGCGCCCCCTCGATCGTGTCCGTCCCCTCCGCGCCGGACAGCGCCGAGGCGGCGAGCAGGAGCAGGGCGATATTGACGGCGCCGGCCACGGCCAGCGCCCACACGACGTCGACCCTCGTGGCGCGGATGAGGCGGGCGGTGCGGGCCCGACCGTCCCCGGCCCGCGGGCCGGTCGGGCCATCCGGAACCGCCGGGTCGCCGGGACCGGTGGCTCCGGCCGAGCCCGTCGATTCGGTCGAGTCGGCCGGGCCGCCGGGGCCGTCGTCGGCCGTGCGCGAGGCGTGCCCCTCGCCGACCTCGTCGTGGTGGTCGCGCACCAGCGAGGAGTGCAGGTAGATGGCGTGGGGCATGACGGTCGCGCCGAGCATCGAGGCGGCCACGAGCAGGCCGCCCGAGTCCCGCAGGCGGGGGATGAGGCCCGCGGCCGTCGCGGACCAGTCGGGCGGGGCGACGACGAGTCCGCCCACGAAGCCGATCGTCACCACGACGAGCAGACCGACGACGACGCCCTCGAAGGTGCGCTGGCTGCGCCTCTCCTGGAGGGCCAGGAGCAGCATGGACACGGCCCCGATCAGGCAGCCGCCGGTCAGCAGCGGCAGCCCGAGCAGCAGGTGGAGGGCGATGGCGCCGCCGATCACCTCGGCCAGGTCGGTGGCCGCGGCCACGAGTTCGGCCTGGGCCCAGAAGGCCAGGCGCGAGCGGCGCCCGAGACGGTCGCCGAGCACCTCGGGCAGCGAGCGCCCCGTGACGATGCCGAGCTTGGCGCTCTGGTACTGGATGAGGACGGCCATGGTGTTGGCCAGGACGAGGACCCACACGAGCGAGTAGCCGTAGCGGGCCCCGGCTGTGATGTTGGCCGCAACATTGCCCGGGTCGACGTAGGCGACGGCGGCGACGAAGGCCGGGCCGAGCAGGGCGAGGAGGCGGTGGCGCGGGGGAGCGGGGCGCACCACGGGCGCATGGGCCCGTGCGATGCGCGCGACGGCGTCGGCCCCGTCCGTCTCGGGTGCCGGGGCGGGCGCGGGGTCGAGTCGGGGGGAGCCGTTGGCGGGGATGGGGGAGTCATCGAGCATGGTGACCTCGTCGGGGCGCGGGGCGGGGGCCGACCCGCTGAGTTTCGGCCTACCGAAAAGAATAGCGCGTCGGGGCCGGGCGGACCGCCCCGAGCGCAGGGGGTGCCGACGTCGTCGGGCAGGACGACCGCGGGCAGTCGCTTCGGGCGCCGGGGGACGCGCCGTCGACCCGGAAGGGCCCAATCCGGGGGAACCGCCGGACCTCTCCGCTACCCTGTGCCCGTGACTCCCGAAGAGCTCGCGAACGCGATCCATGCCATCCTGCTCGCCGCCGCCGGCGACGGCTCCCTCGACCTCCCCGTCGAGCAGATCCCGGTCCCGCGCGTCGAGCGCCCCCGCAACCGCGAGCACGGCGACTGGTCGACCAACGTCGCCATGCAGCTGGCCAAGAGGGCCGGCACCGGGCCGCGCGACCTCGCCGAGCTCCTCGCCTCCCGCCTCGAGGCGCTCGACGGCGTCGCCTCCGCCGAGGTCGCCGGCCCCGGTTTCCTCAACATCCGCCTCGACGCCGCCAGCGCCGGCGGGCTCGCCCGCACCATCGTCGAGGCCGGGGAGGCCTACGGGCGCAACGGGACCCTGGCCGGCCGGCGCATCAACCTCGAGTACGTCTCGGCCAACCCCACCGGGCCGGTGCACCTGGGCGGGGCCCGCTGGGCCGCCGTCGGCGACTCCCTGGCCCGTATCCTGTCCGCCTGCGGCGCCGCCGTCACCCGCGAGTACTACTTCAACGACCACGGCACCCAGATCGACCGCTTCGCCCGCTCCCTGCTGGCCTCCGCCCGCGGGCAGGCCACCCCCGCCGACGGCTACGGCGGCGCCTACATCGGCGAGATCGCCCAGCAGGTCACCGCCGACGAGCTCGCCGCCGGCCGCCCCGACCCCGCGACCCTGCCCGACGCCGAGGCCGCCGAGGTCTTCCGGGCCCGCGGCGTCGACCTCATGTTCGCCGCCGTCAAGGCCGAGCTGCACGACTTCCGCGCCGACTTCGACGTCTTCTTCCACGAGGACTCCCTGCACGCCTCCGGCGCCGTCGGGCGCGCCATCGACCGCCTGCGCGGACGCGGAGTCATCTTCGAGCGCGACGGCGCCACCTGGCTGCGCACCACCGACTTCGGCGACGACAAGGACCGCGTCCTCATCAAGTCCGACGGCGAGGCCGCCTACTTCGCCGCCGACCTGGCCTACTACCTGGACAAGCGCGAGCGCGGCGCCGACTGCGCCGTCTACCTGTTCGGGGCCGACCACCACGGCTACATCGGCCGCATGATGGCCATGTGCGCGGCCTTCGGGGACACCCCGGGCGTCAATATGCAGATCCTCATCGGCCAGCTCGTCAACCTCGTGCGCGACGGCGCCCCGGTGCGCATGTCCAAGCGCGCCGGCACCATCGTCACCCTGGAGGACCTGGTGGGGGCCGTCGGCGTGGACGCGGCCCGCTACGCCCTGGCCCGCTCCTCCATGGACTCCATGATCGACATCGACCTGGACCTGCTGTCCTCCGCCTCGAACGACAATCCGGTCTACTACGTCCAGTACGCCCACGCCCGCACCCGCAGCGTGGCCCGCAACGCCGCCGAGCACGGGGTGGTGCGCGACGGCGGGACGGCCTTCGACCCCGCCGCCCTGGACGATCCGGCCGACGCCGCCCTGCTGGGCGTCCTGGCCCAGTTCCCGGCGGTCGTCGCCCGGGCCGCGGCCCTGCGCGAGCAGCACCGGGTGGCCCGCTACCTCGAGCGGCTCGCGGCGGCCTACCACATCTGGTACGGGCTCACCCGCGTGACCCCGCGCGGCGACGACCCCGTCACCGCCGGGCACGTGGCCCGGCTGTGGCTCAACGACGCCGTCAGCCGGGTCATCGCCAACGGCCTGGGCCTGCTGGGCGTCAGCGCCCCGGAGCGCATGTGAAGCTCCCCGGCCGCTGCGCCCCTCGCGGGCGGAGCGGCCGGGCGGGCCGGTCCGGGCGCCGCCCGGGCAGCCGGCCACCCACCATCCACCACCCACCCGAACCATCCGAGTACCCGCCATTCCTCTACCCGCCCACCCGCATACCCGACTCACCCGAGTACCCGCACCCGGCCCGCCCCGTCCACCACCCATCCACCCGCGCACCCACCGCCCGACTCACCCGCATCCCGACTCACCACCCGCCTACCTCGACTCACCACTCCCCGCCCTTATCCCGGATACCACCCACCCACACCTACCCGCACCTGAATCTGGAGGAAGACCATGACCGCTGCGAACGTGCCCGCGGGGGAGGCGCCGCTGGGCGATCTGGTGGCGCCCGAGCCGGAGGAGCGCCCCGACCTGTGGCCCTTCACCGCCCGCCGCGGCGTCAACGGCGCCCTGAGCATCGGCGGCCGGACCCTCATCGAGATCCTCTCCCAGGCGCCCACGCCCGTCTTCGTCCTGGACGAGGCCGACCTGCGCGGGCGCGCCGCCGCCTGGACGGCCGCCATGGCCGAGGAGTTCAGTCCCGACTACGGGATGAACGGCGGCGAGGCCTTCTACGCCGGCAAGGCCTTCCTCACCACGCGCGTCGCCCGCACCGTTCTGGAGCAGGGCATGGGCATCGACAGCGCCAGCCGGGGCGAGCTCGCCGTCGCGCTGGCCGCCCTCGGGGACGCCGACGGCGGGAGGTCGCCCGCCCGGACCGCCCGCCTGGGCCTGCACGGCAACGGCAAGACGCGCGCGGAGATCGCCGTCGCCCTGCACCACAGGCTCGGGCACCTCGTCCTGGACTCCGTCGAGGAGATCGCCCTGGCCGCCGACGTCGTCCGCGACCTGCGCGAGGTCGGCGTCTACGGGCCCGAGGAGTGCGGCTCGGTCATGCTGCGCCTGACCACCGGCGTCCACGCCGGCGGGCACGAGCACATCTCCACCGGCCACGAGGACCAGAAGTTCGGCATCTCGGTGGCCACCGGCGCCGCCTACGAGGCCTGCCTGGCCGTCGAGGCCGCCCCCGAGCTGACGCTGCGCGGCCTGCACTCCCACATCGGCTCCCAGATCCTCGACCTCGCCGGCTTCCGCGAGGCCGCCGGCGTCGTCATGCGCCTGCGCCACGAGGTCGCGGCCGCCACCGGGCGCCTGTGCCCCGAGATCGACCTCGGCGGCGGCTACGGCATCGCCTACACCGGCGCCGACCCCGTCGCGCCGAGCGCCGCCGATGTCGCCCGGGTCCTGGCGCAGACCGTCCGCTTCGCCTGCGCCGAGCTCGGCGACGACGCGCCGCGGGTGTCGATCGAGCCGGGCCGCGCCATTATCGGCCCGACGACGGTCACCCTCTACACCGTCACGGGCCTGAAGACCGTGGAGCTGGGCGAGGGCGCCGCCCGCCTGTACGTCAGCGTCGACGGCGGCATGAGCGACAACATCCGCCCCGCCCTCTACGGCGCCGCCTACACCGCCCTCCTGGCCAACCGCAGGCCCGACGCCGACGTCGGGCTCGTGCGCGCCCGCGTCGTGGGCAAGCACTGTGAGAGCGGGGACATCGTCGTGCACGACGTCGACCTGCCCGCCGACCTCTGCGTCGGCGACGTGCTGGCCGTGCCCGCCACCGGCGCCTACGGGCGGAGCATGGCGTCCAACTACAACCTCTTCCCCCGCCCCGGCGTGGCCTGGGTCGACGGCGCGAGGCAGGGGTGGGTCCTGCGCCCGGAGAGCGTGGAGGACCTGCTGCGCCTGGAGGGGCAGTAGGGGTATAGGGCGTGTCGCACCCGGTCGGCCCGCGGGGACGGCGGGCGGTCGCCGCGCGGACCGCGGGATCGCCACTTGACCCGCGAGCACGTCTGCTAGAGGTACGTGCTCGCGGGTTACCCGACGATCTCGCGGGTTGAGTGACGTGCTCGCGCGTCGGGCGCCCGTGGCGGTCGCCGTCCGACTCGGGGCCGTCCCTCCCGGGTGGCCGCGGCGGCGCCGTTTGTCCAAATCTGTTGCAAAGGCCCGGATCGAGCCGGAGCGCCGGAGGAGAATCGTTGATATTCCGCGCTTTCATCCGCGGCCTATCCCGGCCCGGGGCGCCTTTGCAACAGATTTGGACACGTCCCCGCCCGAGTCTGTCCCATGAGTCCCATCCGCACCACTATGACCGCGCTCACTGCGGCGAACCCCAGCAAGAGGCGGCGACGGCTCGCCATTCCGGGGAGGGGTTCATAATTATTTCAGGAATTATCCGAGCCGGTGGATCTCCCGATCCGGAATTGACTCCGGAGGATATTGGTTTCTCTTTCGCGAACCGCAACGATATCGTTTCAAAGCGCTTCATCCGGGCTCTCCGGCGGACGGCCTCCGGGGATCCGACAGAATTGTGATATTTATCAAAGTATCCTCGATGTCACATCAGTCCTCGCTCTGAGACTGATTGCGATCGTGTCTCGGGTTCGATAAGGTGTTCACGGGAGCGATGTATCCCGTGTGAGGAGGTTGAGGGTTCTCCGCCGTTCTCGCGCCCGTGCACCCGCCCCCGACCGTTCAGCACGCATCCGTCTGCATGTGAGGATTCGCCGTGTCCCGTTCGCCCCGTCTATCCCGTCGATCCCTCCTCCTGGCCGTGGGCGTCTCCGGCGCCATTATGGCGATGACGCCTGGTATCGCCGCGGCCGACGCCGACGACTCCTTCACCGACGTCGAGCTCAGGGCCGGGGAGTCCATCGACAGTCACCGGGCCTCCACCCTGGGGCCCGACCAGACCGCGACCTCCAGGTTCACGGTGAACTTCCGCTCGCTCGACGTCCCGCTGTACGCCAACGTCTACATGCGCAGCGCCGAGAGCACCGGCGGCGACCGCTACACGGCGGCGCTGTTCAACAAGAAGGACGCCCTCAACCTCCGCCTGTACAAGCGGATCGGCAAGGAGGTGACCACACTCGGCAGGATCGCGTCAATCCCGCTCACGAACCTGCCGGACGCCGAGGCCGCGTGGACCGTCGTCGTCTCGACGCAGGGCGGTCGGCTCACGGCGACGGCCGAGTCGGGCGCCGCGAAGCTCACCGTTCAGGCGGACGACGACTCCATCGTGGACGGCGAGTGGGTCGTCCAGAACTTCTACCTGTCCAAGACGGGGAGCGCGGCCACCATCAGGCGGGCCGGCCTCGACCAGACCTCCGGCGGCGAGCGGGCCGACGACGCCGACCGCAGCGAGGCCCCCTCCACGACGGTCTCCTGACGCCTGCGGCGCGCCATCCTGGAGGGCGATGCTGGTGACCACCCGGGCTCGGTGATCTGCGCCCTGACCGGTCTGGCGCTCATGGTCGGCCTTCAGCCCCCGCTTCAGAGCGCAGCGGCGGTGACGGCGCTCGTGCTCGGGGTCGTGGGCTGGTCGGAACTGACCGCCCGGCTGGTCAGGGTCCTGCGACGGCGCGGCCGATGATCGTCGCCCGGCGGCTCAGTTGGGACCGCATTCCCCAAGCAGTTGCCGAGCGGATCGTGTCAAGGGACTTCGGGTCCTTCCATGACGAGCGCGCCGGGAGGATCCGGGTGCGTGCCGCCCGCATCGACATCGCCGGGCGCGGCGCCGGAGCGCGCCGGGAGAACTCGAGGCGTTCGCTACGCCTTTTGATCCTCTCCTGTACGGACAGGAGGAGCGTAGTTATAGGGCGAGGGGGCGCAGCAGACGTCAGCGGCGGGGCGGCGCCCGCGTCCTCGGCCGATCGCCTTCCCGTACAGGGACCCGCCCGGGGGCATCGGGGGCTCCTCGCCAGTCCCAATCGCTTCCTCGTACAGGACTCACCGCGTAGTATTCTGGTCATGGCTGACACCGACCGCGAGTACCGCAAGGCCTTCTACCGTGCGCTCAACGTCCATCAGGGAACCGAGGAGGAGTTCGAGCGCTACTACGTCCCGATCTACGACCAGCCCGACGGGCCCGCCGGGCCCGACCTCGTCAAGGAGATGGCAACCGCCATCGACTTCACGACCGGCGGCTCGGTGCAGCTCCTCGCCGGTTACCGGGGTGCGGGTAAGACAACGGAGCTCCTGCGACTGTGCCGCGTGCTCGATCGGGACGCCTACGTCCCCGTCTACTGGGACATCGAGGACTACTTCAACACCGAGTTGCCGTTGGAGGAGGGGGCGTTCCTCGTCGGGCTCGCGGCGGGTTTCGTGGACAACTGCGAGGGCTCCGGGATCCCGAGGGAGAAGCTGATCGATCAGATTCGTAGGCTGCTTAACCGCATCGAAGTCGATAGCGGCGCGGCTTTGAACGCCTCCGCCGGCCCCGTCTCCGTCGATATCAAAGTGGCGCTGCAGGATGACACGAGCTTCCGCAACCAGGTGAAGAAGGCGCTCTCCTCTAACCGCAGGCGCTTCAAGGAGGAGATCCACGCATTCTTCAACGCGATGGTCGACGCCATGCCCGAGAGGAAGACTCCCGTCTTCATCGTCGACTCCCTCGATCACTACCGCGGGCGGACCGGAACCTTCGACGAGGTCCGTGAATCTGTCGAGTCGCTGTTCTCCGTCTACTCCTCCGAATTGGCACTGCCCCGCATGCACGTGATCTATACGGTGCCAGTCTATGCGAAACCGTCTGGTTGGGACGGGCAGATCTGGCCCGTCCTCAATGTCAAGGTGCGCGAGCGCGACGGCTCCGATTGCCGGGAGGGCATTGATCTGCTGCGCCAAGTGCTGGTCAAACGCGCTCCGGACGGGGATCCGGAACGGCTCCTGGGAGATCATATTGATCGAGTCATCCGCGCCTCTGGAGGGCTGTTCCGTGACCTCTTCCGTCTGGTGTCCGCACTCCTGCTCAAGGACAGTGGACTTCCCGTGAGTGTCACGGAGATAGACGGGGTCGAACGTCAGCAGCGCTCCTACATTGCGGCGGGTCTGAGCGAGGAGCAGTGGGAGATCCTTACCGCCGTCAGGAAGACCCAGCAATTTCGCGTGCCCCGCGAGCATCTCGCTGAGGCCTGGACGCTGCAGGCCCTCGGTTACGTGCTGTGCTATCGCAATGGAGAAACCGACTGGTTCGGTGTCCATCCCCTCTTGGACCCTCTTCTGACGAAGAGCGACTGATATGGCACTGGGCAAGAGCCTCTCCGCCGTCAGTATCGACGAGGCCTGGTCCGATCTCCGCCACCACCTGGACTGGACGCAGGGCAAGGGGACGCTTGTTTTTATTGCGACCGAGTCCCGGGCGCAGGCCGACAGCCTCAGGGAGAGGGCCGCTCTGTGGGCTCAGAGGACCGGCGAACCCTGGATGCGGGCGCCCGCGGACGAGTCGACGGCGCCTTGGCTGCGGCGGCACCTGCCGCAGCCCGGCATCCTGTGGGTGGAGCTCTGGGATGATGCCGCCCGGCTCGCGGCGCTCCACGTGCTCAATGAGGTCCGTATCCGCTTCGCCCGACCAGGAGGAGGAGGATGCCTTGTCCTGTGCGGTCCGGTTCGCCTTCTGGAGGAGTCCGCCCGTGAGGCCGCGGATCTGTGGTCCATCCGATCCTTCGCGCATGCGGTGCGAGGTGTTGTGCCAACTTATACTGAGATGGCTCCCGAGCGCACTGAGATGCCGCTATCGTCGAACGGTGGCTACCGCTCCGTCTGGCGGGTGACGCTTCTCCCTGAGATGCGCAATGAACGGGCTGCCACCGTGCTGCGGGACGTCGACCAAGCCCGGACGCTACTATCCTCCGATCCGGTGCATGCCCGACGGCTCCTCGATGGATCGAAGAACGCGGACTCGGAGTTGGCGCGAGTTCTCTTCGGCCTCGTCCGGGCTGAAATAGGCGGGCTCTTTGATGATGTCGTGGCCGTTGAGGCCAACTTGTCCTCAACTCTGAAGCACATGGCGGATTTTCCCTCTGATTTCCGGGTTCAGGTGGCGGATGCGGCACTGGGCATCGGTGAATGCTTCGGGGCCTATGATGCGGCTGCTGCGGCAGCGACGGAGTCTTTGGGGATTCGTCGGGGTCTTGTGGATGTGTTGGGTACTCCTGAGTCTCGTCGGGATCTGTCGGTGTCTTTGAATAATGTGGG
>NZ_AUBL01000059.1 GCF_000429225.1 Actinomyces dentalis DSM 19115
GTCTCAATGCACCTACAGGTGCGTGGTGCTCCCTGACCCTGGCCTCCGAGAGTGGCGGAATGACGCCACTTCGAGGACCCGGATCGCAACCGGCCCCGGGAGCACCCCTCCGGACCAGCCAGCACCGGGGCCAGACTAGCACATAGTGGCGGAATCACGCCATGCGCACCCGACGGCCCTCCGAGCCCTCCGCGCGCCGACTTCCAACCAGGTCATGCGGAAAGGTCGGCATTGAAACGCCTTACAGCAAACATGTAACATGACACCCTGTTCGCCATACCGCCTCACTGGCCACAACAGCACCTCCAGCACCAGCCGGTCCGACCCCGCCGAGGCTGCCCCGCACCCCGACCGAACCCAACGCGGACGCCCCCGCCCCGACCGGGACGAGCACGATCCCCCGACCATTCCGGCGAACCCGGAAGGTTATTCAGGGGGTGGTCTTGAAGGAATAGAGTACGAGTGCTGCGGTGATGGTCTGCTCGAATGTTTCCAGGGGCGACGGTAGGCGGCGTGGAGGATTCTCCAGGATTTGATGTGGGCGATGGTGCGCTCGACGACCTGGCGGATCTTGTTGACGCTCCTGTTCTCCTCCTTCGCATTCTCGTCGAGTTCTCCTTTGGGGGCTTCTTGTGCGGTGTGATCACCCCCCCTGCCGATATAGACCTTGTCGCCGATCCATCCGGAGGGATCCATTCCCTCCAGCAATCCGGAGGCGTCCAGTGCGGCCACGTCGTGCATGGACCTCGGATAGGGGCCCCCGGGGCCCACACGAACCCTCCGTTGGGCCGGACCAGGATCTGGACGTTCATGCCCGAGCGCCCGTGCTTGACCGACCACGGATCGCGGCGCCTGCGCCAGTCCGGGCAGGGGAGGAGGGTGCCGTCCACCACGTAGTCGCAGTCCTCGGGCACCTCCTCGGCCGTGAGCAGAAGGACCGCCGGGGTCCGGAAGATCGCCTCCGTCAGGGCCTTGATGACCCGCGAAGCAGTGGGCCGGCACACGCCCAGAAACTCTCCGATCACCGCCTGCACGATGTTCTGGCGCAGGTACATCGAAGTCGCCCGCGGCGACCCGGACAGGCCCGGGACGGCGGGTATCCTTCGACCCCCTCCTCGCGCAGCCGGGCGAGCAGCCCGTCGAACTCGTCATCAGTGGCCCGTGGTGCACTCCATGGTGATGGCCCACTCCTTCCGGGGCCATGGGGATGTTTCTTCTACGCCCATGATACCCCACGGGGGTGGGCCATCATCATATCGCCTCCCGAAAATGACCCAAGACACCCCCAGAATAACCTTCCCGGACGAGGCCGCCGTCGGACATCCCGCACAGCAGGAAAACTATTCAAAGGACCTCCGGACTTATTTTCGAGCCCCGACCCTCAGCACATCGATCAAGAACCTGATCCCCGTCGAATCCGCTGCGCTCGACCCGCAGTATTACGGTGCGCGAGTACGCACCGGAAAGTGCGGCGCGGTCGCGCACGCCAGCGCAAATATTCCCGGGGTCACGCGCTTCCGCGTGAAAAAGACGAACGCCAAGCGCACGCCCCCTATATTCACGTCATCACCGCAGAATAGTGCCGGGCGCCGGCACCGCCGCCCCGTCGAACGCTTTCCGCCGCCCACCGTCCCCTCCCCCGCGCCGCCGACTCCCCGGCCCCTTCGACCCGGCGCCCGCCGATCTGGTACACATGCACCCAGCCGCCCCGACGGACACCGGCGCCGACCCCGGCGCCCCGACCGCCGTCGGGCGTCCCGCCGACGGGCCGACGGCCCCGCGGCCGGCGCCCGTTCCGCCGCCCAGGAAAGGACCGATGACCATCATCGACACCGTGCTCGCCGCCACCACCTGGAACGACCTGCCCGGCTACCCCCGCGACGCCCGAGGACTGCGCCGGCTCCAGCGCGAGCTCCACCCCGACGTCAACCCCGACCCGCGGGCCGCCGACGCCTTCGCCCGCGTCGGGGCCCTCTTCGACGCCCCCGACGTCGTCGTGCACCTGGCCCGCGGCCGCAAGCGCTCCGGCGCCATGGAGTGGGACCTGGGGGCCGGTAACGAGGACCTGGCCGCCACCGCCGTCGTCGCCGCCCGGGACGTGCTGCGCCAGCCCAACCCCGACGGCTCCGCCCCGACCGTCCAGTGGGTCCCGGCCCCGGCCGTCTCCGGGCACGTCCTGACCTCGACCCACGGCCCCGGGTGGTGGCCGCTCACCGACTTCCCCGCCCTCGACGCCCGCACCGCCGCCTGGGTGTGGAACCGGCTGCTCGCCGTCATCCACCTGGCCGAGCGGGCCGGGTGGATCCACGGCGACATCGCCCCCGGCGTCATCGCCCTGAACCCCGTCGAGCACGGACTGCGGCTGGACGGCTGGTGGACCGCGGTCAGATCCGGGCACCGCCTCGTCGTCGCCCCCACCTCGGCCACGCCGCCCGCCTACAAGGCCGGCAAACCGGCCGACGTCCGCCTGTCCCTGGCGCAGGCCGCCTCCTCGCTCCTGGAGTGCTCCACCCCCTCCCCGAGGATCGGGGAACTGCTGCGCGAGACCGGCCTGCGCCCCGCCGGCCTGCCCAAGACGCTCGAACTCACCCGCACCGCCCTGCACACCGACTTCGGCCGGCGCTCCTGGCACGAGCTCGCCGCGCCGAGCGCCGTCGCCATCTGACCATCGATTCAACCGCATCAGCACAGCAAGGAGACACGAATGGGATCCGGAACCTGGTCCTCCGCCACCTACAGCGCCATCTCCGGCGCGAAGATCCGCGCGGGGGCGACCTTCGACTACTCCGCCCGCGCCACCGGCGTGCACGAGAAGCTCGACCCCAAGCGGCTCAACGCCGCCGGCCAGAACATCCGCGAGTCGCGCGACTCCGACGAGCACCCCGCCTCGACGCCGATCATCGTCGGCTTCGACGAGACCGGCTCCATGGGCAGCATCCCGCGGCTCGTCCTGACCAAGCTCAAGACCCTCTTCTCCCTGCTCGTCGACAAGGGCTACGCCACCGACCCCCAGATCGCCGTGGCCGCCTACGGCGACGCCGCCAACGGCGAGCGCGCCCCGCTGCAGATCAGCCAGTTCGAGTCGGACAACCGGATCGACGACAACCTCGACCTCATCTACATCGAGGGTCTGGGCGGCGGCAACAACGGCGAGACCTCCAACCTGCTGCTGTACTACGCGGCCACGCACGTGAGCACCGACGCCTTCGACAGGCGCGGCCGCAAGGGCCACCTCATCATCATCGGCGACGAGCGCCAGGTCCCACTGACCTCCGAGATGATCCGCACCTACGTCGGCGACGAGCAGCCGCTGCTCGAGGACATCTCCTTCGAGGGCATCGCCCGCGCCGTCACCGAGAAGTGGGATGTGTGGATCCTGCTCATCAACAACGCGGCGGCCCGGATGCAGCACAGCGAGGCCTTCTACACCGACCTGTTCGGCCCCGACCACGTGCTCGTCGTCGAGGACCCCGGCACCATCGCCGAGACCATCGCCGCGCTCATCGGCTACGCCGAGGGCCGCGACGCCGCCGCCATCGCCGACGACCTGACCGAGGCCGCCGGCAAGGAGGTCGCCGTCCGCGTGGGCCGCGCCCTGGCCGGCGTCGGCGACGGGCGCGGCCCGACGGCGCTGCGCTGAGGCCGCGCCGCTGTCCGATGACGGCGCCCCGGCCCGCTGGCCGGTGGCGGCATGCGGCGGCGCCCGCCAACCGGCGCCGCGCCACTGCCCGCCCGTTAGCGCCCCGCGCCGCCCGCCGGCGGCGTCGTCGGGCGGCGCGGCCGACCCGGAAGGATGACCGTGATCGATATCGTCGTCGGCCTGGGATGGGGCGACGAGGGCAAGGGCGCGACCGTCGACGCCCTCGTCGCCGCCCGGGGCGTCGGCAACACGCTGCGCTTCAACGGCGGGCACCAGGCCGCCCACAACGTCGTCGCCGACGGCGTTCACCACACCTTCTCGACCTTCGGGTCGGGCTGCCTGGCCGGGGCCGCCTCCTGGATCGGGCCGCGGTGCACCATCGACCCGCTGGCCGCCGTCAACGAGCAGCGCGCCCTGTCCCGGGCGCTGGCGGGCGGGGGCTGGGACGGCCGATCGGGAGCCCCGGATTCCCGGGCCTGTCCCCCGGCTCCCCCGGATTCCGGGACCGGCCGACTGGACCCCCCGGGCACGCCGGGCTCCCCGGACCGCCGCCGCCCGACCCCTCCGCCCGCGCCCAGGGTTCGCGTCCACCGCGACGCGCTGGTCACCACGCCGCTGCACGTCATCGTCAACCGGGCGCGCGAGTCCGCCCGCGGGCCGGAGCGCCACGGGTCCACCGGGACCGGATTCGGCGAGACCATCGCCTACGCCCACCGGGGCTTCGCGCCGCTGCGCGCCGGCGACATGGGCGACCCGGACCTCATCGCCGACCACCTCGCCCGGTACGCCGAGCGCAGCGACCTCATCGAGAGCGTCGACGCCGACTGGCTGACCCGCATGGCCCAGGACCTGCGGTCCTGCTTCGCCCGCGTCTACGACGTCGTGACCGACGAGGAGCTGCTCGACATGATCGCGACCGGCGACGTCGTCATGGAGGGCGCCCAGGGGCTCATGCTCGACCAGGACCTCGGCACCCACCCGCACACCACCTGGTCCCGGACCACGCCGGCCTGGGCCGTCGAGCTGTGCGAGCGCGCCGGCGTCGGCCGCCGCGTCCGCGTCGTCGGCGCCATGCGCACCTACGCGACCCGCCACGGGCGCGGGCCCCTGCCGCACGAGGCCGACCTCGGCGTCGTCGAGGCCCACAACACCACCAGCCGGTGGGCCGGGGAGTTCCGCACCGCCCCCTGGGACGCCGAGGTGCTGCGCTACGCCCTGGACCGCGTCCGGCCCGACGTCATCGCCCTGTCGCACCTGGACGTGTTCGACGACGTGCTCATGTCCGCCCCCGGCGAGACGGTCGGGCTGCCGCCCGTCCTCATCTTCGCCCACGGCCCGGACCGCCGCGACCGCACCCTGGCCGGCTGACGGCCTCGCCGTCGGCGACGTCGGCGGACGGGAGGCGCCGCCGGACGCCACCGGACAGGAAGTGCTGCGCGGGCGAACTGGAGCCGGCCTCGCCGTTTTTCGCGAGCGCGCAGGTTTCCAGTCGAACGCGCACCTCCCAGCCGCGCGTTCGACTGGAAACCTGCGCGCTCGCGAAGTCGGGTATCCGGCTGGGGCCGGGACCGGGGCGCCTCCGCGCCTGCCCCGCCCCGCGCCCCGCACCCCGTGCCCGCCTCAGCTGGCGCCGTCGGGCACGACGTCGATGACGCCCATCCCGAAGCCGGTGTGCGAGCCGACGTTGGCGTAACGGGCCAGCGCCATGAGGCGGGAGAAGACGGCGGTCGCCTCCGAGCCGGTCGGCCCGCTCACGCGCAGCCGGCCGGCGCGGGCCGGGATGCGCCGGTCGGACAGGCGCCCGCGACCGTCGCGGACGGGCATGCCCAGCGCGACATCGACGCGGAAGGTCGAGTCCCGGGTGGTCAGGACCGCGTCGAGGCGGTCGCGCTCGGGCAGCCACGGCGCGGTCCGCGGCGACCACCGGCGCCAGCGGGAGTGGAGGCTGGTCGCCAGGTTGGCGGGCGTGAGGCCCGCGATGTGCTCGCCGCGGGAGGTGAAGACCGTGGGGGTGACGATCCGGATGTCCCAGGCGGTGTGCGCGTCGGCGGCGGCCAGCTCCTCCCAGGCGGCCCGCTCCAGGATCTGGGCCTCGGCGGCGACGGCGACGGAGGTGCGCGCCCCTCCGTCGCCCACCGGCAGGACGCCGCCCCAGGAGAGCCAGGCGTCGAGGGTGTCGAGGAGGCGGTCGTCCAGGAAGCGCAGCTCGACGCCGAAGGCGGTGTCCGACTGCACCATCTCGCCCAGGCTGTAGGGCTTGGGTGCGGCCAGGCCGTGCGGCGGGCGGTGGGCCAGGGCGGGGAAGGCGGCGGCGCGCGCGGGGTCCAGGCCCTCGGGCAGGTCCAGGACGCGGCCCCAGGCGGCGTGCAGGCGGCGGGGCGTGGCGGTGACCGGCGCGTCGACGTCGAAGCGCACGTACACGGTGGCGGGCACGGGCTCCTCCTTGCTGTCCGACGGCGCGGGGCGGCGCGGCCCGGGTCGCGCCGGGCGGCATGCGGCCGGTCGTGCGGCGCGGGCACGGGCGCGACTATCGTCTCATCGGGGGTCAAGTCTCTTGGTGCGGCGTTCTTCCGGTCAGGTGGTGATGGTGGCGGGCGGGACGCCCCGGCCCCGGTTCTGGCGCTCCGGGAGGATCGTTCGCGTCCGCACGCCGGACGTCACCGGTGGCATCCGCATGATTCCGCGGTTTCATCGAGGCGGTCGCCGGGTGCGGGGCGGAACGATCCTCCCGGAGCGCCATTTCTCACGATTCGCGGGCCGTCGCCCGTCATCGCGACCCCCCGCACGCGCACAGCGTCCCGTTATTCGAGGTCAGGGCGGCCATGACCCGTACGCGGCCCCGCACGCGCACGACGTCCCGGACGCGGACCGCGGCCGCCGGCGGCGGCGGACGGGACGCGGACCCGGCGGGGCGCACCACTGATTGCGGGGTGTTGCACATTGGAGGGCGGCTCCCCCGCGGGCTGACTCCGGGTTTCCCGCACGATTCCGCGGTTCTCACTGGAACGTCGATTTCCAGTGCACGGGCTCCCATGTGCAGACAGGGGCTCTCTGCACATGGGAGGATTTCAGCGGCGTTGAATGCTGGGGAGTTTCCGCATGATTCCGCCGATCCGCCGCCAACCGGTTCCGATCGAATGTGCAGCACCGCCTCCACCGACCCGATGCCGCACATCCGACCCCGGCAGCACCGCCCCAACACCGCGAGCCCAACCCCGGTCGGACCGGCAGCCGCCCGGGAGGGCAGGTTCTGCACACCCCGGGGGCCAGCCTTGGCGTTTTGGGAGGATCGTTCCGGCCCGCCCCCGGAGGGCGCGGCGCACGAACCGCGGAATTATGCGGAAACCGGCGGGAGCGTCCGACGGGCCGGCGCGAACGATCCTCCCAGAGCGCCATTTCCGCGCCTGCCGTCCGCCCCGGTCACCGACACCTGATCCGCCCTAACCACCGACACCCGGCCGGGACCGCCACCGACCGCCCCGATCACCGACGCAACACGCGGCCGCCGTCGTCGTTCAGCCGCCGTAGACCTCCGGCTTGAGGGTGCCGATGAAGGGGATGTTGCGGTAGCGCTCGGCGTAGTCCAGGCCGTAGCCGACGACGAACTCGGGGGGGATGTCGAAGCCGACGTACTTGACGTCCACCTCGACCTTGGCGGCCTCGGGCTTGCGCAGGAGCGTGGCGATCTCGACGCTGGCGGCGCCGCGGCTGGAGAGGTTGCCCGCGAGCCAGGACAGGGTCAGGCCGGAGTCGATGATGTCCTCGACGATGAGGACGTGGCGGCCGGTCAGGTCGGTGTCGAGGTCCTTGAGGATCCGCACGACGCCGGAGGACTTGGTGCCCGAGCCGTAGGAGGACACGGCCATCCAGTCCATCTGGACGTCGTGGTGGAGGCGGCGGGACAGGTCCGCCATGACGTAGACGGCGCCCTTGAGGACGCCGATGAGCAGGAGGTCCTCGCCCTCGTAGTCGGCGTCGATCTGCGCGGCCATCTCGTCCAGGCGCGCGGCGATCTCCTCCTCGGTGATGAGGATCTGGGCGAGCTCATCGGTCATGTCCTGGGCGTCCATCGCATCTGCCTCCTCAGCGGCGGGCCTCGGGAGAAGTCTTCCACGCCCGTCCGGCGGGCGCGAGTCGCGGCCGGACCCGGCAGAACAGGGGCGGCATGCATCGACTCGCGTGTCTTCTCCGCCGGTCTCGCGCGCCGTTTCCGCCGGTTTCGGTGAGGGCGGTCGGGCGGGGCGCGCCTCAGCCCCGGCAGCCGCAGCCGGAGAGTGGGACGATGAGGTCGTTGTCCATGGCGGTGCGCGCGGACCACATGCCGCCCTCCGGGAACCCGTCGATGATGACGGAGTACGCCAGCAGCCGCCCGTCGGCGGTCACGACCGTGCCGGTCAGCGAGACGGTCTGGTCCAGCGAACCGGTCTTGGCCCGCACCACCCCGGCGGCGGAGGTGCCCACGTAGCGGTCGCTGAGCGTGCCGTCCAGGGCCCCGACCGGCAGGGCGGTCAGCAGGTCGCGCCCCACGGTGCCGCCGTCGGCCCCCGCCGCCCGCGCTATGATCTGGGTGAGCAGGTGCGCTGGCACCTTGTCCCCCTTCGCCAGGCCGCAGACGTCGACCAGGGTCAGGCCGGTCACGTCGAAGCCGTCGGCCTGGAGCTGCTCGCGCACCGCCTGCGTCGCCCCCGTGAAACTGGCCTCGCGGCCGGTCGCGGCCGCCAGAACGCGGCCCTCGACCTCGGTCATGGTGTTGTCGGAGGCCTTGATGGACACGGACAGGACGTCGGCCAGCGGCGCGGACTGGACGGAGGCGAGCTTGGTCGCACCGGCGGGCGCCGCCGCCCGCGTCACCTCGCCGGTGACCGTGATGCCCGCGGCGCTCAGCGCCTGGGAGAAGGCCCGGGCCGCCTCCATGGCGGGGTCGGCGGGGTAGCCGGTGCTGCCGTAGGCGGTCACGTCGACCATGATCGGCTGGATCTGGCCGACCCACGCCTCGTTGCCGGACTCCCAGCCGGAGTTCCACGCCGGGCCGGTGAACAGGGTGTCGTCGAGGGCCACGCCGACCGAGGTCACGCCCTGCCCGGTCAGCTCCGCGGCGGCCGCCCGCGCGAGGTCGCCGAGGCCGGCGTGCCCGACGACGGCGCTCGGGTCGCCCGCATCGGCGGCCAGGAGCACATCGCCCCCGCCGACGAGCGTGACCGTGCCCCCGGACAGGACGGCGCGGGTCTCCATGCGGTGGCCCCCGCCCAGGGCGGACAGCGACGCCCAGGCGGTGAGGACCTTGTTGGAGGAGGCCGGGGTGAGCGGCACGGAGGCCTGGTGGTCGACGAGCTCGGTCCCGGTGGCGACGTCGATGACCGATACGCCTGTGGTCGCCCCGGGGATGAGCGAGTCGCCGGCCAGGGTCCCGGCGTACCCGCTCAGGACCGTGGCCGACGGCGTCGGCGCGTCGGCGGCCAGGCCGGTGATCTGCGGGCCCGGCGCCTCGACGGGGCTCGGGGTGGGGAAGGGCTGGACGGCGTAACTCGGCTCCGCCGCGCTGAGCGGCCCGGGAGCCAGGTCGAGGGCGTCCGCCAGCCCGTAGTAGGCGCCGCCGACGACGAGCGTCGCGGCGGTCAGGACGGCGATGGTGGCCTTGCGCACGGCTCCTCCGAAGATGAGAGGTCACGGGATTCGGCTTGATGGTTCGCCTCGATGGGCATCATTGTAGGCCACACTAGTGCCATCGGGGCCGTCCCCCCTTGAGCGGCGCCGCTTCGCGAGGCGGTGGATCGGGGCGGCGGCCGGGGCCGGCCATGGACGACAATGAAGGAGCCACCGTGGAGTTCGACGTCACGATTGAGATCCCCAAGGGCAACCGCAACAAGTACGAGGTGGACCACGACACGGGCCGGATCAAGCTCGACCGCATGCTGTTCACCTCCACCCGCTACCCCGATGACTACGGCTTCATCGACGGCACCCTGGGCGCGGACGGCGACCCGCTTGACGCGCTCGTGCTCCTGGAGGAGCCCACCTTCCCCGGCTGCCTCATCCGCTGCCGCGCCCTGGGCATGTTCCGCATGCGCGACGAGAAGGGCGGGGACGACAAGGTCCTGTGCGTGCCCAGCGCCGACCAGCGCGCCTCGTGGCGCACGGACATCGAGGACGTCAGCGAGTTCCACCGCCTGGAGATCCAGCACTTCTTCGAGGTCTACAAGGACCTGGAGCCGGGCAAGAGCGTCGAGGGCGCGCACTGGGTGGGCCGCGAGGAGGCGGAGGACGAGATCCGCCGCTCCTACGAGCGCGAGGCCGAGCGCGTCGCCCGCGAGGGGCGCTGAGGCGGCCGACGGCGCCGGGCGGATGCGGTGACAGCGCGACGACGGCGGGTCCGGGCCCCGTTGGGGGTCCGGACCCGCTTCGCGTCCGCGGAGGCGCTCAGGGGCGCACGGCGTAGGGCATGGCCCCGTAGTAGCGCATCGAGGTGACCCGCACGGTCATGCCGAAGGTCGGCGCCTCGATCATCTGGTCGTCGCCCAGGTACATGGCCACGTGGTAGATGCCCGACTGCGTCCCGTCCTCGGACCAGAACACGAGGTCGCCCGGCTGCACGTCCGACAGCGGCACCTGCAGTCCCTCTCCGTACTGGACGCGCGAGGAGTGGGTGAGGTAGATGCCCGCGGGGTTGTAGGACAGCATCGTCAGGCCGGAGCAGTCGACGCCGTCGTAGGACTCGCCCGCCCAGACGTAGGGCACCCCCAGGAAGGAGTAGGCGGTGTTGATGGCGGTATCGGCCCCCGCCCCGTACTCGTGCTCCGGGGCCGGCTCGGGCTCCGGCTCCGGCTCCGGCGCGGGCTCGGGTTCCGGCTCGGGGGCGGGCTCGGGCTCCGGCTCGGGCTCCGGGGCGGGCTCGGGCTCCTCGGCGGCAGGCGGCTCCTCCGGCTCCTCCGGCTCCTCGGCCTCGGGGGTCGGCTTCGGGGCGGGCTCGGGCTCCTCGGCCTCGGGGGTCGGCTCCGGGGCCGGGGAGGGCGTGGGCGACGGCGTCGGGGTCGGGGTCGGGGTCGGGGTCGGCTCCGGGGTGGGCTCGGGCGTCGGGGTGGGCTCGGGCTCGGGCGCGGGCGACGGCGTCGGGATCGGCGCGGGCGAGGGCGTCGGGGTGGGCTCGGGCTCCGGCGCGGGCGAGGGCGTCGACGGCTCGGCCGCCGCCGTCGGCGCCGGCTGCGACTCGGGCGTGGGCTCCGGCGCCGGCTGCGCGGTGGCGGAGGGCTCGGCCGACGGCGTCGCCGGCGTCGACGGCTGGGCGGTGGGCTGCTGATCGGCCGAGGACTGGGCGGCCGCCGCCCGCTGCTGCTGGAGGGCCTCCCTGGCGGCGGCCTCCTCGCGGGCCCTGCGATCGGCCTCGAGCCGGTCCTGGTACTGGGTCTCGAGCTCGACGGTGGTGTTGCGCTGCTGGGCGAGCTGGGAGATGAGATCGGCGCGCCGGTCCTCGGCCTCGGTGACCGCCTTCACCGCGTTCTGCGCGGCGGTCTCCGCATCGGTCTTGGTCTTCTCGGCCTCGGCGGAGGCGGTCTTCTTCTCGACGACCTTGTCGTTGGCGATCTCCTTCATGGTGTCGGCGACGGCCTGCAGGGCCTCGACGTTCTGGACCTCGATGATGGAGCTCTCCCCCGCCCGGGTCAGGACGACCCGGGCCTCGGTGAGGTCGGCGAGCGAATCGCTCGTCAGGAACGGGGTGAGGAAGTCGAGCGGGTTGCCGGCCTCCTGATAGGTCGCCACGACGACGGAGCCGAGTCCGCTGCGGGCGGTCTCGGTCGCGGCGGCGGCGTCGACCGCGTTCTGCTCCGCGGTCTTCGCCTCGGTGGTGGCGGTGTCGAGCTCGTCGAGGGCCTGGAGGTAGTCCTCGTTGGCCGACTGGGCGGAGATCTGGGCGGTGTCGCGGTCCGCGCTGAGCTGGGAGATCTGGACCTCGAGGTCGGCTATGGACGTGGAGGTCGTCTGCTCCTGGTCCTTGGACTTGTCGATGTCGTCCTGGGTCACCTGGTCCGCCGTGGCGATCGGGGCCAGGAGGCTCGCGGTCATCGTCAGGGCCGCGACGGTCAGGGAGGTGTGGGTGATACGGCGGCGCCACCGCGCTGTCAGTGTCCGGCTCACATCGTCTCCATCGTTGTCCGACGCGCCCTCCGAACGGACACGTCTTCACCTAGGACAACATTAGCCACATTCGCCGCCCAAGAAAACACCTACAACAGTTTTCACAGGGATCACAGTCGGCCCAGTGGTGCGCCGACCGCGCCTTCGCCGCACCAGCGCGCCGATCCCGCCGGTCTGTGAGTCCTCTCACGACACCCGTGCGGTTCCCGCTCCGCGGGCGGCGGCCGCCCGACTACTGTGAGCCGAGAACCCGAGACCGCCCAGGAGCACCCATGACCCAGCCCAGCGCACCGGCCCCCACCCCCGCCGACCCCGACGGGTGGCGCTTCGAGACCAAGCAGGTCCAGGCCGGCCACACCCCCGACTCCGACACCGGTTCGCGCGCGATCCCCATCTACCAGACCACCTCCTTCGTCTTCCCCAGCGCCGCCGAGGCCGCCGACCGCTTCGCGCTCAGCTCGCTCGGGCCGATCTACACGCGCCTGGACAACCCCACCAACCAGATCGTCGCGCGCCGCATCGCCGCTCTGGAGGGCGGGGTGGGCGCCCACTTCGTCGCCTCGGGCTCGGCCGCCGAGGCCCTGACCCTCCTCACCCTGGGCGGGCAGGGCTCGAGCGTCGTCGCCTCGCCGTCGCTGTACGGCGGCACCGCCAACCTGCTCACCCACACCCTGCCGCGCCTGGGCATGACCGCGCGCTTCGTCGCCGACCCGGCCGACCCCGACGCCTGGGCGGCCCTGGCCGACGAGACCACCATCGCCTTCTACGGCGAGTCCATCCCCAACCCCAAGGGCGACATCCTCGACATCGAGCCGATCGCGGCGGCCGCCCACGCCGTCGGCGTCCCCCTGGTGGTGGACAACACCATCGCCTCGCCCTACCTGACCCGGCCCATCGAGTGGGGCGCGGACATCGTCGTGGAGTCGGCCACCAAGTTCCTGGGCGGGCACGGCTCCTGCGTGGCCGGGGTCGTCGTGGACTCGGGCAACTTCGACTACGCCGCCGACCCCGAGCGCTTCCCCGGGTTCAACACCCCCACCGAGTCCTACAACGGCCTGGTCTACGCCCGCGACCTGGGGGTCGGCGGGGCGCTGGGGGCGAATATGGCCTTCATCCTCAAGCTGCACACCGAGGGCCAGCGCGACCTCGGCTTCGCCGCCAGCCCCTTCAACGCCTTCCTCGTCGCCCAGGGCATCGAGACCCTCTCGCTGCGCATGGAGCGGCACGTGGACAACGCCCTGGCGGTGGCCCGGTGGCTGACCGGCCGCCCGGAGGTCGCCTCGGTGCGCTACTCCGGCCTGCCCGACTCCCCCTACTACGAGCTGCACCGCAAGTACTGCCCGCGCGGGGCCGGCGCCGTGCTCACCTTCGAGCTGGCGGGCGGGCGCGCGGCCGGGGCCGCCTTCATCGACGCCCTGGCCCTGTTCTCCAACCTCGCCAATATCGGCGACGTCCGCTCCCTGGCGATCCACCCGGCGACGACGACGCACTCCCAGCTCGACGACGACGCCCTGGCCCGGGCCGGGATCACGGCCGGCACGGTGCGCCTGAGCGTGGGCATCGAGCACATCGACGACATCCTGGCCGATCTCGAGCGGGGCCTGGCGGCGGTGGCCGGGGCCTGAGGACGACCCGGGCCGGCCGGGCCGGTCAGCCGGCCGGGCGGGGCCTGTACACCTACCTGCTGCCGTTCGCCGCGAGCGCTCGGTGCAGATCGTCGCCCGGCTCATGGCCGCCATATACATCGGCTCCGCCGTCGGCTCGGCCCTCGGCGCCGACCTGCTCGCCGACCGGCCCGCGACGGAGCTCCCCGGCTGGGCCCTGATCGCCTCCGGCGCCGCCACCGCGGCGGCGCTCATCCTCGCCGCTGCGCTCCCGTCCGCGGACGAGGCCGGCTGAGCCCGCCGCGGGCGGGCCCGACCGGGGGCCCCGCGGCCCCCGGACGCCGCCGTCGGCGCGTTCTCGCTCCGCACCCCGGGCGCGGGCCACAATGATCCCATGAGTGTGTCGCAGCCCCCGGCCCCCGGCGTCGGCTCCGCCTCGGCCAAGCTCGTCGACCGCCGCGCCGGCTCCCCCACCGGCGCCTGGCGGCCCGGCGACGACCCCGGCCGCCGCCGCTTCCTGGAGATCGGCGACATGCCGCTGGAGTCCGGGGAGGTCCTGCCGGGCACCGTCCTGGCCTTCGAGACCTGGGGCGAGCTCACCCCGCGGCGCGACAACGCCGTCCTGGTCCTGCACGCCCTGACCGGCGACTCGCACGTCACCGGCGAGGCGGGCCCCGGGCACCCCACCGCGGGCTGGTGGGGCACGCTGGTGGGGCCCGGGCGCGCCATCGACACCGAGCGCCACTTCGTCGTCGCCGCCAATATCCTCGGCGGCTGCCAGGGCTCGACGGGCCCCTCCTCCACCGCCCCCGACGGGCGCCCGTGGGGGTCGCGCTTCCCGTGGCTGACCACCCGCGACCAGGTCGAGGCCGAGACCCGCCTGGCCGACGCCCTCGGCATCGACGCCTTCCACCTGGTCATCGGCGCCTCCCTGGGCGGGCACCGCGCCGTCGAGTGGGCGGCCGGGCACCCCGGACGGGTGCGCAACCTGGCGCTCGTGGCCACCGGCGCCTCGACGACGGCGGACCAGCTGGCCTGGTGCCACCTCCAGGAGCTGGCCATCGTCGCCGACCCCTACTTCTTCGACGGCGACTACTACTCCCACGCCGTCGGCCCCGTGCGCGGCCTGGGGCTGGCCCGGGCGCTGGCGCACACGACCTACCGGTCCGCCGCCGAGCTCGACGCCCGCTTCGGGCGGGCCCACCAGGGCGACGAGGACCCCGCCGTCGGCGGGCGCTACCAGGTCGAGTCCTACCTCGACCACCACGCCGGCAAGCTGCTGGCCCGCTTCGACGCCAACTCCTACCTCATCGTCACCCACTCGATGATGGTGCACGACGTCGGCGCCGGGCGCGGGGGCACCGAGGCGGCGCTGGGCGCCATCACGGCCCGCACCCTCGTCGTCGACGTCGACTCCGACCGCCTGTTCCTGCCCGGGCAGGCCGAGCAGCTCGCCCGGTGCATCCCCGACGCCCGCCGCCGGACCGTGGCCTCCCTGCACGGCCACGACGGCTTCCTCATCGAGGCCGACCAGATGGACGCGATCCTGCGCGAATTCCTCGCCGGGGCCTGAGGGGCCGGCGCGCCGATCCGCAGGCGCCCCGCGCGCGCCGGTGCGCAATCCCACACCGGCAGCGGTTTCCGCCGGTCCCGCGTGACTTTTCCGCCGGTTTCGCGTGCTGTTCCCGCCGGTCTCGGCGATGATGAGGAAAAAGAAGGAGACGGTTTTCCTTCGCTGGAGGGAGGCTCTCGGGGCCGACTGGGTCCACGATGGGCCCCGTGCCTTCACACTCCGACCTCGACGCCCCCGTCGCTCATCGCATACGCCCGCGCCTGGTCGCCGCCGCCCGGACCGGGCGGGCCTGGATCCGCAGCGGACGGGTCTGCGCCGTCCTCGCCGCGCTGCTCCTCATCGCGTTCCTGGCCCAGAACCGGATCCCCGGCTCCCCCGGCCACCGCCCGCGCTCCAATTGGCTGGCGGCGGACCCGCACCACCCCGAGCACCTGTGGACCCTGGTGACGGCCTGGATGAGCTCGCCCCGCACCCCCCTGATCGGGCTCCTGCTGCTGCTGACCCTCGGCATCGCCATGGAGCGCCGCCTGGGAGCCCGGCGCTTCCTCGTCACCGCCCTCCCCTCCCACGTCTGCGGCGTCGGCCTGGCCCTGGTGTGCCACCCGATCATCGCCCCGATGTGGCCCGCCTGGGGCCGGCAGCTGCTCTCGCGCTCGGTGGCCGGCGTCGGCCTGCTCCTCCTGGGCCCGTTCATGGTGGTGGCCGGGACCATGAACGCGACGTGGAGACGGCGCATCCACTGGCTCACCCTCCTCGCCGCGATCCTCATCGTCGGCGTCACCGGCAAGCCCACGGCCATCGCCTGGCTCGGCGCCGTCAGCGCCGGCATCGTCCTCGCCGGCCCCCTGGCCCGACCGCTCACCCCCGACACCGCGATCCCCTCGACCCCGCACTCCGAGCGCAACATGGTGGCCCTCATCGTCTGCGCCTGGGCCGGGGTCCTCATCCTCACGGTCCTGTCCAGAGAGCCCTTCGGCCCACTGTCGGACGCCCGGACGGGGATCCTGCCCACCTCGTTCGGCGTCCACCACAAGCTGGGCGGCACCGTCCTCATCCTCATGCCGCTGTTCCTCCAGCTCACGCTCGCCGACGGGCTGCGCCGCGGGCGCCGCGCCGCCGCCGTGGGCACGATCGCCCTCCAGGGATTCCTGGCCCTGTGCTCCGTGCTGTCGGCCGCGGCGATCGGGCTGGAGACGGAGTCGGCGCTGCGCCCCATCTCCCCGTCCTGGCTCGCCTCCAAGCACCTGATCCTGCCCCTGGCCCTCAATATCGCCGTCATCCTCCTGGTGGTGTGGAACCACGACCACCTGAGGCTGCACACCCGCCCGGGGGTCATCCGGACCGCGATCGGCTTCTGGGTGCTGAGCGTGATCGCCCTCGGGGCGCTCAGCGTCGTCCTGGGCGGCGCGGCGACGCGGCAATTCACCCCCACCGCCACCCTGCCCGACCTGGCCATCGACTACGTCATCAACCTGCTGCCCGCCTCCGCCGTCGGCTTCCTCGTCCCGGTCCTGACCCCCGTCGGGCCGCTGGCCCACGTGGCCGCCGTCTGGTGCCCCGCCGCCGCCTGGGCCTCGGCGATCGTCTGCACGTGGGCGGCGCTGCACAAGCCCGCCGTCACGGCGTCGGCCAGCCGGGCGGACCTGAAGGCGCTCGTGCGCACGCACGGGGCCGGCACCCTGGGGTGGATGCTCACCTGGCCCGGCAACGAGGCCTGGACGAGCCCGGACGGGGAGTCGGGCTTCGCCTTCCGCGCCGGCTCCGGCGTGGCCCTGACCCTGAGCGACCCCGCCGCGGACCCCGAGAGGATCCCCCGGACGGTGGAGGCCTTCGCCCACTACGCCCACCAGGCGGGGATGGTGCCCGCCCTCTACTCCGTCCACGAGCCCACGATGCTCGCCGCGCGCAAGCTCGGGTGGACGGTCCTCCAGGTCGCGCAGGAGGCCGTCATCGACCTGCCGGACCTGGCCTTCCGGGGCAAGGCCTTCCAGGACGTGCGCACCGCCCTCAACCACGCCGGCCGGGAGGGCATCACCGCGGTGTGGACCAGCTGGGACGAGGCGCCCGACGGCCAGCGCGACCAGATCCGGGCGATCTCGCAGAGCTGGGCGCGGGACAAGGCGCTGCCGGAGATGGGCTTCACCCTCGGGGGCCTGACCGAGATCGACGACGACGAGACCCGCCTCCTGCTGGCGGTCGACGCCGAGGGCACCGTCCAGGCCGTCACCTCCTGGATGCCGGTCTACCGGGACGGGCGGGTCATCGGCCTGACCCTGGACGTGATGCGCCGCCGCGAGGGCGGGTGGCGCCCCGCCATCGAGTTCCTCATCGCCCGCGCCGCCCAGGACGCCCAGGCGCGCGGGCTGGAGATGCTGTCGCTGTCGGGGGCGCCCCTGGCGCGCTCGGGCCCCTCCGGGGACCTCAACGGCGACGGGACCGACGACGTCGGCGCCGCCCGCTTCGACCCCATGCTCGACCTGCTGGCCCAGATGCTGGAGCCGGCCTACGGCTTCGCCTCCCTGCACTCCTTCAAGCGCAAGTTCTGCCCGCGCACCGTGCCCATGTTCCTGGCGGTGCCCGACGTCGTCCACCTGCCGGCCGTCGGGGTGGCCATCGCCCGCGCCTACGTGCCCAAGCTGACGGCGGCGCAGGCCGCCCGCTTCGCCCAGGTGGTGGCCGCCCGTGGTTGAGACTATCGCGGCCGTGACGCGGCACGTGCGCCTGCTCAGCCCGTGGGTCCCCTGGGCCTGCCTGGGCGCGCTGGTGCTGGTCGTCGCCCTCCTGTGGTGGACGCGCACGAGGCACCTGCCCCCCCTGCGCCAGGCGGCGGTCCCGGCGGCGGCGCTGGCGGTCACCGCCGTCGCCTGGCTCATCGTCGAGGTGATCTGGCACCCGGTGGCCGAGGGCGCCGGGAGCGCCGTGTGGGCCTGGACGGGCGGGGTCATCCTGGTGGCGTGCCAGATCCTCATGGGCGGAGGCCCCGCGACGGGCGGGGACTCCGCGGCGGGCGCAGACCCCGCGGCGGGCGCAGACCCCGCGGCGGCCCGGGAGCGCGCCCGCGCCCGCCACCCCCGGCTCGCCCGGATGGCCGGCTCGGGCGCGGGCCTGGCGGCCGCGCTGGCGGCCGCACTGCTGGCCATCAACGCCTTCTTCGGCGCCTACCCCTCCCTCGCCGCCGTGCTGGGTCTCGGCGTGCCGACGACGCCCCTGGGCTCCCTGCCCGCCGCGGCGCCGCTGCCCCGCGCCCCCGAGCGCGGCGCCGGGCCGCTCCTGGCGAACTGGACGGCGCCGTCGGACCTGCCGGCCCAGGGCGCGGTGGTCACGGCGACGGTGCCCGCGGGCGACCAGTCCGGCACGCGCGGCTTCAAGCCGCGCCAGGCCTTCCTCTACCTGCCCCCCGCCTACCTGACCGCCCAGCGCCCCGCCCTGCCGGTGCTGGTGCTCATGGCGGGTCAGCCGGGAAGCCCCAGGGACTGGTTCGAGATCGGCCGGCTCAAGGAGACGATGGACGCCTATGCGGCGGCGCACGCGGGGCTCGCTCCGGTCGTCGTCGTCGTCGACCCCCTGGGCAGTCCCTACCGCAACCCGCTGTGCTCGGACACTCCGCGCGGGGGGCGGGCGGCCACCTACCTGCAGCAGGACGTGCCCACGTGGATCACCACGCACCTGCAGGTCGACCCGGACCGCTCCCACTGGGCGATCGCGGGCCTGTCCAACGGCGGGACCTGCGCCCTCCAGGTCGTCACCCGCGCCCCGGAGTCCTACCGCACCTTCCTGGCGATGAGCCCCGAGGAGCACCCGACCCTGGGCGGCGAGCAGCGCACGATCGACCGCGGCTTCGGCGGGGACCGCGCGGCCTACGAGGCCAACGACCCGCTCAGCCTCATGGCCGCGGCGCCGCCCGGCCGGTACGACGGCGTCTCGGGCCTGATCTCGATCGGCGCGCAGGACGAGGAGTACGCGTCCGCGGTGCCGGCGCTCGTGAACGGGGCGCGCGGCGCCGGCATCGAGGTCGACACGCGCCAGTACGAGGGCGGGCACGGGTGGGCCGTGTGGTCGGCGGCGCTGGCGGACCAGGTCGACTGGCTGGGGGAGCGGCTGGGCCTGGTATGACGGCCCGGTGTGACGGCCCGGTGTGACGGCCCGGCGCGATGTGGGCCCTGGGCCCGGACGCCGGCGCTGCTCCGCTCGCGGACGCGGGCCCTGACCTGGGCCCGGGCGCCGGCACGCGCCGGGCACGAGGTCGCCGCTCCGGGTCGTCTGCCACGCCTTTTTCCCTCTGCTGCGCTCCTCCGCCCTTCGCTACGCTCCCTTTTCTCGTACAGTGAAGGGTCAAAGAGGCAAGAGGGAAAAGGGCGTAGCGGACGCGGGCCCGCCGGGCGAGTTCCCCGGTGCGGCGGTGCCCGGGCGAGTTCCCCGGTGCGGCGGTGCCCGGGCGAGTTCCCCGGTGCGGCGGTGCCCGGGCGAGTTCCCCGGTGCGGCGGTGGTTCTCGCCGACCTCCTCCACGGCGTACCGCGGGCGGGGCCGGTGGCGGGCAGTCTGGCGAGACAAAAAAGGTGGCCAGCGCATATCTTTCACCCCCGGTCCCGCACCCCTCCCGCCCCGAAGTGGCGCAATGACGCCATTCCCCATGAGCGCGGGAGCCGCCGCACCCCCGAAAGTTAAGCGCCGGCCACCTTTTCCACGCCCTCGACGCGCCCGGCGGCGCCCGCGCCGGTGCAGTACTCGACGCGCCCGCCGCCGGACACCGCCAACGCACCCGGGTGGAGTGAGCGGAGTCCTCTGGACTTGGGAAGAGTTTCTTCCCGTGACAGGATAGGATGAGTTCATGACCAGAACCAAATACTCCGATGAGTTCAAGGAGCAGGTCGTTCGCGAGATCCTGGAGAAGGAGCGCACGATCGCGTCCGTGGCCGCCTCCTACGACCTGGTTCCGCAGACCGTGGGGGTCTGGGTCGCCAAGCGCAGAAGGAAGGACGCCGAGGCCCAGGACCCCGAAGCCGCCGCCGAATCGGCCGAGATCGCCAGGCTGCGGGCGGAGAACAGGGAGCTGCGGGCGGAGAACGAGTTCTTGAAAAAAGCAGCGGCCTTCTTCGCGAAAGAACGTCGGTGAGCGAGCGCTACGAGCTCATCCGCCGCGAAGAAGGCAACTGCCCAGTCGCATCCATGTGCAAGCTGGTCGGAGTGTCCAAGTCCGGATACTACGACTGGCTCGGCCGGCCCGACTCCGCCACGAAGGTCAGAAGGAGGAAGTTGACCCTGATGGTCGAATCCGAGTTCAACGCCTCGGACATGACCTACGGGTACCGGCGCGTCACCGCCGCACTGCACCGCAAGGGCGTGACGGTCTCGGCGGACACGGTCCGCTCCATCATGCGCGAGAAGGAGCTGAGAGCCGCGCAACCGCGCCGGAAGGTCCGCACCACCGTCCCCGCCGACGACATCGACACCCGCCCCGACCTCGTGGGCCGGGACTTCACCGCCCGGACCCCCGGACTCAAATGGGTCGGGGACATCACGTACATCCGCACGTGGGTCGGGTTCGTGTACCTGGCCACCGTCCTGGACTGCTGCACCAAGAAGGTCATCGGCTACGCCATGGCCGACAACATGAGAACCGACCTCGTCTGCGACGCCATCGATATGGCCGTGCGCCGCTGCCCCCACCAGAAGAACGTCACGATCTTCCACTCCGACCGGGGCAGCCAGTACACCTCACAGCAATTCGCCCGGCACCTGGAGCACCACAAGATCCGCCCCTCCGTAGGCCGCACGGGAGTGTGCTGGGACAACGCCTGGGCCGAATCATTCAACGCCACCCTGAAGAACGAACGCGTCCACCGCACGGTGTACCCCACACGAGAAAAGGCCATCAACGATGTTGCCTCGTGGATCGAACTGACCTACAATCACACACGGCTCCACTCAACGCTCGGCTACCGCACCCCCAACGAGGTCGAACACGAGCTGAGAAGCCGCAAACACGCAGCCTGAGACCACCAAAAACCACGGTCCGAGAAACACCGAGCACTCCAC
>NZ_AUBL01000060.1 GCF_000429225.1 Actinomyces dentalis DSM 19115
CCCGCCGCCCGTGCCGACGACCCCGGGCGGAAGCCCCGCGGGAATTGCCACCACACTAAGAGACGCACCCCGCGCGGACCGCGGAGAGGGAGGGATTCGAACCCCCGGTGCGCCAGGCGCACAGCGGTTTTCAAGACCGCCACATTCGGCCGCTCTGTCACCTCTCCAGTGCCCCGAGGGGCGGACCCGACCCTACCACCGCCGGCGCGCCGCGGCGCCCGGTCGCGGCCCCGGCCCCGGGAGAAGGCTCCGCTCCGGTTCCGGAGAGGACTTCAGCCCCGGGAGAAGAAGCCGCGCCGGCGCGTCGGCTGGGCGGTGACCGGGATGAGGGAGGCGGGCTGGTCCAGGCGCCCCTCCGCCAGCGCCGGACCCATGGCGGGCCAGACGGGCAGGCGCGAGGCGAGGGTGGCCTGCAGGGCGTGGTAGATGTCCGGGTGCCCCTTCCAGGTGCGGGTCGAGGGCTCATTGGACTGGTCGAGCTCGTGGGTCCACACCCCGGGGGAACTGATGAGGAACTCCTCGGCGTAGTCGATCCAGGAGCGGTAGTGGTGCTCGTAGTGCTCGACCTCGATCTCGCCGCGGCCGTCGTCGAGCAGGGCCCGGCGGATGGCGGCGGCGGCGCTGATCCCCTCGCAGGCGACCCAGTGCATGCGCTCGTGGACGATCGGCTTGCCGGAGAAGTCCGTGGTGTAGACGAAGCCGGGCCCGCCGTCGACCCTCCAGCCGTCCAAGCGGGCGCGGTCGAAGAGCTCCTCGGCGGCGTCGAGCATCCACTCCGGCGCCGGCAGGGAGCGGGCGACGAGCCCGGCGCGCGCCTGCACCGTCAGGCGCGACCACTCCAGTCCGTGCCCCGGCGTGACCCCGTAGGGCCGGAAGGGGTGGGCGGGCTGGTCGCGGTTGTAGTCGAGCAGCGGCTTCCAGGAGGTGTCGTAGTGCTCGGGCAGGCGCCAGTCGTTGGCGCGGGCCTGGACGTTGACGGCGAAGTCGATGATCTGGATCGCGCGGTTGAGCCAGGTCACGTCGCCGGTGACGTCCGCCACGGCCAGGTAGGCCTCGACGGTGTGCATGGCGGCGTTGATGCCGCGGTAGTCCTCCGGGTCGGTGAAGTCCGCCGCGTAGGACTCGACGGGCATGTTGAAGGTCTTGTCCCACCACCAGCGCTCCTGCGCCGCCATGGCGTCGCGCAGGAGCTCGTGGGCGCCGGGGCGGTTGGCGGCCGTCGCCGTGGCCGCGGCCAGCAGGACGAAGGCGTGCTGGTAGCACTCCTTGCGGGCCTGCGAGTCGACGGGCGCGCCGCGGCCCTCGGCGTCCAGCTCGTGGCCCACCGCCGAGTACCAGCCGCCGTGCTCGTGGTCCCGCATCGCCCGGCTCAGGGCCCGCACGCCGTGGTCGGCGAAGCGGCGGCAGCCGGGAATGCCCATGAGGGTGCCCAGTGAGAAGGCGAAGGTCATCCGCCCGGTGATCCACAGCTCGACGGGGTGGGAGGCGTCCACCGCGCCGTCCTCGCCGATCCACCCGAAGCCGGCGGGCACCCTCGCGGCGCGCGCGTAGTGCAGCAGCGCGTGCGTCTCGGCCGCCAGCCAGCGATTGTGCTCGGGAGCCCCGAACCATCCCAGTCCCATGAATCCTCCTTGACCCGCGTCGAGGGGTCGGGGACGACGTCGTGCGCCCCGTCCCGCCGGGACGAACGCTATCGCAGGGGCGCGGCCGGGACCAGGGCGGGCTCACCCGTTCTTGGGCGCGGGCTCACCCGTTCTTGGGCCAGGCCGCCTCGGCGGCGGCCAGGGCCGCGACCGAGCTGGCCTCGCCCCGGGCCCACTTCGTCAGCGCCCCCCACATGACCTGCGTGCCGACGGCGGAGGGCATCATGTCCGAGGCGTCGATCCGCACGACCGACTGGCGCGACTGCAGGATCCGTGAGGCCTCCTGCGCGACCGGCGAGCTCGCCCCCGCCGCGTCCACGCCGTGGTTGGCGCTCGCCACCCCGCCCAGGGACAGCCGCGTCTGCGCCCACACGGGGCTGGTGAGGTAGGACATGACGGCCGTCGCGGCGTCGGAGGCCTTGAGGGCCACGAGGTAGTCGCCGCCCACCAGCACCGGGTTGGAGGTGCTGTCGGTCTCGACCGCCGGCAGGAGGAAGGCGGACACGACGCCGCCGGTGCGCACCGGGGTGGCCGTGGCCGTGGCGGGGCTCGCGGGCGCGGCCGTGCGCGCCTCGTCCGCGGCCCCCTCGGACGGGGTCCGCCCGCCGTCCCCCGGCTGACTGCCGTCCCCCGGCTGACTGCCGTCCCCCGGCTGACTGCCGGACGTCGGCTGCCCGTCGGACGTCGGCTGACCGCCGGGCGCCGACGCGGCCTCGGTCGGGGAGGCCGACACGGTCACCCCGTGCGCGCCGTCGGCGTCGGTGACGGTGGTGCCCGGCGGCAGCACCGTCTCGAAGGAGCTGGAGGCGTGCAGCATGAGGCAGGCGCCGGAGACGAGCTCGGCGCCGGCCTCCTCCATGGTCATGGACACCGCCCCCGCGCGCCCGCCCGCCACGTGCCCCTTGGCCAGGAGCAGCGAGTCGAGGCTGTCGAGGGTGGACACGGCCACCGGGGCGTCGACCGGGACGTCGTGACTGGCCCACTGGTCGTAGGCGCCCGTGCCGTGGATGGCCAGGAGCCCGTCCTCCAGCCAGTCGGACACGGGCCAGCCGGTCGTGGCGCCGTCGGCCGCCCCCAGGCACCAGGGCGCCACGGAGCCGTCCGGGTGGTCGGCCGCGACCCTGTCGGTCAGCTCGACCAGCTCGTCCCAGGTGGTGGGGACCTCGTACCCGGCCCGCTCGAAGGCGACCGGCGAGTACCAGATGAAGGACTTGAGGCTGGCCATGAGCGGCGCCCCGTAGAGCTCGCCGTCGACCCGCCCGGCGTCCGACCAGATCCGGTCCCAGCCCAGCTCGGTATTGGCCCCCACCGCCTCGGGCAGCGGCACGATCCGCCCGTGGCGGGCCAGGTCGGTCACCAGGCCCGGCTGGGGCACGACGGCGATATCGGCCAGGTCCGTGGCGCTGCCGCCGAGCTCGGCGCGCAGCTGGTTCTCCAGCTCGTCGGAGCCGTTCTGGACGATCGTCACCCCCGTGCACCGGGAGAAGTCGGCCACCGAGGCGTTGAAGCGCTCCGCCTCCACGCCGGTGAAGGACGTGGCCACCGTGACGGTCGTCCCGGCCGGGAAGGAGCCGTACTGCTCGGCCAGCTCGGCGCAGGTCGCGGTCGGCCCCGCCCGGCCCCCGCCGCCGTCGGGGGCGCAGGCGGGCAGACCCGCCACCCCCGTGCACAGGGCCGTCACCAGCGCCAGGAGACGGAATCGACGTCGGACACTCATGCGAATCGCACCCTCTCGATGACGGCGTCCATGACGGCGGCGGCCCCGTCGCGCCACACGGACTCGGTGACGAGGTCCCCGGCCTCCACGACCGGGCGCGGCGCCGACCCCATGACGACGCCCGCCCCGGCCCAGGAGATCATTTCAATGTCGTTGCCGCCGTCCCCCACCGCGACGGCGTGCGCGGCGTCGGTGCCCAGGCGGGCGGCCAGGCGCGCCAGGGCGGAGGCCTTCGTCACGCCCTGCGGGGCCACGTCGAGCCAGGCGGTCCACCCGATCGCGTACTCCACCGAGTGCAGGCCGCTGCCGACCACGAGCGCCCTGAACTCGTCCACGTCCATGCCCGGGGCGCGCAGAATGACCCGGCTGACCGGGTGGGCGCGCAGCTCGTCCAGACCCACGACGGTCAGGTCCTCGATAAGCTCCCCGTCGGGGAAGGGGCGCGTCGCCCTGAAGCCGGACCCCGGGCCCTCCACGGCGACGATGCCGTCGGGCACCGCCGCCAGGAGGGCGTCGATGGCGGGCGCCGGGTCGAAGACGGCGTGGTCGACGATCTCGTAGCCGTCGGGCGCGTCCGGATCCATGCGCACGGTCAGGGCGCCGTTGGCGCAGACCATCCACCCGTCGATCAATCCGATGCAGCGGGCCACCGGCAGGGCCGCCTGGATGCCGCGCCCCGTGGAGATGACGATCTGCGCCCCCCAGGCCCGCATCCGGGCGATCGAGGCCATGACCCGCTCCGAGACGCACCCGTCCATGTCCAGGATGGTGCCGTCCACGTCGAGGGCGACGATCAGGTCCGGTCCGGGCACGAGGCGCTCGCGGCCCGGGTCGAGGCGGTCGAGGTCGGCCACGCGCGCGCGCACGACGGCGTGGTACTCGTCGTGGCCGAGCGGGACGGAGCTCCCCGGGGGGCGGACGTAGTCGACGGAGCCGCCCAGGCGCTGCGCCGCGCCGTCGTCTCGCGCCGGGCGCGCCGCGCCGTCGGAGGGTTCCGCGGGGGCCGGACCCCCGGGCGCCGCCCCGCTCAGGACGGGGCTGGTGGCCACGGGCGGGCGGCCCGCCGGGGCGGCGGGGGGCGCGGCGTCGGGCTCGTTCACGATCGGGCCGGCTTCAGGCGGCGGGCTCGATGACTTCGAGGCCGCCCAGGTAGGGGCGCAGGCCCGCGGGGACGACGACGGCGCCGTCGGACCGCTGATGGTTCTCCAGGATGGCCACGATCCAGCGGGTCGTGGCGAGCGTGCCGTTGAGGGTGGCCACGGGCGAGGTCCGCCCGTCGCGGCGCTCGCGCACGGCCAGGCGGCGGGCCTGGTAGGTGGTGCAGTTGGAGGTGGAGGTGACCTCCATCCAGCGCCCCTGGGTGGGCAGCCAGGCCTCGCAGTCGAACTTGCGGGCGGCCGAGGAGCCCAGGTCCCCGGCGGCGGTGTCGATGACCCGGTAGGGCAGCTCGACCAGGGCCAGCATCTCCTCCTCCAGGGCCAGGAGCCGGGAGTGCTCGGCGACGGCGTCCTCGGGGCGGACGTAGGCGAACATCTCCGCCTTGTTGAACTGGTGGACGCGGATGATGCCGCGGGTGTCCCGGCCGGCGGCGCCCGCCTCGCGGCGGTAGCAGGTGGACCAGCCCAGGTAGCGGCGCGGGCCGGCGGACAGGTCCAGGATCTCGTCGGCGTGGTAGCCGGCCAGGGCCACCTCGGAGGTGCCGGTGAGGTAGAGGTCGTCGGCGGGCAGGTAGTAGATCTCGTCGGTGTGCGCCCCCAGGAAGCCGGTTCCGCCCATGACCTGCGGGGTCACGAGGGTGGGGGTGACCATGGGCGTGAAGCCGCGGGCGAGGGCCAGGTCGAGGGCCGCGCTCATGAGGGCGAGCTCCAGGCGCATGCCGGCGCCCTTGAGGAAGTAGAAGCGCGAGCCCGAGACCTTCGCGCCGCGGCGCGCGTCGATGATGTCCAGGGCCTCGCCCAGCGCCAGGTGGTCGGCCGGCTCGAAGCCCTCGGCGGCGAAGTCGCGGGGCTCGGGGCCCTCGTGGCGCACGACGACGTAGTCCTCCTCCCCGCCTGCCGGCGCCCCCTCGATGAGGTTGGCGAGCTGGTGGGCGAGGTCGTCGAGGATGGAGGCGGCGGCGGAGGCGGCGGCCTCGGCCTCCTTGACGTGGACGGCGAGCTCCCTGGCCCGGGCGAGGGCGGCCGGGCGATCCTGCTGCGAGGCCCTGCCGACCGACGCGGAGACCGACTTCTGCTCGGCGCGCAGGGACTCGAAGTCCTGAAGGCGGCTGCGGCGGGACTCGTCCGCCTCGATAATGCGGTCGACGAGGCCGACGTCGGCTCCGCGGGCCCGCTGGCTGTCGCGGTATCGCTCGGGGTTCTCGCGGAGGTCGCGCAGGTCAATCATGGTTCCGAGTCTAGTCGGGGGCGCCGCGGCGGGGCGGGCGGGCGTGACAGATCTCCGGTTCGGCGCCGTTGGCTCGGGCCGACGATCCACCTATAGTTCTTATCGTCTCTATGATGGCGCTCGAGATACGCCGCCCTGATAATTGCTCCGACGCACCTGCGAGCCTCATCCCACAGCACCCCAGGATTCGTCATGCCAGTGTCTTCCCTGCCCTCCTTCTCACAGCTGCGCGCCTTCGTCGCGCTGTGCGACCACCAGCACTTCGGCGAGGCGGCCGGCGCGCTCGGGGTGAGCCAGCCGAGCCTGTCCCAGGCGATCACGGCCCTGGAGAAGCGCGTGGGCGGCGAACTGGTGGAGCGCACCACCCGCCGGGTCCTGATCACCTCGCTGGGCGAGACGCTCCTGCCCTACGCCCGCGAGGCGGTGCTCGCCGCCGAGGCCTTCACCGAGGCCGTCGCCAGCCAGGGGGCCGCCCTGAGCGGGATGCTCCGGCTGGGGCTCATCCCGACCCTCGCCCCCTACCTCGCCCCGGTCATCCTCGACGGCCTGGGGCGCGAGCTGCCCCGGCTCCAGCCCGAGCTGCGCGAGATGATGACCGACGACATCCTCGACACGCTCAACCGGGGGCGGCTCGATGCCGCGGTCATCGCCATAGACGTCAACCTGCGCCGCACCGCCGTCGTGCCCATGTACGACGAGCCCCTCGTCGTCCTCGTCCCCGCCGGCCACCCCTGGGCCGGGCGGGACGACGTCAGCCCCGCCGAGCTCGACGACCAGGAGCTGCTCATGCTCGACGAGGGCAACTGCCTGCGGGACCAGACCCTCGCCCTGTGCCAGCGCTACGGCGTCAACCCGCCGATCGCCGTGGCCACGACGCTGGCGACCGTGGTGGGGATGGTGACGCACGGCGTGGGGGCGACGGTCATCCCGGAGGGGGCGCTGCGCCTGCTGGGGCACGACGGCGCCTTCGCCGTCGCCCGCTTCGCCGAGCCCGGCGCCGTGCGGCGCATCGGCCTGGTGCACCGCACCTCCTCCTCGCGCGGGGAGGACTTCGCGCGCCTGGCCGAGGTCGTCACCGATCTCGCCCGCGCCGCGGGCCTGCCCGTGCGCCCGCTGTCCGAGTCCGCGGACCCCGACGTCCGGGTCGGCCGCAGGACCAGGCGCGGCCGGTCGTAGCCGCCGGGCCGCCTCGACCGGCCCCGGCGGGGGAGCGCCGGTAGCCTCGGCGCATGGGGCGATCCGCGACGGAATGGACGGGGCCGACGGCGCAGCCCGGCGCCGGCGCCGATGGCGACGCCCTGGCCTGCGTCATCGTCAACCCCTCCAAGCCGGCCGTCACCGCCGACTTCCGCCGCCGCCTCGCCCGCGCCCTCCGCTCGGCCGGATACCGCGGCCCCGTCTGGCTCGACACCACCGTCGCCGAGCCCGGCGCCACCCAGGCCCGGCTGGCGGTGGCCAGCGGCGCGCGCCTGGTCATCGCCGTCGGCGGCGACGGCACCGTCCGCGCGGTCGCCGCGGGCCTGGCCGGCACCGACGTCGAGCTGGGCGTCGTCCCCCTGGGCACCGCCAACCTCGCCGCCCGCAACCTCGGACTGCCCGTCGGCGACCTCGACGCCCTCATCGACATCGCCGTCTTCTTCTCCGCCCGTCCCACCGACCTCGCCTGGGTGCGCACGACCCCCTGCCCCAGCCCCCCGGAGACCGGTCCGCCCGCCCCGCCCGGCGGCTGGGCCCGCCCCACCCTGGGCTCGGAGCACGCCTGCCTCGTGGTGGCGGGCATCGGCTTCGACGCCGCGCTCGTCGCCGTCACCAGCCCCGCGCTCAAGGCCCGCATCAAGTGGGGCGCCTACGCGCTGGCCGCCCTGGAGAACCTGCGGACCCCGCGCATGGAGCTGAGCCTGGGGCTGGTCGGGGCGCCCGACGACGACGGCCCGCCGGGGCCGCCGCGCCCGGGGTCCCCCTCGGGGCCGCCGCAGCCGGGATCCCCGCGCCCGGTCCCCTCGTCGGGATCCCCGCAGCCGGATCTTCCGCCGGGGCCGCCGCACCCGGGGCTCCCGCCCAGCCAGGAGCGCCTGGTGGCGCGCTGCCTGCTCATCGCCAACGGCGGCCGGCTGCCCGCCGGCATCGTCCTCATACCCGGGGCCCGGATGGACGACGGCCTCCTGGACGTCGCCGCGATCGACACGGTGGCGGGACTGGCTGGCTGGACCTCCCTCGCCCGCCAGGTCCTGCCCCCGTTCGCGGCCACCTACTCCAACCCCTCCCGCGCGCTGGGGCGGGTGAGGCTGCGCCGGGGCACCGCGGTGAGCGTCCACCTCGCCGAGCCGGCACTGGTCCAGGTCGACGGCGAGCTGCTCGCGCCCACGCGCGCCCTGCGGGCGCGCATGGATGCGGGCGCGCTCCTCGTGCGGTGCCCCGAGTGACGCCGCCCGCGCGGGGGCCGGGGGCGCGGGGCACCGCCGGGCGGTCCGCCCGCCCGGGCCGCTCAGAGCGTCCGGCCCTCCAGGACGTCGGCGACCCAGGCGCGGGCCACGACGAAGTCCTTGTCGCCGGTGCCGGCCAGGACCGTCGTCGGGCGGGCGTCCAGGCGCGGGTAGGAGCCCAGGAAGCGCACCTGCGGGCAGGTGCGGTGCAGTCCGATGAAGGCCGCCTGCACCCGCTCCTCCCGGATGTGCCCCTCGACGTCGATGGAGAAGCGGTAGCGGCCCAGCGAGTCGCCCACCGGCCGGGACTCGATGCGCGAGAGGTTGACCCCGCGGGCGCTGAACTGCTCGAGCATGCCCAGCAGGGCGCCGGCGCGGTCGTGCGGGAGCTGGACCATGAGGGTGGTCTTGTCGGCGCCGGTCGGCTCGCCCACGCGGCCGGGCCGGGTGACCTTGACGAAGCGGGTGATGGCGTCGGGGTTGTCCGCCACCCCGCCGGCGATGACCTCCAGGCCGTAGTGCTCGGCGGCGAGCGGGTTGCACAGGACCGCCTGGAACCCCACCCCCGCGCCGCCGGCGCCGTCGGCCGATCCCTCGGCGGCGAGCGCCGCGGCCGGCGCGGAGGTGGAGGTCCCGGCGACGTAGACGGCCTCGGGCAGCTGGCGGTGGACCCAGCCGCGGCACTGCGCCCAGGCGTGGGGGTGGGTGGAGATGGCGCGCACGTCGTCCAGGCGCGTGCCGGCGCGCCCCGCCAGGACGAAGGTGATGGGCACCGCCATCTCGGCGGCGATGGTCAGCGGCGTGCTGGAGACGAGGTTGTCGAGGGTGGCGTTGACCCCGCCCTCGATGGAGTTCTCAATGGGGACGACGGCGGCGTCCGCCTCGCGCTCGCGCACCCGGTCCAGCGCGGTGGGCACGTCCTGGCAGGGGTCGAGCTCGACGTCGGCGGGCGCGACCTGCCGCAGGGCCATCTCGGTGAAGGTGCCGACCGGGCCGAGGAAGGACCAGCGGGGGCGGGAGGGGGAGGCGGGGCTCGTCATGCACGCAGGGTATCGGTCGGGCCGGGTCGTGGGAGGCTTGCGCCGTGAGCACGCCCGCGCCCCCCGTGATCCGCAAGCACGACGCCGCCCCCGGCTCCACGCGCCTGGAGGCCCTGGGCCTGGTCTGGCTGGCCGAGGCGATGCCCGACGGCGGGGCCCCGGTGGTGCCGGTGCGGTGCGGCGAGGGCTGGCTGGAGGAGCCGCGCCTGCGCCAGTCGCGCCCGACGCTGGCCGCCGCGCGGGCCTTCGGCCGGGCGCTGGCGCGCACGCACGCCGCCGGGGCGGGGGAGCACGGCGCGGCGCCGCCGGGCTGGGAGGAGGACTCGGGCTGGATGGGTGCGGCGAGGCTGCCGCTGCGGCCCGGGCCGGCGCCGTCCCCCGGGACGACGGAGAGCGGCGGCGCTCCCGCCGCCCCCGGCATCCCCTCCGCCCCCGGGCCGGCGCCGCGCCGCTGGGGCGAGTTCTACGCCGAGGACCGGCTCCTTCCCTATCTGGGCGCGGCGCGGGCCAACGGCTCGCTGGACGCCTCCGGCGCCCGGCTCATCGAGCGGGTGGCCGGGCGCCTCGCCTCCGGGCTCCTCGACGCCGACCAGCCCGCGCTCGTGACCGCCCTCGCCCGCGAGCGCGGCGGCGCGCCGGACGCGGCGCGGCTGGCGGCCCGCACCCACGGGGACCTGTGGTCGGGCAACGTCCTGTGGGTGGCGCGCAGCGAGACGGCGTCGTGGGCGCCCGCCCCGGCGGTGGGCGGCCCGATGGGCGGCCCGGGGACCGGTCCGGAGGACGGCCCGCTGGAAGGGGCCCCGGCGCCGGGCGCCCCGGCGGGCGGGGAGCGCCGGGCGCCCGACGTCGTCGGCGTCCTCATCGACCCGGCCGCGCAGGGCGGTCACGCCGAGACGGACCTGGCCGAGCTCGGGGTCTTCTCCCAGCCGCACCTCGACCAGGTGTACGCCGGCTACGAGGAGGTCTCGGCGCTGGCGGCGGGCTGGCGCGAGAGGGTGGGGGCGCACCAGTTGCACATGCTGATCATTCACGCGGCGCTCTTCGGCGGAGGCTATGGGGCGCGGACGGTGGCGACGGCGCGGCGCTACGCCTGAGGGCGGGCGCGGGGCGGGGCGCACGTAGGCTGGCGGCGTGAGCCACCGGATTCGACGCAGTCGCCAGGACCGTTTCGTGCGTGTCGTCGTCTATGTCATTGTGACGCTGATCGTCGTGGGGATGATCGTCGCCATGGTCGGGTCGGCCCTGGCCGCGCAGGTCGGCGCCGCCGCACCGGCGGGCGGGGGGCGGGCCGCAGCGGATCCGGCTCTCTCCGCGGCCCCGGCGGCCCCCGCGGCCACGGCGGCCCCCGGGACTCCCGGGGCTCCGGCCCAGTCCGCCGGCCCGATCCGCTCCCCGGCCCCCGTCGTCGTCCTGGCCACCACCGGCCTGTCATGGGCGGACATCGCCGAGATCGCCGACGCGCAGGAGACCGCGGGCGCCGTCCCCGCGGACCAGGCGACCGCGCGGATCCTGCTGTCCCTGGCCGCGCGGGCGGAACCGGCGAACCTCGTCCAGCGCACCGTCGGGGACGTCACCTGCCCCGCCGACGCCTGGCTGGCGCTCGGGGCCGGGGCCCGCACCAGCGCCGTCGGGCCGCCCGAGGGCGGCCAATGCGCCTGGCCGCCGAGCTGGCAGCAGGCCCTGGACGCCTCCCACGAGGCGGGTTACGCCGCCAGCCCCGGGGCGCTGGCCGACGCCCTGTCGCGGGCGGGGCTGGAGGCGACGGCCATCGGGCCGGGCGCCGAGCTGGCCCTGACCCGCCCGGACGGCGGGGCCCCGGCCACCGCCGACTCCCTGGCCGACCTGGTGCCCGAGGGCCTGCCGGCGCTCACCGTCGTCGATGGCACCCGGTCGGGCGCGGACCCGGCGGGCGGCCTCCTGGAGGACCTGAAGGCCCTGACCGACGCCCCGGGGGGAGTCCGCGTCATCGTCGCCTCCCTGGCCGACCCCGCCGACCCGGGCCCGCAGATGCTGCTCCTGCCCGCCGGGACGACCGGCTGGGGCGACGACGGCGACCTCATCGCCAGCCCCTCGACGCACCAGGCCGGTTACGTCCAGCTCACCGACCTGGCCCCGACGATCCTGCGCGCGCTGGGCGCGGACGCGCCGTCGGCCATGACGGGCCGGGCGCTCGTCCTGCCGGCGACCGGCGGGCCCGCCCCGGCGGCCTCCGCCTCCGGGCAGAACCCCCGGGTCGGCGCCCTCATCGACTCGTCCCTGCGCGCCAGGGCCTCCCGGATGACCACGCTGCCCGTCAGCCTCCTCATCGCCGGAGCGGCCCTGGTGCTGCTCGTGACCGCGTCGGTGTCGCTGCGCGGCCCGGCCGGCCGGCGCCGCCTGCACGGGGTGGGGGTCGCGGCCACCGCCGTCGGGGCGCTGCCGCTGGGCGCGTGGGTGGCCGTGGCCATCCCGTGGTGGCGGCTCGGGGCCGACGGCGACGCGCCGTCCCGGGCCTGCGTGCCGGCGGCCATGGGGGCGACCGTCCTCTTCGCCGTCGTCCTCGTCGGCGCGCTCCACGGCCTCAACCGCATTGTCATCCACCTGCGCGACCGGCTGCTGGTGGCCGCCCGCAACCGCGGCGGGCACGCCGGGCACGCCGGGCATGCCGGGCACGGCGGCGAATACGGCGAGAGCGCCGGACACGACGGGCACGGCGGCGGACGCGGCGGGCGGGATGAGAGCACTGGGCACGGCAAACGACCGGCGGCGGTGCGGGTCCTCAACCTCCGCGGCCTGAGGCTGCCGAGCTCCAGCCAGATGCCGACGGCCCTGTCGCTGACCGCCCTCCTGCTGTCCCTGTGCATCGCGATCCTCATCCTGACCGACGCCGCAGACGGCGCCGCCATGGCCTTCAACGGGACCCTCGGCATGGACGCCGTCGTCGCGGGGCGCTTCTACGGCATGTCGAATACGGCCTTCGCGCTCGCGGCGGCGGCGCTGGTCGTGGCGGCGGCCGCGTGGACGGGGCCGGTGGTCGAGGCGCAGGCGACGCGGCGCGAGCGGCGCACGGCGGCGATCGTCGGAGTGGCGGTCGTCGGGGTGCCTGCGCTGGTGGTGGACGGCCTGCCCCAGCTGGGGGCCGACGTCGGCGGGGCGCTCACGCTCGTGGCGGCGCTGGTCGCGCTGGGCACGGCGCTCGCCGGCGGGAGGATCGGCTGGAAGCAGTGGCTGGGCGTGGCGGTGGTGGCGACGGCGACGGCGGGGGTCTTCGGACTCGTCGACTATGCGCTGGGCTCGCGCACGCACATGGGGCGGTTCATCGGGCAGCTGCAGGACGGGACGGCGGCGACGACGATCCGGCGCAAGCTCCTGGCGCTGGTGAATCCCTTCTTCTCCAGCCCACTGGCCGCCGCGGCGCTCTTCGTGGGGCTGGCGGTCATCGGCGCCGGCGCGTGGTGGTGGCGCCGGGAGGCGCGGGCGTGGCGGGCGGGCCTGTCCGGCTATGCGACGCTCACGCAGCCCGAGGTGCAGGAGCCCGGGGGAGCCGCGGCCCGCCCCCGCCCGGCGGGGGACGATGCGATCCCCAGTGGCTACGAGACCCGCCCCCGCCCGGCGGAGGGTCCGGTCGACGCGCCCTCGGCCGGTGCGGCGGGCGAGCCCTGGGTGGGGCCGGTGCCCGGCGGGCGGAGCCTGGTTCCGCAGTGGTTCGTGCCGGCGCTCAAGGCGCTGGGGGTGCTCATTGTCGTCGAGGTGCTCGTCAACGACTCGGGGGCCTCCATGGCGGTGCTCTCGGCGGCCTGCGCCGCGCCGCTCCTGCTGGCCCTGGCCGCCGCCCGCCTGCAGGCCTCGGTTCGCTGAGTCGCGACGGCCGCGGGGCGCCCGGCAGATCGTCGTCATACTCGCTCAGCGACGTGTCGTTGCCTATTGTCCGGGTTCGGCGGGGTTCGGTGGTCCGCGGCGGGGGTGCGGTGGGACGGGTGGGGCTCCTGGGACGGACTCGGGCGGGAACATGTCCAAATCTGTTGCAAAGGCGCTCCGCGGTGGAATCGGCGGTAAGGAGAAGCGCGGAATATCAACGATTCTCTTTCGGCGCTCCAGCCCGATCCGGGCCTTTGCAACAGATTTGGACAACGGCCCCGCCCGGGTGCGGTCGGTGGCGCGGCGCCGGGGAGTCTCCTGCGCCTCTTCTTCATCACTATGCACTTCCGCCTCTACCGTACAGCCGAAAGGGGCGCAGTAGGGGCGGAGGCGCGCAGCGGGTGCCGTTGCAGAGGCGTTGACCGGTCCGCCCGGCGGCTACGACCGACGCGCAGGGCGCGGGGAGACGGGCGCGGCGGCGCGGGCCCACACGATCGCCGCGCCGAGAGCGCCGAGGACGCCGTAGCCCATGGCGATCGGCACGATGTCGAGGACCTTGCTCAGCTGACCGGCCACCAGGCTCGCCGTCATCGCGCCCCCGTAGCTGATGAGATAGGTCGTGCTCATCACCGGCGCCCTGTCCATAAGGGTCACCCCGTGCAGGAGCGAGCGCATCGAGGCGGCCACGGCGACGCCCTGACCCGCGCCCGCGAGCACCGTGAATCCGATGAAGGCGACGACGCTCCCGGCCACCAGGCTCGCCAGTACCGCCCACAGGCCGACCAGCCAGACCGCGATGCCGATCCTCTGGGCCCGCTCGGCGGGGAGGAGCCCGGCCAGCGGCGCCCCGAAGGCGCCGGGCAGCATGTAGGCGCTGAAGACGAGGGCGATGACGACGGCGCTGGTGGAACCGAGCTGCTCCGCGGTGATCGAGGGGATGAAGGACTGGTAGAAGCCCCCCACGGCCCAGGTGACCACGAAGGCGGTCCCCGCGGCCAGCAGCCTGGGCCGCACGTGGACGGGCGCCCCGACCCGCGGGCGCAGGGAGGCGAGCCCACCGGGAGCGCGCCGCCCGGTCTCGGGGGCGGTCAGGAGCGCGAGGGCGCACAGGGCCAGGAGCAAGATCATGACGACGTAGGACACCGTGCGCGCCCCCGCGACCGTCTGGACGATCGCGCCGGAGACGAGGGAGCCGAGGGTCAGGCCCACCTGGGAGGACTGGGAGGATGCGACGGAGGCGAGCCAGGACGGGCGCGGCGGGGCGGCGTCGACGATGTAGGTGGTCAGGCTGGAGGAGGCCAGGCCCGCGGCGACGCCCATGATGAAGCGCCCCAGGGCCAGCGCGCCGAGCCCGGTGACGTGGATGAGCACCAGGCAGCCCAGCGCCATGATCGCGAGGGTCGCCAGGGACACGGGCTTGCGGCCCAGGTGGTTGACCAGGCGCCCCAGGCACACGAGCGCCAGGATCGTGCCGGCGAAGTAGGCGACGACGCTCAGGGACAGGTCCGCGTTCGTGATCCCGTTCTCGGCCCGGTAGATGTTGTAGATGGGCACGGGCGAGGAGGAGGCCACGAAGATCATGATGAGCGAGGCCGTGGCGGCCGCGAGGGCGCGCAGGCGCCCGACGGCGGCCGGGCCGTCGGCGCGGGCGATGCGACCGCCGCGGCGCCCGGGGGCCGCGGCAGCCGTATAGACCGCGGCGGACGCGGCGTGGGGCGGACGGTGGGCGGTGACCGGCATGGTGGGGACCTCCTGTGCGGGAGCGCTGCGGCGGGCGGCGTCGGCTGCGACCACTGTGCCCCGCCCGCGCCGCGGTACCCAGACACAACAAGTGCCCCTCACCGGCGCAGCTTCGCCAGCCGCTCCGCGCTGGGGGACCCGGGGAGGGCCGAGTAGACGGTCAGGCGCACGTCCTGCCGCTCCTCGAGGTCGAGGTTGAGGAACTCCAGCTCGAGCTCGCCCACCTCCGGGTGGCGCAGCCGCCGTCGGCCCGTCGCCCGGTAGGTGACCTCGTGAGCCTCCCACGCGGTCCGGAACTCCTCGCAGGCCGCGTGGAGCTCGCACACGAGCTCGTTGACGCTGGCGTCCTGCGGGTAGCGGGCCCGCGAGGCCCGCAGGTACTGGACGGCCTCGTCCGCCCACTGGTGCCAGTCCACGAAGAAGTCCCGCGCCCGGGGGTCCAGGAAGAGGAACCTCACGGCGTTGCCCCGGCCGGGTCCGTCGAAGTGGAGCCGGTAGAGGGCTCGCGCCAGGTCATTGGCGACGACGATGGTGCAGGCGAGGTCCAGGACGTAGGCGGGGCAGGTCCCCAGGTCGTTGAGGAACCGGCGCATCAGCGCCTCCTGGGCGCCGAGCCCGTCGCGCGTGCTGCGCCGGGTCAGCTCCTCGGAGATCGGGATGAGGGAGGTGATGTAGGCGCGCTCGTCCGGGCTCAGCCGCAGGGCCCCGACCAGGCCGTCGAGCACCGCGCCGGAGATCGAGGGGACCTTCCCCCGTTCGAGCCTGGTGTAGTAGGTCAGGGAGATGTGGGCGAGTTCGGCGACCTCTTCGCGGCGCAGCCCGGGGACGCGTCGCCGCGACCCGCCGTGGGCCAGCGGCGTCTGCTCCACGTTCACCTGGGCGCGCTTGGCCCTCAGGAAGGAGGCGAGCTCGTGGTGCCGGTCGACTTCCATGGGCCGAGCCTAATCGCGCGGGTCCCGCCGGGCCCGGCGCCCGGCCCGGCGGCCCGCCCGCGGCGGTGGCGGCCGCGGTGGCTCCTCGGAGACCGATACGCCCGCAGCGGAGGCCCCGGCGGGCGGCGCCGGCGGACTCGCGCCGCAAACCCGCGCCCCGGCGGGTGGTCAGCCGGCCTCGGCGGGTTCGGCGGGCTCGGTCGGGCGCTGCCAGGAGCGGTAGGCGTGAAAGGGCGACTGCTCGCGGATCCGGGTTTCGTCGAGCTGCTTGCGCGGGACGCGGTGACCGCGCAGGCGCCGGGCGGCCACGGCCCACAGGACGTCCCTGTACTGGGCGGCGCGGTGGAACTTGCCCGCGCGGTCGTTGCCGGTGACCCGGTGGGTGATGTCGCAGGGGACCTCTATGACGGTCATGCCCGCCACGAGGACGTCGATGCTCAGGCCCACCTCGACGCCCCAGCCGTCGGCGAGCGGCGCGGCGGCCTCGTAGGCCCTGCGGGTCAGGCAGCGCTGCCCGGACAGGGGGGCGACGGGGGCCCAGCCGGTGGCCGCGGCGATGGCGGCGCGCGCGGCGCGCACGACCCGGCCCCGCCCGCCGGCCCCCGCCTGCTTGGGCGGCGCGGCGATCGACATGTCCGCGACGCCGTCGACCACCGGGGGGACGAGGTCGGCGCAGGACGCGGCCGAGTCGCCCAGGTCGGCGTCGATGAAGAGCAGCAGGCGTGTGGGCCCGTCCTTGTAGTCGCGCATGGCGACGACGCCGGCGCCGGTCTCCAGGGCGGAGGCCTTGCCGCGGGTCACCGAGTGGCGCACGGTGACGGCCCCGGCGGCGCGGGCGTGGTCCTGAGTGGAGTCGACGGAGCCGTCGTCGACGACGACGACGAGGTCGACGCGCGGAATGGCGCGGCAGGCGCGAACGGTGGCAGCGATGCGGGCCGCCTCGTCCTTGGCTGGAATGACGACGGCGACGCGCTGGTCTGGGCACTCGGACGGGCTCACAGGACCCAGCGTATCCACTCCGCCCGCCCGGCTCGGGTGTGGTCCAGCGCTCAGCGGACACGCTCCCGTCCCGACGCGCGGAAAAATGGCCCTGGCGCGCCGTCGCGGGCGTGGCGCGCAGGGGAGTGGGCCCCATGGCGACGGCCCGCGGCCGGGTGCCGGCGGGCGGGGGCGCCTGGGCACGCGCCCCGCGGGGCGTCGACGGGGCGGCGGGCGCGATCGGGCCGATGCCGTCGGGGGCCGACGTCGTCGGGCGCCGTCGGGACCTGAGTCCTCATCTCGTGTGCAGGCAAGAATTTCTGCAACGAGTTACTGCGGTTTTCCCAGAGGAGCAGGATCCGGGGGTCTCGCTTCGGCCGCGCTTTTCGTGACACTCTGTGCGCAGGGACCCGTCAACGGCGCCGGGTTCCTCTTGGCCTCGGCCGCCCGGCCGTACCGGCCGTTTCCGTCGGTCCGGCCGTCGCGGCGGGTCCGGGGCGCGGCGCCCCGCCACTTACGGCGGCGCGCCTCACAGACTACGCGGGGGCCTGTACGCCGTCGTCTCGCCGGGAGTGATCTGGCGGATGATGCGGGCCGGGACCCCGGCCACCACGGTCATCGGCGGCACGTGCGCGGTCACGACGGCGCCCGCCGCGACGACCGCGCCGCGGCCGACCGTCACGCCCGGCAGGATGGTGGCGTTCGCCCCCACCCAGACCTCGTCCTCGATGGTGACGACGGCGGAGAACTGGGCGGCGGTGCAGCGCAGGGCCGGGTCGAGCGGATGGCCGGCGGTGACGACCGTGACGTGCGGGCCGAACAGGACGCGCTCGCCGATGCGGATCTCGGCGTCGTCGATGAGGGTGGTGCCGGTGTTGAACCAGCAGCCGGCACCGATGGCGGTGTGCGAGCCGTAGGCGCAGTAGATGGGGGTCTCCAGCCAGGCGCCCTCGCCGAAGGAGGCGAAGAGCTCGCGGGCGAGGGCGGTGCGGGCCGCGGGGTCGGCGATGGTGGTGGCGTTGAAGCGCTCGGTCAGCTCCTTGCCGCGCACGCGCTCGGCCTCGAGCGCCTCCAGGCCGGGGCCGAAGTCGGTGTAGAGCTCGCCGGTGTTGAGCCGGCGGCGGGTCTCGGCCTCGTCGAAGACGTGGGGGCCGGTGGGGGCGGGCGGGGCCGGCGCGGAGTCGGCGGGAGCGGAACCGGCGGTGGCGGAACCGGCGGGCACGGACCTGCCGGCGGGGGCGGCGTCGTTGCTCATGGGGGCGATTGTGTCAGGAACGGGCGGCGGCGCGTCAGGAACGGGCGACGCGCGGGGCGAGCAGGTAGCGGCGGTTGCGGCTCTGGGGCGGGGCGGTGGCCTTGACGAGCCCGCGTCCGACGAGCTCGCGCAGCACGGGTCGCAGCGCACCCGGGCTCTTGCCGGTGGCCTCGGCGATCTCGTGGATGGAGCGGGGGTGCTCCTCGTCGAGCGCAGCGAGCAGCTCCCACTGCGCCCCCGTGCTCCGCATCGTACGGTCGAGGTCGGCCAGGACGTACGGTCCGTCATTAAGACCGATGAGCAGACCATCAGCCACAAGGGCTGCCAGCACCTCCCGGCAGTCGTCAGAGTCCAGGCCGAAGTTGGCCCGCAGATCGCTCACACTCACGGCGCCCCTTTGCTTGACCAGAGCCAGAACGTCGTGCTGTTTGTGATCGCGAGCCTCGGCCCCGGGGAGCCCCGCCAACCAGGTATCGACCTGAAGATTCATGGAGTCGGGGCGCGCGAGCCTGACGATGACGTGATCGAGGGTGGAGGCGCTGTAGTCGGGCGCCGGGAGGCCATGCCTGCGCATCTCGTCGATCATGAGCGGAACTCCTGAGCCCTGGTTCTCGCAGACGGTCGTCTTGTCGTCCGGCATCGGAACATGAGTGAGGAGACGGACGAGACTGGGGTTGCGGGACTCGGAATGGCCCTCGCCGAGGTTGTCCTTCGTGCGCCCTCCCCAGAATCCTCCCGGACTGGTGACCTCCACCCGGTCGTCGTAGACGTCGACGGCGATCTGCTGCCCCCGTACCTGGGCGCTGTAGTCGCGGTGCATGACGGCGTTCGCGATCGCCTCCCGCAGGACCTCCTCCGGGATCTCCGGAACGTCCCGGCCGCCGACTCCGTCCACGACGCGGCGGGTGGACAGGTTGCGCAGGACGGCGATCACCGCGTCCTCGATGGCCTCGGGCGCGGGGCCGTCGCAATTCTGGCGGTCGAGGAACCGGGTGGCGGGATCCTGCGACTTCGCGGTGCTGGGGTGCACGGCGACGTCGATCGTCAGTTGGGGGAACTCCTGCTGGGGGTAGACGCCCATGGCCAGGTAGCCGGCGAGAGTGGTCTCGCCGTCGGGCGTCAGCGCGTTGATCCTTCTGAGAGCGCCCGACCGGTCCTCGGCCCCGATGCCGTGGAGCGCCCTGGAGCGGCTCCTGCGGATACCGCCGATGGTGCGGGAGACGAGGTCCTCGGACAGGTCGGACAGACCGGTCCCGGCGACGGGGGCGCGGTCGAGACCGTCTTCGGCGTTGCGCATCTGAAGGAGGTAGATCTCGTAGGCGGTCAGGCGCTTGTCGTGGTCGTCGACCCGCTTGAAGCTGCCGTTGCGGATGCCTTTCGCCTCGACGTAGCAGGGCCCCGGCCGGCTCGGGTCGTCGCGCAGGGGGTCGATCTCGATGCCGAGCACCTCGGCGTCGTTGACCCGGAACCGGTCCACCCGATGGGCCGGCACGGGCTGCACCTTCGGCTGCGCGCGGGGTGCCTGGTCGAGGCCCGCGATGACCTGCTCGACGACCCGGTTCGGGTCGAAGCCCTCGGTGGGGGCGAAGCCCCTGCGCTCGTCGAGCCCGAGGATGATGAGGCCGCCCTCGGTGTTGGCGAAGGCCGAGACCGTGTCCCACATGCTCTTCGGCAGGCCCTTCTCCGCCGCCTTGGCCTCGACGAGTGCGTCGTCGCGTCCTTGACGGCGGATCCGTTCGACGTGCGTCTCGAGTTCCTCTTCAGTCACGACGTCACTGTACTTCAGTGACGACTTCACTATATATAGTGATGCGTCACTGAAGTTCACTGACGGCCTCACTGTCTACAGTGATCACTCTCCGATCTTCAGTGAGGACGACGGCGAGCCGTCGTGGGGTGCCGTCGGCGGGTTCCGCGGACGAGCCGCCGCGAAGGCGGCTCCGAGGCCGCGCAGGACGACGGCGCCCGCCCGAGACGGTCGCAACCGCCGGTCCGCGGCGGCTCCGAGGCCGCGGAGGTATCGATGTGACGATGACGACGACGAAGCGGACGTCGTCGAACGGCGCCGAGGCCGTGCAGGGAGATATCGGCGGAATCACGCCCTTCCTGCCGGAGTCGAGAAGGCCCGGTCGGAGCGGAGGAGCCTCGGCGGGGACCGTTCGCAGGAGATTCACAGGTTGTTCGGGGGTGAGTATTCAGGGTCGGGGTGTTACATAGTTGTTACCGCCGGACGGGAGGACTCGCGAGGGTTGGGGAACCCGATGACCGAGCCCTTTCCGAGACGGCCGAGGGTCTTAGGGAGCCCGAGGCTGGTCGCTCTGGCGAAGGAGGGAGTTCCCCCGGAATGGGAACCCGGGTGCGGAGCCCCTCGACGACGAAGGCCCG
>NZ_AUBL01000061.1 GCF_000429225.1 Actinomyces dentalis DSM 19115
CCCGCCGCCCGTGCCGACGACCCCGGGCGGAAGCCCCGCGGGAATTGCCACCACACTAAGAGACGCACCCCGGACCGGGGCGTCACCGTGCGTGACGGCGGGAAAAGGTGGCCGGTGCGGGGTGCGTGACTTTCGGGTGCGCGACGGCTCCTGCGCTCATGGAGAGCGGCGTCATTGCGCCGCTTCGGGGCGGGAGGGATGCGGAGCGGGGGTGAAAGATACGCGCCGGCCACCTTTTCCCGCCGTGAACTCGCCCGGAGCACTCCGCACCGGACCCCGACAGCGGAGGCGACATGTCACTAGGCTGACCCCCGGTTCACGACACGAGAGGGGCGTCCATGGGCAGTGGGCACAAGGAGCACGGTCACGGGCACGGCGGCGGTCACGGGCACGGCCGGGACTCCGTGCACGGCGGCGGGCGCGGCAATGGTCGGGACCGCGGTCACGACGACCGCGACCGCGGGCACGAGCACGATCTCGGGTGCGGCGGCGCCCGCGCTCCCCGCCCCGGCGCCGCCTTCGGCATCCCCGAGGGCGCCACGGGGGAGGCCGTCGTCGACGCCGTCTTCGGCGACGGCGCCCCCCGGGCCGGGTCCGGGAGCGGGACGGCCGGCGCGCGGGGCATCGACCCCGAGCTGCTGCCCTACCTGGAGGCGGCCGAGGCGAGCGACGCGGCCGGGTCGGACGACGGCGCCGGCGATGAGTCGAGCATCGCCGGGGCCCGCCGGGCCGGGATCGCCGGCGCCGAGAGCCTGGCCGCGGCGGAGGCCGAGGACCTGGCGGCCCTGCGTGAGCTCGTCGCCGCCAATATGATCCCCTCCGGCGACCTCGACGAGCTCGACGCCCTCCTGACCGAAATCGACCAGGACGAGTCGGACGACTGGAACGACTGGGAGCCGGTCCTGCCGGACGGACCCGCCGCGCCCGGCCCGGACGGCGCGCCCGGATGGGCCGGGGCCGGTGCGCCCGGTCCGCACGGCGACGGCGTCGGCCCCCTCGACGGGCCGGACGCTGCGGCCGACCGGGATGATGCGCCCGGCCCGGACGGCCCGGACGGCCCGGGCGGCCCGGCGGATCGGCACCGGGCGGACCTGGTCGCGGCGGCCCGCGCCGTCGAGGTCTCCGAGCGCATGCGCCGGATCGAGGCCGAGATCCTCTCCCGCGCCCCCGAGCACAGGATCCAGCCGAGCCTGGAGCGCGTCGAGGCCGTCCTCGACCTGCTCGGCAACCCCGAGCGCGCCTACCGGGTGGTCCACGTCACGGGCACCAACGGCAAGACCTCCACCGTGCGCATGATCGAACGGCTCCTGGCCGCCACCGGCATGCGCACCGGCCGCTTCACCAGCCCCCACCTGGCCACCATCCGCGAGCGCATCGCCCTGGACGGCGAACCCATCAGCGAGGAGGGCTTCATCGCCGCCTGGGAGGACGTCGCCCCCTGCATCCGCCTGGTCGACGAGCGCTCGCAGTCCGCCGGCGGGCCGCGCCTGTCCTTCTTCGAGGTCCTCACCGTCATGGCGCTGGCCGCCTTCGCCGATCACCCCGTCGACGTGGCCGTCGTGGAGGTCGGGCTGGGCGGGACCTGGGACTCCACCAACGTCGTGCCCTCCGATGTCGAGGTCATCACCCCCGTCGGCCGCGACCACTGCGCCTGGCTGGGGGACTCCCTGGAGGAGATCGCCGCCAACAAGGCGGGGATCATCAAGGACGGGGCCACCCTCGTCACCGCCGCCCAGCCCGCGGCGGTGCAGGCGGTCATCGCCGCGGCCGCGGCGGAGCACGGCGTCGTGTGGCGCCGCGAGCTCGACCCCGAGGAGGACCCCGGCGAGCCGGGGGCCGGGGTCCTGCGCGTGGTCGACCGCACCCCCGCCGTCGGCGGCCAGATGGTCGTCCTGGCCACCGCGGCCGCCGTCTACGAGGACGTCTTCGTGCCCCTGCACGGCGACTACCAGGCCCGCAACGCCCTGCTCGCCCTGGCCGCCGCCGAGGCGGTCTTCGGGGGGCGGGCCCTGCCGGCCAAGGTCGTCGAGGACGGCTTCGCCTCGGTCACCAGCCCCGGGCGCCTGGAGGTCCTGCGCTCCAGCCCCACCGTGCTCGTCGACGCCGGGCACAACCCGCACGGCGTGTCCGCGCTGGTGGGCGCCGTGGAGGAGGTCTTCGACTTCCGCCACCTGGTCGCCGTCGTCGGCGTCATGGCGGACAAGGACGCCGAGGGCATCCTGTCGGTCCTCGAGCCGGTCACCGATGCCGTCGTCGTCGTCCCCATCGACTCCCCGCGGGCCATGGACGTGGAGGACCTGGCGGATATCGCCCGGGAGGTCTACGGGGCGGACCGGGTCGTCGTCGCCGAGGACCTGGCCGGCGGGGTGGAGCGCGCCGTGTCCCTGTCCGAGGGCTTCGACGCGCCCCTGACCGCCTCCGGGGTGCTCATCGTCGGCTCCGTGGTCCTGGCGGCGCGGGCCCGGGCCCTGTTCGGGCGCCTGTGAGGCGGAGTGCCCGGGTCGTCGCGGCCCGCGTCGCGGCCGGGGCGCGCGCGTGCCACAATGCCGTGTGGTGGGCGGGGACGTCCGGTCCGCGCACGACCGCCGAAGGAGTCGACATGCCTTTTGACGCCGCGTGGGTCATCGCGTGGGCCCGGCTCGCCGCCGACGCCGTGCGGGAGCGGCGCGAGGAGCTGACGGCGCTCGACGCCGCCATTGGCGACGGCGATCACGGCGAGAACCTCGATCGCGGCCTGCACGCCGCCGTGGCCGCCCTCGACGAGGCCCAGGCCTCCGGGCGCGGGCCGGCCACCCCCGCCGAGGCCCTCAAGACCGTGGCCACGACCCTCATCACGACGGCGGGCGGGGCGGCCGGCCTGCTGCTGGGGGCCGCCTGCCTGCGCGCCGCGCGCGCCGCTCAGGCGGTCGGCGGGGACGACGGGCGGATCGACGCCGCCGGCGTCGCCCGCATCCTGCACGAGGCCTGCGCGGGCGCGCAGTCGCGCGGACGCGCCGAGCCCGGGGACAAGACCATGGTCGACGCCTGGTACCTCGCGGCCGGGGCGGCGCGGCTGGCGGCCGACGAGGGGCTCGGCCCCGTCGAGGCGATCGAGCGGGCAGCCCGGGCGGCGGCGGAGGGGGCCGCGGCCACGGACCCGCTCACGGCGCGCAAGGGGCGGGCCTCCTACCTGGGGGAGCGCTCGCGCGGGCACCGCGACCCCGGGGCGGAGTCGACCGCGATTCTCCTCGCGGCGGCCGCCCGCGCCGCGCGGCGGTCCCGGGACGCCGCCGACGAGGGCTGAGCCGGTGCCCGTCGGAGCCGCCGGACCCTTCTCGCCCGCAGGGCCCGCCGGACCCTTCTCGCCCGCCGGGCCTGCCGGGGCCTTCTCGCCCGCCGGGGCCTTCTCGCCCGCGGTGCCCGCTGAGGCCCTCGCGCCCGCCACCGCGATCGTCGTCGTCTCCCACTCGCGGCGCTTGGCGGACGGCGTCGCCGAGATCGCCTCGCAGATGGCGCCGGGCGTCGTCGTGCGCGGCGTGGGCGGCCTGGACGACGACCTGGGCACGGACGCGCGGGCCGTGCGCGGGGCCGTGGCCGACCTGCTCGACGCCGGTCACCAGGTCCTGCTCACCGCGGACCTGGGCAGCGCGCTCATGGTCGCCGAGATCGTCGTCGAGGAGGAGGCCCGGCCGGCCGAGGGGCGGTGCGCCCTGGCCGTCGACTGCCCGGTGGTGCGCGGCACCCTGGCGGCGGCGGTGGCCGCGCGCGCGGGCGGCGACGCCGGATCCTGCGCCCGGGCCGCAGTGCGGACGGCGACGGACTGGGCCGCGGCGCGGGATGCGGCGGACTGGCCGGCCCCGGCAGGGCGCGGCCGCGGCGCGAACGGCGGGCGGGACGCATTGGGCGCGGGCGGCGCGCGGGGCGCGGGCGGCGCGCGGGGCGCGGGGGAGCGGGCGCCGTCGGCCCGCCGCAGCGTGCGCCTGACCGACCCCGCCGGCCTGCACGCCCGGCCCGCCGCGGCCCTGGCGGCGCTGCTGGACGACGAGCGGGCGCGCATGCGGGTGGGGGGCAGCCCGGCGACGACGCTGCAGGAGATCCTCGCCCTGGGCCTGCACGGGCGGACGCGCCTGGAGGTGACCGTGACGGGGCCGCACGCGGAGCGGACCCTCGATCGGGTCGAGCGCCTGCTGGGCGGCGTCGTGTAGCCTCCCGGCAAGACGCCGTGAGGCCGCTGCGAGGCGGCCCGATCCGAAGGAGCGCCATGACCAGCGCCGCCCGCACCCTCGTCCTCATCAAGCCCGACGCCGTCCGGCGGCGCCTGACCGGCGAGATCCTGCGCCGCATCGAGGCCAAGGGCTACGAGCTCGTCGCCCTGCGCCGCCAGACCACCACCCCGCAGGTGCTGGCCGAGCACTACGCCGAGCACGTGGACAAGCCCTTCTACCCCTCGATCGTGGAGTACATGACGAGCGGGCCGCTGGTGGCGGTCGTGGTGAGCGGCCACCGGGTGGTGGAGGGGGTGCGCTCGCTCATGGGCGCGACCGACCCGACCGCGGCCGCGCCGGGGACGATCCGCGGGGACCTGGGGCGGGACTGGGGGCCGGGCGCCATCCAGAACCTCGTCCACGGCTCGGACGGCGGGGACTCGGCCGCCCGCGAGATCGCCATCTGGTTCCCCGAGATCGGCTGAGGGCGTCCGGGCGCCCCGCCGCCCGGACGCCCTCGGGCGGGGCGGGGCATTCCCGCCGACGTCGGGGGCGTCCGGGCGCGGGGAGGGGAGGGTCAGGCGCTCTTGCGGGACAGGACCTGCCTGAGCGGGACCCGCGAGCCCATGCGGGTCACGGCCCGGGTGTAGATCGTGGCGGACACGCGCACCAGCAGCGGCAGGGCGGCCAGGGCGATGATCAGCGCGACGCCCTGCTCCACCCAGTTGGAGACGCCGGAGACCAGGCGGGCCGGCATGAGGTAGGGGGACAGCGGCGGGATGTAGGACAGCACCTTCCAGATGAGCTGCTTGGGGTCGCCCATGAACATCGCCAGGGAGGCCATGAAGGGCAGCACGCACAGCGCGGTCAGCGGCATGACCGCACCGGCCACGTCCTCCTGACGGCTCACCAGCGCGCCCGCGGCCCCGAAGAGGACCGAGAAGATCGCGTACCCGACGACCATCCACACGAGCGTGACCACGAGCGTGGCATTGAGGTCGATGTCCATGTCGGGCATGACCCCGGTGACCTGGGCGGTCACCGCGCCGGCGGTGCCCACGAGCCCGAAGCACAGGATGAGGCTCGCCCCCGTCCCCAGGACCTTGCCGGCCAGCAGGGAGGTGGGGCGCACGCAGGCCAGCAGGATCTCGATGATGCGGCTCGACTTCTCCTCGACCACGCCCATGGCGATGAACTGCCCGCCCATCAGGATGACGAGGTAGAGCATCATGCTCGAGGTCATGAACACCGCGTAGCGCGCCTGGAACCCCTCCTGGTCCTCGGTCGCCGGGTTCAGGACCCGGACCGTCGGCGCGGCCTGCTCCAGCGAGCCGGCCACGGTGCTCGGGTCGCCGCCCAGCTCGGCGATCATGGAGGACAGCGCCTGCTGCTGCATGAGGCCGGTGACGCCGGCGACGACGGCGTCGTCGGCGCTCTGGCGGACCGTGAGAGTGGGGGTGGCGGACAGGGCGAGGTCCATGTCCACGTGCTCGGGGCTCTCGTCGTCGGCGTTCAGGGCGGCGGCGGCGTCCTTCCCGGACAGGTCGACGACCTCGACGTTCAGCCCGTTCGACGCGACGACCTGCTCCAGGGCGGGGCGCAGCTGCTCGACCGCGGCGGCGTCGGAGCCGGAGACGCCCAGGCGGTAGGGCTCGTCCTTCCCGCCGGTGAGCAGGGAGGCGGCGACGATGACGCCGATGACGAGGACGAGCATGACGCCGGTGGAGATGAGCGTGCTCTTCTTGAGCAGCTGGGCGCGCAGCTCGCGTCCGGCGACCAGGCGGATCTCGGCGGTCCGCGACATGGCGGCGCCCGGGGCGCCCTGCGGGGCCGGTGCGGCGGGGCGCGGCGCGGTGGGGGATGATGACATGGCTCAGGCCTCCTGCCCGGTCGTGGCGGTCTTGGTGGTGGCGGCTGCGGCGTCGGGGGCGGCCAGGGCCTCCCGGAAGATCTCGGTCAGCGAGTGGCGCACCGGGCCCAGTTCGCGCAGGCGGCCCGGGCGGCCCAGGTGCCCGACGGCCCGGAGCAGGCCCTGCTCGTCGGCCCCGCCCGCCACCAGCTCCAGGCGGGCGCCGCGGTCGTGCGGCGCGGCGGAGATCTTCGGGTCGGGGGCGTCGGCGAGCGCGGCGCGGGCGGACTCGGCCGCCTCGTCGGGGGCGGCGTCCACGTCGACGACGGCGCGCCAGTGCGGCGCGGCGGTGGCCCGCAGCTCCTCGATGGTGCCGGCGGCGACGAGGCGGCCGGAGCGGATGATGACGATGCGGTCACACAGGCGCTCGACGACGTCGAGCTGGTGGGAGCTGAACAGCGCGGGGACCCCGGCGGCGGCGCGCTCGCGCAGCACCTCGCTCATGACGTCGACGGCGACGGGGTCCAGACCCGAGAAGGGCTCGTCGAGGATGAGGAGCCCGGGGTCGCCGATGAGGGCGGCGGCGAGCTGGACGCGCTGCTGATTGCCCAGGGACAGCTTCTGGACGTCGTCCCCGCGCCGCTCGGCCAGGCCCAGGCGCTCGGTCCACTCCCGGGTGGCGCGCTCGGCCCCGGCCCTGTCGGCGCCGTGGAGTCGGGCGAGGTAGGTCAGCTGATCGCCGACCTTCATCTTGGGGTACAGGCCGCGCTCCTCGGGCATGTAGCCGATGCGGCGGCGGGCGGCGGCGTCCACCGGCGCGCCGTCCCAGGTCACGGTTCCGCCGTCGCCCTCGAGGACGCCCATGATGATGCGCATGGTGGTCGACTTGCCGGCGCCGTTGGCCCCCACGAAGCCGACGAGCTCGTGGGCGCCCACGTCGAAGGACAGGGAGTCGAGGGCCTGGAGGCTCCCATATCGTTTGGACAGATGTGTGATCTTCAGCACGAGTACTCCTGGGTCGACGGACGGGATGTGAAGTTCCCTTGACGTAGTCAAGCATGCTCGACACCGCCGCCCTTGTCAAGCGTGCTTGCCACTCGTATTCCAGGGCGGCCCGACGCCGGCCCCGGCGCGGGGGAGGGGAACCGTGAGCGGGCGGGAAGCGCACGGGGCATGCGGCGGCCCCCTCCGCGGGGGAGGGGGCCGGGGAGGATCCGGTCGGCGTCGTCGCCGGGCGGGTCCGCCGCGCCGGGCCGCACCGCGGGGGTCAGGACCGGGAGGCGATCCACTCGGCCGCGGCCGCGGGCGCCCCGTCCGGCGGGGTCTCGACGTCGGGCGCGATCGGCTCCTCCCCGAACCGCTCGCCGGTGCGGGCCTGCGAGGTGCCCGTGGTGAGCACCATGGTGCGCCCCGTGTACAGCGGGTACTCCTGGTTGACCGAGGCGTACCCCCTCGTCGGGGCGCCGAAGACCCGGACATTGTCCAGTCCGCGGAAGGCGAGGAGCGTCTGCTCGCCCGAGGAGGCGGTCGTCGCCGAGGTCAGCACCGCCACGGGCACGTCGAGCTTGCCGCGGGCCCCCACCGAGGTCGGCGTGCCGCCGCCGCTGATCGCCCCGTCCTTGAGGGTGACGTCGCTGGTGGCCCCCTGGATCACGAAGGAGGTGACCGTGCCGTCGGGCAGCAGCGGGGACAGTCCCGCGAGCATGGGCCCCATGTCCCCGCCGTCGTTGTCCCGCAGGTCCACCACCACGCCGCACACGCCCTCGGCGCCCAGGGCGTCGGCGAGGGTGGTGGCGTACTCCTCGCCCTGCTTCGCCGTACCCGCGAATCCCGGGACCGTGACGGTGAGCACGCAGCCGTTCATGGACGACGTCGGGGCGGTGTAGGAGTCGACCAGGTCCTGGGCCTCGCCGGCGTCGAGCATGAAGGAGTGCTTGCCGCCGGCGACCGCGAGGGCGTCGGTCAGGATCGCGTCGACCTCGTCGTGGGTGGCGGCCCTCTCGATCCGCGCGGCGGCGTCGGCGCGGGCCCGGGCCCACTCCTGGCCGGTGGCGTGAATGCCCGAGTCCATGAGGTCCAGGACCCTCGATCCGTAGGACTGGGGGTTCGGCGCGGGCCACCAGATGCCGAAGGCCGGGCCCATCGAGTGGACGAGCCAGGCCCCGGCGGCGGCGCCGACCACGACCAGGACGGCGAGGACGACGGCGACGATCTTGAGGGCGGGCGCGGCGGGGGAGCGCGGCGGGGGAGCGCGGCGGCGGACTGGGCGGCGGGCGGGGCGGACTCGGGGGAGGCGGGGGAGGGCTTGGCGGAGGATCGGGTGGAGAGTTCGGGGGCGGGCGGGGCCTGCGGGTTCGAGCTGGCGCGTGTTCATAATCACATGATGACCGGTGCGGGTGGGCGGGCGGATCGGCCGCCGGGACCGGTCCGCCCTCCGTCCGCAGGAGGACGGGGCCGCGGCCTCCTCCTCCGCGGGGCCGACTACTCGCCCGACCGCACCGCGACCCGCCGCCCCGAGGCCGTGCTCGCGCCCAGGGCCGTCAGGGCGACCAGGACGCTCAGTCCCACCACCGTCAACCACAGGCCGGGATGGGAGCCCGCGACGGAGGCCCAGCCCCACGGGGCCGACAGCCACAGGTTCGACATGGACATGAGCACCTCGTTGCCCGCGATGACCAGGGCCGCCAGCAGGCCGAGGGCGGAGACGACGATCGAGGCCGCCACGTCGAAGACCTGGGCGATGGCGAACGCCGCGGTCAGGAGCATGAGCGCCACGAAGGGGATGACCATGGCCACGTACACCTTCCCGGTTGCGGCCGGCAGGTCCGGATCGGTGCGCAGCAGCTGCGAGCCGCCGGCGGCCGCGCCCCAGGCGGCCAGGAGCGCCGCGCTCAGGAATCCCCAGGCGGCCAGGAGCGCCGCGGCCGTCAGGCGCGCGGGCGCGGCGCGCATGAGCAGCCCCCGCCACGCCCGGCGCAGGCAGACCCAGGTGGAGATGCCGATGACGGCCGACGCCACGGGCACCCCGGCCAGGGCGAGCAGGGACACGGCCGTCGACGGGGAGTACACCGCCCGGGTCACGGCGATGATGGCCAGCAGCAGGATCTCCAGCGCCGCCCAGATCCGCCAGGGCAGGACGGGCGCCAGCGCCCGCACGGCGCCGCGCGGCCCCGGGCCGACGGCGGCGGCCGGCATCAGCGGGGAGACCGCCGCGGAACCGGGCGCCGGGGCGGTGGACGGCTCGGATGCGGCGGACGGCCCCGCGCCCGGGCCCGTCGCCCGACTCGCCGTGACCGGCCCTTCCCGGAGGGCCGCTGGCCCCGCGCCCGAGGCCCGTTCCTCGGCGCCGGCCCCGGACCCGGTGCGCCGGAAGAGGCGCTGGAGGAGGTCCGGGCGCCGGACGATCCGGTCGCCGCCCCGCCCGGCGGTGGCGATGACAAGGGCCAGGGCGAGCCCCGCGATGACGATCTGGGAGAGCAGCCCGGGCCACAGGGGGTAGTGCCAGGCGGCGGCGCCGGCCTCCAGCTTCTCCCCGTTGCCGTGAACGCCGAGCAGCGGGAGGGTCGAGCGGGCCATCCAGGCCCACGGCTCGATCGCCCAGGTGGGCCCCTCGGCGCGCACGGCGCCCACGATCGACCACACGGCGGCCGCCGCCGGGGTCAGGCCGACGGCTCCCGCGCCGATCAGGCGCACCGCCAGCATCCCCCACAGGCTCGCCCCCGTCACACTCACCCACATGAGGAGCGCGAAGCCCAGGTAGTCGCCGACCGGCCCCCATCCCGCGCCCGAGGCCAGCCCGTAGCCGACGACGGGCACGAGCCACCCGAGCTGGCAGGCCAGGGCGGACAGGGCCAGGACCGCGGTCCGGCCGATCGCGATGCGTCCGGGCGCGACGCCGCGCCAGGCGGTCCCGCCCTCGCGGATCCGCTGCTCGCGCCACTGCGTCATGGCGCCGACCAGGGTCCCCAGAGCCGGGGCGAGCATGTCGGGGTAGTTGGACATCCACGCCAGGACGCCGCTCGCCGCCCCCCAGCGCGAGTCCGTCCCCACCACCCCGGCGGCCGTGAGCGAGTGGGCCAGGTTGATCGCCCAGGCGGCGAGCGCCAGGGTGGCGACGACGACGCCCCACGTGAAGGTCCGGCGCGAGCGGAGCAGCTCGGCGCGCAGGACGTCGACGACCCCGACGGGCCGCCGCCCGACCGGGCGCGCCGCCCCCGGTCGGGCGGCGGCGGGCCGGGTCTCGCGCGGCCGGGCGGCGCGGGTGCGGGCGGGGGCGGCGGGCCGATCCCCGCGGGTGCGGGCGGCGGCGCTCATCGGGCACCCGCTCCCCGGCCGGTGACCAGGTCCAGGTAGGCGGCCTCCAGTCCGGGGCCGTCGTCGGGATGGGCGAGCCCGGACAGCGGGCCCTCGTAGGCCAGGCGCCCCGCCACGAGGACGCCGACGTCGTCGGCCATGCGCGCCATCTCGCCCAGCTGGTGGCTGGAGACGACGACGGTGCGCCCGGCGTCGGCCAGTCCCCGCAGCAGGTCGCGCAGCTCGATAATTCCCTGCGGGTCCAGGCCGTTCTGCGGCTCGTCGAGAATGAGGACCTCCGGGTCGGTCAGCAGCGCCATCGCCAGGGCCAGGCGCACCTTCATGCCCGTCGAGAAGGAGCCGGCGCGCTTGCGCCCCGCCCCGCCCAGGCCCACGCGCTCCAGGAGCGGGGCGATGACGGCGGGGTCGGTGCCGGTCAGGCGGGCGTGCACCAGCAGGTTGCGGCGGGCGGACAGCTGGGGGAACAGCGCCGGGCCGTTGAGCGAGGCGCCCACGTGCTCCAGGCTCTCGCGCGTCCACGGCGCGTCCAGGATCTCCACGGCGCCGGAGTCGGCGCGCATGAGACCCAGGGCGATCGCCAGGGTCGTCGACTTGCCCGCGCCGTTGGGGCCCAGCAGGGCGTAGACGCGCCCCGGGCGGGCGGTCAGGTTCAGGCCGCGCAGGACCTCCTGCGATCCGAAGGACTTGACAATGCCCGTCATGCGAAGGCCCGTTGGAAGCGCCGCGGAGGGCGGCGCCGGGGCCGTGCTCGTCGAAGTGCTCATCATGGCCCCAGCATCCGGTCCGCACCGCGCCGGGCGGATCCCCCGCGGGGACACCGCCGGGATGAATCCGCCCGGGCCCGCTCTCCTCCTCAGGGAGGATGCGGGCGCCGGGGGCGGCCCGGGAACCGGTGGCGACCCGAACGCCGACCCGGCCGCCCGGCCGCCCGCGACCGGACTGCCCCGTCGCCCGCGACCCTCTCTCCTGGCGGGCCGCCGCTCGTGACCGGACCGCCCGGGCTGCGGTGGCCCTTGCCCGCACCGCGATGGATCTCTACGATCTCGCGGACGCACTCCGCGAGATCGTCACTTAACCGTCGAGCACGTCACTTAACCCGCGAGCACGTACCCCTAGCAGACGTTCTCGCGGGTTAAGTGACGATCTCGTGGGTCGCCCGGCGATCTTGCGGACCCGGCCGGTGTCTGCTACGCCTCTTCGTCCTTCACTGCGCTCCATTTCCTCGTGCAGTGGAGGGTGAAGAGGCGTAGCAGAGGGAGAAGGGCGCAGTAGTGACAGGGCGAGGGGCGCGTCTCTTAGCGGGGCGGTGATTCCCGCGGGGTTCGGGCGGGGCCTGGTTCCCGGTGGGGGTCATGCCGGGCCCCTCCCGGGCGGATCGGGTTCTTCCCAGGCGAATCGGGTCCTTCCCGGGCCGTGCGATGGTGTTGCACATTGGAGAGGGGCGCCCCCGCGGGTCGATTCGGGGTTTTCCGCATGATTCCGGGGTTCTTACTAGAATGTTGGTTTTCAGTGCACGGGCTCCCATGTGCAGAACGGGCCCTTCTGCACATGGGAGGATTTCAACGACGTTGAGCGTCGGGGCGCTTCCGCATGATTACGCCGATTCTCCGCTGGCCGGTCCCGGTCGAATGTGCAGCACCGCCCGGCCCCGCCCCGATGCCGCGCATCCGGGCCCGGCGGCGCCGCCCCGACACCGCGGAAGCGCCCCCGCCCCGCACCCGTCCTCCCGCACCATCGCGCGGTTTCCGGACGCCCCCGGGATTCTTTCCCGCCGGAAGGGCTCATTGCGCCACTTCGGGATGGGGGACGGCGAGCGGGGGAGCTAGAAGTGCGCGCCGGACACCCCTTTGAGCCGCCGGACCGCCCGTCGCCGGCCCGCGTCCGCGGCGGGGCGAACGGGGCGGAGCCGGGCATCAGCGGCGGTAATCCACCAGGCCGTGGCGGAAGGCGTGCACAATGAGCTCGACCCGGTTGCGCCTGCCGGTCTTGGCCAGGAGCGCCTTGATATGGGTCTTGACGGTCGACTCCGCCAGGTGCAGCCGCTCGCCGATCTCGGCGTTGGGCAGCCCCTCGCACACCAGGGCCAGGACTTCGCGCTCGCGGAGCGTGACCGGCTCGGCCAGCCCCGTGCCCGGTCCCGCGGCCCACGCCGCCCCCGCGATCGGTCCCGCCCCCGCAGCCGATCCTGGCTCCGACCGCGCGGGAGATTCGCCGCCCGGGGCCGCCGGCGCCGCACCCGACCCACCGGAGCCGACCGGCACCACCGCCGGCCCCGCCCCCGGCGTCGGCGGGTCGGCCGGCCCGGGCTCCGAAACGGCGCCCCGCTCCGCCGGCGTGCCGGCCGGACCGGGCGCCGGGACGCCAGCGGGCCCGGACGCCGGGACGGCTGCCGGCCCGGGCGGGGCGTCGTCGTCCAGATGGGCCAGGACCGTTCCGGTGACGGCGGGGTCGAGCCAGGACCCGCCCGCGGCGACGGTGCGCACCGCCTCCAGCAGGAGGCCGGGGGAGGCGTCCTTGAGGAGGAAGCCCCGGGCGCCCGCCCGCAGCGCCCCGAGCACGAGCTCCTCCTCGTCGAAGGTGGTCAGCACCAGCACGGGGATCTCGCGCAGCCCCTCCTCGGCGCGCATGGCCCCGATGGCCTCGACGCCGTCCATGACGGGCATGCGTATGTCCATGAGGACGACGTCGGCGCCGCGGCCCCGCAGGCGCAGCCGGCGCAGCAGCGCCAGGGCGGCGGCGCCGTCGGCCGCGCTCCCCGCGACCTCCAGGTCCGCCTGGGCGTTCAGGAGCATCTCGAAGGCGGAGACCACCAGCGCCTGGTCGTCGACGACGACCACGCGCCACGCCCCACCCGGCTCACCGGCGCGCACCGGCGGCCCCCTCCTCAACGGCGCCCGCATCCTCGACGGCGGCCCCCTCCTCAACGGCGCCCGCATCCTCGACGGCGGCCGCATCCCGGGCCCCGACCCCGCCGGGCGCGGCGGCGTTGACGGGCAGGGACGCGAGCAGGCGGAAGCCGGGCGAGCCGTCGTCCTGCGGGTGCGGCCCCGCCTCCAGGCGCCCGCCCACGAGCCGGACGCGCTCATTCAGGCCCACCAGCCCCGTGCCCGGTGCGCCCGGGGCCGGCCCCGCGCCCGGACCGGGGGCCGGATTGAGGACGGCGATCGTGCAGCGCCCGGGCCCGACGCGCATGCTCAGCCGCGCGCTGCCGGCGCCGTGGCGCAGCGCATTGGTCAGCCCCTCCTGGACCGCCCGCAGGACCGTCAGCCTCTGGGCGAGCGACCAGGAGGCCTGCGCCCGGCGCAGCACCGGCTCGCCCGGCAGCCGGACACTCAGATCCAGCCCCGCCGCCCGCGCCGCGCCGATCGCGCGGTCCAGGTCCGCCAGATCGGCGACGGGGGCGGCGGAGGCGTCCGCGGCCCCGCTCCGCAGGGCGCGCACCAGTTCGCGCACCTCCTCCAGGCTCGCCCCGGCGGTCCGCTCCACCGCGGCCAGGGCGGGGCGCAGGACCCGCGGGTCGCCCACCGCCAGGGCGGTGGAGGCCTGCACCTTGATGGCGGTGAGGCTGTGGCCCAGCAGGTCGTGCAGCTCCCGGGCCAGCTCCAGGCGCTCGCGGGCCACCGCGGCGTCCCGCTCCCGGTCGGCCAGGCGCGCGCGCTCCTCGGCGAGCCGACGGCGCTGGCGGGCGTCGGTCGCCACCATCAGGACCGCCGCCGCCGAGGCCCCCGTCGCCACGGCGCACACGATCATGAGCACCGCGCCTCCCGGGACCGGCGCGAGGTATCCGGGGGCGGACGCGGCGCGCCCCAGGGCGAGCATATTGATCGGGTTGAGGACGGCGCCCGCCAGGGCGGCGCCCAGGGCCGCCCGCCTCCAGCGCCCGTCGGGGCTCCACCGGACGACGGCGTGCAGGCTAGTCAGGGCCGTCAGGCTCAGGGGGGACAGGCCCAGGACCACGGGGGAGGAGTACGTCAGCAGCGCGTACAGGGCCAGGCCGACGGCGGTGACGACGAAGGAGGCGCGCAGCGCCCGTCGCCGCAGCAGCTGGGCCGACGCGATGAGGGCGTGCAGGACGAGGTCGGCGACGTAGACGAAGTGGACGCCGAACCGGCTGAGGAAGGACGCGCTCGCGATCGCGGCCATCAGGCAGACGGCCCCCCAGATCACGTCCGCCAGCGGCAGGGACCAGGCCGCGCCCCGGGGGCCGAGCACGCGCACGACGGCGCGCCAGTCGGTGGCCGCGCGCGTCGCGCGGTCGTCGTCGTCGGGGGCGGGCGGGCTCATCGGGGTCATCATGGACCAGTCGGCGCGAGGGCGGCCAGTGAAGAAGGAAGAGGCGGCCGGCGGACCGGCGGCCGGTGACGCGCGGCCGGGACCGGGGTCAACGGGCCGGCGGACCGGCGACCGGCGGGAGCGCCGCGCGGCGCACCGGCGCGCCCGGTGCCGATATTGTGGTCCCGTGCACCTCAAGACGTTGACGATCAAGGGCTTCAAGTCCTTCGCCTCGTCGACGACCCTGCGCCTGGAGCCGGGCATCACCGCCGTCGTCGGCCCCAACGGCTCGGGCAAGTCCAATGTCGTGGACGCCCTGACCTGGGTCATGGGCGAGCAGGGGGCCAAGAACCTGCGCGGCGGGTCCATGGCCGACGTCATCTTCGCCGGGGCCGGCTCGCGCCCGGCGCTGGGCCGGGCCGAGGTCTCCCTGACCATCGACAACGCCGACGGCGCCCTGCCGATCGACTACACCGAGGTCACCATCACCCGCACCCTCTTCCGCGGGGGCGGCTCGGAGTACCAGATCAACGGCACCGTCTGCCGCCTCCTGGACGTCCAGGAGCTGCTGAGCGACACGGGCCTGGGCCGCCAGATGCACGTCGTCGTCGGCCAGGGGAGGCTCGACGAGGTCCTCACCGCCACGCCCGATGACCGCCGCGGCTTCATCGAGGAGGCCGCCGGGGTCCTCAAGCACCGCCGCCGCAAGGAGCGCGCCCTGCGCAAGCTCGAGTCCATGGCCGCCGACCTGGCCCGGGTGGCCGACCTGACCAACGAGCTGCGCCGCCAGCTCGGGCCGCTCGCCCGCCAGGCCGCCATCGCCCGGCGCGCCCGCACCATCCAGATCGAGGTCCGCGACGCCACCGCCCGGCTGCTGGCCGACGACGTCGCCCAGACCCAGGCGCTCCTGGAGGCCGGCGAGGCCGACCAGGCCCTCCTGGCGCGCCGTCGGGCCGAGGCCGAGGAGGCCGAGCGGACGGCGCGTTCGCGCCTGGCCGAACTGACCGCCGCCGAGGCCACGAGCGGGCGGCGCCTGGCGCGCGCCACGAGCGTGTGGGAGGAGCTCACGGCGGCCGCCCAGTCCTTCTCCGCCCTCGCCGACGTCGCCGCCGAGCGCGTGCGCGGCCTGGCCGGCGCCGCCCGCCCCGTCCGGGGCACGGACCCCGAGGAGCTCGAGCGCCGGGCCGAGACCGCCGCCGTCGAGGAGGCCGGGCTCGCCCGGGCCATTGAGACCGCCCGCACGGCCCTGACCGAGGCGTCCCGGCACCGGGCCGAGGCCGAAAGCGCCGAGACGGCGTCCGAGCGCGCCCTGTCGGTCCTCCAGCAGCGCCGGGCCGAGCACCGCGAGAAGCTGGCCCGGGCGGGCGGGCGCGTCGCCTCCGCGCGCTCGCGCCACGAGGCGGCCCTGGCCGCCCTGGATCAGGCGCGCGCCGCCCTGGCCGCCGCCGACGAGCGCGCCGAGCGGGCGCGCCGGGCCCTGGAGGAGCACGCCGGCGGCGTCGCGGACGGCGGCGGGCCGACGGCGGCGGGGGGCGCGTCCGCGGGCGCGGCGGCGCCGGACGGGACCGGGTCCGCGGATGAAGCCGGGCCGACGGCGGGCGATGCCGGGACGGCGTCGGACGGGCTCTCGGAGCCCGAGCGCGCCGCCGCCGCCCACGAGCGGGCCGCGGCCGACCTCGCCCGGGCGCGCGACGCCGTCGGGGCCGCGACCGACGCCCGGCGCGAGGCCGCCTCCGAGCGGGCCACCTGGACCGCCCGGCGCGACGCGCTCGCCCTGTCCCTGCGGCCCCAGGACTCCACCGCCGAGCTGGCCGAATCCGGGCCGGCCGGCGTCCTGGGCCCGCTGGCGCAGGAGCTGAGCGTCGAGCGCGGCTGGGAGAACGCCGTCGCCGCCCTCCTGGGCGAGCTCGCCACGGCCGCCCTCGTGACCGACGAGGCGGCCGCCGTGGGGGCCCTGGCCCGCGCCCGGGCCGCCGACGCCGGGGCGCTGCGCCTCGTGGTCGCCGATGTGCGAGGCGGCCGGGACGCCGCCGTGCGGACCGTCGAAGGCGACGGTGCCGACGCCGCCGCCGAAACCGCCGAGGGCGCGCCAGCCGTTGCGGGCGCGCGCCGCGCCCTGGACCTGGTGGGCGCCCGCGACCGCGACCTGTCGGCCCTGCTCGGGGTGCTGCTCGCCGACGCCTGGGTCGTCCCCGATCTGGAGGCCGCCGCCGCCCTGCGCGACGAGCGTCCGGGGGCGCGCGCGGCCACCCGCGACGGCGAGGTCCTCGCCCCCGGCTGGGCGACCGGCGCCGGCCGGGGCTCCAGTTCGGTGCTCGAGCTGGCCGCCGCCCACGAGGCGGCCGCCGCCCGGGCCGAGGCCGCGGCCGCCGTCGAGGCCGAGGCCGACGGCGCCCTGCAGTCCGCCCGCGCCCGGGAGGAGGAGGCCCGGCGCCGCCTCGACCGGGCCCTGTCCGCCCTGCGGGCCGCCGATGCCGAGGCCGCCCGCCTGGCCGAGACGACCGCGCGTCTGACCTCGGCCGTGCGGGCCGCCGACGAGGAGGCGGGGCGCGCGCGCCGGGTGCTCGAGCGCGCCGAGGGGGAGGCGGCCCAGCGCACCGCCGAGCTCGCCTCCGCCACCGCCGCCCTGGCCGAGATCGAGACCGGCCGCGCCGGCGGGGGGCGGGCGGGCGGCGCCGCGGAGGCGGACTCCCGGACCGGTGGCGCCGAGGCCGACGACGTCGCCCTCGACGCGGCCCGGCGCGAGCGCGAGGACGCCCTCGCCGCGGCCCGCCGGGCCCGGGCCGCCGAGACGGAGGCGCGCCTGGCCCTGCGCACCGCCGAGGAGCGCGAGCGCGGCGCCCGGGGCCGTTCGGAGTCCCTGCGCGCCGCGGCCCGCCGGGAGCGCGAGGCCCGCGCCGCCGCCGAGCGCGCTGAGGAGCGCCGCCGCTCGCGCCTGGCCGTCGCCGAGCACGTGCGCGACCAGGCGCGCGCGGCCCAGCGCGCGGCCCGCGACTGGGCGGAGCAGGCCCAGGGCGAGCGCCGGGCGCTGGAGGCCGGGCGCGCCGAGTCCCTCGCGGCGACCGCGCGGGCGCGCGAGGAGATCGACCGGGCGGCCGGCGAGCTGGTCCGGCTGACCGACGCCGCCCACCGCGACGAGGTCGCCCGGGCCGAGCAGCGCACGCGCCTGGAGGCCCTGTCCGAGCGCGCCATGAGCGAGCTCGGCATGGAGATCGGCCCCCTCGTCGAGGAGTACGGGCCGCACGTGCCCGTGCCGGAGGTCGTCGGGGCCGGCGATCCGGACGGCGGGCCGGGAGACGGCGGCGTCGGGGCCGGCGACGCCGGGGCCGGCGGGACCGGGCCCGGAGCCGATCCCGGGGCCGGCGGGCCGGGGGCCGAGCCCGATTCCGGCGTCGGGGCCGGGAGCCGGGAGCCGTCGACGCGGCCGTACGTGCGCGCCGAGCAGGAGAGGCGCCTGGCGCGCGCCGGGCGCGATCTGGCCCGCCTGGGCAAGGTCAACCCGCTGGCCCTGGAGGAGCACGCCGCCCTGGAGCAGCGCCACCAGTTCCTCGCCGCCCAGCTCGCCGACATCAAGGCCTCCCGGGCGGACCTGCTGCGCATCGTCGAGGAGATCGACGCCCGCGTCCAGGAGGTCTTCGCCCGGGCCTACGCCGACACCGCCCGCGAGTTCTCGGTCGTCTTCGACCGGCTCTTCCCCGGCGGCGAGGGGCGGCTCGTGCTCACCGATCCCGGCGACATGCTCACCACCGGCATCGAGATCGAGGCGCGCCCGGCGGGCAAGAGGGTCAAGCGCCTGTCGCTGCTGAGCGGCGGGGAGCGGTCACTGGCCGCGGTGGCGCTGCTCATCGCGATCTTCAGGGCGCGGCCCTCGCCCTTCTACGTCATGGACGAGGTCGAGGCGGCCCTGGACGACACGAACCTGGGGCGCCTGCTGGAGATCTTCTCCGAGTTGCGCGAGACCAGTCAGCTCATCATCATCACCCATCAGAAGCGCACCATGGAGGTTGCCGACGCCCTGTACGGCATCACCATGCGCGACGGCGTGACCAAGGCCGTCAGCCAGCGGCTCGCGCGCCCGGACGGCGGGGGCGGGGCCGAGCCGAAGGGGGCCGGGACGGAAACGGCCGGGGCCGAGGGGGCCGGGACGGCGCAGATCTGAGACGTCTCGACTTATGGAAGACGCCCGTTTCCCTGAAACCCGTGATGACTCGTCCGTCACCGTTCAACACCACACCGCCGGATCGGCGATAATCGGCCTCCGGTGGAGCACAATTCGAGTTATGGGTACCGTGCTCCTTCCACTGGTCGTCGTCCTCATTGCCGGTCTTGTGGTGCTCGGCCTCATCATCGCCGAGCGCTACCCCGTCTCCACCTGGAAGGACGGGCTGCGCGATCTGCGCGACGTCGCCCGAGACAAGTCCGAGCCCATGCAGGTGGTCCCCCAGGACGCGAAGCTCTCGGAGTTCATCACCCACGAGCAGGCCACCACCTACATGGGCACGGAGAGCATCTCCGGGCTCGTCGAGGTCGTGGAGAAGGCCATGGACTCCGCGGAGAAGGCGGTGGACTCGGCCGAGGCCCGCACCGCCGCGCTGCGCGGGAAGGCGGGCCATCACCCGGGCCGGCCCTCCCCGAGCGGCTCCTCCCCGGACCCGGCCGGCGCCCCGGCGCAGACCGCCCCGGCCCCGGTCGCCCCGGCCCCCGCCCCTCCTCTCGTCCAGACCGATCCGGCCCCCGCCCCTCCTCTCGTCCAGACCGATCCGGCCCCCGCCCCTCCTCTCGTCCAGACCGATCCGGCCCCGGTCACCGAGGCCGTCCCCGCCGTCGCCCCGGTCGCCCCGTCCCCGGCGGTCGTCCGGGTCCCGGTCTCGGCGGCCCCTCTTCCACCGGCGTTCCCGCCCCCGGCGGAGGG
>NZ_AUBL01000062.1 GCF_000429225.1 Actinomyces dentalis DSM 19115
CGCCCTGGGCGAGTGCGGCGGGGATCTGAGCGAGTTCCTCTCGCCGCGGGCCCTGGGGGCCGAGGCCTTCCGGGGCCTGAAGTCCAAGACGCCGGCCTCGCTGGCGGCCTGGTTCGATTTCGACTCCCTGCCGCCGGTGCACTGGAGTGGTGGCGCCGGCGCCGGGACCGAGGTGGATCCGGACATTGTCCGGTGGTGGGTGGTGCTGGCCGACAGGCTGAAGGATCCCAATGGGAGGGGGATCATCGCCCTGTACCTGTCCCTGCTGGAGACGGCGGACGCCGCCGCCCTGGCCGGCCGCGTGGTGCGGGCCTGGGCGGAGCGGGACACCCGTCGCCCCGACCCGGAGGAGAGCCGCGCCCACGCCCAGACCGCCGGCAGGTGGGCCTACGACCACGCCCAGCAGTGGCTGGCGCAGTGCCGGGCGGATAAGAAGATGGCGGACTCCCTGGAGTGGGCGGAGACTCAGGCCGCCATCACGTTGGAGGAGCGCATTGCCGCCGCCTACGCCGAGCACCAGCGCACCTATACGGGTTCGGCGATGGCGGACAAGGGTCTGCTGGCCTTCACGGCGGGCATGGACGACGGCGAGCTGGCCGGGCTGGTGCGCGCCTACATGCGCGACAACCCGGGGCGCCGGGCCCAGTTCGACGCCCTGGTGCGCGCCCTGTACGCCAATGGCGGGCGGCGGGCGCTGCAAGTGCTGCTGGGTGTTGCGCGGCGCCACAAGATGGCCGGCATCCAGGCCACGGCGGGGGCGCTGGTGCAGGAGACGGCCTCCGAGCGGGGGTGGAGCGCCGAGGAGCTGGCGGACCGCACCGTCCCGACCGCGGGTTTCGACGGCGACGGCCTGCTGCGCCTGCCCTACGGGGATCGCGAGTTCACCGGCCGATTGACGCCCGATTTCAAGATCGAGGTGAGCGATGAGACCGGGAGGACCCGCAAGTCGCTGCCGCCCGCCCGCGCCGGTGAGGACGCCGAGACCGTGAAGGCCGCCAAGAAGCGCCTGAGCGCGGCGCGCAAGGAGGCCAAGGAGGTTCTGACCCTCCAGTCCGAGCGGCTGTACGAGGCCATGTGCGCCTCCCGCACCTGGTCGGCTCCCGAGTGGAGAGAACTGCTGGCCGGCCACCCCCTGGTGGGCCGACTGGTCACCCGCCTGATCTGGACGGTCGCCCCGCTCGGGGGCGAGGCTGCCGCCGCGGAGGACTCGGGCCGTGACGCGACCGGAGATGCGGGTTCCGCCGCGACCGCCGGTTCCGGAGTCTCCGGGGAGATCTCATCCGCGGGCGCGATCCTGACCTTCCGTCCCGCGGAGGACGGGGCGCTCATCGGGGCCGACGACGCCGTCGTCGAACTCGACGAGCGGGCGCGGGTGGGCCTGGCCCACCGCGTGCAACTCGCCGACGAGCAGGCGGCCGCCTGGCGCGAGCACCTGGCCGATTACGGGGTCGAGCCCCTGTTCGACCAGCTGAGCGCCGTCGTCCCGCGCATTGAGAAGAACCAGAAGGTCCTCACGGACCTCCAGGGGCACATGACCGACTCCTTCACCCTGCGCGCCGCAGCCCTCAAGCGCGGCTACAAGCGCGGGGAGCCGATGGACGCGGGCTTCTTCGACGCCTACGTCAAGGACTTCGCCGCGCTGAACCTGACCGCGGTACTCGGCTTCACCGGGGCCTGCCTGCCCGAGGAGAACGTCTCCTGCGCCACCACGGGCCTGTCCTTCACCCACGGGGGCCACTACGAGGTTCCGCTGACCGGAGTGCCGCCGGTGCTGCTGGCCGAGTGCCGCGCCGACTACGCCGCCCTGGCCGCCCTGGGCCCCTACGACCCCGACTGGAAGAAGAAGGCCTTCATGTGAGGGGACTCGGAACCGGGGCCGACGTCGGCAGGAACCCGCGGCCGGGGCCGGGGACGCAGTCGGCTGCGATCTGCTTCACGGTGGGGCGTCCCCGGCCGGGGTGCGGTCGGCTGAGACCTGCTCCACGGCCGGGGCGAGGCCGGGCCCGGCGGACCGGGCCACGGCCGGGACTGCACCCCCTCCCGGCCGGGGCCGCCCTCAGCCGAAGGCCCGCCCGAAGTTGACCACCGTGTAGGCGCCGGTCTCGTCGGCGCGCAGAATGAGCCAGGAGGCGTAGGACTCCGTGCCGTACTGGCCGACCTTGAGATGCAACCAGGGCTTGTCCGGATCGTCCGTGGTCACCGGGCAGACGATGGATCCCTGCGGCAGGTTCGTGCCGCGCGGGTTGTACGTCGTCTCTTCGGGGCCCGCCAGCTTGCACTCCACGACCCGGCCGCCCTCGGGGAACTGGAGGGCGCGCACCGTGGTGGAGGGGGTGGGCTGGCCGCCGCCCAGGTGCCCGTCGAGCCTGTCGAGGACATCCTGATCGACCAGACCGGCGGCCGCGGCGTCATCGCCCGAGGCGATGGCGTCGTAGGCGACCTGGACGTCCTGCGCCGTCGGCACCCGGACCGCCCCCGAGGGCAGGCGGTAGAGGACGTCGACGATATCCAGGGAGTCCCCGTCCCACTGGGCGGTGATCGTGGCCTCGGCGCTGCCCGTGCAGGCGTGGCAGTAGCCGTCGCCGGCGGTCTGGAGTCCCGGCATGGTGTAGATCACCGTATTGCCCACGGAGCGCAGGTTCTCGATGGGTGTGTCCGCGAAGTAGTTGGAGTTGTCGGTCGGGAGATCCACGGAGCCGATGAGCGCCTTATCGGCGTCGTAGGCGACGACCGTGCTGTGCTCCCAACCGGCCCCGCCTCCGATGCAGGTCAGGATGGCGAGCATGACCGGCGAGCCGTCGAAGACCCCTGGCAGCACCTCGGTCATGGTGCCGGTCGGCAGTATCCCCCCGATCCCGTCGGAGAGGGATCCGGTGGCCACGCCGTCGACGAAGGTGGCCATCGCCGTCCCCGTGCTCGGGTCCTTGGGTCCGATCAATGAGCAGCGCCCCTCGGGGACCTCCAGGGTGGAGTTCCTCAGGTCGTCGGGGCTGAGCGCCGGCGCGCCCCCGGCGACCGGGGCCGACGTCGGCAGGGCGGTGACGGGCTCGGAACCGGAGTCGAAGGACAGCAAGGACATGGTCGAGCCGTTGAAGACCACCACGGTGTCGCCGGAGGCGAACCACGAGGTCACCGCGCCGTCGACCCGCCATGCGGTGGCGCCGTCCGCAGGGTCGATGGCGACGACGGCGTCCGGGTGCGCCACGACGATCGCGTCCTGGCTCACCAGCCATCGCGGCGGGACCGGGGCGCCCAGGCCGTTGAGCGCGGCGGCCCCCTCCGGCAGGGCGCTCGACCACAGCAGGGTGGAGCCGTCGACGGCCGCCATGGTCGCGCCGTCGCTGACCACCCACACCTGACGGGTCATGGGCAGGTCGACGCCGACGAGTTTGCGGGGCACGTCGACGCGGACCGCCCACACCGGCGCGGCGCCGTCGAGCGTGAGTCCCTTGACCGCCGTCCCGTCGGTGGTCAGGACGCCGTCCGCGCTCACCGCCAGGGGCACGACGTCGGAGGCGGACTCGCCCAGCCGCACGGAGGCGTTCGAGGCCGGTGCCGCGGACGCGCTCGCCTCCGGCGCCGTCGTCGCCCCGGGCGTCGTGGCCGCTCCCGACGGCGTCTCTGTTCCGGGTGTTGCGTCCGTCCCGGGCGTCGTGTCCGTCCCCGGCGCTGTGCCCGCTCCGGGCGCCGTGCCCTGCGAGGGGGCGGAGGGCGCCTCGGAGGGGTCGGCGCTGGGGGCCGCGGCCGATGTCATGCCGGACTTGGCGACCTGGTTGATTCCGGTCGTCAGGTCGATGCGCAGGAAGTCGCCGCAGTCGAGGACGTCCTGCGCCAACTGGCAGTCGAGCGTCGTGCCGACGAGTTCGTCGGGGATGGGCGTCTGCCACACCGGGAGGCCGGACGTCGAGGAGATGTCGGCGGCGATCATTGACTCACGGCCGTCGCTGACGACCCGCATCATCCGCAGCTTGTCGGAGGCGAGAAGCGCGGAGCCCTTAGAGTCGATCGGGGCGGGCATCAGGTTCCCGCCGAGGTTCGACAGGTCGAGCACGGCCTGGAGGGAGGGCGGGTTCTTGTGGGTCTCCGAGCTCCTCGAACGGATCACCATCCATGTGACGGTTCCGGTGATCACGAGCACCAGCACGAGGACCACCCCGATGACGGCGCGGCCGCGGCGGCCCAGACGACGACGGCGCGGCGCCGACACCGGCGACGCCGGCTGCGGGGCGGGTGCTGCCAGCGTTGGTTGCGGGACTGCTGGCGGTGGTGGCGGCGGCGGTGCGAGTCGATCCTGGGCGGGACCAGGGGCCGACTCGGCCTGGGGGGCTCCGGGTTCGGCGGGCGGGATCGGGGTCGATTCCGGCTCCGGTCCGGTCGGCGCTGATGCGGGGGGCTCGGTAGACATGCGATCAGCGTAGAGTCTATCCGGCCGGATGCAGAAATACGTATTCGATCAGTGGGCGCGCATGCCGACCCGCGTCTCGCCTGGTTCCGGTCCTCCGTCCCATCCCAGTGCGTCGCGGCCCGCCGGCCCGCGCCCGGTCCGACTCCTGCTCCGGCCGAGTCCGCTCCTGCTGTGGCCAGTAATCAACAAGGTGACGTCCCCTTGATTTCGGGTGCGGTTGTCGGAGGGGTGTTCGTCCGGGTGTTTCCGGGTGCGGGTCCGGAATGGCGGGCCGGTGTATAATCCCTTCATGGCGGCTATTGTGTTGACCGATGAGGAGTGGGATGCTCTCCGGGCTCATAGGGAGAATGCCCCGCACAAGTTGATGAGGCGGATGGCCGAGGCCATTCTCATGCTGTCGAGGGGGGCGAGCAGGAGGTTCGTGGCGGATTTCGTCGGGCGCTCCGTCGGGACGGTCGGCAGGTGGGTCGGGAAATGGCGGAGGAGCGGCCTGGATTCCATTCGCACCGGGCACGCCGGGAACAGGAACTCCTGCCTGCTCACCGGGGAGCAGGAGGAGGAGGTGCTGAAGGCCCTGTCCCGTCCGCCCTCGGAGCAGGGACTGGATGCGGAGTTCTGGAGCGTTCCCGACCTGGCGGGGTGGATTCACGGTCGTTTCTCCGTGAGGCGGGCGTCGGACGCCTATTACCGCTGTCTGCTGCACATGGCGGGGTTGTCCTTCCACCTGCCCGAGAGCGTGGACCGGCGCCGCGCCCCCGAGGAGGAGATCGAGGCCCGCATGGCGCAGATCCGCGACGAGATCGGCAGGATCACGGGGAAGAAGCCGGACGGGGAGAAGGAGGACCGGGGCCGGCGGGAGACCGGGAGGAAAGAGGAGAACGAGAAGAAGGCGGACGACGAGAAGGGGGTCCGCGAGGATGTCATAGTGGTGTCCGCCGATGAGGTGGGAATCGAGCACGAGGCGATCCTGCGACGGGCCCGGTGCGCGAAGAACACCAAGGTCAAATTGCGGGTCGACCGGGAGAGGAAGTCGCAGAAGTACATCGGGTTCCTCCACGAGTCGGACGGGAGCGTGGACCTCATGCGCCTGGAGCGGGGCAGCACCGAGAACATCGTGAAGGCCCTGATCGAGTTGACACTGAAGTACCCCGGCAAGGAGATCGTCGTGGTGTGGGACAACGCGAGCTATCACAACTCCAAGGAGTTGAACCTGAAGCTGGAGGAGGTCGAGAACCTCAGGAGGGTCCAGTTCATCTACCTGCCGCCCTACAGCCCCGACAAGAATCCCATCGAGCACGTCTGGAACGAGGCCAAGAACTCCATCAGCAACATCCAGCGCGCCGACTTCGAGGACACCCGCGACGCATTCGAGACGTTGATCAGGGAGACGAAATTCAAGTATAGGCTCATGAAATCATCTTGATGATTACTGGCCATGGCCCCACTCCGGCCGAGTCCGCGAGATCGTCACTTGACCCGCGAGCACGTCTGCTGGAGTGACGTGCTCGCGGGTCAAGTGACGATCTCGGCGGTTACCCGACGATCTCGCGGACCGCGGCCCGGCGCTCTCGCGCGTGCGGCGCCCCGAGTCCCTGGAGGGCGTCGACGCCTTCGGCGGCGAGGGAGTTCCCGCGCGTGCAGCGCCCCGGACGCGTCGGCTGGGCGGGACGGGCCGGAAAAGGTGGCTGGCGCATATCTTTCGGGTGTGTCGGCGCTGGTGCGCGCATGGGGAACGGCGTCATTGCGCCACTTCAGGACGGGAGGGGCGTGGGGCGGCGGGTGAAAGATAAGCGCCAGCCACCTTTTCCCAACGTCAGAACCCTGACAATGAACAGCGACACTGGCGAGTCCCTTGGCCCGGTGGTGGTTCCCGCGGGGTCCCTCCCCGTGGCGGCCGCCCGGCCCCGTGCTCCCGCGGATCCCCCGCGTTCGGCAGGGGCGCGGTATCGCTCGGAGGCGCCGCCGGGCTCGGCGACACGCCCCCGCGCTCGACGGGGCACCCTGGCTCCGCGACTCCGCCCGGCAGCGCGGCGTGACACGCCCTCGCTCGACGGGGCACCACTGCCCACTTGGGGCGCGGCGGGCACCGGACGCGGATACACTCGCACCGAGGCCGACACCCCGTGACCCCGATCGGGCCCCATCCGTCCCCCGGCCGAGTGCCCCGGCCGACTGCGCCGCCCGGTGGCGACGGACGGTCGCGACCCGGACCGGGGGGAGAGTTCCGGCCCCGCGATCCCAGCCCGTCGAACCGCCTTCACCGCCGACCGAAGGAGCACCATGACCGAGTCCGATGCCCCCGACCCGGCACCAGCGCGACCGCATGGTCGGACCGACGGGCCCGCGGATCGCAGCACCGTCCCCGGGACGGATGACGGGCCGATTCGCAGGGCGGGTGCGGGTGGGAGCGCCGTCCGCGGAACGGGGGCGGACGAGGAGGCGCAGGCACTGCCCGGGGCGGATCCGGGCCCGCCCGGGGCGGATCCGGGCCCGCCCGTTGAACCGCCGCCCTTCGCCTCCCTGCTGGACGCGCCCTCGGCCGCCCCCGCCAAGGCGGAGCTGCGCGAGCGGATCAACGCCCGGATCGGCGAGTGCCCCGAGGACGACCCCGACTCCCATCACCGGGAGCGCCGCCGGCTGGAGCAGGTCACCGACTCCGACATCGACCAGCTCATCGCCATCGCCGACGGCGCGGGGGGCGAGATCCCGCCCAGCCTCCAGGCCCATGACGTCCGCGCAATCGTCAAGGACTGCTCCCGCCTGCACCTGCTGCACCGGGCCCGGATCGAGGCCCGCTCGCGAAGACCCGACTTCGCGGGGCTGCTGTACGACCCCTCCGTCAAGCGCCTCGATCCGCGGGCGGTCGAACAGGTCCTCCGGGCGACCGACCTGCCCGAACGCGACTGGGCGACCTGGTTCGACAACTGGTTGTGGTACCACCACGACCCGCACAGTGTCTGGCCGTGGGCGCTGGCCAACCCCGACCTGGTCGTCGAGCGCCTCCGGGACACCCGCCTAGCCGCCCAGGCGCTGCAGACCCTGGAGCACATGCCCACCATCCCCGAGCAGATCCTGCCGACCCTGGCGCAGATCGCCATCGGCCCCTCCACGGTCAACCGGCCCCTGGCGCGGCGGATCGTGGCCCGCCATGCGCGGACCGGGGCGCCCGGCGGGCCGGACGAGGACCCGGACGGCGCCGGAGCCGACTCCCCGCGGGTCGGGGACCTGGCCGCCCGGGCCCTGGCGGGAGGGGCGAAGCAGCGCGAGGCCGCGGCGCAGTGGCTGGCCGAGCTCGCCGACCCGACCGCCGTCGTCGCCCTGCGCGAGGCCCTGGCCAGGGAGACCTCGCCGAGACCGCGGGCCGCGCTGCTGGGCGCGCTCGCCGCATGCGACGAGCGCGCCGCCGAGCTGGTCGCGCCGCGGACCCTGGAGGCGGAGGCCGAGCGCGGCCTGAAGCGGAGGCCCCCGGCGTCCCTGGCCTGGTTCGACGCCGACGCCCTGCCGGCGCTGCGGTGGGCCGACGGGACCGCCGTCGACCCGCGGGTGGCCCGCTGGTGGGTCGTCCTGGCGGACAGGCTCAAGGACCCCAGCGGCCACGGCATGTTCGAGCTCTACCTGGACCGCCTCGACGCGGCCGACGCCGCCGCCCTCGGCTCCCACGTGCTGCGGGCCTGGATCGCCCAGGACACCATCCGACCGCCCGAGGAGGAGTCGCGCGCCCACGCCGAGCTCGAGGGGCGGAGGAACCACGACCGGGCGCAGCGGGACCTCGCCCGGGCGATCGGCACGGAGCAGGAGGACTACGCGCGCCGCCAGGCGGCCGTGCCGCTGTCCCGGCACGTGGAGCGCGCCTACCGCTACCACCACCAGCTCTTCCCCGGCTCGGCGATCGCCGACAAGGGCCTGCTCGCCCTGACCGTGCGCATGGACGGGGCCGAGCTGGCGCGGGCCGTGCGCGACTACGAGGCCACCTGCTGGCGCTGGCAGGGCGGGCACCGCGCCCAGCTGGCCGCCCTCATGACCGCCCTGGCCGCCAACGGCCACCCCGACGCCCTGGCCCTGCTCCAGAGCGCCGCGCGCGGCCACACCATGCGCTCCATCCGGAAGACGGCCACCGCCCTGCTGGAGCAGGTCGCCCGGTGGCGGGGCTGGAGCGCCGACGAACTGGCCGACCGCATGATCCCCACCGCGGGCTTCGACGACGACGGCGCGCTGCGCCTGTCCTACGGGGGGCGGACCGTCATCGCCCGCCCGACCCCGGAGGGCGGGGTCGTCCTGGCCGACGCCGACGGCAGGCCCCTCAAGTCCCTGCCGGCCGCGCGCACGCCCGACGACCCGGGCGGGGCCGACGATGCGAAGAAGCGGCTGGGGTCCGCCCGCAGGCAGGTCAAGGCCGTCATGTCCCTCCAGGCCTCCCGCCTGTACGAGGCCATGTGCGCCTCCCGGACGTGGCCGGCCGACCAGTGGCGCGAGCTGCTGGCCGACCACCCCCTGGTGGGCCGGCTCGTCACCCGCCTGATCTGGGAGGCCCTGCCCGACGGCGTGCGCTTCCGCCCGGCCGAGGACGGGGCGCTGCTCGGGGCGGACGACGCCGCCGTCGAGCTCGCCCCCGGCACCGCCGTGCGCCTGGCCCACCGCACGGCCCTGAGCGGGGCCGAGGCGGACGCGTGGCGCCGGCACCTGGCCGACTACGAGGTGGACCCGCCCTTCGACCAGCTGGGCGCCGCCGCTCCCGACGTCCCGGCCGACGCCACCGCGGTCCGGGCGCCCGGCGGCCGCCGCGTCACCACCACCCTCGCACTGCGCCGGGCCGCCGCGAAGCGCGGCTGGCGGCGCGCCCCCGCCGAGGACGGCGGCTGGTTCTGGAGCTACCTCAAGGACTTCCCCTCCCTGGGCCTGACGGCGGCCGTCAACTTCAGCGGCGCCCGACTGCCCGAGGAGGACCAGCCCTGCGCTGTCGACGACCTGGAGGTGCGCCGCGGCCGCGCGCCCGTGGTCCTGGGCCGGGTCCCGCCGGTGCTCCTGGCCGAGTGCTGCGCCGACTTCGCGGCGCTGGCGGCCCTGGGCCGGCCCGACCCCCACTGGCGCCCGAGCGCGGGGGCCGACCGTGCGTGAGTCCGTGACCATCCTCGGCTCCGGCCAGTCGGCGGCCCCCGCCGGCGTCGAGTTGCGCGCGGCGCTGGAGCGGCTGCGCGCCGACGTCTGCGAACCCGACTGGATGCGCCTGGAGGCGGCCCAGGTCGGCGAGACCGAGCTCGCCGAGCTCATCGCCGTCGCCGAGGGCCGTCTGCACCGCCACCCGCGGCTCATCCGGCGCCTCGGCCTGGACTGGGTGCTCGAGCACGGCCCGAGCCTGGGCCTCGTCCACGCCCTGCGGCTCGTGTCCTCCGAGCGCGCGCCGCGCTACTGGCCGGTGCTGCGCGCCCGCACCGGGCGCGACGACGACCCGCGCGCCATCCACGAGCTCATGGTCGGCCTCGACATCCCGGTCGAGCGCAGCCGCGTCGAGACCGAGAGCCTCGCCTTCCGCGAGCTGACGGCCGGGGCGGCGCGGTCCTGGTACCTGGAGCACCCCGAGGACCTCGTCGCCCGCCTGGCCGACCCCGACACGGCCCTGCACGCCCTGGAGATCCTGGCGGGCTTCCGGTGGGTCCCGCGCGCCATCCACGACGCCGTCACCGGGCTGGCGCTGTCCGGGGAGCGCGCCTCCCTCCCGGCGCGCCGGGTCCTGGGCGCCACGCCCGAGGTGCGCGCGGCGGCCCTTCACGGCCTGGTGGCCTCCACGGCCCGCGAGCGGGTCGCGGCGGCCGGCTGGCTGGCCGAGCTCGCCGACCCCGGGGACCGCCCCGCCCTGCGCGAGGCCCTGCGCGAGGAGGCCAGCGAGTCGGTGCGCGCCATGATCGTCAGGGCGCTGGCCGCCTGCGGGGAGGACGTCTCCGCCCACCTGGCCCCCGAGGAGCTGGCCGGGCGCGCGGCCCTGGGGCTGGCCAGGCCCAGGGCCGCCCCGCCGGCCTGGCTCGACCTGGATCGCCTGCCCGCGGTCCGCTGGGCGGCCGACGGCGCCCGGGTCGACCCCGTCATCGTCCGGTGGTGGGTGGTGCTCGCCGAGCAGCTCGGACGCCTGCGCACCGCGGTCGTGAGCGCCCCCCTGGACCTCTACCTGCCGCTGCTGCGGCCCGAGGACGCCGCCGGGCTCGCCGACGGCGTGGTCCGCACCTGGCTGGAGCACGACCTGGCGGCGGCGGCCGACCCGCGGACCCGCGAACTGGCCGAGGCGGAGGGGCTGGCGGCGTGGGAGGAGGCCCTCACCCGCCTCCAGGAGTCGGCCTTCGCCCTGCCGGCCCCGCAGCAGGGGATCCTGGTGGACGCCGCCGCCCGCCCGCCCGAGCAGTACGTGGCCGAGGCGCTGCGGCGCAGGGGCGGGTCGGAGCAGGAGCACCGGGGACTGGCCTCCTTCGCCCTCGCCATGGACCGCGGCGAGGTGGTGGAGCTGGTGCACGCGGCCCTGGAGGCCCACCGCTGGGACGACGTGCGCGGCCGCACCCTCGTCGACATGCTCGCCCTCGGCGCCGCCCCGCCGGGAACCGCCCTGGACCATCTCGCCGGGCGCCCGACGACGACCGCCGCCCTGCGCCGCACCCTCAGCGAGCGCGGCTACGTGCGCGGGGCGATCGGCACGGGCGGGTCGGTCAGCGAGTACACCTGGACCGACCCCGCCTCGGGGATCACGGCCGCCATCACCTTCTCCGGGGCCGACCTGCCCGAGGAGGACGCCCCCTGCACGATCGGCAGGCTGGAGCTGCGCCAGGCCCGCCGCGCCCTGCCCCTGCACCTGGCGCCGCCCCGGCTGCTGGCCTGGTGCTGGTCCGACTACCGCGCACTGGCGCGCCCCGGTGCCAGCCCCGGGGACGGCGCGGACGCGGGCCCCGGGAATCCCGGGGACGGCGCGGGTGAGGCCCCCGGGAGCGCCGTCGGCGCCGAAGGCGCCGGGAACGGGGCGGGATCATGAGCCCGGCGCCCGCACTGGTGTCGCGGACGCGGGCCCCGGCGGCGCCGTCGGTCCCGCCGACGCTCGGTGACCCGGCTCTCCTGGCCGAAGCGGGAGCATCAGGCTAGCCTTGCCTCGGCAGCAAGTTCCCGTCGGCGAAAGGGGAGTCGTGGCGTTCAGCGGCGAGTCGTCCGAGCCCGAGTCCGTCTCCTCGCGCCGCATGGCGCGGCGCCTGCTCTCCGGCGCGGGGTGCGCGACGCTGACCGCCTACCGCTATGGCGGCGTCTGCTCCCAGATCGCCCTCCACGCGCTGGACTCCGACGGGCGGGTGCTCGTCGCCGCCCGCCCCCTGCCCGACCATCCCCTGGCCTCGCTGGACGACGACGAGATAGCCGAGGTGCGCCTGGACGTGACGCTGGAGGCCGCCGAGCCGGGCCTGCGGATCACGACGGCGACGGCGCACCTGCTCGGCGCGCTGCGCTGGCTCGGCCGGGCCGAGGCCGCCCTGGTCCTCGCCGGGGGCTCCGCCGCCTGCCACTGCCCGATCACGGGGGAGAACCCCCTGGTCGGGCTCGCGGACCTCGCCTGCGCGCCCGGCGGGCGCCTGGGCGTCATCGAGACCGAGCGCGTCATGGTCCATGACGCCATGGGCGTCAGCGGCCACAGCATCGAGCAGGTCCTGTCCCTGGGGGAGGGGGCGCCGGTGCTCCTGTGGAGCTCCTTCGACGCCCTCAGCGCGCACGAGGAGGTCTCCGAGCTCGGCGACGCCGCCCTCGACATCCTGTGCACCGCGGTCGGGAAGGGCGCCGTGGCGGGCATCGTGTGCTCGCACCGGCCCGCGGCGGGCCTGTGCCCCTCCCTGTGGGGCCGTGTCCTGTGCGTGGACGTCGCCCCGGACGCCGTGACCCTCATGCGCCTGAGCCGGACCTGCATCGACACGCTCCAGGTGTGGCTGCCGGACCGGATGCGCCGCGCCTGCGAGGTCGCCCCCTACCTGCGCCGGCTCGTGCAGGACGCGCTGCTGGCCGACGCGCTGGGGTCCTGAAGCCCCGTCGCCCCGGGCGCCTGCGGACGCCGCCTGGCCGCCGAGCAGGCCCGGCCGGCTTACACGGGTCGCCCCGGGCGCCGCGAGTCATCTGCGGGTGCCGCGCATGCCGTCCGTCATCGCGAGGCCGCTCGCGGGCCCCGCGCATCCCGTTCCTCTCCGGGCCTTTCCGGGCCCGCGTTGACTCCTGGTTTCCCGGGCCGCGCATGGACGCCGAACGGGGCCCCGCCGCACGGCGGAACCCCGTTCCGATTGAGAGGCTCTGACTGAGAGCGCGTCCGTGTCAGCCGTGTCGCGCGCTCGCGGGGGCGGGACGGGCTGGCCGCGCCCGCGCTCAGCGGGCCTCGTAGGACAGGCAGCTGGCGTTGCCGGCGCTGAAGGAGACGGCCTCGGCCGTGCACATGAGGTCGGTGTTGTGGACGCACTCCAGGCGCTGGCAGGCGCCGACGTGACCCTCCGCCACGGGCAGGCCGCCGCGGGCGTCGAGGGTGATGAAGGTGGAGCAGGCGGGGGTGGCGGCGTCGCCGCCGACGGTGATCGCGAAGGCGGTGCAGCCCCCGTTGTTGAAGGCGCAGGCGGTGGTGGCGCAGGACTTGATGGCGGTGACGGTCGGCATGATCGTGCTCCTCTCGTGAGTTCTCCGGCTGCCCGGAGCGGCTGACGTAATTCAAGGTAGGCAGGGTTCGCCGGCGGGCGCAAGCGTTGGCGGAAACCTCGTTGTGAGCATTGTGGAATCGTTGGAATGCTGCGGATTCAAAGGGGCGTTCCGGATGTGGGCGGGGTTGTCGTCCGCGGCCGCGAAGGCGCTCTTGCGCATGTTCCCTATTTCCAATTCAGGGCAGGTCGTCCTTGCTGAGGCCCGCCTGACCCGGGGTCGCGGGGTCCCGCCGGCCCCGCCTGTGCACGCGGCGGGGGCTCACACTGGACGCCCCAGCGGATACCGTCCCGCCGGCCCCGCCTGGGTGCGCGCGGAGGGGCGGCCCCGGGATTCACCACGACACCGTGCGCACTGCCGGTGGCTGCGGGGGCTCGAGGCCCGCGGGTGCGCGCCGAGTCGTCTGCTGCGCCTCTTTCCCTCTGCTACGCCCCCTCGCCCTCCACTACGCTCCTTTTTCTCGTACATTGGAGGGTGAAGGAGCGCAGTAGACGGAAAGAGGTGTAGCAGACGCAGGTCCGCCGGGTGAGTCCCCCGGCGCGCGGTGTGGTGGCACCGCGGAGCTCCTCCGACGGGTCGCTCTTGCTCATCGTGCGGATGAGGTCGGACCGCAGTGGGGCGGGTGGGGCTCCTGGGACGACTCGGGGCGGGCAGTTGTCCAAATCTGTTGCAAAGGCGTCCCGGACCGGGATCAGCCGGGAGAAGAACCGCGGAATACCAACGATTCTCTTCGCGCGCTCCGGCTCGATCCGGGCCTTTGCAACAGATTTGGACAAACTTCCACCCGGACGCGGCCGGTGACGTGGCGCTGAATCATCCCCTGCGCCCCTCCTCCACCATGCGCCTCACTGGCCCCACTGGGGTCGGGGTTCGTCAGGCCCGGTGTGCCCGAAAAGCCCGGACGCGCCCCGCCGGCTCCGCTGGGGTCGGGATCCGGGGCGCTGTTCGACCCGTTGGAAGGCCGATTGTTGAGTGCTCCGACCCTCGGCCCGCGCGGGCCCGGCGGTCCGGCTTGACGGCGCCCCGAAACTGTGTCACTGTATTAATGCAGTGACACAGATGCTTCGGCCGGGCATCCGCCACTGCGCTCATGAGCACCACCCGTCCATCCACCCAGGGAGGCTGCATGCAGGTCGACGACACCCGTCCGATCTGGATCCAGCTGGTCGACGCCTTCCGGCATCGGATCGTGTCCGGCCAGTGGGAGCCCGGCAGCAAGATCCCCAGCGTCCGCGAGCTCGCCTCCGGCGCCGGGGTCAACCCCAACACCGTCCAGCGCGCCCTCGCCGAGCTCGACCGCACGGGCCTGACCAGTGCCGAGCGCACCGCCGGCCGCTTCGTCACGGCGGACGCCGCCGTCCTCGACGCGGTCCGGCGCGAGCTCGCCACCGGGGCGACCGACGCCTACATCGTCGCCCTCACCGGTCTGGGCATGAGCCTCGACGGCGCCACGCGCCTGCTCGCCGAGCGCTGGACCGATCGACCCGCCACAGGAGAACCCCAGTCATGAGCACACCCGCAACCCCCGTCCCGGCCGGCAGCGCGCCGGGGAGCGGCCCGACGCCGCCCGCCGCGCCCGCGGCCTCCCCGACGTCATCCGCTGCACCCCCGGCGCCCGCCGCGGCCAGTCCCGCCGCGTCCCCGCTGCGCGCCTTCCGCACGATCCCGCCCGTCCCCGGCAATGAGGACGTCGAGGCCGCCGTCGTCGTGACCAACCTGACCAAGACCTACCGCGGCCGCCTCGCCCTGAGGGACCTCAGCCTGGAACTTCCCGCGGGCCGCATCACCGGGCTCATGGGGTCCAACGGCTCGGGCAAGACCACGCTGCTCAAGATCCTCGCCGGCGTCCTGGCCGACTACCAGGGCCGGGTCCGCATCGCCGGGCACGCCCCCGGCCCCCGGTCCAAGGCCGCCGTCGCCTTCCTGCCCGACGCCGCCTTCATCGCCGACAACCTCACCGCCGAGCGGGCCGTGGCCTACTACGCCAGGTTCTTCGCCGACTTCGACGCGGACAAGGCGCGCGACCTCATCCGCTTCTTCAAGCTCCCCGCGGACCGCACCATCAAGGAGATGAGCAAGGGCATGGGGGAGAAGCTGCGCATCGCGCTGACCATGTCCCGGCGCGCCCGCGTCTACCTCCTCGACGAGCCGATCTCCGGCGTCGACCCCGCCGCGCGCGAGGTCCTCATGAACGGCATCCTCACCGATTTCAACCCCGACTCCCTCCTGCTCATCTCCACCCATCTCATCGCCGACGTCGAGCCGATCGTCGACTCCGTCGTCTTCCTCCACGAGGGCGGCCTGATGCTGGCGGGCGACGCCGACGACCTGCGCGAGGCCAGCGGTATGAGCCTCGACGCCCTGTTCCGGAAGGAGTACCGCTGATGTTCCGCACGCTCTTCGTCCAGGAGGCCCGCACCCAGCTGCGGCGCAATGCCGCGGTGCTCGGCCTGGGGGCCCTGCTCGCGGCCGGATTCCTGGTCCTGTGGTGGTTCTTCGCCCGGGTGCCCGTGATGGCCCCCCTCCTGCAGATGGGGATGCTGGTGTGCCTCGCGGGGACGCCGCTGGTGGTCGGCATCCAGGTCGCGGCCGAGTACTGGTCCTCGATGTACGGCCGGCGCGGGTACCTCACCATGACCCTGCCCGTGCGCGGGCGCGCGCTCTACCTTGCGAAGGCGCTCTACGCCCTCCTCGTCGGACTGGCCGTCACCGCCGCGGTGGTCGCGGGGATCGTGGCGTGGGCCTTGGTCTCCGCCCTCGCCATGGGCGCCGACGCCGCCACGGCGTGGGGCCGGATCGCGGACGTCTTCGGAGCCGTGGGTCCGGGGTGGGCGCTGTTCATGGTGGCCGCGACCGTGCTCATGGTGGCCAACCTGGTGCTCGAGGTCTTCGCGGTCATGAGCATCGGGGCCGAGGGCCGGTGGAACCACCTCGGCTTCGGGGCGCCGATGATCGGCTTCGTCATCGTGTACGTCGCCAATCAGGTGGTGTCGATGGTCTCGACCGTGCTCATCCCCTTCGGCATCGATTCGCGGACGGGGAGCGTTCAGACGCGCATCATGCTCCCCGAGCTCATCGACGCCGTGCGCACGGGGGCCGAGGTGACCTATGTGGGCATGGGGGCCCTGATCGCCGGTCCGATCGTGGCCCTCCTCATGGCCTGGTGGGCGATCCGCTCCATCGAGCACCACACCTCCCTGCGCTGAGCGGCGGGGCCGGCGGGCGCGCTCTCAGGCGATGGTGGCCTGGGCGAGCACCCGCCGGCCGTCGTCGCCCCCGTAGACGACGGCGGACTGGCCGGCCGCCAGCCCCCGCAGCGGCTGGCGCAGATCGGCGTGCAGCGTCCCGGCCCCGCGATCGACGACGACGTCGGCGGGCACGGGCCGCCCGTGCGCGCGCACCTGCACGGCGACGTCCTCCCAGCCCCCGCCGTCGGGCTCGGCGAGCAGGACCAGATCGTCGGCGTCGAGCGCCGAGCGCCGCAGCAGCTCCTCGGGGCCGACGACGACCTCATTGGTGGCCGGGCGCGTCTCGATGACGTAGCGGGGGCGGCCGTCGGGCGCGGGGCGGGTGAGCCCCAGGCCCCGGCGCTGGCCCACCGTGAAGCCGAAGTAGCCCTGGTGCGTGCCCAGGACCTCGCCGTCGGGGGAGACCATCGCCCCCTCGCGCACGCCGAGCGAGCGCTGCAGAAAACCGCGGGTGTCGCCGTCGGCCACGAAGCAGATGTCGTAGGAGTCGGGCTTGGCGGCCACCGGCAGGCCGCGCCGCGCCGCCTCGGCGCGCACGGCCGCCTTGGAGGGGGCCCCGCCCAGCGGGAACAGGGCGCGGGACAGGCCCGCCCGGCCGGAGACGGCCAGGACGTAGGACTGGTCCTTGGCGGCGTCGGCGGCGCGCGACAGGGTCAGGCCCGAGGTTTGGCCGGGGCGGCCGGAGGCGGCGCCGCCGGTCAGGCGCGCGTAGTGGCCGGTGGCCACGGCGTCGAACCCCAGGGCCAGGGCCCGGGCGAGGAGGGCGTCGAACTTGACGCGCTCGTTGCAGCGCACGCAGGGGTTGGGGGTGCGCCCGGCCCGGTACTCGGCCAGGAAGTCGGCCACGACGCGCTCCTCGAACTGCTCGGACAGGTCCCACACGTAGAAGGGGATGCCGAGGATCTCGGCGGCCCAGCGGGCGTCGGAGGCGTCCTCGACGGAGCAGCATCCGCGCGAGCCGCAGCGTGTGGCGGCGCGCTCGCGGGTCAGGGCCATGTGCACGGCGACGACGTCGTGGCCGGCGTCCACGGCGCGCGCGGCCGCGACCGCGGAGTCGACTCCGCCCGACAGCGCCGCCAGGACGCGCATGACTCTCCCTCCCGCCCGACGGCGTGGTGCGGTGGTCGGGCCCCGCGCAGCCTAGCGCGGCGGCGCGGCGGCCGTCGCCATGACGCCGGGCCCGTCGTCATGGCGCCGCCGGCTCGGGCGCGACGTGATGGCGACGCCGGCTCGGGCACGGGGCGGGCGCTCACCGCTCACAGCGCGGCGACGTCGTCGATCCTCCAGCTGGCCTGGTCCTCCCAGTGCAGGGAGACGCGCAGCGATCCCTGGGCGGCCGCGGTGGTCGCGGGTTCCTCCCCCATGGGGTGGGTCAGGTACTCGCCCGAGGTCACGTCGAGGGTGATGGTGTAGCGGTCGGGGCCTTCGGTGTCGGCGCTGATGGAGAAGAAGCCGATCTGCTGGTCCCAGGGGTCGGTCCAGCCCCCGGCCGAGTGGAGGGCGGTCGCGGTGGCGGCGGCCGAGGCGCAGTAGGCGCAGTCGGGGCCGCTCATCGCCTGCCAGGCGGTCGACTCGCCGGTGGCCTGGAGGTAGGGCCGGAGGCCGATGAAGTACTGGGCGGCGGCGACGGCGCCGTCGACGGTGCGCTGGTCGGCCTCGGCGGGGCGCTGGGGCTCGGGCGTGGCCAGGGCGGTGTCGCGCAGGGCCCGCTCCTCGGGGCTCAGGGCGGCCACGGCGTCGGCCGCCTCGCTCGACAGCGGGGGCGGTGTGCGGTTCGCCGCCGAGGCGGTGACTGCGGCGGAGACGGATGCGTCGGCGGCCGAGGGGGAGGCGCCCGCCTGGTTGTGCGACGTCGAGCAGGCCGCGATCCCCGCCGCGGCCAGTATGAGGCACGACGCCGTCAGGCGGCGCACCGTCATTGCGCGGCGGCCCGCCACCGGTTGGCGGCGGCTTATCGTCGGCCGGCGGCTCGTCACCGGCCGACGGCTCGATTGAGTGCGGACCATGCTGCGGCCTTTCGCTGTCGGATGTGTCTGGTCAGTGTCCTTGGGCTTCTTCGGCGTCGTCGGTGAGGTAGGTGATGGTGCGCACGATGTCGAAGGGCGGGGTGGTCTCGGTGGTGGTGATGGTGCCCTGGACGGGTCGGGGTGAGCCTCCGTCGGGGGTGAGGGTGGCGGTCCAGGTGGTGGTCAGGGTGATGGTGACGGCGGTGGCGGTGCGCTGGTAGCGGTGGGCGATGGTGTGGTGGGGGTAGGGGGCTCCGGGGTCGGTGGTGGTCGTGGTGGTGCCGTCGCCCCAGTCGAAGGCGTAGGCGGTGGGGGTGGCGGTGACGGTGACGGGGGTGTTGGCGACGGTGGTGGTGATGGTGCGGGTGTCGGGGCTGGTGTAGGCGATGACGTCGAGGGTGATCAGGGCCTGGGGTCCGGGGGGCTGGCGGTGCAGGCCGGATCCGTCGACCAGGAGGGCGGCGGCGTCGGTGGCGGTGATGGTCACCGTGGTCGGGGGCTCCCCTCCTGCGCCGCCGCCGGGGTCGGGTGCGGCGGGGGCGAAGAGGCATGAGAGGGAGTACAACTCCCTGAGGCCCACTTCGCCCAGGTAGCAGAGCCCCGCGGCACCGCCGTCGGCGCCGTCGGCGGATGCGGTGGCGGCCCCGTCGCCGTCTGCGCCGCCGGTGCGCGGGGTCCCGGTGTCCGGCCGGCCGGGGGACTGGACCTGCGTCCTGGTGGTGCCGGT
>NZ_AUBL01000063.1 GCF_000429225.1 Actinomyces dentalis DSM 19115
CCAAGATCTGGTCCAACAACCCCATCGAGCGCCTCAACCGCGAGATCAAGCGCCGAGCAGACGTCGTCCAGGTGTTCCCCGACAGCGAGTCCGTCACCCGCCTGATCGGATCCGTCCTGTTGGAGCAGCACGAGGAGTGGCAGTACGGCGAACGCCGCTACCTGTCCCAGACCTCACTGCGACACCTGACCGACATGCTCCAGGCCGACAACAGCGCCAGCGACCGCGCCGCCCTGCCCGCCATCACCACCTGACCGGAAGAACACCACACCAAGGGACTTGACCCGGCCCCGCGCGGATCGCCCAAGGCGCAATCGCCCGCAGGCGCCCGTTCCCGCCGTCCGCGGCCGGTAGGGTGAAGCGCAGCTGCACGCCGCAACCGACCCGCACCAGGAGGCACCATGGCCAGCAAGATCCCCTTCATCCTCGGGCTCGGCGCCGGATACGTCCTCGGCACGCGCGCCGGTCGCGCCCAGTACGAGCGCATCAAGGCCGCCGCGACCAGGATCGTCGAGCGCCCCTCCGTCCGCAACAAGGTCGACTCCGCCTCCACCAAGGCCTCGAACTTCGTGCGCCAGCAGGGCGAGGCCGTCACCGACAAGGTCGCCGAGGCCGTCAAGGACCGGCTCTTCGGCGGCGCCCCCAAGCCGGCGGCGCAGTCGGGGTCCGGCCCGGTCGACGTCGGGCAGGCGGAGGTCCGCCCCACCGAGGGCTGAGCACCGGGCGGCTCGACGCGACGGCGGCCCGGGCCGGCGCGAACTTCGGGCCGGGCAGTCGGGCCCGATGCGGCGCGCCAGCGGCGTCGGGCCGCGAGTGCCGGGGACGTCACCTCGAAAGCGGCGTCTGCGCGCGGTCCGGCGGCGTCGGGCGGCGGGGCTACATGTCGGCCGGGTCGAGGGGCTCGCGCCGCCGCAGCGGGCGCCGGGAGACGCGCCGCGGCAGCACCATGAGCGCGCGGCGCCATCCGGCGGCGATCCCGGCTCCGCGCACCAGGGCCGACGCCGACGCCGTCGTCGGAGTCCCTCCGCCCCGGCGCAGCCATCCGGCCGCGGCCCGCTCCCGGCGCCTGCGGGCGCGCTCGCGCTCGACGTCGGCGGACACGGGCAGCCGCCACGAGCGCCAGTAGGCCACCAGGCAGGTGCCCGCGCCCACGAGGGCGGAGGCGAGCATCGCCCAGGCCTCGGCGAGCCCCGCGCTCACGAGGGCGACGTCGGTGCCCGCCGCGCACAGGGCCGGGATCGCGTAGAGCTTGTTGCCGCCGAAGACCGCCGGGGTCTCGCCCACGGAGACGTCGCGGATCATGGAGCCGCCCACCGCCGTCAGGCACCCCAGCAGCAGCGCCGGCATGACGCCCAGCCCGTTGGCCAGGGCCTTGGAGGCGCCCGTGGCCGACCAGGTGCCCAGCACGACGGCGTCGGCCACGACCAGCAGGCGCCGCGCCGGGGTGGAGCGGAAGGGGACCCACCAGGCGATGAGCGCCCCGGCGCAGGCGGTGTAGAGGTAGTAGGGGTCGGTCAGGGCGAAGGGCGGGCCGGCCTGGATCATGACGTCGCGCAGGATCCCGCCGGCGGTGGCCGTCAGTATCGCCAGGACGACGAAGCCGACCAGGTCGTAGTTCTTGCGCCGGGCGATCAGGCCGCCCAGGATCCCGTTGAGCAGGACCCCGCACAGGTCGACGGCGCGGAAGGTGTCCGGCAGCGCCTCGGGGACGGGGATCTGGGTGGCGAGCACCGGGCGATTCTACGGGACCGCGCTCACGGGGCGCCGACGGGTATCAGGCGAAGGCCGGGGCGCCGTGCGCTTCGAGCCCGCCCGGGGAGGCCCGCCCGCGGGTATCAGGCGAAGGCTCCGGCCATCTCCTGGTCGAGGGCGTCGACCACCGGAGAGACCCCCCGGGTCATGATCACATCGATGGGGCGGGCGCCTCCGAGAAAGGCGTTGCGCCCGTTCAGCCACAGGTTCACCGTCTCGTCGTCGCTCCACAGCAGGCGGGCCCGGGCGACGACGTACTCCAGGTCGACGATGGCGCGCGCGTTCTCCGCATTGGGGGAGTCCTCGCCCCGGATCCATCGTGCGCACTGGGAGTCGGGGACCCCGAGCGCGTCCGCGAACCTCGCCCGGCCGCCCAGCGCCTCGGCCGCGCTCCTGGCGCGCCATTGGAGGCCGGGCCCCGCGGCGTCCCCACTCCCTCCGCAGGCGGATGGAGATCGGGTCCTCGTGGCGGAATCCCGCGGAATGGTCATTCACGCATTGTAAATCGAATTCGGAGATCGCGAAGGTGATCCTGGGGGCGTCCGAGTGCATTTGCCGGGTGTGACGCGAAGGGTCGTTGAGGGCGGTGGGGCGTTGGGCGCGGGACCGGCCGCGATGACCCGCTCAAGTCGCCCCCGGGCGTGTGGGAGGGCGCCCGGCGCAGTGGGATCGACCCGGGTGTCGGCGGGATCAGCGAGCCGGTCTTCGGGCGCGGTTCCGGCGCCCCGCCCCGCATAACCGCGCCTGCTGAATAACCTTCCCAGGGGGCAGCGGATTCGGACCGGCTTGCGGGCCTGCGAAACCCTGACTGGCCCGGCCCGGCCGCTCCCGGGCACACTGCGCACCGTGCCCTCGTCACGCTACGCCCCGCCGAAGGACCTGAGCGCCTACGCCTGGCTGTCCATAGGCGCCGCCCTGACCACCATCGCCCTCAAGGGGTGGGCGGCGTGGATGACCGGCTCGGTGGGCCTGCTCTCCGACGCCGCGGAGTCGGCGGTCAATCTCGTGGCGGCCGTCATCGCCCTCATCGTCCTGAAGATCTCGATCCGGCCGGCGGACGAGGACCACCAGTTCGGCCACTCCAAGGCGGAGTACTTCTCGGCGATCGTCGAGGGGACCATGATCTTCGTGGCCGCCGCCTTCATCATCTTCTCGGCGATCGAGCGCCTCATCGCCCCGGTCATGCCCGAGCGGCTGGGCCTGGGCCTGGCGGTGTCCGTCGTCGCCTCCGTCGTCAACGGCGCGGTCGCCGGGGTCCTGCACCGCAAGGGCCGCAGGGAGAAATCGGCGACCCTCGTGGCCGACGCCAAGCACCTGGCCACCGACGTCGTCACCTCCGCCGCCGTCCTGGTGGGCGTGGGCCTGGTCGCCGTCTTCCACTCCCCCGTGCTCGACGCCGTGGTGGCGCTGGGGGCGGGCCTGAACATCATGTGGACGGGCTTCACCCTGATCAGGGACTCGGTGGCCGGGCTCATGGACATCGCGCCGTCCGCCGAGGCCCTGGCCGCGATCACGGAGGTGCTCGACCGCCACCGGCGCGCCGGCGTCATCGACTTCCACGCGGTGCGGGTGCGCGAGGCCGGCAACCGCCGCTTCGCCGACGTCCACATGCTCGTCCCCGGCACCTGGAGCGTCAAGCAGGGCCACGACTTCACCGAGCGGATGATCGACGAGCTCGTCGAGGCCGACCCGAGCCTGCGCGTCTCGGCGCACCTGGAGCCCATCGAGGACCCCAAGTCCTACGACGACGTCGACGACGTGTGAGGGGCGCCGGAGGCCCGCTCCCGCGCCGTGCCACGACGTCGCCCGCCCGCCGCGGCCCCGCGCCAGCCGGCGCCCGCGCGCCCCGCCTACGGCGCCGCCGCCCGCTGCTCGGCCCAGCGGCCCAGGTCCTCGCCCTGGATCGCGGCGGCGATGAGGTCCGGGAAGGCGTCGGGGGTGCAGCCGAAGGCGGGCACCCCCATGTCCCCCAGGGAGGCCGCGACGTCGTGGTTGTAGAAGGGCAGGCCGTCGTCGGACAGGGTGAGCAGCACCACCACCTGGATGCCGTCGGCCTGGATCCGGGCGATGTGCTCCAGCATGCGCTTGGGATCGGAGTCGTAGAGGTCGGAGATGAGCAGGAGCACCGCCGCCGAGGGCCGGGTGATGGTCCGCCGGCAGTACTCCAGCGCCGGGGAGGTGTCCGTGCCCCCGCCCAGCTGGGCGCCGAAGATGACGTCGACCGGGTCGGCCAGGGCCTCGGTGAGGTCGGCGATGTCGGTGGAGTAGGCCACCAGGGAGGTGCGCAGCGTTCGCAGGGACGCCATGACGCCCGCCATGATCGAGGCGTAGACCACGGAGGTCGCCATGGAGCCGGACTGGTCGAGGCAGATGGCGAACTCCCGCTGGACGCCCAGGTGCCTGCGGCCGTAGCCGATGAGTCGTTCGGGCACCACCGTGCGGTGCTCGGGCAGGTAGTTCTTGAGGTTCGCGGCGATGGTTCGGTTCCAGTCGATGTCGCCGGGGCGGGGCCGGGAGGTGCGCGAGGCCCGGTTGAGGGCCCCCAGGACGCTCTGTTGCAGGCGGTCGGCGATCTTCTCCTCCACCTGCCGGGCCACCTTGGCGACGACGGCGCGCGCCGTGGCCCTCGAGCGCTCCGGGATGACCGAGGACAGCTGGGCGAGGGTGGCCACGAGGTGGACGTCGGGCTCGAGGGTCTCCAGGACCTCCGGCTCGGTCAGCAGGGAGCGCACGCCCAGGCGCTCGATGGCGTCGGTCTGCATGACCCGCACGACCCGGCTGGGGAAGTAGTTGCGGATATCGCCCAGCCAGCGGGTGACCGACGGCGCGGAGGCTCCCAGGCCGCCCCTTCTCCCGCCCCCGTCCTCGGCGTCGTCCCCGGTGTTGTAGAGGGCGCCGAGCGCGCGGTCCATGGCCTGCAGGGACCCGCGCAGCCCGCCCAGCTCCTCGTTGGCGCCGAGCATGAGCTGCCAGCGCTCCTCGGCGCTGATCGGACCGTCCAGCGGCGAGTCCGACGACGGCGCGGGCGCATCCGCGGGCTTGTTCGCGGGGCTCATCGTCCACCTCCCAGAATCGTTCCCACCGTGGCCAGCACGGGGGCGGCGAAGGCGAGCAGCTCCTCGTCGTCCCCGGCCGGGTCCGTCGTGTCGGCCTCCTCGCCCTGCGCCAGGCGGCGCGCCAGCGCCCGCCGGGAGGCCTTCGGCCACGACCCCATGGCCCGGCGCAGCGAGGGCAGGGCGTCGACGAAGGCCCGGTCGTCGATGCGGCGCACCCACTCGTCCAGCAGCCGCAGGATCCGCCGGTCCTCGATGATGAGCAGGGCGTCGCCGGCGAGGAAGCCCTCCACCCAGGCGGCCTGATCGGCCGGGTCGGAGCCGGGGGACAGGGTCCGGCTCATCCGCCCGGCCACGTCCTCGGGCGTCAGCCCCTCGCCGTCGAGCAGGACGCGGGTGATCCGCCCGGCCAGCAGGCCCGGCAGCGCGTGGACCCGCAGGGTCGCCAGCAGGCACTCGCGCCACCGCCGCCCCTCCTCCTCGCCGAGCAGGGCGACGACGTCCTGGACCCCGTCCACGGCGCGGCGCAGCGCCTCGGCCGCGTCCTGGCCCGCCCCGCTCGCCGCGGCCGGCAGGCCGGCGCAGGCGCGGGCCAGGACCGCGCGGGCCACGGCCGCCAGGCTGGCGGTGTCGGTGGCGCGCACGTCGCCGTAGCGCTGGGCGCGCGCCAGGGCGGGGATCGAGGCGAGCAGGTGGGTGATGTCGCTCTCGCCGGCGGCGCGCTCGTCCAGGACGCGCAGCAGTTCGGGCAGCGCGTCCGTCAGGCCGGCGGCGAGGGCCTCCTCGACGGCGCCGGTCACCGCAGGCAGGGTGTCGGTGCGCTCCATCAGGGCGTGGCCGGCCGCGGAGGCGACGGTGGTGCCCCAGGAGGCGGCCGCGACGACGTCGACCGCCAGCTCGGGGCGCCACACGAGCTCCCAGCCCTCCTTGAAGGTGCCCGTGCCCGACACCTGCCGCGGGCTGCCCCAGTCCACCCCCACGATGGCCAGGCGCCGCAGGAGGTGGGAGCGGGCCAGGTCGGTGGGCTTGCGCAGGTCCAGCACCAGGGAGCGCGCCGAGGCGGAGAAGGCCAGGCGCAGGCGCCTGGCGGTGGCGCGCATGTCCGCATCCAGGGGGACCATGGGCGCGCCGTCGGGCACCGTCCCCAGGGCCTGGCCGACGACGACCTCCCGGGTCACCAGCTCGGCGCGCGCCGTGCTGCCCTCGCACAGCACGGACCAGGTGGCCTCGCCGACCTCGTCCAGACCGGGCATGGGGCGCCCGCGCAGGGCCGCGAGCGCCTCGGCCAGGCGGGCGGCCTCGATGACGTGGGCGGAGGAGGCGGGCAGGTCGTGCTCGCGCAGGGAGCGGGCCACGAGCGTGAGCCAGCGCACGACGGGCTCGTCGGGGGCGGTGAACAGGTGGTGGTACCAGCCCGGGGAGGTCACGCCCGCGCCGTAGCCGGTGGCGGCGGCCAGGCGCTGGTGCGTCCAGGGCACCCAGGTCAGCTGCGTCTTGACCCTGGGCATGCCGGTCAGGAGGGCGTTGTCCGCCTTGGCGGCGGGCAGGCGGCCCCTCAGGGCGGGGGCGTGCCAGGCGCCGCACACGACGGCGATGCGCTCGTGCCCGCGTCTGCGGGCGGCGCGCAGGACCTTGCGCATGTGGGCCTCGCGGCGCAGGGTCCGCTCGTCGGTCTCCGGGGCGGTCTCGCGCAGCAGGCCGATGGCCTCGGCCAGCGGGTCGAAGGGGTCGCCGTCCAGGCGCAGCTCGACGGCGTCCTCCCACCAGGCCTCGGGGTCGGCGTAGCCGGCCAGGCGGGCGAGCTCGGCAATGGGGTCCGTGCGCGGGGGCGAGTCGGGGGCGCCGCCGGACCCGGGGTCCTCGTCGGCGGCGGGCTCGGCGCCGTCAGAGCCGGACTCGGCGCCGCCCGCGTCGGGGGCGCCGCCGCCCGCGCCGGGGGCGCCGTCAGGCCCGGCGTCGTCGGCCGGCCCGCTCGCGGCGGGCCCGACCGGCTCGTCGCCGCCAGACCCGGCGTCGTCGGGCCCGGGGCCCTCGCCGTCCTTCTTCTTGCCGTTGTCCGCCTGCTCGGCCAGGACGTGGCGGGCCGGCAGGTCCATGAAGTGGGCCTCGACGCCGTGCTCGGCGGCCCAGCGCAGCGCCTGCCACTCCGGGGAGAAGACGGCCAGGGGCCAGAAGGAGGCGACCGCTGGCTCGTCCGCCTTCCAGGCCAGCAGCGCCACGGGCGGCTCCATGCCCGGCGCGCCGACCCAGGTCAGCAGGTCGTCGGCGTCGGCCGGGCCCTCGACGAGCACGCAGTCGGGCCGGTAGTCCTCCAGGGCGGACGCGAGCGCGCGGGCCGATCCGGGGCCGTGGTGGCGCACGCCCAGGACCCGCACCGGCGGCGCCGGCGCGGCGGGCGGGGCCTGGGGCGGCGCGTCCGCCCTGCCCGGCGCGCCCCCGGCGGTCCTCGCGCTCGCGTCCGCCCCGCCCGGGTCGCCCGGTCGGCCGGGGGGCGGGGCCGCCCCGCCAGCGCCGGGCCCGGCCGCGGGGGTGGTCACCTGCTCACCTCGCGGCAGGCGCGGTAGAAGTCCTTCCAGCCCCGGCGGTCGCGCACCACGGTCTCCAGGTACTCCGACCACACGACGGCGTCGCCCACCGGGTCGGCGACGACCGCCCCCAGGATCCCGGCGGCGACGTCGCCCGGGCGCAGGATGCCGTCGCCGAAGTGGGCGCTCATGGCCAGTCCGTTGGTGACCACCGAGATGGCCTCGGCGGTCGACAGGGTCGAGGAGGGGGACTTGACGGTGGTGCGCCCGTCCTCGGTGACGCCCTGGCGCAGCTCGCGGAAGACGGTGACCACGCGCCGGATCTCGTCCAGCGCCCCCTCGGCGGGCGGCAGCCGCAGGGCGGAGCCCAGGTCGGCCACCCGCCGCGAGACGATGGCGACCTCCTCCTCGGCGGAGTCGGGCAGGGGCAGCACGACGGTGTTGAAGCGGCGGCGCAGCGCGGAGGACAGGTCGTTGACGCCGCGGTCGCGGTCGTTGGCGGTGGCGATGAGGTTGAAGCCGCCGCGGGCCTGGACCTCCGCGCCCAGCTCGGGCACGGGCAGCGTCTTCTCGCTGAGCACGGTGATGAGGGCGTCCTGGACGTCGGAGGGCATGCGGGTGAGCTCCTCGACGCGGGCGATGCGCCCCGAGCGCATGGCCTCCATGACCGGGGAGGCCACGAGCGCCTCGGGCGAGGGGCCCTCGGCCAGGAGGCGGGCGTAGTTCCAGCCGTAGCGCACGGCCTCCTCCGCGGTGCCGGCGGTGCCCTGGACCAGGAGGGTGGAGGTGCCGCACACGGCGGCCGCCAGGTGCTCGCTCACCCAGGACTTGGCGGTTCCGGGCACGCCCAGCAGCAGCAGGGCGCGGTCAGTGGCCAGGGTGGCCACGGCGATCTCGATGAGGCGGCGGCTGCCCACGTACTTGGGGGTGATGACGGTGCCGTCGGCCAGGGTGTCGCCCATGAGGTAGGTGACCACCGCCCACGGGGACAGGCGCCAGCCGGTCGGGCGGGGGCGCTCGTCCAGGGCCGCCAGGGCGGCCAGCTCCTCGGCGTAGCGCTGCTCGGCGTGGGGGCGCAGGAGCCCCGTGGTGTCGTCGGCGGTGTCTGCGGTGGTCACGATGCCTCCTGGTCGGTCCGGTCGGTCAGCTCGAGCAGCTCGCGGCGCAGCTCGAGGGCGGTGATGACGGTCTGCACGCGCAGGTCGCTCAGGGTGTCGGGCGGGGCGCCCCGGAGAATGGCGAGGACCTCGTCGAGGGCGTCGGGCGCGCAGCGCGCCGGCAGCACGCCCCACCACCGGGAGTCGGAGATGTACGAGCCCGGCCTGGTCACGGCGATCAGGGAGCGGGCGAAGACCCTGGACTGCTCCGCGGTGAGCTCGGACGGCCAGCTGAGGGTGCAGGTGACGACGGCGCTGTAGCGCTTGGCGGTGATGAGCCGGTGCAGGAGGGCCTCGCGGCGCGGCTCGTCGAGCAGGCCGAACAGGCCGGCGGGGGCGGGGGAGCGACCCAGGTCCGCGAGGGCGGCGGCGAGCTCGCCGTCGCGCCAGGCGACGGCGGCCCGGACCAGCGGGGCGATCAGGTCCGCCTTCTGCCCGTCGCAGCGCACTCGCGCCCTCGCCAGCTCGGCGGCGGAGATCCCCACGAGGTCCGGCCACCGCCAGGTGGGGATGCGGGCGATCACCTCCTCCAGGCGCGCCAGCGAGGCGGAGGTCCGATGGGCCTTGGCGGGGTAGCGGTCGCGGGCCAGGGCGTCGGTCATCTCGATGCCGTGCAGCTCGACCGCCGGGGCCCGCAGGGCGCGCCGGGTGACGACGACGTGCCGCTCGGCCAGGGCCTCGGCGCGGGCGATGAGGGCGGAGGAGGGCAAGCGGCTCAGGAGCTCGGCGGCCCGGCCCCGCACGGCCTCGGCGCGGTCGTCCAGGCGCTCCTCCAGGATCTGCTCGTCGGCCGGGCCCAGCCCGATGGCCAGGGCGTCGAGGATCTGCTCGCGCTCGGGCGCCCTGGCCCTGAGCCAGGCGCCGTCGGCCAGGAGGGCGCGGGCGGCGTCGGGGTCGGTGCGGCGCAGGCGGGCGAGGTGGTCGGCGCGCTCCTGGGCGTCGCCGTCCTCCCACCGGGCGGGGTCGGGCGGGGCGTTCCGCTGCGCGAAGCGCCGGATGCGGGCGGCCCAGCACTCGTCCAGGGCGAAGACGGCGCGGTCCCGCTCGTCCATGACCGCCACGACCTCATCCCGGTCGTCGCCGCTCAGCGCGCTCGCCACCCGGTTCAGGAGCGGCGGCGGCAGGCGCAGGCCCCGGCGCCGCACGAGGCGCAGGACCCGCACGATGAATTCGTCCTGCGGGTGGTCCAGGGCCATGATGCGGGTCAGGATGTCGGCCAGGCCGGGGTCGATGACCGGGGCGGGGCGCGCGGGCAGGTTCAGGGCGGTCGCGGGCGCGGCGGGGATGGCTGTGCGAGCGGCCGCGGCGTGGGCGGCGGCCGCCTCGAGCACGCGCTCGGCGCCGTCGGCCCCGCTGAGCACCGCGGCGACGGGGGCGCTGAGCGAGGCCTCCGTCAGGGGCCGGTTGCGCGCGCCGAGGGCGGCTGCGCGCACGACGTCGTCGAATCCGCTCACAGCGGCACCACCGTCCCCTCGATCAGCAGGCTCAGGGGCCACAGGCCCTGCGGGCAGATCAGGCCCGCGACCACGACGTCGTCGCAGACGGCGCTCAGGGTCAGGCGGCGGTGGGCGCCGACCCGCAGCAGCGGCAGGGCGGCGGAAGCGCCGGCCCGGTCCGACCGGTCCGAATGCTCCCCGGCGTCCCCCCGGTCCGACTGCTCCCCGTCCGCCTTCCGCGGGCTCAGGGCCAGGCGCCCCTCGGCGTCGGCGGCCAGGCGGCCGGCGACGAGGAGTGGCCGGGCGTCCGCCCACGGGTCGGCGGCCAGGGCGTCGCGCCAGGCCCCGCGGGCGCCGGCGATGCTCAGCGGCCCGGGGTCCCAGCCGGCGACCGGCTCGGCGGCGGGCTGCTCGGGCAGGGACAGCGCCCGCAGCCCGGGCCCGGGGTGGAAGTGCAGGCGGGCCCGCACCAGCGTTCCCGGGCTGAAGGTGGTGGGCAGCTCCTCCGCCTCGCGGGCGTAGGCGATGATGCGTCCCCAGCGTCCCGTGCTCGTGCCGCACAGCCAGAAGTCGCGGGCCGTGACGCGGCCCTCCTCGCGGTCGCGGGTGCCCATCACCGCCCACCGGTCCTCGACGCCGGGGGCGGCCAGGACCTCCTCGGAGGGGACGGTCAGGCCGATCTCGCGGCGCGCGCAGGCCACCAGGTCGGCGGGCAGGTGCTCGCGCCCGGCCCAGGCGCGCGCGAGCAGGTGGATGGCGCCCAGTTCGGAGGTCAGTGCGTGCAGCCAGTCGGGGCCCTGGTCGTCCAGGTCGGCGAGCTCGCCCAGGCGGGCGGCGATCCCGGGCGCCTGGGCGTCGACCATGCGGGCGGCCAGGCGGCGCAGGGCCGTGCTCCGGCTCTCGCTGGTCGTGACCAGGCCCTGGTCGATCTGGTCGAGGATCCAGCGGTCGAGGTCGGCCAGGCCGTCGGTGACGCGCTGCTCGCGGCGGGCGGCGCGGGCCCGGGCGGCCTTGGCGCGCTTGGCGGCGGTGGCCGGGTCGGCGTCGGGGGCGGTGCCGGCGGCGCGCTCGGCCGCCCTGGCGGCGCGCGCGGCCCGGCGCTCGGCCCACTCGCGGGCGAACTCGGCGGGCTGCGCGGGGGCGGCCGCGCCGTCGCACCACAGGTGCAGCAGGCCCACGGCGTGCTTGCAGGGGAATTTGCGCGACGGGCAGGAGCAGCGGAAGGCGGAGTCGGCCAGGTCCGCGCAGACCTGGTAGGGGTTCTTCCCCGACCCCTTGCACTGCCCCCACAGCAGGGACTCGTGGTAGCCGACGTCGGACCAGGTCCCGGTCTTGGCGAGCTTGAGGCCGGCCGCGGCCACCCTGGCGTCGGGCGCGAGGGAGGTCACGCGCTGGGCGTTCCAGTCCTCAGCCATGGTCCGGGATCACGGCTCGGGCGCGGGCGGTGGCGGGGCTCATGGGCGGTGGTGCTCTCCTCGTCGGCGACAGGGGCGAGTGCACTCTACGGCACGGGCCGCCCGGGGAGGAAGCCGCGCGGGCCCGGGCGGCCCGGGCGGCGGCGGGGAGGCCTCCCCATGACGGGCCCCGGCCCCGCGAACGCGCGGGTTCCCGACGGCGCCGGCGGCGTCATCCCCGGCTACGCGCCCCCGGCCCCGCGAACGCGCAGGTTTTCGGCGGCGGCTCGTGCGGGTCGGCGCCGCACCCACCCCGGCCCCGCGAACGCGCAGGTTTCCAGTCGAACGCGCGGCTGGGAGATGCGCGTTCGACTGGAAACCTGCGCGTTCGCGGACATGAGGGGCGGAGGGGCGGGGCCGCGCCGTGACACCGCCGCGCCGCGCCGCGCCGCCTCATCACCGCATCGAGTTCCCGGCCGCGTCCCTGGCCGCCAGGCGCCGCAGGGGCCCGTCGACGGCGAGCAGCTCGGCGGGCTCGCCGTCGGCCACGACCAGCCCGGCGTCGATGACGACGACGCGATCGGCCCGCTCGACCCACCGCAGGCGGTGCGTGATCTCGACCACGGTGACGCCCTCGGCCCAGCGGCGCACGGCGTCGCGCACGGCGGCGTCGAGCCCGGGGTCCAGGTGGGAGGTGAACTCGTCCAGGACGATGACGCCGGGGCGGGTGAGCAGGGCGCGGGCCAGGGCCAGGCGCTGGCGCTGGCCGCCGGACAGGGACAGCCCGCGCTCGCCGACGGGGGTGTCGTAGCCGCGGTCCATGGCCACGATGTCCTCGTGGACGCCCGCGGCGCGGCAGGCGGCCTCCACCTCGGCGTCGGTGGCGCCGGGCGCGGCCAGGCGGACGTTGTCGGCGATGCCGGCCCGGAACAGGTGGGCCCGCTGGCTGACGAGGACGACCTCGCGGCGCAGCGAGTCGCCGGTCAGCTCCCGCACGTCCCGGCCGCCCACGAGGACCCGCCCGCCCTGCGGGTCGTCGAAGCGCAGGGCGAGCTGGGCCAGGGTCGTCTTGCCCGAGCCGGACACGCCCACCAGGCAGGTCCACCGCCCCGCCGGGGCCCTGAGGCTCACGCCCCGCAGGGCCGGGGCCGAGGCGTTCGGGTAGGAGTAGACGACGTCGTCCCAGACCACCTCGTGGCCGCCGGCGGCGGGGGCGAGCTCCTCCCGGCCGTCGGGCAGCTCGACGGGGGCGTGGACGACCTCGTGGACCCGCTCGGCGGAGGCGAAGGAGCTGCTGAGGGCGCCGGCGGACTCCTCCACCGCGCGCACGCACTCGCTCAGGCGCACGAGCGCCGCGACGGCCGCGGCCAGGGCGGCGGCGTCGACGGCGCCGGTCCCGACCCCGGGCGCGCCGACGGCGAGCGCGGCGGCGGGCCCGGCCAGCACGAGCAGGGCGATGGCGCCGCGCCGCAGCGAGGCGACCAGGCTCGCCGGGCGGAGGGCGGAGGCGACGTCGTCGTCGAGCCCGGCGGTGGCGGCCAGGCGCTCGGCGGCGCGCCCGTAGCCCACGACCTCGCTCATGCCCTGGACGGAGTCGGTGACGTGCTCGGTCAGGCGCGCTCGGGCGGCCGCGGCGGCGCGCGAGGAGGCCAGTGCCGCCCGTCGGCCGGCCGCGGGAGCCACGAGCAGGGCCGCCAGGAGGAAGGGCAGGGCGGCGCCGGCCACCGCCCAGGACACGCGGGCGCCGATGAGGGTCAGGACCGTCGCGGGCACGACGACGGCGCTGACCATGGGGGCGAAGGTGTGGGCGAAGAAGACCTCGATGCGGTCGACGTCCTTGGTGGCGCGGGCCATGAGGTCGCCGGAGCGGGCGGTGGCCATGACCCGGGGGGCGCGCGGGATGAGGGCCCGGAAGATCTCCGCGCGCAGCAGCTCCAGGGCCTTGAAGGCGACGAAGTGGCCCAGGAACTGCTCGGCGTAGCGCAGGGCGGCCTTGAGCAGGCTCAGCCCCGCCATGATCGCGACGATCGTGCCGACCGGCGGCGCCGGCGGCGCGGCGGGCCCGCCCGCCAGGTGGCGGCCCGTGACCACCACGGCCCAGGCCCCCAGGGCGAAGACGCCGACGCCGGCGAGCAGGTCGGCGATGCGGGCCAGGGTCGATCCCAGGAGCGGGGCCAGGACGGGGCGGGTGACCCGCAGCATCCAGGCGATGAGCTCGCGCCGGGAGGGGGCGGGGGCCGACGTCGCCGCGGAAGGGGACGACGGCGCCGCGGGGCCGGCGGGGGCCGGCGCGGGCTCGGCGGGGGCCGGGGCGGCGGAAGCGGGAGGGGCGGCGTCGGTCACGGTTCAGGCCTCGCTCTCGGTGGTGCCGGGTCCGGTGGTGCCGGGTCCGGGGGCGGCCGGTTCGGGCCCGGCGGGGGTCAGGGCGCCGTCGGCGACGCGGATGACGCGGTCGGCGCCGGTCAGCGCGCCGGCGCGGTGGGAGACGGTCAGGACGGTCCGACCGACCGCCAGGCGGTCGATGGCCTCGATGATCTGGGCCTCGCCGGCCAGGTCGACCTGGCTGGTGGGCTCGTCCAGGAGCAGCAGGGGGCGGTCGGCGAGGAAGGCGCGGGCGAGCGAGACTCGCTGCGCCTGCCCTCCCGACAGCCCCAGCCCGTTCTCGCCGACGACGGTGTCCAGGCCCGCCGGCATGAGGCGGACCTCCTGGGCCAGGTTCGCCCGCTCCAGGGCCCGCCACATGCGCTCGGGGGTGGCGGTCGGGTCGGCCAGGCGGAGGTTGTCGGCGATGGTGCCCGCGAAGAGCCAGGTGCTCTGGGCGACCAGGGCGCCGGCGGCGCGCACCTCGTCCTGGGTGGCGGCGGTCGAGGCGATCCCGCCCACGCGCACGGTGCCGGCGGCGGGCAGCAGGTCGCCGGAGGCCAGGGCCAGGAGGGTGGACTTGCCCGCCCCCGAGGGGCCGACGAGGGTCACGTGCTCGCCGCGCGCCACGGTCAGGTCCACGTCGCTCAGCACGACGGGGCCGTCCCCGTCGCGCCCGCCGGCCCCATCACGACCGGCACGGTCTCCGTGGCTCCGGGCGCCGTCGGGGGCGCCGCGGCCGGGGGCCGGATGGGGGCGCCCTCCGCGACCGGCCCCGCCGCGGCCCCGGGCGCCGCCGGCGCCGGCCCCGTTCCCCGCCCAGGAGGCGGTCACGCGGCGCAGGGACAGAGCGGGGGCGGCGTCGTCCCGTCCCCCCGGGGGCACGGCGGGGGCGCCGTCGTCGGGGGCGGCGCCGGGGGCGCGGCGGGCCCCCAGGACGCGGCGCATCGCCCGCTGGTTGGCCAGACCCCCCATGCCGACGTAGAAGAAGGCGCCGACCCGGTCCAGGGGCTCGAGGAGGACGAAGGAGGTCAGCACCAGGGCCAGGGCGTCGCCGACGTCGATGGCCCCGGCGCGCAGCCGGATCAGGGCCATGCCGGCGGCGGCGGCGATGAAGAACAGGGAGAACAGGCAGTCGGTGACGAGGATGACGAGCTGGTTGCCGGCCAGCAGCCCCATGACGGCGCGGCGGTTGTCCTCCCCCGCCCGGCGCAGGTCGGCGGCGGTGCGCGCGGCGGCGCGGGCCAGGGTCAGGGTGGTCAGGCCCTGGATGGCGTCGAGGTAGGCCCCGGCCAGGCGCGTGCGCGCGCGGCGCGAGCCCGAGGAGGAGCGGCGGACCTTCAGGTGCAGGGCGATGATGAAGCCGGGCACGAGGACGACGGCCACGAGCAGGACCAGGCAGGGCAGGGGGTCGATGACGACGGCGAGGAGGGCCAGGACGAGGGCCGGGGAGGCGAAGGCGGCGGCGGTGGGGGCCAGGAAGGTTTGGCGGTACAGGGCGACGCGCTCGGCGCCGTCGGTCAGCAGGGAGACGGTGGAGCCCGAGCGCAGGTCGGCGGCGCGGGCCGGCCCCAGGTCGAACAGGTGCGCCAGCAGGCGGGAGCGCAGGCGGCCCTCCTCGCGGGCGGCCGAGGTGCGCGAGAGGGCCTCGACGACGATCTGGCAGGCGCCGGACACCGCGGCCGCGAGCACGGCCTGGAGGAGGAGTGGGCGCCAGGCGCCGGAGCCGGTCGCGCCGGGGCCGGCCGCGCCGGGGGCGGTCGCGCCGGAGCCGGCGGCCAGCAGGGCGCCCAGGCCCCGCCCCAGGCCGACCAGCGCCCAGGCCTGGGCCAGGGAGCTGAGGACGGCCAGCGCGAAGGAGGCGGCGTCGGCCCGCCGGCCGCGGACCGTGCCGATGGGGATCGTGGGGGTTGTCGAGCCGCGGCCATGGGCGCGTGCCATGCCTGCCTCCCGGGATGCGCTGGTTGTGAAGGGAATCGAGGGGCGGACGCGAACATAATAGAAGGTTCGCCTTACCTACGTGCCCGATGAGCCTATTTGACCTGACGCGACGTCGTCAAAGGGGCGGGCGGCCGGCCCGCCATGAGAGTCGTCACGCCCGGCGGCGGCCGGCACTCACAGGCCGTGCACAAGCGCCGCCACGGGATGCAACAGCCGCCCGGGCTTGTCTTGAAGTCAGGGCGGGGCGCCGACCCCGCCCCGCGAACTTCAGAACAGCACCGGAATCGCCAGGAGGCCGTCATGTCCACCCCCGCTACCCCGTTCGCCGGCGCCGCGCCGCGGCTGAGCCCGACCCGCGTCATCGCCGTGATCGCCACCTCGGTCCTCGTCCTGTTCGGCGTCCTGCTCGGCGGCCGCGCCTTCATCGCCGCCGCGGGCGGGCCCGGCGCCGCCCCCTCCGTCTCGCACGCCGAGCCGGTCCTGGCCGCGCCGGCGGCCGGCGCCGCGCCCGCCGAGCAGCGCGAGGCGGTCACCCGCTCCCGCGGCGCCTGAGCGCGGCCCGGTCGCGGCGCGCCGTCGCCGAGGCCGCTGATCCGAACGCATTGCGACCATCGACCGGCCCCGACCCGATCACAATCCGATTATGCGCCGATTATTATTCGATTGAATCATCTGACTGATTCGCATCCGGATCCGCCCTCGCGGGGCGTCGGGCATGCCACACTCGGACCATGAATGCAATGAGGTTCACCCGCTCGGCCCCGTCCCTGCGGACGCTGGGCAACCCGTCCCCCGCCAACGCGCCCTGGCGCGACCTGCCCCACGTCGCCGTCGAGATCTGCCTGGAGAACGTCGAGGGCGTGCGCATATCCGCGCGGGCGGGCGCGGACCGGGCCGAGCTGTGCGACAACCTCGCCGCCGGCGGCACGACGCCGTCGATCGGCGCGGTCGAGGCGGCCATCTTCGCCGCCGGGGAGGAGGTCGAGCGGCGCCGCGCCATCGCCGGCCCCCACTGGGCCGCCAGGCCCGACGCCGCCCCCTTCGGCCTGCGCGTCATGATCCGCCCGCGCGGGGGCTCCTTCGTCTTCGACTCCGACGAGCGGCGCACCATGATCGCCGACGTCAGGCGCGTGGTGGCGCTGGCCCGGGAGATGAGCGACTACACGCGCCCGCAGAGGATCGGCGGTCCGGGAGGACCGCTGCCGCCGGCCGTCGAGGTCGGCTTCGTCGTCGGCGTGCTCACCGAGGAGCACGCCATCGACCGCGGCCTGCTGCGGCTGCTCGTCACCACGGCCGACGGCGCGCCCGTCACCTTCAACAAGGCGATCGACGCCGCCCGGGACCCGGTCGAGGCCTACGGCGACCTGGGCGGACTGGGGGTGAGCCACGTGCTGACCGCCGGCGGCGCGGACACGGCGCTGGAGGGGGCGGACGTGCTGCGGGGCCTGGTGTCCACCGGCGGCCCGCGGGTCATCGCCGCGGGCAGCGTGCGGCCGGAGAACGCCGCGCAGGTCGTGGAGCGGGCGGGGGTGCGGGAGATCCACATGCGCTGCTCCCTGCCCGGCTCGACCCCGCTGGCGCCCCAGCGCACCGACGAGGCGCAGGTCAGACGCGCCGTCGAGGTCGCCCGCGCCCTGCCCCTGCCCTGACCCGGCTCGACCCGGCGCCGAGAGAGGCCGGGGCCCCGCCGTCAGGACGGCCGGGACCCGCGCGCCCGCGTCGCGGACCGAAGGCGATTCTCCGCACGTCGCTCGTCTTCGGGCGCCCGATCCGGGGGTGCGCCTGAAGGCCTCGCCACCGGATTGCCCGATGGTCGGCCCGACCCAGGGCGCGCCGGGCGCGCCTCTTGGTGCAATGGCGATCCCCGCAGGGTCCCGCCCCGGGCCGGCTCCGTCGGCCCGGCGGGCGGGGCCGCGGGGTCGGGGCGAGATCGTCCGCGCGGTGTCGGGACGGGGTTGCCCGCGCGGTGTCGGGACGGGGTTGCCCGCGCGGTGTCGGGGCCAGGGCGCCGGGCTCGAATGCGCGGCATTGGGGCGGTCCGGGCGGTGCTGCACATTCAACCGGAACAGGCCGGCGGCAGATCGGCGGAATCATGCGGAAACGCCCCGGCACTCAACACTGTTGAAATCCTCCCATGTGCAGAGGGGCCCGCTCTGCACATGGGAGGTTATTCAGTGGGCTCATGGCGGTGCTCTCCTGTGCGGACCACTTGCGTTCCGCTGGACCACGGCGGTCCGACCGTCGTTCCCGGGGGCGGAGTGCGCGTCCCGGCGTCCGGGGCGAGGCGGCGCCGGGCGCCGCGGTCCGCGAGATCGTCGGGTAACCGCCGAGCACGTCACTTAGCCTCGATCTTTCATCGTCTGGTTGGGTGGGGTTGGGCGGCGTCGTTGCCGGTGCTGCGGGGTTGATTGTGGCATGGGGGTGTGGTGGTTCGCCGCGCGTGGTGGGGCGCGGTGGTCGGTGTCGGGGGGTCCCGGGGGTCAGGGGGGCGTTCTCAGGGGCGGGGGCCCGCGTCAGGGTGCGGGCAGGGTCTGGAGGCGTTCGATGCCTTGGAGGAGGAGATGGGTCCAGGGGTGGTCGGCCCTGTAGCGGATGAGGGTGCGGCGGGCGTGGCGGGCGATGGTGGCGGGGATGTGCATCAGTCGCAGGCGGATCGTCCTGGGCTCCCACTTGCGGGCGG
>NZ_AUBL01000064.1 GCF_000429225.1 Actinomyces dentalis DSM 19115
GCTGCCGGCCCTGTACCGGTCCGCATGGCTGGGGATGCCGGTCCTGGCGGACAAGGGGTACCAGGGGGCGGGGATCGGCGTGCTGACCCCCACGAAGAACCCCTGCCCGACACCGGACGAGGAGACCCGCAACAACCTGCTGTCCGCCATGCGGGCCCCGGCCGAGAGGGCCAATGCCATGTTCAAGCACTTCAGGGCCCTGCAACGAGTCTCCCTCGACCCCGCGACCATCACCACGATCATGGCCGCCGCCCTCGTCATCATCACCCTCTGGCACGATTCCTGACACGAACCCTGGTGAGAAAGGCTCAGTGGTCCACGGATCTCGACTACCGCCAGACCCAGACCGACCCCTCCCATTACTACGTGCCGTTCTACTGGGGCGACTACCTCATAGTGGACGACAAGCTCCTCAGGGCCGATAATGGCGAGGTTTCCGACGCCCCCTGGGACGAGTTCCCAGGTATGAGGGTAGACCCAGGTATCAGGGGGGACTACGTCATCGCCTGCGACGAGGAGGACCACTGCTCGGCCTGGAACGCAGAGGATCCGGACCGGAAGCTGTGGGAGACCGACATCCCCGACAGTTTCGAATACGCGCACGATTATACTGGTGTACTTTTCAGAGGGGTCTACGAGGGGGACAAGACCATTGCGTTCGCGTCGCCGGGCGTCGCGGTTGATTTGGACACCGGCGAGCTCTACGACTTCCACATCGATTACAGCATCGATTACAGCGAGGACAAGGAAGGTCTTATCAAGACCGATGAGTTTGTTCGCGTCCTGGCCGATGGGTGGTCGAAATACGATGAGAGCAGCGATCGGATCACGATCCTGTCGCCCACCGGCGAGGAGCTGGAGACCCTGGACGGCGGACTGCCCTACGACGCCGGCGTCTACCTCACCAGCAATTACCCCCGTCCGACTGCGGCCGAGTTGAAGTCGTACATCGAGGACGGAGACGCGGACTGGGCCCAGATCCGGGGCGAATACGATAAGAAATCGAACGCCGGTTGCCCCGCCCTCACGATCGGCGACTCCACCTTCAAGCCGACCGACGAATCAGGGAACTGTTTCGGATCGTCACCCTACCCGCAGATGGGGCCCGTTTTCTCGCTGTCCTCAGACGGATCCGTGCTCATGTCGTCGGGCGAAGCATTGAGCCCGTCCAGGGGCAGATATATCAGTGGCATGTGGAGCGTCGAGGACGGAGAGATCATCGACTTGCCCGGAAACAAATTCTCCGGTGATTACACCGTTTTCTACCTGGTCAACCCCGAACTCATCGTGGCCTATGAGATTGGTGGGGGAAGCAACGCATCCAACGAGCTCACCGCCTACCGGCCCGATAAGAAATAGTGCGGGGAAACGCGAAACGCACCGCGTCACCCCCCTCGCTCACAGCGGCACCGCCTCGCGCACCGCGTCGGCGAGTGCGGCGGGCACCTGCGCATCCGAGACCGCATCCGTCGGGAACCCGGTGAGCTTCTCGACCTCGCGGATGAACAGGGCGAGATCGAACAGATCGGTCCCGGCCGACGGTGTGACCACCAGGTCGATATCGGAGTCGAACCCGTCCTCGCCGCGCACCGCCGACCCGAAGACCCTGATGTTGCCCAGGCCGTGCGCCAGAGCCCGCTCACGGATCTCGTCGGCGTGCGCGGCGAGCGGGACCGAGGGCCGGTAGTCGGCGGCGCGGAGCACCCTCTCGAGCATGCGGGCCGATACCGTCCGGGTTCCCGACTCCATCTGGGCCAGGCTCGACTGCCGCAGGCCGGCGCGCCGGGCGAGTTCCAGCTGTGTCAGACCCGCGTCCGCACGTGCGGCGCGGATGAGCGCGGGAGCGTCATCGCAGCGGAAACGACCCATGAGAACAGCATAAAGGCTATTCAGTGGATGACAGTGGTGAAGACGCGGTCGTGAAGTCAGAGGCTGTTCGTCCGGCGCTCGGGGTCGTCGGCGTGCTGACCGGGGCGGGACATGGCGCCCCGGGAGGATCGTTCCGTCCCGCACCCCACCGCGCCGGCACCGAAACCGCGGAATCACGCGGAAACCACCGGGCGCATCCGGCGCACCGACCCGAACGATCCTCCCGGAGCGCCACAATCGGGACGATCCAGTACTGCGCACTCGCCCGTCCCCCGCGGACCGGCCGCCGGCGCCGCGGCGCGACCCTGGCCGGACCCCCGCACCGCTCAGGACCGCATGCTCAGCTGCATGCGCTTGTTCTCCAGGCCCACGATCTCCTCGAAGACCTCCCGGTAGCCCTCGTCCTGCGGCGACATGCGCCGCTGCCGGCCGCGCAGCTCGGTCAGGCGCCGATTGACGCCCATGCGGGCCAGGGAGGTGATGACGTCGCGCGCGTAGCGCTCGGCGGAGTCGGCGTCGAGCCCCTCCCCGGCGCCCCGCCTGCCGGCCACGGGCAGCTCGACGACGGCCAGGGCGGTCAGGGCGGCGTCCACCTCGGGGCCCGCCCCCAGCCGCACCTGCTCGACCCAGCGCGCCAGGGCGGCCCGCTCGACCTCCTCCCGGCCCCGACCGTCGACCGCCAGCGCCCGGACCTCGTCCAGGGCGCGGGCGGCCCCCCCGGCGGCCTGGACGGCCTCGAAGACGGCGCGGTGCACCGGGTTGGCGAAGGCGGCGGCCTCAATGGCGTCCGCCCCGGCGGCCCCGGCCACGAACGGCAGCTGCACCATGACCGCCAGCGCCTGGCGCTCCAGGCCGGTGACCGGGTCGGTGACGGGCGGGAGGGCGGGGCGGGGGGCCTCGGCGGCGAGCGGGGCGCCTGCCCCTCCCCCCGGACCCGTCCCCGGCCCCGCCCCGCCGCGGCGCTCGGCGGCCCGCACGGCCGCGAGGACCTCGGGCTCGGGCAGCCCCAGCCAGCCGGCCAGGCGCCGGGCGTACTCGCGGCGCAGGGCCCGGTCGCGGATGCCGGCCACGACGGGCGCCGCCGTGCGCAGGCCCCGCACCCTGCCCTCGGCGGTCTCCAGGTCGACGTGGGACAGGGAGGTGCGGATGACGAACTCGAACAGGGGCTTGCGGCGCTCCAGCAGGCGGGGGATGCCCTCGGCCCCCTCCTCCAGGCGCAGGTCGCAGGGGTCGAGCCCGTGGGGCTCGACGGCCACGAAGGTCTGGGCGGCGAAGCGCTGGTCCTCCCCGTAGGCGCGCAGGGCGGCCTTCTGCCCGGCGGCGTCGCCGTCGAAGGTGAAGATGACCTCCCCGCCGCGCACGCGGTCCCCGGCGAGGACGCCGGCGGAGGGGTCGGCGGCGTCCCCGAGCAGGCGGCGCACGATGCGCGCGTGGTCGGCGCCGAAGGCCGTGCCGCAGGTGGCCACGGCCGTGGTCACCCCGGACAGGTGGGCGGCCATGACGTCGGTGTAGCCCTCGACCACGACGACGCGGTGCCCGGCGGCGATGTCCCTCTTGGCCAGGTCGAGGCCGTAGAGGACCTGGCCCTTGTGGTAGATGGCGGTCTCGGGGGTGTTGAGGTACTTGGGGACGGAGGCGTCCTCGTCGGACAGGCGCCTGCCGCCGAAGCCGACGGTGGCCCCGGTCACGTCGCGGATGGGCCACATGATGCGGTCCCGGAAGCGGTCGTAGACGCGCCGCCCGCCGGCGCCCTCGCCGCACAGGCCCGAGGCGACCAGCTCGCGCTCGGTGAAGCCCCTGGACCGCAGGACGTTGGCGAGGTTGTCCCAGCCGGCGGGGGCGAAGCCGACGCCGAAGCGCTCCAGGGCGTCGTCGTCGAACCCCCGCGAGTACAGGAAGCGGCCCGCCCCGGCGGCCAGCGGGTTGGTGCGCGACAGCTGGGAGCGGAACCAGTCCTCGGCGACGCGGTTGGCCTCCAGCAGGCGCCGGCGGGTGCCGGGCTCGACGCCGTGGCGCACGGCGCCGTCGGACTCCTCGTAGCGCAGCCGCACGCCGGCCCGCCCGGCCAGGTACTCCACGGCCTCCGTGAAGGACAGGTGGTCGATCCTCTCCACGAAGGCGATGACGTCGCCGCCCTCGCCGCACCCGAAGCAGTGCCACAGGCCCAGCTGGGGGCGGACGTTGAAGGAGGGGGTGCGCTCGTCGTGGAAGGGGCACAGGCCCTTCATGGAGCCCGCGCCCCCGCTCTTGAGGGTCACGTGCTCGCCGACGACGTCCTCGATCCTGATGCGCTCGCGGACGGCGTCGATGTCCTCGCGCTTGATGAGTCCCGCCATGGGGCCATCCTAGGCGGCCCGGTCCCTCAGACCTGGGAGAGCAGCCCGCAGAGCCTGGCGTGCCAGGTGCGGGCGGAGGTGTCGGTGAGGGAGGCGATCTGGTCGACGACGGCGCGCAGGCGCCCGGCGTCGTCCTCGGCCCGGCGCCAGGCGTCGGCGAAGATCGGTTCGAGATGGCGGTCCCCGGAGCCGACCAGGGCGTCGGCCAGGTCAAACAGCTCGGTGCGCTGGCGCAGGTAGACGGGCTCGTGCTCGCGCGGGGCCATGACGTAGCGCACGGCCGCGCCCTTGAGGACGAGGATCTCCGCGGCCGTGTCCTCGGGGATGACGAGGTCGGCGTCGTAGCGGGCCAGGGGCCCGCGGCCGAAAGCCCGGCGGGTGGCGTCGGCCACGGCGGAGACGAAGCGGCCGATGAGCTGGCTGGTGAGGTTCTTCAGGGCGGCGGCGTCGGCCGGCGAGCCGGTGTAGGACCCGATCCAGCAGGGCAGGGCCGTCAGCCGCTGCCAGGCCGCCTCCAGCCCCGCGGCGTCGGCCTCGCGCCCGTACCAGTCCAGGGTCGCCTCGACGACGGCGCCGGCCTCCCCGGGGCGGCGCAGGAGCGCGGGGTCCATGCGGCCCAGGGCGATGGCGTCCTCGACGTCGTGGACGGAGTAGCCGACGTCGTCGGACAGGTCCATGATCTGGGCCTCCAGGCAGCGGCGGGCGGCGGGGGCGCCGTCGCGCATCCACTCGAAGATCGGCAGGTCGTCGTCGTAGCAGCCGTACTTGCGGGCGCTCCTGCCCTGCGGGCCGCCGGGCCCGCCGCCCCTGGGCCAGGGGTACTTGGCGACGGCGTCGAGGCTGGCTCGGGTGAGGTTGAGGCCCACGCTGCGGCCACAGGGGGTCAGGGTCTTGGGCTCCAGGCGGGTCAGCAGCCGCAGGGTCTGGGCGTTGCCCTCGAAGCCGCCGATGGGGGCGGCGATGACGTCGAGGGCCTTCTCCCCGTTGTGCCCGTAGGGCGGGTGGCCGAGGTCGTGGGCCAGGCACGCGGTGTCGACGACGTCGGGGTCGCAGCCCAGGGCCTGGCCGAGGGAGCGTCCGACCTGGGCCACCTCCAGGGAGTGGGTGAGACGGGTGCGCACGAAGTCGTCGCTGCCCGGACCCAGCACCTGTGTCTTGGCTCCCAGACGTCGCAGGGCGGAGGAGTGCAGGACTCGGGCGCGATCGCGCTCAAAAGGGGTTCGTTGCGGATTCTTGGCCGGTTCGGCCACAAAACGCTCAACATCGCGCTCGTGGTACCTCACGAGATTATGAGCGCCCTCACTCGGGCGGCCCGTCTCGGATATTGACATGGTCAAAGGGTAGTCAAGGGCACGCTAGGATGACGGCGAGGTCCACACAGAATTATCTGGAACCGCTGATATAGGGCGGTCCGGTGGCCGTTCCCGGTTCCCAGCCCCGGGCGCGGCATCCGGGGGAAGGGAGCCACCTGCCGTGACGACCACGACGACACTCGTCCACCGCGCCCACAATGGTCCTCTGGAGTGGTGGCGCGACGGGCTCGTCTACGAGGTCGCCTCCCCCGAGCTCGGCGCCGTCGAGCTCGGGGGGGTCGAGCACCTCGTGGACCATGTGGCCTCCCTCGGCTTCACCGCCCTCCTCCTGCGCCCCAGTCTCATGGACGCCCGCAACGACCTCGACCCCTTCCGGGAACTGGTCGAGCGCGCGCACGGGGCCGGGGTCAGGATCGTGGTGCGGGTCTCCGGCGCCCTGGGCCCCGTGACCGGCCCCCACGCCCACGACGACGATCGCATCGTGGTCGGGGCCGAGCGGGAGGGCGAGGGCATTGTGGAGCGGGCCGAGGCGTTCCTGTCGGCGGGGGCCGACGGGATCGACCTGGGCACGATCATCCCCCCGGAGGTCGCCGAGCGCACCGACCTGGCCCGGCTCACCGAGTACTTCTCGATCCTCCACGGCCTCATCGCCAGTTATACCGACGACGGCATGATCGGCGCCGACGTCTCGGCCGACTACCCCCGGACCCTGCACCACCACCTCCAGGAGGACTGGCTCCACCACCTGCGCGACGACGCCCTCATCCTGGCGCGCTGGGACGCGGAGTCGATGACGGCGCACCTGACGCGCTCCCTGGACGACCACGACCGCTTCGGCGCCCCGCCGGTGTGGCGCTTCCTGCCCAGTTACCGGTTGTGCGAGGCGACAGATCCCGGCGACGGACTGAACTGGTTCGCCGTCGACGACGGACGGCGCCGGCAGCGCGCCACGGCCCTGCAGGCGCTCGCACTGGCGCTGCCGGGCTCGGTCTACCTGCGGCAGGGAGACGAGGTGGGCCTGCCGGACCCGGACAAGCCGACGGCGCCCCTGGAGCTCGCCGGACTCGTCAACGCCCGCGCCCACGACCAGGGCAGCCTGTTCGGCTCGCCGCTGGCGACGGTGCGCCACGCGACCCACGTGCGCCGTGAGCGGCGCCTGGCCGCCGCGCCGCTGGCCTTCGTGACGGGCCTGGACTGGTGCCCGCCCCGGACCCTGACGCTGCTCGCGCGCGATGTGCTCGTCATGGTCAACACGACCGACGAGCCGGTGATCCTGCCGCAGGGCGCCGACGTCCTGCTGTCCTCGCAGGGGCTGGAGCAGGCCGAGGGCAGGCTCATGGTGCCCACCATGACCACGGCCTGGCTCGATGCGGCGAGCGTGAGCTGAGCGGGCGCGGACCGGCGCCCGCAGAGCACCACCCATATGTGATCTGTGTCATATTTTCGTAAGGGCCGTACTGAATCTTGCATGGCTTGCACGATCTCGTTACATTCGTCCTTGTAACGGACCCAGTCCCCCTCCCGATTCGAAGGAGAATCACGGTGACCCTTACGCGCCGGTCTTTCCTGTCCATGACAGCCATCGCCACCACCCTCGCCGCGGCCGCCGCCTGCGGTTCCAAGGACTCCGGCGGAACCGCTGCGGGTGCCTCCGGCGGGCCCTCCGCCGAGGCCAGCAGCGGGACGGTCCGCGACGCCAATGCCGATCTGGTCATCTGGGCGGACGAGAAGAAGGCGCCCTCAATCCAGGAATTCGCCACGAAGTGGGGACAGGATCAGGGCGGCCTCACGGTCGCCGTGCAGGTCGTGGCCGAGAACCTGCAGGAGAACTTCGTCACGGCCGACAGTACCGGCAACGGCCCCGACATTGTCATCGGCGCCCACGACTGGATCGGCAAGTTCGTCCAGAACAACGCCATCACCCCGGTTCAGCTCGACGACGCCGCCAAGTCCAACTACTCCGACATGGCCCTCAAGGCCGTGACCTACAACGGGCAGACCTACGGCGCCCCGTACTCCGTCGAGGCGCTCGTCCTCTATGTCAACAAAGCGGTCACCAGCCAGGTCGCACCCACCACCATCGAGGAGGTCGTCGAGGCCGGCAAGGCCGCGGGCACGGAGGAGATCCTCGCCCTGCCCGTGGGCCAGAAGGGCGATGGCTACCACATGCAGCCCCTCTACTCCTCCGCGGGCGGTTACCTCTTCGGCACCAACGCCGACGGCTCGTACAACCTCGCGGACGTGGGCGTGGGCACTGAGAGCTCCGTGACCGCCGGTACGAAGATCGCTGAGCTCGCCTCCCAGGGCGCCCTCAAGACCTCCATCACCACCGACAACGCCGTGAACCTGTTCACCGACGGGAAGTCCCCCTTCCTGGTCTCCGGCCCCTGGTCGCTGGCCACCATCAAGACCGCTGGCATCGACTACGCCATTGCGAAGATCCCCGGATTCGCGGGAATGGGCGACGCCGTCCCCTTCGCCGGCGTCAACGTCTTCTACGTCGCCGCGAACGGCAAGAACCGCACCATCGCCGAGAGCTTCGTCGCCGACGTCGCCAAGGACTCCACGGTCGCCGAGGCCATGTTTGCCAAGAACGAGCTCCCTCCCGCTCAGAAGGACCTGGTCGAGAAGCTCAAGTCCTCCAACCCCGACATGGCCACCCTCGCCGATATCGCCAGCGCCGCCGCCCCCATGCCCTCCATCCCCCAGATGGCCGCGATCTGGCCGTCCCTGGGACAGGCGGAGGCCAATATCATCGCCGGCAAGGACCCCAAGTCCGAGATGGAGGCCGCGGGCACGGCCATTAAGTCCGCGCTCGGATCCTGACTCCGCCGTACGGCCGCACTCGGCGTGAGGCGCGACGCGAGGTCCGCACCTCACGCCGAGTGCCCCGGGCCCGCGCACCCGCCCCGAACGCGCGAACGGCCCTCGTCCCCGCACCACCGCCCGAACTCCCTCACCCCGCCATGTGAAAGGCCAATTCCGGACAATGATGTCAATCGCCTCCAAGAATGCGCCCCGCTCAAAGCGCGAGAAGACAACCACCATTACCTCCGTACTCATCCGAGTGCTCGTACTGGGAGGCGCCCTCGCCCTGGCCGCCTACCTGGTGCCGCTCCTGGTGCACTACCGGATGTGGGTCTGGCTGGTCATCGTCGGCCTGGCCACCTCGGCAATGTTCCTGCTGTACTCGACCAAGCGCTTCGTGCCCGGCAAATACCTCTTCCCGGGAACGTTCTTCCTCTCCGTTTTCCTCATTATCCCGATCGTTCTCACGATCCAGATGTCCTTCACCAACTACGGCGACTCCAACCGCGGGACCAGAACCAAGGACGAGGCCATCGCCGCCATTATCTCCAACTCCGTCAAGCAGCAGCCGAACTCTCCGACCTACAATCTGAGCGTGGGTACAACCGGCAATGTCACCGACGGTCCGTTCACCCTGTTCCTGGTGGATCCCAGTACTCACGAGGTCTTCACCGCTGCCGCGGGCTCCACGCTCCAGCCCGCCGATCTCGCCAAGGTCACTGTGGACCGCGACAAGGTCACAGCCGCCGAGGGCTACACCCTCCTCAATCCCAAACAGGTCAACACCGCCTCGACCACGATCAACGCGCTCGACATCGCCATCGACGACACCCACTTCCTCCAGCTCAGGGGATTCAACCAGGCCATAGTCGTAGCCGCCTCCATGGTCTACGACAAGAACTCCGACACCTTCACCGACACGACCACGGGCATGACCTACAGCGTGCAGAAGGTCGGAGACTCCGACTTCTACGTCGGCCAGGACGGTAAGCCCCTGGATCAGTCGTGGCAGCAGAACATCGGATTCGCGAACTACATCAGGCTCTTCACCGACAGCACCCTTCTCAGTCACTTCGGTCAGGCATTCGTGTGGACGATCTCCTTCGCCTTCGGATCCGTGCTGCTCACCTTCATCGTCGGATTTTTCCTGGCACTGACCCTCAATGACGACCGCATTATCGGTAGGCGACTCTACCGATCCTTCCTGCTCCTCCCCTATGCCATTCCCGGATTCATCTCCCTGCTCGTATGGGCCAATTTCTACGATCAGCAAAACGGGCTCATCAATAACCTGCTGGGAACAAATATCAACTGGCTCGGAGACCCGACGTGGGCGAAGGTGGCCGTCTTGCTGACCAATCTGTGGATGGGCTTCCCCTACATGTTCATCGTGTGCACCGGCGCCCTCCAGTCGATCCCCTCCGACGTCAAGGAGGCCGCCAAGGTGGACGGCGCGACCGGACTCCAGACGACTCTGCGCATCACCGCACCCCTCCTTCTCGTCGCGGTGGCCCCGCTGCTGGTGAGTTCCTTCGCCTTCAACTTCAACAACTTCAACGCGATCGAACTGCTCACCGGTGGAGGCCCGTTCGCCCACGGCGGCGACATCAGGGGCGGGACGGACATTCTCATCTCCATGATCTACCGAACAGCATTCAGAGGACAGTCCGAGTACGGGTTCGCCTCGGCGGTGTCCGTCGTGCTGTTCATTATCACCGGCATCCTGGCCGCCATCCAGTTCCGCGCCACCAGGGCGCTCGAGGACATCAACTAAAGGATCGGAAGGAAACGCGACATGACCACTCATTCTGCCCACTCCGCTCCTGAAGACGAGGTCACTTCCACCGATCTCGAGGCGACTGAGGAGACGGTTCCCCAGGACGAGGAGGCTCCCACCGGGCGGGTTCTCATCGCGGAGAATCGCATGCCCTTCGGCCGATGGCTCCTCGAGATCGGCTGGCGCCACGTAATCGGCGTCCTCGCCCTCATCTTCGCCGCCATCCCGGTGCTCTACATCATCTCCGCCTCCTTCAATCCCCTGGGATCCCTGGACACCACTTCACTCATTCCCACCAGAGGCGTCAGCCTCATCAACTACCAGCACCTCCTGTCCGGGGACCGAGGCCCGTTCCTCAACTGGTACGCCAATACGCTGATCGTGTGCACGGTGATCGGCGCCTCCCAGGTCTTCCTGTCGCTGCTGGCCGCGTACGTCTTCTCCCGGTTCAGGTTCAAGGGCCGTCGCGGCGGGCTCCTGGCGCTGCTGCTCATTATGATGTTCCCCACCACTCTGTCCATTATCGCGATCTACTCCATGATGGGCGATCTGGGCAAGGTGATCCCGTTCCTCGGGCTCAACACCCTGAGCGGATACTGTCTGGCTCTCATGGGCGGGTCGCTGGGGCAGGTCTGGCTCATCAAGGGCACCTTCGACACGATCCCCAGGGAACTCGACGAGGCCGCCATTATCGATGGCTGCACCCACTGGCAGGTCTTCCGCATCATTCTGCTGCCCACACTCAAGCCGATCATCGCCACGACCTTCCTCCTGGCCTTCGTCGGCGTGATCTCCGAGTTCATCCTGGGCTCTATCTTCCTGACCGACAACCCCAAGAAGACTCTGGCTGTCGGACTCCAGGCGATGGTCGCGGGCAACAATCACTCGATGAATACCGGCGTCTTCGCCGCGGGCGCCATTCTGACGATGATTCCGGTCATCGCCCTGTTCCAGTACCTGCAGAAGTACATCGTCGGCGGCTCGATCGCCGGCGCCGTCAAGGGCTGAGGCGGACCGCGGAGGACGCCGTTCTGACCACATCGCCGCTAGCCGCCCGGGCCAGCCCCGCGTATGCGCGCAGGGCTGGCCCGGGCGGCTAGCGGCTCAGCCCATCCACCCGGCACCGGGCGCGTCCCATAAGGTCCCATTAGGATTGTCTCGCCGACGACAAGATCATCCGAGGAGAACGACGTGCACCAGCGCATCACCCTGTCCGACATCGCCGATCAGGCGAGCGTCTCGACAGCCACTGTCTCGCGCGTCCTCAACGGCAAGTCCAATGTTGCCGAGGTCACGCGCAGGCAGGTGCTCGTGGCCCTCGACCTGCTGGGCTACGAGCGGCCGGAGACGCTGCGCCAGGTCTCCAAGGGCCTGGTCGGCCTCGTCATCCCCGAGCTGAGCAATCCGATCTTCCCCATGTTCGCCCAGGAGATCGAGCAGCTCCTGGCGTCCAGCGGGCACACCCCCCTGCTGTGCACCCAGACCCCGGGGGGCACGAGCGAGGACGAGTACATCGAGATGCTCGTCGAGCGGGGCGCAGCCGGCATCATCTTCGTCTCCGGCCGTCACGCCGACACCTCCGGCGACGTCACCCGCTACCAGCGGCTGCGCGAGCGCGGCGTGCCGCTGGTGACGATCAACGGCAACGCCCCCACGATCAAGGCCGCCGCCTTCGCCACCGACGACCGCGCCGCGGCGCGCATCGCCGTCGAGCACCTCATCAGCCTGGGCCACCGCCGCATCGGACTGGCCATCGGCCCGATGCGGATGGTGCCCGCCCAGCGCAAGCACTCCGGCTACGAGGAGGCGATGCGCTCCGGGCTGCCGGACGAGCCGCTGCGCGTGGTCGAGACCCTCTACACCTACGAGGGCGGGGCGAACGCCGCGCAGCTCCTCCTGCCGCAGGGCTGCACGGGCATCGTGTGCGGCTCCGACATCATGGCGCTCGGCGTCATCCAGGGGGTGCGCTCGGGCGGTCTGAGAGTCCCGGAGGACGTGTCCGTCATCGGCTACGACGACTCCCCCCTCATCCCCATGACGGCCCCGCCCCTGACGACGGTGCGCCAGCCGGTGACCGCCATCGCCCGGGCCGCCGTGACCACCCTGCTCGCCGGGATCGCCGGGAGCCAGACCCCCGACACCGAGATGCTCTTCGCCCCCGACCTCATCGTCCGCGGTTCGACGGCCCCGGCCCCCGACTCGCAGCGGGGCGCCTGAGCCGGCCCGGGGCCGGGCCGTCCGGCGCGGCGCGTGCGCTCTCGGCGAGAGGCACGGGGACCCGAGTCCGGCCCCGGACCGGGCGGGCGCGGCTCAGCGCGACCAGGTGCGGGCCAGGCGGCGCCCCATGTCCTCGACCCGCCCGGCCACGGCCCGGGACCCGCCCCGATCCCAGGCGCCGCCCGACCCGCCCGCCGCCTCCAGCGCGTAGACGCCGACGATCCCGGCCCCGGCGAGCTCGGCGCGCGGCACCGCGGCGCGCCCGGCCACGAGGACCGCGGGCAGGGCCAGTTCCGTCGCCGCCGAGCCGACGACGGCGGTCAGGCCGTCGGCCGGGACGTCGTAGACCTCGCCGGCCGTGGTGATGATGAGCTCGGCGCGGCGGGCCGCCGAGGCCAGACCCACCAGCCGGGCCATGAGCCGGGGGCCCGGCAGGGCCCGGGCGCCCAGGGCGCGCAGGACGAGTGCGGCTCCCCCGGCGGCGCCGGTGCCCCGGGCCGTGACGGACACCGCGGGCGAAGTCCCCTGCGGCGTCGCGATCACGGGCAGGGCCCCGACCCGGGGCGCGGCCAGCTCCACCAGGATCCGGCGGGCCCGGGCGCAGGCCCGGCGATCGAGGTCCTGGGCCTGCTGGGCGCTCAGATCACTCAGGGCGGTCAGGGCCTGGCCGGCGCCGTTCATGCCCCCCAGGGGCGCGTCGTCGGCCAGGGCGAGGACGAGCTCGCGCCCGGCCATGAGCCCGAACGCGGCCCGCGGCCCGCCCAGGCCGTCCAGGAGCCCGGCCCCGCCGTCGTGGACGGCGCCGCGGGCCAGCCCCGCGATGAGCACGTCGTCGGCGCCGGTGGCCTCCAGGGCGGCGGCCAGGACCTCCCCCAGGCCCCGGGTGGTGCCCTCGCGGGCCTCGCGGCCGGCCCGGGCACGGTCGGCGGGCGGGGCCGTCAGGCGCGCGGCGTCGAGGAACCAGGTCGCGCTGCGGGGCCGGCGGGCGCCCGGGCCCGTCGGCCCCGCCGGGCCCACTGATCCCGTGCGCCCACCCGGGCCCGGCGCCGCCCCCTCCGCCGGTCCGGCCCGCCCCGCCGATTCCGCCGGGCCCGGCGCCGCCTCCAGGCCCACCAGGTCGACCTCGCGGATATCGCCCAGGGGCCCGGCGCCGTGCAGGACGGTGCGCGAACGGATCCGCGCCGCGGGCAGGGCCGGGGCGCTGCCGGGCCCGCCGTCGGGCACGGGCAGGGCGGTGACCTCGTCGTCGGGCCGGGCGGCGAGCCACCCGCTGCGCAGCGCGGCGGCCGCGGCGCCGGCGCTCAGGCCGCTCCGGCCCGAGACGAGCGGGACTCCCCCGGGCTCGGGGTGCATGCCGCCCGCGGCCAGCAGGACCCTCACGGCGGCTCAGGCCCCGACGTCGGGCACGGCGGCGCCGCCGGCCACGCCGCCGGGCGCACCGGGCTCGCCGGCCCCGCCGGACTCGCCGTCGGGCGCGACGGCGCCGCCCAGGCGGGCCAGCAGGAGGGCCTCGGCCGTCACGATCCGCTCCAGATCGCCCAGGTGCATGGACTCGTCCTCGCTGTGGGCGCGAGTGTCGGGGTCCTCGATGCCGGTGACGAGCACCTGCGCGTCGGGGAAGGTCTCCTGAAGGGTGGCGATGAAGGGGATGGAACCGCCCTGGCCGATGTCCACGCAGTCCCGTCCGAAGGCCGTCGTCAGGGCCCAGCGGGCGGCGCGGGACGCCGGGGTGTCGGCCGGGGCGTCGAAGGCGGGGCCGGTCTCGCCGGGCGTCACGCTCACCCGGGCGCCGAAGGGCGCGTGCGCCTCCAGGTGCGCCGTGAGGGCGGACAGGGCGGAGGCGGGGTCCTGGCCCGGGGCGATGCGCAGGGACAGGCGCGCCGTGCAGGAGGGGGCCAGCACGTTGCCGGCCAGGTCCAGGGGGGTGACGTCCATGCCGATGACCGTCAGGGACGGCTTGGTCCACAGCCGCGCGGTCAGGTCGCCGGCGCCGATCAGTCCGACGCCGTCCAGGACGCCGGCGTCGGCGCGGAAGTCGGCCTCGGGGTAGTCGGGGAAGTCCGGCGCCGCCTGCGGACGGGAGACCAGGCCGGGCACGGCCACGTCCCCGCGCTCGTCGTGCAGGGTGGCCACCAGGCGGCACATGGAGGTCACGGCGTCGAGCACCGGGCCCCCGTACTGGCCCGAGTGCAGGGCGTGGTCCAGGACGTCCAGGCGCACGTCGACCTGGACGACGCCGCGCAGGGACGTGGTCAGGGCCGGGATGCCGACCCTCCAGTTGGACGAGTCGGCGACGATGATGACGTCGGCGGCGAGCCGGTCGCGGTGGGCGGCCAGGAAGGCCTCGAAGGACGGGGAGCCGATCTCCTCCTCGCCCTCAATGAAAACCGTCACGGAGCAGGGCGGCTCGCCGCCCCCGAGCCCGGCCAGGACGCGCAGGGCGTGGACGTGGGCGATGACCCCGGCCCCGTCGTCGGCGGCGCCGCGCCCGTACAGGCGCTCGCCGCGGCGCTCGGCGGCGAAGGGGTCCGCCTGCGCCCACGCGCCCGGGTCGCCGACGGGCTGGACGTCGTGATGGGCGTAGAGCAGGACGTGCGGGGCGCCCGCCGGCCCGTCGGCGTGGGCGAGGACGGCGGGGCGGCCGGGGGCGCCGTCGGGCCCGGGCGCGGACAGGACCCGCGCCTCCAGACCGGTCTCGCGCAGCAGGCCGGCCACGTGCTCGGCGGAGCGGGCGACCTGGGACTGGTCGTGGCTCGAGGCGGACACGGAGGGAATGGCGACCAGGCCCACCAGATCGGAGACGATGGTCTCGAAGGAGTTGCGGACACGACTGCGGACGGCGTCGACGGTGATCATGGCTTGCAGGGTATCGCGGGTGAGCGGTTAACCTGGGCGGGTGAAGCTGTTCAAGAAGGACCGGGCTCCGTCCCAGGCCGAGGCGCCGGTCGAGCCCGTCAAAACCGTCGGCAAGGGGCGCGCGACCCCCAAGCGCAAGGACGCGCAGGCCCGCAGGCTCCACCCGATCGTCCCGGTCGATCGCAAGGCGGCCCGGCGCGAGGCCCGCGCCAAGCGGGACGAGGCGTGGGAGCGTCAGCGCCGGGCGATGATCACCGGCGACGAGCGCTACCTGCCCGCCCGGGACAAGGGCCCGATCAGGCGCTACATCCGCAATTACATCGACGCCCGCTACTCCATCGGCGAGCTCTTCATGCCCTCGGCGATCCTGCTGATCATCGCCGTGGGATTCTCGGCGGCCCGGGGCTCGCAGCCCAGCCTCCTCGCCTTCTACATCATAGTGGCGATCTACCTCCTGTTCTTCGTGGCGATTTTCGACGCCCTGATCTGCTGGTGGCTCGTGCGGCGGCGCCTGTACGCCAAGTTCGGCGAGGAGAAGGTGCGCGACGGGGGCGTGATCATCTGGTACGTGTTCTCCCGCTGCATGAACCTGCGCCGGTGGCGCCAGCCCGCACCGCAGGTCGCCCGGCGCGAGTACCCGAGCTGACGGCGCGGGCAGGCCGGTGCCGCCGGCGGCGCGCTGAGCCTCCTTCCGCAGAGCGCGTAAACGGGCTGGCGGAGGGCCCGTGAGCCGAGATCACGACCCCGTCTTCCGCAGAGCGCTGAAACGGGTGGTCCCGATCCGCGAGCCCGAGCACTGCCGGCCGCCTCGCGCACAGCGGCGGGGCCGACGTCGTCCCGCCGGGCCCCGATCCCATAGGCTGACCGCATGGTCGCTTACCGTCACCTCGGCAGCTCCGGTCTGAAGATCACGGAGATCACCTACGGAAACTGGCTCACCCACGGCTCCCAGGTGGAGTCGGACACCGCGATCGAGTGCGTGCACACGGCGCTCGACCTGGGCATCACGAGCTTCGACACCGCCGACGTCTACGCCAATACGGCGGCCGAGGAGGTCCTCGGCCGGGCCCTGGCCGGTCAGCGGCGGGAGGGGCTGGAGATCTTCACGAAGGTCTACTGGCCCATCGGGCCCGAGGGCCCCAACGACGTCGGCCTGTCGCGCAAGCACATCATGGAGGGCATCAACGGTTCGCTGCGGCGACTCGGGGTCGACTACGTCGACCTCTACCAGGCGCACCGCTACGACTACGAGACGCCGCTGGAGGAGACCATGCAGGCCTTCGCCGACGTCGTGCGCGCCGGCAAGGCCCTGTACATCGGCGTGTCGGAGTGGACGGCCGAGCAGATCCGCGCCGGCCAGGAGCTCGCCGGTCAGATGGGTCTGCGCCTGGTGTCCAACCAGCCCCAGTACTCCGCCCTGTGGCGCGTCATCGAGGAGAAGGTGGTGCCCGCCAGCCAGGAGCTCGGCCTGGGCCAGATCGTGTGGTCCCCGATGGCGGAGGGCGTGCTGTCCGGCAAGTACCTGCCCGGCGCGGAGCCGCCGGCCGGTTCGCGGGCCACGGACGAGAAGGGCGGCAAGCGGATGATCGCCCGCTGGATGAGGGACGAGGTGCTCACGGCGGTCCAGAGGCTGCGGCCGGTGGCCGAGCGGGCCGGGCTGTCCATGCCGCAGCTCGCCATCGCCTGGGTGCTGCAGAACCCGAACGTCTCGGCGGCCATTGTGGGGGCCTCGCGCCCGGAGCAGCTGGTGGAGAACGTCAAGGCCTCGGGCGTGGTCCTGGAGCAGGACGTGCTCGCCGCGATCGATACGGCGCTGGAGGGCGTCATCGAGCGCGACCCGGCCCTGACCCGCTCCCCCGCGACCCGGCCCGCCTGAGCGCGCCGGCGCGCTTCTTCGTCGAGACGCGCATTCCGCCCTCGAGAACGACGGTCGGAACTGCACTTTCGAATGCGAAGTGCACGTCTCGGCGTCAGGGGCGCCCGGGGCGGGTCGGCGCCGCGGTCCGCGAGCTCGTCGGGTAACCCGCGAGCACGTCACTTAACCCGCGAGATCGCCACTTAACCCGCGAGCACGTCTGCTAGAGGTACGTTCTCGCGGGTTAAGTGACGTGCTCGCGCGGGCCGAGTGACCTTCCCGCGGGCCCGTCCGGTCGTCGGGGTGGCCGTCATGGTCGCAATCGGACTCGCGGCCGCCCTCCCCGGAGGGTCCGCGGCGGCCAGGTTGTCCAAATCTGTTGCAAAGGCCCGGATCGAGCCGGAGCGCGCGAGGAGAATCGTTGGTATTCCGCGCTTCTTCTCGCGGCCGATCGCGCCGCGGAGCGCCTTTGCAACAGATTTGGACAAGTTCCCGCCCCGGCACGCCCCAGGAGCCCCACCCGCCCCGGTTTTCCACAGGTTCGATGATGGTGCTGGCGTCGGGGGCGCGGGTGCGGTTATGGTCGGGACGTCGGCGCCCCGACCTGGGGACCCGGCCGGCACCTCGTACCTATCCGAGCGCGTCCCCCAATGGCGGTGGTTCAGCATGCTCCATGCACATCCCGCGCCCTCCCCGAGGGTCCCTCCCCCGGGCGGGCCCCCGGGACGCGCCGGGGCGCTCTGCCGCCGGGCGGCGCGCCTGATGGCGGTCGCGGTCGCGGCGGCGCTCCTGGCGGCCTGCTCGACGCCGCACGCCCCCACGGGGGCCGCCTCCCCCACGACGGACCTGGAAGAGCGGATCGCCACCGCCAACGCCCGCAGACAGGCCACCGCCGACGCCTCCGCCGCCCGGGCCGCCACCGCGGCGGCCGACGCCGTGGCCGCCCTGAGCCCCCAGGAGCGGGCCCTGCGCGATGCCGCCCTGGCCGCGCCCGAACCCCAGCGCCCCGCCGAGGCCGACCAGCACGACCTCACCGGGGCCATCGCCGCCGCCCAGTACTTCATCACCCTCTACCCCTACGTCTACGCCACCGGCGACCTGACCGCCTTCCGCGCCATGAGCGACGCCACCTGCAAATTCTGCGACTCGGTCATCACAAGTGCAACTAATATGCATA
>NZ_AUBL01000065.1 GCF_000429225.1 Actinomyces dentalis DSM 19115
AGCGGGGAACGGTGGGAAGGATCATCCCCGCTCGCGCGGGGTTTACTGGGATCGGAGTGGGTGGGCCGGGGGTTCATCGGGATCATCCCCGCTCGCGCGGGGTTTACGCGTGATATCGTACCTGTAGTAATCGGCGTTCAGGATCATCCCCGCTCGCGCGGGGTTTACTGTGTGGGGCCGCATTGTTGCGGAGCGCCCGCCGGATCATCCCCGCTCGCGCGGGGTTTACGTCACCCTAACGGGTGACTCCCGTCGGGAGCAGGGATCATCCCCGCTCGCGCGGGGTTTACACTTGCGAATCCTTGGAATCCCAACGAACCCGTAGTCTACCAGACCCCCGCTGCCTTCACTGCCGACCCAGGGCCCGCTCCGCCGAGTTGCGGTAGCGCCGTCGTCGTGCCGCGATGGACCACGACTCCTTCGGGGGCTTGACGGCGCCGGGGATCGCCTGAGATCCCTTGATCGGCTGGTACGGCGTCCTCATCACCAGGCAGCCCTCGATGTCCACAGGTTCGCGCTCATGCCCCAGGGACGCGACTGCGAACCGCTGCTCGGAGCGCACCGACCAGATCAGCAGCGCCCGCCCCTCCCCGAGGTTCTCACGGATCAGCTCCCACAGCTGCTCGCGCACCCGGGCGGACAGGTGACCGACGAAGACTCCGGGGGAGACCTCGAGCAGCCATCGCGTCATGGAGCCGCGCAGCGAGGCCGGGGCCGCCGAGAGGATGAGCACTACCATTCGCCCGCCTCCTCTTCGGCGTAGTTCGCCCCGCCGGCGACCGCGCGCCGCTGGTAGTCCCACAGGGAAACCACGTTGACGCTCAGATCGTTCGACTCCTCGACCTCGAGCAGCCGGTAGATGTCCTTGACCGTCCGCTCGATGACCTTGAGCTCGAAGATCTTGTCCCGGACGCGCCGCCGCGTCGTCCCGGTGAGGTCCTCCATTCCCTCGGCGACGACGTCGAAGGCGATCGGTATCGTCGTCTCCGCCTTGTACAGGTCGGCAACGTCGTACACGAAGGACCGCTCGTGGCCCGTGTGGACGAAGCCGAGGCCCGGCGAGCACCCCAGGGAGACGATGACCCCGTGGACGACGCCGTACAGCGCGGCGTGCGCGGCCGACAGCGCCTGGTTGATCGGGTCGGCGGCCTCGAAGTCGTCAGCGCGGTAGTCGCGCCGGGTCCACGGCACCCCGGTGCGCCTGGAGTTCTCCCGGTACACCCCGCGGACTCTGGCGCCCTCGCGGCCCCGCAGCTGCTGCATGGTCAGCCCGTCGACGCTCTCGCCGCTGAAGCGCATGCAGTACATCTCGCGCGCCACCCCCAACCGCTTCTGCGGGGAGGAGACCCGCGCCGCCTGCTCGACGAGCAGACGGGTGGAGGTCGCCAGGGACCGGCCGTGCGCGTAGTAGCGCACGCCGCGCTCACCGACCCACACCGCCGTCGTCCCGCACTCGCCGAGCAGGCTCATCGCCTGGTGGCTCACCGACGTCCCGGGCCCGAGGAAGACGGCGACCAGCGATGCCGCCGGAACCCGGATGGTGCCCTGGTCGTTGCGCGCCGTCAGGGCCCCGTCCTCCCGGTGCACCACGCAGTGCTCCAGGTAGAGGAAGGACATCCGGTCCTGGACGCGGGGCAGCGCCGTCACGGGAACCGGCGGCATCCTGGTCATCGGTCAGTCCCGTCTCACCCGGGCGAGCGTCATGAGCCCGCAGCCGTAGGCCTTGGACCGGCCGATTCCCGCGATGAGCGCGTGGCGCAGCGCATCCGCATCGGTCACGCGCGCCACGCCCTCGTAGACGGTCCGGTTGATCGTGACCCGGTCGCGCCTGTCGCGATCGGGGTTCCTCCGCCCGAAGACGGGCCGCTCCCGGCGCACGACGACGACCGAGGCGCTGGCCGCGACGGCGTCCGCATCGGCGCCGGTTGCGGCGGTGGAGTCCGCCACGGCGGCGTCGCCGCTCGCCGCGTCGTCCACCGCGGCGCCGGACACGGGCACGAGCTCGAAGCCGTACCGCGGGGTGCGCTCGATGAGCCACCGCCGCTGCTGCTCGACGGTGACGTGCCCGTACCGCTTCCCGCGCACTTCCGGGCCCCGGGGGGCCGAGTAGGACGGGTTCGCCGTCAGGCGGAAGGCCCAGACCTGTCCGGCGTCCAGCGTGGCGAGGAACGGCGAATAGTCCAGGGTCAGCGACCGGGTGCCGGCCGCCCCCGCCTCGGCCACGATCTGCGTGCAGTCGGGCTCCGAGGGCGAGAGCAGGTACAGCGTCGTCGTCGCCGGGCCGCGGTCGGCCCGCCACAGGACGCGGCCGGGGCCGCTCCCGTCGTCGCCCCCGGTCGCCTTGAGGACGACGGCGTGCATGACCTGCGGCGAACCCAGGTACTTGCGCGCGAGACGTCGCGCCGGGTCCAGGTCGATCTTCGTCAGGAACACGGGTTCGCCTCCTCCAATTCGGCCATGGGGTCGTGCGCATCGGCCGACAGCTCGGCCATGGGGTTGTGGTCGTCAGCCGATAGCTCGGCCATGGGGTCGTGCGGGTCCGGCTCGGGGGCGCTGACCCGCGCCGTGAGCCGCTCGACCTGACGGAAACCATAGTCGCGGCGCCTGGGGTCGAAGGAGGCCGGTACGTCGCGGCTGCCCCGGACCGCGCCCCGCTCCCGGGCGGGCAGCGCGGCCTCCTGCACGACCTCCTGGTCGAGGAGCATCTCCGCGTCGAAGGGCCTGCCGCGGTACTTCCGGTGGAACCACTGCTGGAACCACTGCGCGGCGAGCCACGGCTCGGCCCGAAGCGCATCGAGCAGCCCCGCCTCCCGCAGGCCCAGGGACACGGGGTGCGTCGGCGGGCAGGAGCGCCTGCCCAGGTACAGCGGGAAGAACGGGTGGCGCAGCGCCTCGTCGAGGCCCTCCAGGAGCGCCGTGTCGCCCTCGATCCCGGCGAGGAAGACGGCGTCGGCGAGGTAGTACCGGTTCGACAGGGGCATGGACTCCTTGCCGTCGAGGGTCCGCGCCGTGTGGAAGTCCCTGATGACCCTGCCGGGCTGGTCCTTGCGCACCCCGAAGCGCAGGGACAGCAGGTCCTCGATCGGGTCCGTCCGGCGCCGGCCGACGGCGGCCGCCAGCATGCCGATAATGCCGCTCTTGGTGGGGGCGAGCTCGGTGGCCCGGACGGTGAAGCGCGATTTCACCCCCCAGGATTGCAGGGGTCCTGCGAGTCGCAGGAGGAGGACGGTCATCAGGCCCGCTCCTCACGGCCCACGCGCGGGGCCACGGCCTCGCGGACCCGGTCGGGCAGGTCCGCGAAGGACACGCGCTCGCCCAGCGGGGCGGGGGCGTCGGGGCCCTCGGGGGCGAGGACGCCCCCGCCCTTGAGGGCGACGACGAAGCTCGCCAGCGGCTTCAGACCGTAACTGTCCTCGATGGCGCGGGCGTGCTCCGCCAGCGCCTCGGCGGACCGGGCGAGGTAGCCGTCGGCCTCATTGGTGCGGATCGGCTTCTCGAAGGCGCCGACGAGGGAGACGGGCTGGTCGTCGCGCACGGAGACGACGACGGCCTCGGGCAGAGTCCGGTTGGCGAAGGTGTTCTGCTTGCCGGTGGGCATGGACAGGCAGAAGCCCTTGATGAAGACCTCCAGCGCCCGCAGCGCCGCGTCGTCGTCCCCGAGGTTCTCGACCAGCATGTCGAGGTTGACGGTGGCGTAGCGGTACATGGTGGCCGAGGAGAACTCGACCGTGCCCATCATGCCGGCGCCGGCGTCCTCCTCCTCCGAACGGGACTTGTCGTCGTCGACGGCGGTGAAGAAGTCGTACTCGTTCTCCGCCGCGTGCGTGGAGATGGCGTGGGCCACCTGGCAGGCGGCGTCGACATTGAGGTCGGTGTCGTCGGCGACCATGCGGCCGAAGAGCGCGATGTCGACGGCGTGCGCCTCCTTGAAGATCTTCTTGACCGTCTTGGCGTCGAGCGTCTCGCCGTCGCGGGCCGAGGCGATGGCCAGCTCGGCCAGGCGCGCGATCTGACTGGTGGACAGGAACAGCAGATAGCCGGACTCCTGGGGCGCGTCCTTCTTGCCGCGCGGGGGCGAGAGCTTGATTCTGGCCGCCTTGAACACCCCCTCGGCGAGCGTGACGGCGTCGCCCGCGAGTTCGGGGGCGTCCTCGGTGATGCGCTCGGCGAGCACCTCGACGACCCGCTTGGTGCGCACGCCCACGTCCTTGGCGTCCAGGAGGTCGTTGAAGTACAGGCGCGTCGCCCGCTTCCAGGACTGGCTGGAGACTCGCAGACGGCGGACGCCGCCGTAGACGGCGGACTTGGGCGAGCCCGAGTCGTCCCGGTTGACGCAGGAGGGCGGCAGGTTCTGAATGATGTGGATATCGACGTAGGTGCTCATATCAGTTCTCCTGGGTCGGTGCGGTGGTGGAATCGGCGTTGGATGCCGGGTCGGCGTCGGTGGCGGGCGGGGTCTCGGCGGGCAGGGAGTAGTACTGGCGGGCCCAGGCCAGACGAACCTTCTTGGCCCCGCCCGGCCTTTGGAAGCCGACGATGTCATCGGCGAGCATGGCGTGATCCAGGGCGATGCCCCGGGCCCGGAGCAGCGAGACGAAGCCCCGCAGGTGGTGGCGCAGCTCGGCCACGGTCGTCGAGGTGACCAGGGCGTTGAAGCGCGCCCGGGCCGAGGGGTTCTCCTCGTCCCGCCCCACCAGATCGTGGGCGGCGCTCCCCAGCCCGATGCCGGGGCGGAACATGGGTTCGGTCCGCGACTGCTGGTGCACGGCGTAGAGCGTCATGGCGGTGTGGACGGCGATCTCCTCTGGGGTGGGGGCGTCGCCCGCGTGCTCGGGAGGCGGCACCTCGGTCAGCTCCCAGATCTCGGGCAAATCGCCGGGAGACCTGCTCACACCCTTGCGCAGGGCGGCCAGCTCGCCGCGGGCCCGGGACTCGTTGCGCAGGTACCGGGGCTGCAGACCCTCCCACGTCTTCGTTCCGCCAATGCGCCGGTCCACGAGGAGCCCGGCGTCCTTATCCAGCCTGGGGCGGCGCGCCCGCCGTGGCTTCCCGGGCGGTGCTCCGCCCGCCTGAGCGGGTGTGCTGGTGTCCGACACTGTCATGCCGGTGTCCTTTCTGCGTTCTTACTGTTTTCAACGGGTGCGTCTTGCTGCGCGGGTGCCGGTACCACCGCGTTCAGGGCGAGACGGAAGAAGAGCAGCGCCTTGCCCACGTCTGCGCGCCCCTTGCCCTCCCCGCGTCCGGCGAAGGCGGTGTCCGGCACGGCGGAGGCGAGCGTCTCCTGCTGCCTGAGGGCCTCGGAGCGCAGCAGTTCGCGCCACCGGGCATGGGCCCGGTCGGGGTTCTCCTCGTTGAGGGAGGCGAGCCAGCGGGGGAAGCGCTCGTCAATGACCTGGTAGAAGGCGGCGCCGGCGTGCTCGCGCGCGGCCGAGGCCGTGTCCGGGCTCCCGCCGCGCGCGCGGTCCAGATTCGCGGCCAGGTTCCGCAGGGTGGCGGCGACCTGTTCCGTCTCCTCCATGGCACCTCGCACGACGGCGAGCAGGCGCTTATTCTCGGGATTGAGCAGGCCCGCCGGCAGCGACAGGACGTCGTCGATGAGCTCGGTGACGACCGCCTCCTGGGCCCCGTACTCGATGCCGACCGCGTGCAGGGGAATGAGACCGGTCAAGGGCACGATCTCGTGGTACATGAGGTCCTGGTAGAAGGAGACGACGCCGGGGGAGCGGTACCGGGTCACCTCTCCGGCGCCCTTGACCGTGATCTTCGGGCTCAGCTGGGCCACGAGGGTCGACAGGCCCCGCCAGAACGCCCGGTCCGTCGGCAGTTTGCGCGGCATGTAGACGGGCGCCTTCAGCTTCTTGGACTGGGGCTCGGAGTAGCGCCACGCGGTCATCGGCTCCACCAGGTAGCGGTTCTGCGGCGTCGCCTTGTCCCCGTTGCCCAGGAACAGGCCGGTGACGCCGTCGTCGTCGCCGTGCAGGAGCACGCGGCGCGTCTGCCACGTGTAGCAGTGCACCGGTCCCGTGGGCCTCGGGTCGTGGGAGCCAGCAGGGCCGTCCGGCTCCCGCTCCCACGGGGCGAGGTCGCGCGTTGGATCGACGCCGTTCAGGCCGTCCAGATCCTCGCACACGACGGTGTTGAGCAGCAGCGTGCGCTCCAGATTCTCGCCCACCACCGTCACGGTGCCGATCTGCCCCGTCCAGCCGGGACCGATCGGGTACCCCTTGCCGCCCTTGACCTGAGGATCACCGACGGCGCCGGTGCGGATGCCGGAGGGGTCGAAGGCGTGGACGTGCACCAGCCACCGGGCCGCCTCCGCCCAGCCGATGGAGTCCAGTCCCTCGGCGATACGGGTGGTGAAGAAGGGGTTGCCATTGGGGACGTCCACGATGAGGGACTCCAGGCCCGAGGTCCGCCCCGAGGCCGCATGGATCCCCGCGACCTGGAAGAAGGGACGGTCCGGGTCGCGCAGATCGAAGCGCTCCCGGTGCCGCTCCAGGTGGTCGACGGCGTCGCGTCCCAAGGAGCCGGGATCCCGCCAGTACTCCTCCCAGACGTCCAGGTCCTCCGGTCCGTCCATGGCGCGGTGGCAGATGGCCAGCAGCAGGCGCAGGACGGCCGCGTCCTGACTGGCGATCTCGCCGTGGATTCCGGCGATATCCGTCGCCTCCCGGAAGAGGGAGAGAAGGGAGACCTCGTCGGGGGCGCCGTCGAGCCGGGTCACTCGGATCCAGGGCTCGTCGAGAAGATTGAAACTCGCTGTCATTCGGGGTGGACCTCCTTGAGCCCGGTGGTGGGGGAGTACTCGAGTACGACGTCGGCCAGCTGCGTCCGGCCGTCCTCCAGGAGGAGGAACAGTTGTCCGCACAACTGGGGATCGGCCTGCCAGGCGGGGACGACGCGAGCTTCGAGCTCGCAGATGACCCTGTCGATATTCCGCGGGTTGCTCAGGCGCGGGGGCAGTCTCACGGCGGACAGGGCCATGGCGCGCACGACCTTGCGGTTGGGGACGTCCTCGGTGGGGATCTGGACGCCCGGTGCCCCCGGGGCGCTGGGCAGGGTGCGCAGCTCCTCCTGGCCGCCGACCCGGTGCCGATCCAGGAGGATGACCTCCAGGGAGTCCTCGCCGTCGCGCACCTGGGCGCGGCCCTCCTCCTCGCTGTCGGAGGCCGTCGTGTGCAGCCAGTCGACCAGGGAGGCGCGTTTGCCCGCGCGGTCCGGTTCGCGCAGGAGAAAGCCCTGAGCGGCGTCCTGCTTCGCACGGCTCTTCGTCTCATAGGTCTCGCGCGCCCGGGCGAGAGCTGCGCGCCACAGCGACGGCACCGGGGCGTCGGGGCCGTAGACGGCCTCAATGAGGTCGTGGACGTCGTCGGGCACGGTGACGGCGCCCGAGCCGTTGATCACCCGGTCCAGGGCGGCCGCGCTCATGAGCATGTCCTGCTCGCCGTAGATCGTCTTGGCGCCCGGCTCCAACGAGGGCTCGGAGGACGCCGGCGACGGCAGCCAGTCGATCCAGCAGGTGGGCTCGGCGAGTCGGGGCGGACGGGGCCGCTCGTGACGGTGCAGGCGCCCCATGCGCTGGAGGACCAGGTCGATGGGGGCCAGATCGGTGACGAGCAGGTCGAAGTCCACGTCCAGGGACTGCTCGACCACCTGGGTGGCCACCACGATCGCCCGATGCGGGCGCCGGCGGGACGCGCGCGGCGGCCCGAAGCGGTCGAGGAGGTCCTTGTCCTTGGCCAGCCGGTCGCCGACGGTGAAGCGGGAGTGGTTGAGGCCGACGTCCTCGCCGAAGCGCTCGCGCAGCAGTTCGTAGGTCTCCTGGGCGCGGCGCACCGTGTTGCGGACGATGAGCGCGCAGCCGCCGTCGGCCAGCGCCCCCTCCAGGAGCGGGACCAGGTCGTCGCGTCCGAGCCGCTCGATGCGGGCGGTGCTGCGGCGCCCCGACGCCGTGGGGACGACCTCGGGGTGCCCCGCGCTCGCGGTCACCAGGCAGGGGAAGGGCGTGTGCACGCCCTGCGGGTCGGGGCGCCTGGGGACGCGCTCTCCCGCGGCCAGGCGCAGGCCCCGCCGGTAGGCGTCGACCATGGCGGTGCAGCGCGCCTCGGACAGCGTCGCCGACAGGAGCACCACCGGCACACCGTAGGCGGCGAGCCAGGTCAGGACCCGGTCCAGGTAGACGTTCATGTAGGTGGAGTAGGAGTGCACCTCGTCGACGATGACGACCTTGCGGGACAGCCCCAGGTGGCGCATGGCCAGGTGCGGGGAGCGCATCGCCCCGAAGAGGACGTGGTCCACGGTGGTGACGACGAAGTCCGACAGCATCGCCTTCTTGCGCCCGTTGAACCACGCCAGAATGGCCAGGTCGGCCCGACGACTCCCGGCCTGCCTCACGGCGTCCTCGTCGCGGCCGATGTCCGTGGGGCGCGGGCTGCACCGGACGGCGCCCTCCTCATCCGCGTTATCCGCGTCGTCGTCGCCGCCGAGCGAGCCGAGGAGGCGGTCGCGGATCTGGTAGCCGCGGTGCCGCAGCGCCCGGGCCTCCTCGTTCAGCCGCGAGCGCCCGTGCAGGAGCTGCGCGGCGAAGGTCGTGGGCGAGCCGCCCTCGGCGTAGGCGTCCTCGATCCGCGTCAGCCAGTCGATTTCGCGGGTGAACATGGCGTCGGTCGTGGCCTGGGTGGGCAGGGCGAACAGGACGCCGGAGCGGCCGGTGCGGGCGGCGAGCACCTCGGCGGCCATGAGGGCGGCCTCGGTCTTGCCGCCCCCCGTGGACTCCTGGACGATGAGCAGGCCCGGCAGCTCCATGGTGCGGGCCGCCGCGAGCGCGCGCGCCTGGACGTCGGTGGCGCGGGTCCCCTCGGGCAGGTCGAAGCGGTCGGCGAGCAGCGCATCGGCGTCGGCGCCGTCGTCGCGGGGCCGCCACGGCGCGGGGATCTCCAGGCGGTGCAGGCCGGCGGCCGCGCGGGAGGCGTGGGTCTTGATCGCGAGCAGGCGGGCGCCGTCGTCGTCGAGGTCGAGCAGGGGGAAGTAGGCCTCGGTCGAGGCGATCCAGTCCGCCACGATGACCAGTCCCGACAGTTCTACGAGGAAGGGCTGGGACCACTTGTGCTGCGCCCATTGGGGCAGCAGGTGGCCGGCCTGGGTGCGCCGGGTGACGAGGTCGAGGAGTTCGCGGCGGGTCGTGTCCCAGGCTCCGCCCTCGCCGAGGAGGTGCTCGCGTCCGCTGGTATCGGTGGTCAGGGCCGCCGTCGTGGGCGGGATGCCGTGGTGGGCGCCGACGACGGAGGCCAGGGCCTCGGCGGGGCCCTTCGCCCAGCCGTGCTCGTTCCTGAGCCACGAGCTCACGATGATGTGGCCGGCCAGGGCGTGCGGCATCTTGTGCCGTTCGGGTTTGAGGACCTCGGACGGCTTGTGGTCCAGTCCCACCTCCTTCATGCGGTCGTCCCGGTTCGGGACCTGGACGGAGAAGGCCGGGGTGCACTTGCCGATGTCGTGGACGCCGGCGATCCAGGAGGCGAGGAGGCGGAATTCGTCCGCCGGGGGCAGGCCCGACGTCGAGCCGGCGAACTCGCGCTCGATGAGGTCGCCGGCGGTGGGCGTCAGCCAGGTCCGGGCGAGGTGCTCGGCCACGGCGGCGGCGTCGAGCAGGTGCAGCCACAGGGGGAGCCAGTGGCGGCTCTCGGGGTTGTAGCCGAACTTGGCCCACACGGAGCGGGCGCGGGCGGACAGTGTCACAGGGGGAGGTCCTTCATTGGAAGTAGGGGAGCCCAGGCTATTGCGGCGGGCGGGGCGCGGCGGGCCAGTTCGCGGACCGTTACCGAATCGTTGCCCGGGCCGGGGCGTGTGTGATCTGCGTGAAAGTCGGGACTGCGGGTGCGTCGGCTTGGGGCGGCGGGCGCCGGCGGGTAGCCTGGGTGTGGGCGCAGGTGTGACTGCGCCCACACCCAGACACGTGTCCCGCATCATCCGAGCATGATGATCAGCGCATGGATGGTGGAGGCGACGGCGATGGTGGCTGTGTGCCGGAGGCACTCCGCGAGAAGGCGGATCCCGTCCAAGTCCGGCCGTCGGCTCCCCTTGCGGGGCGTGTGTCTGCCCATATCAACTCTTCTCTAACGTGTGATGACTAGCTGAGTTAAATGCGGATGTTAGCATGTTTCACGGCTTCGGCTTGAGTTGGAAGACCCTGCGTGCTGTAGCGGGGGTGACCCAGTGTGATGACTAGCTGTCGCGTAGACCCCGCGTGAGCGGGGATCCGGGCTCGAACTCAACGATCGAGGGGGTCCGCCGCGTCCTGCGGCGGACCCCCTCGATTCGGTTGGTCGGCGCGGAGACGGTGCTCGTGCGCGGCGTGTCGCGCAGAGGCGTCGCCGGACGCCCGCGCGCCCCGACGTCGGCGGCGCGGTAGCATGGGCCGCGTCGTCGCGACTGGCGCAGAGGTGGTCACCACCGGGGAGCGACGGCGCCGCGCCGGATCGCCCGGGGCGGCCGTCACGAACCTGGTCGCCCGCCTGGGCCGAGGTCGCCGCCCCGCACGGCGCCGCCGTGCCGACACGAGGAGAACCATGACCGGTCCCGCCAGCACCGCCCTCAACAACCTGCCCCTGGCCGATCTCGACCCCGACATCGCCGCCGTCCTCACCGGAGAGCTCGACCGTCAGCGCGAGACCCTGGAGATGATCGCCTCGGAGAACTTCGTTCCCCGGGCCGTCCTGGAGTGCCAGGGCTCGGTCCTGACCAACAAGTACGCGGAGGGGTATCCGGGCCGGCGCTACTACGGCGGCTGCGAGGTCGTCGACGTCGCCGAGAGCCTCGCCATCGAGCGGGCCAAGGCCGTCTTCGGGGCCCAGTGGGCCAATGTCCAGCCCCACTCCGGCGCCCAGGCCAACGCCGCCGTCCTCCACGCCCTGGCCGACGCCGGCGACACCATCCTGGGCCTGTCCCTGGCCCACGGCGGCCACCTCACCCACGGCATGAGGATCAACTTCTCCGGCAAGAACTACCGCGCCACCGCCTACGGCGTGGACGAGACCACCATGCGCATCGAGATGGACCAGGTGCGCGAGGCCGCCCTGCGCGAGCGCCCCCGGGTCATCATCGCCGGCTGGTCCGCCTATCCGCGCCATCTCGACTTCGAGGCCTTCCGCGCCATCGCCGACGAGGTCGGCGCCGCCCTGTGGACCGACATGGCCCACTTCGCCGGGCTCGTCGCCGCCGGACTGCACCCCTCCCCCCTGCCTGCCTCCGACGTCGTGTCCACCACCGTCCACAAGACCCTGGGCGGCCCCCGCTCCGGCATGCTCCTGACCAACCGCGCCGAGCAGTGGGGCAGGAAGCTCAACTCCGCCGTCTTCCCCGGCCAGCAGGGCGGGCCCCTCATGCACGTCATCGCCGCCAAGGCCGTGGCCATGAAGATCGCCGGCACCGAGGAGTTCAAGGACCGCCAGGAGCGCACCGTGCGCGGCGCGGCCCTCCTGGCCGAGCGCCTGCTCGCCGACGACGTCGCCGCCGCCGGCATCCGGTTGGTCACCGGCGGCACCGACGTCCACCTGGTCCTGGTCGACCTGCGCGACTCCTCCCTGGACGGCCAGCAGGCCGAGGACCTCCTCCACACCGCCGGCATCACCGTCAACCGCAACGCCGTCCCCTTCGACCCGCGCCCGGCGCGCGTGACCTCCGGACTGCGCATCGGCACGCCGGCCCTGGCCACCCGCGGATTCGGCGACGCCGAGTTCACCGAGGTCGCCGACATCATCGCCGCCGCCCTGGTCGCCGGCGCCGCCGGGGCGGCCGACGAGGAGTTGCTGGCGGCCCTGCGCGGCCGCGTGCGCGCCCTGACCGACGCCTTCCCCCTCTACCCGGGGCTGGGCCGGTGAGGGCCCCCTGGAACGGGCCCGCCCGGGTCCTGGACGGCAGGGCCACCGCCGCCGCCATCAAGGCCGAGCTGGCCGGGCGCATCGCGGCGCTGCGCGAGCGCGGCGCCGCCGTCGGTCTGGGCACCGTCCTGGTGGGGGATGACCCCGGCAGCGTCAAGTACGTGGCCGGCAAGCACTCCGACTGCGCCGAAGTGGGTATCGAGTCCATCCGCGTCGACCTGCCCGCCACGGCGACGCAGGCCGAGGTCGAGGCCGCCGTCGACGCCCTCAACGCCGACGGGGCCTGCACCGGCTACATCGTCCAGCTGCCCCTGCCGCGCGGCATCGACGCCAACGCCGTCCTGGAGCGCATCGACCCGGACAAGGACGCCGACGGCCTGCACCCCACCAACCTGGGCCGCCTCGTCCTGCGCAGGTCCGGGCCCATCGACTCGCCCCTGCCGTGCACGCCTCGGGCCTGCATCGAGCTCATGACCCGCCACGGCATCGACCTGGCGGGCGCCGACGTGTGCGTCATCGGGCGCGGCGTGACCGTGGGGCGCTCCATCGGGCTGCTGCTGGGGCGCAAGGACGTCAACGCCACCGTCGACGTGTGCCACACCGGCACCCGGGACCTGGGCGCGCACGTGCGCCGCGCCGACGTCGTCATCGCCGCCGCCGGGTCCGCCGGGATCGTGCGCCCCGACATGGTGCGCCCCGGCGCCGTCGTCCTGGACGTGGGGGTTTCGCGCATCGTCGACCCGGCCACCGGCAGGGGGCGCATCGCCGGGGACGTGGCCGACGGCGTCGACGAGGTGGCCGCCTGGATGTCCCCCAATCCCGGCGGCGTGGGTCCCATGACCCGCGCCCTGCTGCTGGCCAATGTCGTCGAGGCCGCCGAGAGGCGGGCCGGAATCGGATGAGGTGCGGGACGGGTTCGACGCGCCGGCCCCGCACCGGATTTCAGTCGCCCATGGCTATGACTCAGTTGCCCATGACGAAGGCGCGGTGCCTCAGACTGCCGGGGCGGCGCTCCTCGATCTGGACGGAGGCGACCGACGCCCAGCGGGGGCCGTGGTAGAGCCAGGCGATGAGGCGGGACACGTCGTCGGCGGGGCCCTGGGCGAGGACCTCGACGTCGCCGTCGTCCAGATTCCTGACCTCGCCGACCAGGCCGAGGCGGGAGCCCTCCTCCATGCACGTCCAGCGGAAGCCGACGCCCTGGACGCGCCCGGACACGAGGGCGCGGACGGTTCGGGTCCTCTCCGGGTCCGGGACGGGCTTCCTCCTCATGGCACCATTGTGCACCGGTGCGCACCGGGCCGGCACGTACCCTGTGCGCATGCGCATCGCCACCGTCAATGTCAACGGCATTCGCGCCGCCGCCCGCAAGGGCATGGCCGCGTGGCTCGAGGCCGGCGCCCCCGACGTCCTGCTGCTCCAGGAGGTGCGGGCCGATGCGGACACCGCCGCCGCCCTCCTGCCCGGCTACCGCTCGCTCGTCCGGCCGTCCCGGATCAGGGGCCGCGCCGGGGTGGGGGTGGCCGTGCGCGAGGGCGGGCCGCTGACCCTGGGGCGGGCCCGCCACGGGGTGGCCGACGGGGCCGAGGAGCCCGACGCGGACTCGGGCCGCTGGCTGGAGGTGGACCTGGAGCCCGCCCGCGGCGCCGGCGCGGGGGCCGACGGCCTCACGGTCGTGTCCGCCTACCTGCACGCGGGACGGGCCGGCACGCCCAAGCTCGACGAGAAGCTCGCCCACCTGGCCCTGGTGGACGCCCGCATGGCCCGGCTGCTGGCCGAGGCCCGCACCGGCGGCCGCCAGGTGATCATGGCCGGGGACCTCAATGTGGTCCGCTCCGAGCGCGACATCAAGAACTGGAGGGCGAACCACAACCGGGTCAGCGGAGTCCTCGACGTCGAGATCGAGCACCTGGAGGAGTGGTTCTCCTCCGGCTGGGTCGATGTGACCCGCGCCCTGAACCCCGGGGCCCAGGGCCCCTACACGTGGTGGTCGCAGCGGGGCCGGGCCTTCGACAATGACGCGGGCTGGCGGATCGACTACCAGGTGGCCACCCCCACGCTCGCCTCCCGGGCCCTGGCGGTGCGGGTGGACCGCGCCGGCACCTACGATGAGCGCTGGTCGGATCACGCCCCGCTCGTCGTCGACTACGCCGACTGAGCCGCGGGCGGTACTCTTCCCCTTCCCCGTCTCACCCACACCTTCAGAGGAGCCCGTGTTGCGCATCGTCCTCGCCCTGGGCGGCAACGCCCTCCTGCCCCGCGGGGCCACGCCGGACACCGCGATCCAGGTCGCCAAGGTGCGCCTGGCCGTGGAGGCCCTGCGGCCGCTGGCCCTGGCGCACGAGCTGGTCCTCACCCACGGCAACGGGCCCCAGGTGGGTCTGCTCGCCGCGGCCACGGCCGGCTCGGACCTGCCCGCCAACGTCTACCCGCTCGACACCCTCGTCGCCCAGACGCAGGGGATGATCGGCTTCTGGATCACCCAGGCCCTCACCGACGCCCTGCCGGGCAGGGCGGTGGCGGGGCTGCTCACGCGCACCCTCGTCGACCCCGACGACCCGGCCATGAGCCGGCCCACGAAATTCGTGGGCGCGGTGCTCAGCGAGCAGGAGGCCCAGATGCTGGCCACCGAGCGGGCCTGGACCATGGCGCGCGACGGCGAGTACTGGCGGCGCGTCGTCCCCTCGCCGGCGCCCAGGAGCATCCTGGAGGCCGACGTCGTCGCCTCCCTGCTGGACCGGGGGACGATCGTGGTGTGCGCGGGCGGCGGCGGGGTCGCGGTGCGCACCTGGCAGGACGGCACGCACGAGGGCGTGGAGGCCGTGGTCGACAAGGACCTGGCCTCGGCGGTGCTGGCGGAGCAGATCGGCGCGGACCTGCTCATCGTCCTCACCGACGTCGCCGGAGTGGTCGCGGACTACGGCACGCCGCGGGCGCGGCTGCTCGAACGGGCCACGCCGGCCCAGTTGCGGGCGCTGGGTCTGCCGGCCGGGTCCATGGGGCCCAAGGCGGAGGCCTGCGCGAACTTCGTGGAGCGCACCGGCGGTCGCGCGGTCATAGGGGCGCTGGGCCAGGCCGCGGAGATCGTGTCAGGGCGCGCGGGCACGCAGGTGGTTCCCGACGCCGACCGGGACCACCACTGAGACGGGGCGGATCGATACGGGGGCGGATCGGGACGGGAGCTGATATGGCGCGGCGGCCTGTTTTCACACCCCTGGGGACGAGGTCCCACGTCCACGAGGTCAGCGCCGAGTTCACCCTCCACCCGGGGTTCTCCCTCAAGCAGGAGCAGCGGTCCGTCGACAGCCTTCACCGCTTCTTCCTGTCCGCGCGCCCGGGCGCGCGGATGCTGGAGGTCTCGGGCGGGTCCCCGCTCGTCCTGGGGGCGGAACTGAGCGTCTTCCGCCTGGAACCGCGGACATTCTTCTACGACTGGCTGTACGTGAGCGCCCTGGCGGGGCGTCCCGAACTGGTCAACGAGCTGGAGCACCGCGCTGCCTTCACGGATATCGAGTTCAACCCGAAACGATCGATCAATTGCCAGGCGCATTCGGTGGCCCTCTTCCAGGGGATTGCGGGCGGCCAGCGTCGTGATTCACTCCGGCCGCCGGATCATCCCCGCTCGCGCGGGGTTTACGACTGCTTGTAATCGAGCCGGTGCTTGGCGGCGGGATCATCCCCGCTCGCGCGGGGTTTACACCAGGTCCTCGGTTTCGAAGTCGATGCGCGAAGGATCATCCCCGCTCGCGCGGGGTTTACAGCAACCCCGGATGGGTCCCCGAGGCCGGCGGCGGATCATCCCCGCTCGCGCGGGGTTTACTGATCGTCGGGTCCCCGCGCGAGCTGGATCGGAGGATCATCCCCGCTCGCGCGGGGTTTACATGGCGGCGTAGGGCTGCATGTTATTGTGCGGCGGATCATCCCCGCTCGCGCGGGGTTTACCCGGGACGATTACGCCCGAGCAGTACGAGGAGCGGATCATCCCCGCTCGCGCGGGGTTTACTCAACAACCGGCACAAGAAGGCGATCGCCCGGAGGATCATCCCCGCTCGCGCGGGGTTTACGAATTGTCGAGGAGGTGCGGGAGACCGACCCCGGGATCATCCCCGCTCGCGCGGGGTTTACAGATCCGAGAGATCGAGGAGCGGATCAAGAGGCGGATCATCCCCGCTCGCGCGGGGTTTACGGGCGGCGAGCCACCGTTTGACGACGCGGACGCGGATCATCCCCGCTCGCGCGGGGTTTACTCATCACCGCCACCGCCACCGCCACCGTCACCGGGGACGGGGCGGGGATCATCCCCGCTCGCGCGGGGTTTACCGCAAGTACATCGTCTCGGTTCCCGGGATGGTGGGATCATCCCCGCTCGCGCGGGGTTTACCCCTTCTCCCGCATCTGACGGGCGATGGCGATGGGATCATCCCCGCTCGCGCGGGGTTTACTGCTGAAGTACTGGGTCCCCGGACGCATCAGCGGGATCATCCCCGCTCGCGCGGGGTTTACACCCACGCGCACGTCAGCTTCGTTCCGCCCGCCGGATCATCCCCGCTCGCGCGGGGTTTACTCGATCTGGGGCAGCGCCTGCACCATGGCCCCGGGATCATCCCCGCTCGCGCGGGGTTTACACCCACGCGCACGTCAGCTTCGTTCCGCCCGCCGGATCATCCCCGCTCGCGCGGGGTTTACTCGATCTGGGGCAGCGCCTGCACCATGGCCCCGGGATCATCCCCGCTCGCGCGGGGTTTACACCAGGTTCGAGGCCGGGTCGGGATGGTCGGCAGGATCATCCCCGCTCGCGCGGGGTTTACGGCGGGGCCGGGCGCTGGGGTCAGGCGCCGGTGGGATCATCCCCGCTCGCGCGGGGTTTACGTAAGGGACTGGGCTCGACGCCGCGCGGCGGCGGGATCATCCCCGCTCGCGCGGGGTTTACCGTAGCGGTTTTTCGTCCCGCCGCGGCTCGGTTGGATCATCCCCGCTCGCGCGGGGTTTACAGATGAGCGTCAAGCACTCCGGCGCCGTCAAGGGGATCATCCCCGCTCGCGCGGGGTTTACCCGTCAAGAGGGGCGCCGGTGTCGACGACGCCAGGATCATCCCCGCTCGCGCGGGGTTTACTGCAGACCCGGCTCGACAGTGAGCCTTTCTCACCAGGAAAGCCCCCGGACTGGCGGGG
>NZ_AUBL01000066.1 GCF_000429225.1 Actinomyces dentalis DSM 19115
CCGCGCCGATCCCCGCCAGTCCGGGGGCTTTCCTGGTGAGAAAGGCTCACTGTACGAGAAAAAGGGGCGTAGCGGAGGGCGGAGGAGCGTAGCAGAGGGGAAGGGGCGTAGCAGACCCAACCGACGAGTCCCCGGCGGACGCTTCCACGGGCCCGCCCGACGACGGCGGAGGATGGGGGATTCGAACCCCCGAGGGCTTGCACCCAACACGCTTTCCAAGCGTGCGCCATAGGCCACTAGGCGAATCCTCCGGGTGTCCCGCACGGTCAGCGGCGAAGCGCCGGCCGCGTGCGACGGATACGGAATATATCGGACGGCCGCGCGCCGGGGCCAGTCGCCCGCGGTGGCATCGGTCACCCCATCAGCCGGAGCGGAGCCGGGACGGAGTCGGGTACACTCGGGCGCGGCCCCTCGTGCGGCGTCATCCTGTGAACCCCCCCAGGACCGGAAGGTAGCAAGGGTAAGCGGGCTCTGGCGGGTGCACGAGGGGTCCTGCCCCGAGTCCTCCGCCCGGCGGAGCATCGGATCGGAGCAGGGCCGACGGCGGGGCGGCGCTCCGGGACCGAGCACCGGGCGGGCCCCGCGCCGCAGCCTCATGGGGATGCCGGCCCATCGCACGCGACGCGGCTCTCCACCAGTCTTGACCCATGAGAAAGACCCTCAGCGCCCTCGTCCTGCCCGCCGCCCTCCTGTTCGCGCTCGGCCTGTCGGCCTGCAACCCCGACGTTCCGATCTCGGATCCCACTGGTCCCGACGAGGGGGCCACCGCGCCCGCCGAGGGCGGGAGGGCCACCCCCGTCGCCGGCCTCCGAGTCGGCGACTGCTTCAACGACGAGAGCGCCACGGACAGCGACGTCGACAGTGTGGAGGTCGTCGACTGCTCCGCCCCCCACCAGTACGAGGCCTACAACAACCACGACATCCCGGGCTCCGACTTCCCCGAGGGGGAGGCGATGGGCCGGGAGGTCCGCAACGCCTGTTACGACAGCTTCGCGACCTACGTCGGCATCTCCTACGACAATTCAACGTACAGAATCAACTCCTTCAACCCCACCTCCGGGTCCTGGGCCCAGGGCGACCGCACCATCATCTGCACGATCAAGTCCGGGGACGGCTCCCGGATCACCGGCTCCCTCAAGGGCGCGGCCAAGTGATCACCGGCCGGTGAACCGTCCTGTGACGACGCCGGCGCACGCGCCGACGGTGTGGGACACGCCGTATTACGGCCATGGGGACAGCGGCCCATGGCAGCCGATTGAATCGTCTGTCATGGTTGGCCCCATGCGAAAGACAGTTCACGCCATCGCCCTGCCAGTCGCCCTCCTTCTCGCACTCGGCCTGTCGGCCTGCAACAGCAACGAGGTCCCGGTCTCGGAATCCACCGGCTCGGATGAGACGACCACCAGCGCCCACGACGACTCCAGCCAGAAGCCGACCGAGAAGCCCTCCGTGAGGGTCTCCGAGAGGCCCTCCGAGAAGCCTTCCGAGAAGCCCACCACCGGCCCCAAGCCCACCGCGACCGCCTCCACCAAGGGACGCACCATCCACTCCACGGAGCTCCAGGTCGGCGACTGCTTCAGCTTCAACAACAACGACTCCTCGACCCAGGTCGGCGATGTCGAGGTCGTCGACTGCTCCGCCCCCCACCTGTACGAGGTCTACAGCAACTACCAGATCCCCCAGTCGACCTTCCCGGACGAGAACACCATGAAGTCGGAGCAGTACACGGCCTGCCACGACACCTTCGAGACCTACGTGGGCATCCCCTACGACCAGAGCCAGTACGACGCGACCACTCTGACCCCGACCGAGAACTCCTGGGCCCAGGGCGACCACGCCATCACCTGCTTCCTCATGTCCAAGGACGGCTCCCAGCTCACCGGCTCCCTCAAGGGCGCGGCCAAGTAACCGCCCGACCGCGAACGGACGACGACACCGGCGCACGCATCAACGGCGCGGCACCCCGCTCGGGGCGCCGCGCCGTCGGCGCTCCGGGCGCAGACGGGGCGGAGCCCACCCCATGGCACGCGGCGGGATCCTCTGTCATGGTTGGCCCATGCGATCAGTTCACGCTCTCGCCCTGCCGGTCGCCCTTGTGCTCGCGCTGGGCCTGTCGGCCTGCGGCAGCAGCGGCCAGATTCCGATCTCGGAACCCACCAAATCCGCCGGGGAGACCACCGCGTCCACCGACCCCACCTCCAGGCCGACCGAAAGGCCCACCACCCGCAGGCCCACTGAGAGGCCCACCACCTCCAGGCCGACCGGGAGGCCCACCGAGTCGACGCCCACCGCGACCCCCTCCGGAGGCCGGGCCGTCCACTCCACCGACCTCCAGGTCGGCGACTGCTACAACAAGGACACCACGGGCAGCCAGATCGGCGATGTCGAGGTCGTCGACTGCAACATCCCCCACCAGTACGAGGTCTACAACAACTACGAGATCACCCTGTCGACCCTCCCCGACGAGGACACCATGAGCTCGGAGGCCACGACGGCCTGCTCCTCCACCTTCCAGGAGTACGTGGGCATCTCCTACAACCAGAGCCAGTACAAGGCGAGCTATCTGTACCCGACCAGCGGCTCCTGGGCCCAGGGCGACCGCACCATCACCTGCACGATCACCACCTCGGACGGCTCCCTGATCACCGGCTCGCTCAAGGGCGCGGCCAGGTGACCGCCGACCGCCCCGCCCCTCACAGGCGCGCCGGCGCGGCCCCCCGGGCGATGGGCTCGGGCGGGCGGCCGACGGCGCTCTGCGCGTCGCCGTCGGCCCGCTGAGTCATGAAGGCCGTGGAGATCATGAGCTTGAGCCGGTTGAGCTGGTTGACCTCGCTGGCGCCCGGGTCGTAGTCGATGCCGACGATATTGGCCTGCGGGTAGAGGCGCCGGATCTCGCGGAACATGCCCTTGCCCACCACGTGGTTGGGCAGGCACCCGAAGGGCTGGCAGCACACGATGTTCGGGGCGCCGTGCTCGATGAGCTCGACCATCTCGGCCGCGAGCAGCCACCCCTCGCCCGCCTGGTTGCCCAGGCTGAGGATCTTCGAGGCCTTCTGCATCATGACGGCGATGGAGGACTCGACGTCGAAGGTGCCCCCGCAGGCCGCGAGCGCGGCCCGGGCCGGGGCCTGCATCTGCTCCAGGAACCACACGGCGGCCTTCTTCTTGGCCAGGGTGTCCTTCCCGATGCCGTAGGTGTCGGCCTCCCACTGGGCGGTGGCCGGGCCGTTGAGGAAGAAGCCGAGCAGGCCGGGGACGACGGCCTCGCAGCCCTCGGCCTCGATCTGGTCGACGACGTGGTTGTTGGCGTCGGGCTGGAATTTGACCAGGATCTCCCCGACGACGCCCACGCGCGGCTTGCGGGGGATGTCGCGCCTGGGCAGGGCGTCGAACTCGCGCACCATCTCGCGCAGCAGGCGCCGGTAGCCGATCCGCCCGCCCCAGGTGGCGCTGCGCCCCTTGTGCTCGAAGTACTCGCCGATGATCGCGCTCCACCGCTGCGCCAGGCGGTTGGCGGCGCCCGGGCGCGTCTCGTAGGGGCGCACGCGCAGCAGGCAGGTGTTGAGGGTGTCGCCGATGACGATGCCCTGGATCATCTTGAGTCCGAGGGTCGGGGTGAAGCGGAAGCCGGGGTTGTCCTCCAGCCCCTGCAGCGAGATGGCCAGGACCGGCACCTGCGGGTAGCCGGCCTCGCGCAGGCCCTTGCGGAGCATGGCCGCGTAGTTGGTGGCGCGGCACATGCCGCCGGTCTGGGAGATGGCCACGACGCAGCGGTCGGGGTCGTGGGAGCCGTCCTCGAAGGCGCCGATGAGCTGGCCGATGACCATGATGGCGGGGAAGCAGGCGTCGTTGTTGACGTAGCGCAGGCCCACCTCCAGGTCCGCCCTGCTGGCCGACTCCAGCAGCTCGACCTTGTAGCCCAGGCGCCGCATGAGCGGTTCGAGGGGCCGGAAGTGGACCGGGCTCATCTGCGGCATGAGGATCGTGTGGGTGGCTCGCATCTCCTCGGTGAAGAGCGGGGTGGTGGCGGCGGGCAGGGCGCGCGTCGACGGCGCGGGCGGCTGCGGCGCCGTTCGCGGCTCGGGCGCCGCCTCGGCCCCGGCGGCCTTGGCGGCCCCGGCGGTCTTGGCGGTCTCGGACGACGCCGCAGCAGTACCGGCGGTCCCGGCGGTCTTGGCCGGCGCCGCTCCGACGGCCGATGTCGTATCGACCTCGGCGGTCTCGACGGCCCCCGCGGTCCCGGCGGCCTCGACCGCTTCGGCGCCGTCGGTGGTCCCGGCGGCCTGGACGGCCTCGCGCCGGCGGCGCCGGGCCTGCGCGGCGGCGGCCAGGGAGCGCAGGCGGATGGTGGCGGCCCCGAGGTTGGAGACCTCGTCGATCTTGAGGGCGGTGTAGACCCGGTCGGCGCTCTCGAGGATCTCCTGGACCTGGTCGGCGGTCACGGCGTCGACGCCGCAGCCGAAGGAGGTGAGCTGGACGAGCTCCAGGTCCGGATCCCTGGTGACGAGTTCGGCGGCCTGGTAGAGGCGCGAGTGGTAGGCCCACTGGTCGCGCACCCGCAGATCGGGGGCGACGCCGGCGGCGGCCACGGATGTCTCGGGGCTGGGCAGGTCCTCGGCGCGCACGTCAGACCAGTCGGCCGGGGCCTGCGGGTCCTCCTTCTGGCGGCCCAGCCCGCGGCGCAGGGCGGACACCGCGCGGCTCAGGGCGCCGCCGGCCACGGCGCGGCTCAGGGCGGCGTCGTCGTCGGCCGTCTCGCCGGGGGCGGGCTCGGGCAGGATCGAGTCCTCGGACAGGACCGCCATGCCCAGGGTGTTGATGACGTCGGGCACGCCGTGGTTGATCTCGGGGTCGATGTGGTAGGGCCGCCCGGCCAGCACGATGCCCCTGCGCCCGTGCTCGCGCATCCACTCCAGGGTGCGCCGGCCCTCGGCGCGCACGTCGGCCTTGAAGGCGGCGTCCTCGGCGAAGCCCGCGGCCACGGCCCGCCGCGCCTCGGGCAGGGTCACGTCCCAGTCGGCCAGGACCTCGACGAGCCGCTCGGCCAGCTTGGCGGGGTCGGCGAGGTTGAGGAAGGGGGACAGCAGGCGCACGCCGCCGTCCTCGCCGTCCTCGCCGTCCTCGCCGTCCCCGCCGTCGCGGACGGCCTCGACATTGGTGCGGATGACCTCGGGGTAGGTGGCCACGATGGGGCAGTTGAAGTGGTCGTCCGCCCCGGCCACGAGGCGGCGCTCGTAGAAGACGCAGGGGAACCAGATCGTCTTGATGCCCTTGTTGATGAGGAATTGGACGTGACCATGGGAGAGCTTGGCGGGGTAGCAGACGTTCTCGCTGGGGATGGAGTCCATGCCCGACTCGAACAGCTCGTGGTTGGAGCGCCCCGAGATGATGACCCGGAAGCCCAGCTGGGTGAGGATCGTGAACCACAGCGGGTAGTTCTCGTACATGCCCAGCACCCGGGGGATGCCGATCTCGCCGCGCGTGTCCTGCCCCTGGCGCAGGCGCCGGTAGGCGAAGGTGCGCCGGTACTTGTAGTCGTAGAGGTTGGGCATGTCCGACTTCTTGGCGCGCCGCTCCTGGGTGGCGCCGCGCTCGCACCGGTTGCCCGACACGTGGCGCTGGCCGTCGTTGAAGGTCGTGATGGTGAGCTTGCAGTGGTTCTGGCACAGCTTGCACACCGCGGTCTCGGTGGTCAGGCTGAAGCGGGAGAGCTCGGCCAGGGTCATGAGGGCGCCGGGGACGCCGTCGTAGTTCTGGTGGGCGGTCAGCGCCGCCCCGAAGCAGCCCATGAGGCCGGCGATGTCGGGGCGCACGACCTCCCGCCCGGTCAGCAGCTCGAAGGCGCGCAGGACGGCGTCGTTGAGGAAGGTGCCGCCCTGGACGCTGATGCGCTCGCCCAGCTGGGAGGCGTCGCGCAGCTTGATGACCTTGTACAGGGCGTTGCGGACCACGGAGTAGGACAGGCCCGCGCTGATCTCCCCGGGGGTGGCAGCCTCCTTCTGGGCCTGCTTGACCGAGGAGTTCATGAACACGGTGCAGCGGCTGCCCAGGTCCACGGGGTGGGCGGCGTCCAGGGCCGAGGCGGCGAAGTCCTGCACGGAGCGGCCCATGGACTGGGCGAAGGTCTGCAGGAAGGAGCCGCAGCCGGCCGAGCAGGCCTCGTTGACGGAGATGGAGTCGATGGCCCCGCCCCGGATGCGCAGGTACTTCATGTCCTGCCCGCCGATGTCGATGACGCTGGTGACGCCGGGGTTGAGGTGGGCGGCGGCCCGGTAGTGCGCCATGGTCTCCACGACGCCCTCGTCGATGCGCAGCGCCGCCTTGACCAGGCTCTCGCCGTAGCCGGTGACGCAGGAGCGCACGATGCGCACGTGCTCGGGCATCTCGACGTGGACGCGGCGCAGGATCTCGACGGCGGCGGTGACGGGGTCGCCCTCGTTGCCGGCGTAGTGCTCCCACACGATGCGGTCCTCGGGGTCGAGGACCACGGCCTTGATGGTGGTGGATCCGGCGTCGATCCCCAGGAAGCAGTCGACGACGGCGTCGGGGTCCTCCGGCGGGGCGGGCCAGCCCGTGCGGGGCACGGTGGCGCGGGCGTGGCGGGCGCGGAAGGCCTCCAGCTCGTCGTCGTCGGTGAACAGCGGCCGCATGCGGGAGGTGCGCATGGCGCTGGTGTCGCCGGTGCGCAGGCGCTCGGCGAGCTCGGCGAGCGTCGTCGGCTCGCCGCCGGACATGAGGGCGGCGCCGACGGCGACGTAGAGCTGGGCGTCGGGCGGGCAGGTGAAGGCGTCGACCTGCTCGGCCAGGCTGCGCTCGAAGGCGGCCCGCAGCTCGGGCAGGAAGTGCAGCGGCCCGCCCAGGAACATGACGTGGCCGCGGATGGGGCGCCCGCAGGCCAGGCCCGCGATGGTCTGGGTGACGACGGCCTGAAGGACGGAGGCGGCCAGGTCCTCGCCGGCGGCCCCCTGGTTGATCAGCGGCTGGAGGTCGGACTTGGCGAAGACGCCGCAGCGCGAGGCGATGGGGTAGAGGGTCTTGTAGCGCGAGGCCAGCTCGTTGAGCCCGGGGGCGTCGGTGTGCAGGAGCTGGGCCATCTGGTCGATGAAGGCGCCCGTGCCGCCCGCGCAGGTGCCGTTCATGCGCTGCTCGGGGGTGGGGTGGAGGTAGGTGATCTTGGCGTCCTCGCCGCCGAGCTCGATGATGACGTCGGTCTCGGGGTTCTTGGCCTGGACGGTGCGGGTCTCGGCGATGACCTCCTGCACGAAGGGCAGGGCCATGACCTGGGCGAGGGACAGCCCCGCCGAGCCGGTGACGGCGCCGACGACGCGGGCGCGGGGGACCCGCCGCGCGGCCTCCGCCAGGAGGCGGATCACCTCGCCGCGCACGTCCGCGTGGTGGCGGCGGTACTCGGAGTACAGGGGCTCGGGCACGGGCGCGCCCGGGGACGACTCGGGCAGCACGACGAGCTTGACGGTGGTGGAGCCGATGTCCAGGCCCATGCGCAGGACGGGGCCCCCGGCCGGCTCCCCGGACGCCGGCGCGCCGCCGGTGGGCCGGACGCGGGCGGGGAAGGCGGGCATGCCCAGGGGCACGGCCGTCAAGGGCGGTCTGGTCATGGTCATGGCGGCTCCCCTTCCGACCCCGTTCAGGGCTGTGATCCGGAATCGGGCACGACGCTACTGAGAGCGCGACACCGATCTCAACGGCGTTGAAATACCGGCCGGTCCGGGGGCCGGGGCCCGGGCCGAGCGGGCCCGCGATTCCGGGAGAAGGGGCGCGGGCGGCCGGCGCCGGGCGGCGGCGCCGACTCCACGGTGTTGAATATGGAACCCATAGTCTTTCGCAATACCGGACGCCCGGCCGGGCGCCGGCATCCGCCGCCGGCGCTGCGCCTCCCGCGTCCTCGCGCCGCGGAGCGGGCGCGCCGGACCGCCGCCGCGGCGCGCGTGCGAGCGGGCGCCCTAGCCTCAAGGCATGCGCGGCGCAGTCGAGGGGGAAGATGTGGGAACGGCCACGGCGTCCGCGACGGCGGCAGCGGCGTCGGCCGCACCGACCGCCCCCGGCCCCCGGCCCCCGGCCGCCCGCCCGGCGCGGCGACGAGGACCGCGCGGCGGCGCCGGGCGCGGCGAATCCTCCACGCGCGACGCGATCCTCGACGCCGCGCGCGCCTCCTTCCTCTCCCGGGGCTTCGCGGCCACCACGATCCGCGGCGTGGCCCGCACCGCGGAGGTGGACCCGGCGCTGGTCTCCTACTACTTCGGCTCCAAGGGCGACCTGTTCGGCGCCGCCATGAACATGCGCATCCGCGCCGCCGAGGAGATCGCCACGGTGCTGGCCGGCGACCTGCGCAGCGCGGGCCCGCGCCTGGTCCGCCTGGCCATGACCGCCTGGGACGACACCCGCGACGGGGCCGTCTTCCGCGCCCTGCTGCGCTGGGTCGCCACCGACGACGGCGCCCCCGAGGCGGTGCAGGCCTACGCCACCCAGGAGATCGCCACGCCGGTGGCCGCCGCCCTCGAGCAGGCCGGAGTGCCCGGGCCCGGCGCCCGCGAGCGCGCCACCCTGGCCGGCAGCCAGCTCGTCGGCCTGGCCATGATCCGCTACGTCTTCAGGCTCGAGCCCCTGGCCGGCGCCAGCGTCGACCACCTCGTGGACGTCGTCGGGCCGACGATCCAGCACTACCTCACCGGCCCCCTGCCCGCGCACCGCTGACAGCGGCGCCGGTGCGTCGCGCGCCCGCGCGGCCCCGCGGGGACCTCTGCCCGCGCATCGCTGAAAGCGGGCCGCCGGACCGATACGATGAGCGGGTGATCTTCAAGGCCGTGCGCGACAGTGCCCCGTACCCCGACCACGGGGTGACGCGGCAACGGGAGTGGTCGACCATTGCGCCGCGTCAGATCCGCCTGGACCAGCTGACGACGACGCGCTCCACCCTGGACCTGCGCAACCTCCTCGACGACGACTCGACCTTCTTCGGCGACCTGTTCGCCCACGTGGTGTCCTACCGGGGGGAGCTCTACCTGGAGACGGGCCTGCACCGGGCGCTGCGCGCGGCGCTGCAGGGGCGCACCTTCATCCACGCGCGGGTCCTGGAGCTCGGCGAGTCCGGCGTCGCCCTCCTCGCCCCACTTCCCCCCGAGACCGGCGGGAACAGCACGCGGAATCGGCGGAGCTGACGCGCGGGACCAGCCCTCAGCCGGCGAACGCCAGCGGCTCCAGACCCCTCACGCCCACCTCGGCCAGGTACACGCTGCCCGAGGCCGGCTCGACGTCGTCGGGCAGGTTCTCCCGGGACGTCGTGATGTACAGCCGGTCCAGGTCCTCCCCGCCGAAGGTGCAGGCCGTCACCTTGTTCACCGGCAGCTCCACGACCTCGCTCAGCCGCCCCTGGGCGTCGTAGCGCCTCACCGCGCTGCCGCGGTGCAGGGCCACCCACACCCCGCCCTCGGCGTCGACGCACAGGCCGTCGGGCTTGCCGGCCCACTCCTCGATCTCGACGAAGGGCCGCGGATTCACCAGCCCCGCCCGCGCGTCGTAGTCGAAGACGGTCACCGTGCGCGTGGGCGTGTCCGTCCAGTAGCCGAGCGCGCCGTCCGGGCTGAAGCCCAGGCCGTTGGCGGTGGTCGCCCCGCCCCAGGCGCGCACCGGCCTGGTCCCCGGCCCGTCCCAGCGGTACACGCTCGCCGCGCCGACGGTCCTGCGGTAGGACATGGTGCCGATCCAGAAGCGGCCGTCGGGGTCGCAGCCGCCCTCGTTCGTGCGCATGGAGAGGTCGTCGTAGAGGCGCACGACCTCCTTCAGATCGCTCAGGTCCTCCGCCCGCCCCAGCGCCAGGCCGCGCTCGGTGGCGACGATCGCGCCGCCGCCCGCGCGGGGCCGGATCACCGAGGCGACCGGCGAGGGCACCGGCAGACGGCGGTAGCCGCGCCCGCCCCCCTCGTCGAGCTCGATGACGGAGCCGGCGAGCATGTCCACGAAGCGCAATCGCCCCGTGGCCGGCCACCAGCAGGGGCCCTCGCCGTGGTGGGAGATCGTGTCGGTGATGCGCTGCGCCTTCATGGGGCAACCCTACGGCCCGACGGCGCCGCGGTCACCACCGATCCGTCAGGGACGGGGGCGCCGGCCGCCCGCACCGGCTTCTCCGCCCGCCCGGGCGCGCGCCGGCCGCCGTCGGGCTTCCGACGGCGGCCGGCGATTCGGCGCTGCACCACTGCTCCCGGCGCGCCGGGCCGGGGAGTATTCGGTCTCAGCCGGCGACGGAGGCGCGGTAGACGGCCTCGATGGTGGAGTCGAGCGTCGCGTCGAACTCCTCCTGGCTCTGGGCGTCGCTCAGGCCCTCCAGCAGGGCGCGCGAGAAGCTCGCGATGAGACCGGGGTTGCGGGCCAGGCGCGCGTTGGCGTCCTCGCGCTCGTAACCGCCGGACAGGGCGACCACGCGCATGACGCGCGGGTGCCTCATGAGCTCGCCGTAGCGGCCGTCGACGCTGGGGATGGTCACCTTGAGCATGACGTCGTCGCCGTCGGGCAGGGCGTCGAGGCGCTCGGTCAGCGCCGCGATCAGCAGCTCCTCGGCCTCGGCCTTGTCAGGGGCGTGGATGTCCACCTCGGGCTCGATGATGGGGACCAGGCCCTTGGCGAGGATCCGCCCGGCCACCTCGAACTGCTGGTCGACGACGTCGCGCACGCCCCGCGGGTCGGCGCCCAGGATGACCGAGCGCATCTTGGTGCCGAAGATCCCGGCGGCCACGGCGCGATCGAGCAGCGCGTCGAGCTGGGGCATGGGCTTCATGATCTTGGCGCGGTGGGCCTCGTCGGCCAGGCCCTTGTCCACCTTGAGGAAGGGGACGACGCCCTTGACCCCCCACAGGTACTCGGCGGTGGGACGGCCCTCGATCTGCCCGTCCATGGTGCGCTCGAAGAGGATGGCGCCCAGGATCCGCTCGGAGGTGAAGGCCCTGGAGGTGATGACGCGGGTGCGCATGGCGTGGACGAGGTCGAACATCTCCGCCTCGTCGGAGTAGCGCTCCGGGCCGACGCCGTAGGCGGCCAGGGCCTTGGGCGTCGAGCCCCCGGACTGGTCGAGGGCGGCGATGAAGCCCTTCCCGTTGCGCATCTTGTCGGCTTGTTCGGTGTTCACGGTTCCTCCTTCGAGCCTTCGCGGCGCGCCGCGGACCGTCCGCGGTCGGGCCCCGGAACTCCGAACCAGTCTACATGAGAACGATCCTCATGTGCGCTCCCGGCGGGGCGCGGTGCTGCCCCGGACCACGAGTTCGGTGGGGATGAGGATCTGCCGCTCCCCGCCCGCCGCGCCGGAGTCCACCTGCTCCAGGACCAGCCGGACCATCTCCTCCCCCGCCCGGCGGAAGTCCTGGCGCACCGTGGTCAGGGGCGGGAAGCTGTACTCCCCCAGGGACAGGCCGTCGAAGCCGACCACCGACACGTCCCGGGGGACGCGCCGCCCCCGCTCGTGCATGGCGCGGATGAGGCCGATCGCCGCCTCGTCGTTGGCGCAGAAGACCGCCGTCACCCGCGGGTCGGCCGCCAGGCGCTCCCCGGCCGCGTAGCCGCTGGCCGCGGTCCAGTCCCCCTGCACGGGCTCGGGCGGCTCGATGCCGGACTCCCTGAGGCGGGCGGCCCACGTGGCCGAGCGGATGAGGGCGGACTGGGAGTCCTGCGGCCCGGTGACGTGGTGGACCTCGCGGTGGCCGAGGCCCAGGAGGTGGTCGACGGCGGCCCGCGTCCCCCGCACCTGGTCCGCCGAGGCGGAGGGGTAGTAGCCCACGAGGGCGGAGTCGGACACCGCCACCGGCACGTCCGCGGGCAGGACCAGGTGCCGGCTGTCGGCGCGGCCCGCCTGGACCACGACCAGGCCGTCGACGCCCTGGTGGGCCAGGTGCAGCACGGCGGTGCGCATGTCCTCGGAGGCCGGGCGCTCCACCTGGATCATCGAGACCGTGTATCCGGCCCTCCAGGCCGCCGCGAGCACGCCCTCGGTGGTCAGGGCCTCGCCGGTGCGCTCGATGTGCTGGGTGACGACCCCGATGGTGCGGAAGGATCCCCGCCGCAGCGCCTGGGCGGCGCGATTGGGCGAGTAGCCGAGTCGCTCCATGGCGCGCAGCACCTTCTCGCGCGTATCCGCCCGCACATTGCGGGCCCCTCCGGAGACCCGCGAGACCGTCTGCGTCGAGACTCCGGCCAGACGGGCGACGTCGGCGACCGACGGCGCCCCGCCGGATCGCCCTCGCCGCGGCCGTTGCGTCCCGCCCATGGACGGAGGCTATCAAGCGCCCGGGGCGGGCTTGCGGATCCCGAATGTTAACGACATTGGCATAGAACTTCATCACGGTGCAAGTCCATTGCATAATCCTTCGATCACAAGGATCGAACACCTTCTAGCCAATATCCGCTCCGTATGTTAACGTCGACATTGCGAGTTCGCTTCCGCCCCGTCCCGGGCACGACGACGTCGTCCGCCCGCCGCTCGGGGATCCCGGCCGGCCCCTCGCCCCACCACAACCCGCGCCACACCAGGAGCCCCCATGGCGATCGTCCCCAGGCACTACGAGGACCTCGACGTCCTCCACGAGAACACACTCCCGCCGCGCGCCTACTACGTGCCCGCCTCCACCGCCGTCGACCCCGGGCCCCGGGCCCGCGAGCGCTCCGACCGCCTGCGCCTGCTCAACGGCCGGTGGGCGTTCGCCTACCACCGGAGCATCCACGAACTGACCGAGCCCTTCTGGGAGCGCGCCACCCCCCTGGAGGGCATGGACCGCGTGTCCGTGCCAGGCACCTGGCAGCACCAGGGCTACGACCGCCACCAGTACACCAATATCCGCTACCCCATCCCGCTGGACCCGCCCCTCGTCCCCCAGGACAACCCCTGCGCCGTCTACCTGCGCGACTTCGAGCACGCGGCGGACCCGGACGCGCCGCGGACCCACCTGGTCTTCGAGGGCGTGGACTCCTGCTTCTACGTGTGGCTCAACGGCCGCTACATCGGCTACAGCCAGGTCTCCCACGCCACCAGCGAGTTCGACGTCACCGGCGCCGTCGAGCCGGGGACCAACCGCCTGGCCGTCCTCGTGCTCAAGTGGTGCGACGGCACCTACCTGGAGGACCAGGACAAGTTCCGCACCTCCGGCATCTTCCGCGACGTCTACCTGCTGTCCCGCCCGGAGTCGGCGCTGTTCGACTACTCCGTCACGACGGCGCTGGGCCCCGACGCCGCCACCGTCACCGTGAGCGCCGCCTTCCTCGGCTCCCCCGCGCCCGCCGCGCTGAGCCTGCACGACGCCGAGGGCGGCCTGGTCGCCAGCGGCTCGCTCGCGCCCGTCGGCGCCGGCGAGGGCACCGACGACGATGCCGGCGATGGCGACGTCGTCGGGCCGACCCACCGGGCCGAGTTGACGGTGGCCGACCCCCGCCCGTGGAACCCCGAGGACCCCTACCTCTACACCCTGACCATCTCGACGGACCACGAGGTCATCACCGACCGTGTGGGCCTGCGCGAGGTCGATATCGCCGACGTCGTCCTGCGCCTGAACGGGCGGCCCCTGACCCTGCGCGGGGTCAACCGCCACGACTCCGACCCCGTCACCGGCCCGGCGGTCGACCTGGAGCACATGGAGCGGGACCTGGCCCTGATGAAGCGGCACAACATCAACGCGGTGCGCTCCTCCCACTACCCCAACGACCCGCGCTTCTACCAGCTGTGCGACGAGTACGGCCTCGTCGTCATGTCCGAGGCCGACGTCGAGAGCCACGGCACCCAGGCCCGGGTGCTGGCGGACCCCTCCTGGCCCAGCCAGGTCGAGCACTGGAACGAGCCGATCGCGGACAACCCGGCCTGGACGGAGGCCACCCTGGACCGGGTACGCAGCTGCGTCATCCGGGAGCGCAACCGGCCCAGCATCATCGCCTGGTCGGCCGGCAACGAGTGCGGCTACGGCTGCACCTTCGAGGCCGCGCTGAAGTGGATCAAGCAGTTCGACCCCACCCGCGTCACCCACTACGAGAGCGCCTACTACCGCGACTCCAAGCGCACCTACGACTACTCCAATATCGACCTGTACTCCCGCATGTACCCGGCCCTGGAGGAGATCCGCGACTACCTCGACTCCGATCCGGACAAGCCCTTCATCCTGGTCGAGTACTGCCACGCCATGGGCAACGGCCCCGGCGACCTGGAGAACTACTGGGAGATGATCCTGACCGAGGACCGCATGTGCGGCGGCTTCGTGTGGGAGTGGTGCGACCACACGGTGCGCGCCGGCACCACCGACGACGGCCGGCCGATCCACCTGTACGGCGGCGACCACGGCGAGGAGCTGCACGACTCCAACTTCTGCGTGGACGGGCTGGTCTCCTCCGAGCGCGTGCCGCACGCGGGGCTGAGGGAGCTGTGGAACGTCCAGCGCCCCGCGCGCGTGGTCGCCTACGACCAGGTGCGCGGGGAGCTGACCATCCGCAACCTCCTCGACTTCACCGACCTCGACCAGTACGCGGCCCTGTCCTACGAGCTGGTGCGCGACGGCGTCGTCATCGACTCCGGGCCCCTGGAGCTGCCGGGCCCCGTCCCGCCGCACGCCGTCGCGACGCTGCCCTGCGCGCCGGGCGTGCCGCCGTCGGGCCGATGCCACCTGGTGATCGTCTCCCGGCTGCGGCGGGCGACGGCGCTGCTGGAGTCCGGGCACATGCTCGGCTTCGACGAGATCCCCCTGGACAACGCCGACCCCCGCCCCCGCGCGGTCGCGGACCTGGACTGGACGACGGCGCCCGCCGGCGCCGTCGAGGTCGAGCAGGAGGGGTGCGACCTCGTTGTGAGCGGCGGGGGGACCGTCGTCGTCATCGACACCCGCACCGGCCTGCCGCGGTCCCTGCGCGCGGGCGGGCGCGAGCTGCTGGAGCGCCCCGCGGAGCTCAACATCTGGCGGGCCCCCACGGACAACGACCGGCACGTGCGCGAGCAGTGGCAGAGGGCCGGATACGACCGCGCCGCCGCCCGGGCCCGCTCCGCGCGGGTGGACCGCCGCACGGGCGCGGTCGTCGTGCGCGCCGACGTGTCGGTGGCCGCCGCCGCCGTCCAGCCCGCCCTGACCGTGCGGGCCGAGTGGACCCTGACCGCCTCCGGGCACCTGGGCGTGCGGCTGCGCGCCCGCCGGACCGAGGGCTTCCCCGTCCTGCCGCGCTTCGGCCTGCGCCTGTTCCTGCCCGAGAGCCTGGACCGGGTCGCCTACTGCGGGCTGGGGCCGGGCGAGAGCTACGTCGACAAGCGCCGCTCCTGCCGCCACGGCGAGTTCCGCACCACGGTCGCGGCGCTGCACGAGGGGTACCTGCGCCCGCAGGAGAACGGCAGCCGCGCCGACTGCGACAGCCTCGTCCTGTCCGGCGACGGCGCCCCGGGGCTGAGCGTCGTGGGACTGCGGCCCTTCTCCTTCAACGCCTCCGCCTACACCCAGGAGGAGCTCACGGCGCGCGCCCACGACGTCGAGCTCACCGCGTGCGGCAGCACCGTGCTGTGCCTGGACGGCGCCATGGCGGGCATCGGCTCGGCCAGCTGCGGCCCCGAGCTCCTCCCCCGCTACCGGGTCGACGGCGAGGAGCTCGACCTCGACCTGGTCCTCCTGCCCGACCCCCCGTCCTCCGACCCGATCCCGGCGCACAACTGAGGTGACCCGATGAACGAGAAGAAGTACCTGAAGTGGTACAACAAGGTGGGCTACGGCTCCGGCGATATCGCCGGGAACGTGGTCTACGTGCTCCTGTCGACCTTCGTCATGTTCTATCTGACGAACACGGCCGGACTCAATGCGGGCGTGATCGGCACCCTCATGATGCTCGCGCGCATCTTCGACGGCGTGTCCGACATCTTCTTCGGCACCGTCATCGACAAGACGCGCACCCGCATGGGGCGGGCCCGGCCGTGGATGCTGTGGGCCTTCTTCGGGTGCGCCGCCATGATCGTGGCCATCTTCGCGATCCCCGCCTCCCTGGGGGACAACGCCAAGTACGCCTGGTTCTTCATCACCTACGTCCTGCTCAACGCGGGCTTCTACACCGCCAATAACATCGCCTACTCCACGCTGACGGCGCTCATCACCAAGAACAGCGACGAGCGCGTCCAGATGGGCTCCATCCGCTTCATCTTCGCCTTCGGCACGAGCCTGCTCATCCAGACCTTCACCGTCAAGGGCGTCGAGTTCCTCGGCGGCGGAGCGCAGGGCTGGCGCACCATTGCGATCATCTACGCGCTCATCGGGCTGGCGGCCAACACCCTGTCCGTCATGTCCGTGCGCGAGCTGCCCGCCTCCGAACTGGAGGACCGGTCCGACGGCGAGGAGAGCCCGGGCGCCGACGAGCGGGAGACCGACGCCGAGGAGGGCGCGGGCGAAGACAAGCCCACCGCCCGGGAGTCCGCCCGGCTGCTCCTGGGCAACCGGTACTACCTCATCATCCTGGTCGTCTTCATCCTCACCCAGGTGTACAGCGCGATCCTCAATGAGCCTTTCTCACCAGGGTTCGTGTCAGGAATCGCGCCAGAGGGTGATGATGACGAGGGCGGCGGCCATGATCGTGGTGATGGCGGCGGGGTCGAGGGAGACTCGTTGCAGGGCCCTGAAGTGCTTGAACATGGCATTGGCCCTCTCGGCCGGGGCCCGCATGGCGGACAGCAGGTTGTTGCGGGTCTCCTCGTCCGGTGTCGGGCAGGGGTTCTTCGTGGGGGTCAGCACGCCGATCCCCGCCCCCTGGTACCCCTTGTCGGCCAGCACCGGCATCCCCAACCAGGCCGACCGG
>NZ_KE386869.1:0-13796 GCF_000429225.1 Actinomyces dentalis DSM 19115
CCATCACCACGATCATGGCCGCCGCCCTCGTCATCATCACCCTCTGGCGCGATTCCTGACACGAACCCTGGTGAGAAAGGCTCAGTGATGGTTTTACAGAATTGGAGTGAAAATGGATGTCTTCGGAATTAGGATATCACGATGAGCGGTGGTCGGGATTCGGTGGAATTGGGTCCGGTGGAGTGGGCGGTGGTGACGAGGCACCTGGTGCCCTCGGGGTTGTTCGTGCGCCTGGAGGAGTCGGGCGAGGAGGCCTTCGTGGACATCACCTCCGTCCACAACCACCCGCTGTGCCGCAATCCCGAGTACTGGCCGGATGTGGGCGAGCGGATCCGGGTGCGGGCCGTGGGCCGGCGTCCGTCGGGGCAGTTGCAGATGTCGCACCGGGAGAGCGCGCTGGATGGCGTACTGGGCGGGCTTCCGACGCGGGACCCGTCGGTGCCGCCGGGATTGGGGCCGATCGAGCGGGCGGTGGTGGTCGCCCACCGCGAGGGGGGTCTGCGGGTGCGCCTGGTGGAGTCCGGGCGGGTGTGCGCCCTGCCGGCGGCCCTCGTCTCCGACGATCCGACCGAGTGCGCCGAGGAGAACTGGCCCGCGGTGGGCGAGCGCATCCGGGTGCGCAGGCTGGGGGTGTGGCCCGGCGGCGAGATGCGCGTCAGCCGCACCATGTTCACCGATGGGCCTGTCCCCGGCCCTCCACCATCATTCTACGCGTCCCGAACCAATCGGGCCCCCGAGTCGGTGATCGCCTACACGCGCACCCTGCCGGAGGCGGTGGTGGACCGAGTGCGGGAAGTGGGGGACGCCGTCTCGGCGCGGGACTGGGACCGGGCCGAAGAGCTCACCAGCGGCAACCGCCTGGACTGGGAGGAGATCGACGACTTCATGACCACCTACGGCAGCCTCCCTACACGCCCCTGCCCGACGGCTTCGAGACGGACATGTACGCCGCACCCATCCACGGCGGCGGGAACTGGATCGACTGCCTGCTGTGGACCGAGACGGAACGGCCCAGCGACGTCGAGATCTCCCTCAAGATCACCCCCGCACCCGATCGGCCCGACCACCTGAACACCGCCATCGTGCGCATGCGCGCCATCGGATCCCGCCACCCCGGGCGCCACGACCAGAAACCCAGACACCAAGGACCAGGATGGACCCCGCCGTCATAGCACGATGACAGAAGCGGAGTGAGAGGCGTCCCCGGCGAACGATGCGGCGGGGGCCGGGGAACCACGGGTCACGACACCTCCTGACGGGTTGGCGCCCTGGAAGTTGCGGCGCGGGATGAGTCCGCCGGTGGTGGGCGATCCACAGACGATTCAAGGGCATAGGGTGGAATCGTGTCGGAAGGAAGAAGTAGCAGTAGTGGTGTCCGTGGTCCGGCGGGTGCGGTGGAGGAGGTCGCCCGTCTCGTGTTGGAGGCGGAGGTGGCGGTCTTGCCCCCGGTGGGCGGCGGTGCTGTGGGTGTGCTGGGGCGGTGGTTGGACGGCGCCGATGCCGGGCGGGCCGAGGACGCCCTCCTGGCCTCCTACCACCTGCGCGATAAGAATCTGCTCGCGCTGGCCCCCGCCATCGCCGGGCGGGTGGGTGTGGAGTCCGTGTCCGTGCACGTCCGGCGTCTGCTGGGCATGGCCCCGGTCAAGGAGCTGCGCCCGGTGCTCGTGCCCGCCCTCGCCGCCCGTCTCCGGGAGGAACCCGATCCCGACGGGGCTCTGCGCAGGGCCTGCGCCGGCCTCCTGGAGCACCTGGGACTGGACGACGAGGTCCGCCACCTGACCGACCCCGCCCGCACCACCCGCCGAGAACCCGCGGCCCCCGCGCCCGAAGCTCCCGGAGAACCCGGCGACGACGTGCCCGGACCGGCCGACGAGGCGCCCGGCGGCGGGGAGCCCGCCGATGGAAAGGCCGGGCCGGTCGACGAGGGGGCGATCGCGCAGGCCGTGAGACGGTCCGCCCACTTCATGCGGCGGGCGGCCGCGGCGGCCGCGCCCCTGGCGGGGAACCCCGACGTCGTCGCCCTGATCGAAGGGCGGCTCAGCACCCGGAGCGGAAAGCACAATCCGGGATCCCTCCGGGCCGCCTACATGCTCCCCGACGACGACCTGCTCGCCCTCGTACCCGCCATCGTGCGATGGGTCGACGTCGAACGAGGAGCCCTGTACGCCCACCGCCTGCTGCGCATGCTCCCGATCAGCAGACTGCGCCCCGTGCTCGTGCCCGCCGCATTCGCCTGGCTGCACGAGGGCGTAATGATGGACTACGTCTCCTGGTGCACGTTCGCCTCCCTGTTCAACAGCCTGGGACTGGACGAGGACCTCCGCCGCATGGCCGACCTCGCCCTGGCCCACACCGACCCCGACGTCCGCACCGCCGGCAAGGAGATCGTCGAGGACTTCCTGCAGGATTAGGCCGTCTGCGGACCGGGTCGCCTCGACCGATCCTGGCACCGGCCGCCCGGCCACCGCGACGTTCACCCACCGGGACGTGGACGCCATGCGCGTGTCCACCGACCGCGGCGAGCTGGTCGCCATCGTCGCCTACTGCGGCAGCGCCGTCTGAATGAGGGCCGCGCCCCCGTTGAGGCACAGGTAGCCCCGTCCCACGGTCATGACCACGGGCGCGCGCCGCGGGATCCTGGCGGAGAGCAGGTCGCCGTCCATGTCGACATTGGGCTGCAGCAGGATCCCGCACCGCGAGCGCCGCAGCGTCTTGGTCCAGTGGCTGTAGAGCGTGCGCAGGTCGTCGGCCCGGCCGGCCGCGGCGATCCGCACGTTGGGCGGGCTCTCCGCCAGCAGTTCCGCCAGCGCGTGATCGGAGTCGTCGATCCGCTCGGCGTCGTCGACCAGCACCAGGACGGGGCCCTGGCGCAGTCGGAGCGCGGCCAGCAGGCCGGCGGCGTCGGCCGGGTCGGTGACCACCTGGTCCAGGTCGGCCGCGGCCAGGGGGGAGCGGCGCGAGGCGATGGCCGCGATCGTGGGCGGCTCGGGGCCGTCCGCGGCGGTGCGGGCCGCGGCGGCCAGGGTGAGCAGGGTCGTCGACTTGCCCGAGCGGGGCGGGCCGGCCACGAGGATGTGCTCGCCCTCGTAGCTCTCCAGGAGGGCCGGCTTGAGGTCGGCCTCCCCGATGCCCACGGGCAGGCGCCACGGCTCGTGGGCGAGGCGGGCGACGGCGTCGAGCTCGTCGACCCTCACCAGGGTCGGCAGCTCGCCGACCACGGAGGGCTTGACGGGGGCGTGGGGCCACACCCGCGAGGCGATGTGCTCGACGGCGGCCCGGGCGCCGCAGCCGGGCGTGGCGATGTGGGTCTGCAGGCGGGTGAGGACCGGGACGGCGCGCCCGTTGACGTCGGCCGGCATCTGCTCGGGCTTGATGCCGGCCGAGGAGTAGTCGTAGCGGTCGGCGAGCCGGAAGAGCCACTTCTGGGTGGTCACCTCGTCGATGGCCGAGGGGATGGCCTTGACGCGCGTGGTGGTTATGGCGAAGTGGACGCCCACCTCCGGCCCGTCCGCGTAGGAGCGGTAGAAGGATTCCAGCAGCGGCAGGCCGTCCACGTCCTGGTACTCGTCTCGCAGGGCCGCGAAGCCGTCCACCAGGACCAGCATCCTCCGGCTGCGGTCCGGGGCGCCGCGGCGGCGCTGCACCTCGGCGCGCAGGAATTTGAGCAGGCGGCTCTGGCGCTCGCGCGCCCCCGAGCCGGCGCCCGCGTAGCCCACCAGGTGGGGCAGGCCGGTGAGGACCTCCAGGTCGCCGGCGCTCATGTCGAGGACGACGATGTCGAGCTCCTGCGGGTCCAGGGCGCGGGCCGCGGTCAGCGCGATGGCGACCAGCGCCGTCGTCGTGCCCGATCCGGGCACTCCCCCCAGGATGAGGTTGCCCTCCGCCATGTCCCAGCCGGCGTCGAGCTGGCGCTGCCCGTCGGGGTCGTCGGACAGGGCGAAGACCAGGGTGTCCCCGTTCAGGCCGCCGACCGCCGGCAGCTTGGAGGCGGTGTCGTCCGGGTCGGCGCCCGCGGCGTCCTCCTCGCCGCCGGGCGCGTCCGTCCGGGTGGGGCGGGGGAAGCCGGCCAGGTTCACGCGGGCGCCCAGGGGCTCGGGCCACACCGGGCGGGGCGGGGCGAAGCCCGCGATCGCGTTGGCCTCCACGATGGCGTCGATGAGGGCGTCCAGGTCGGTCTCCGGTTCGCCGGGGGCGGGTCTGCGGGCGGGCGGGGCGGGGCGGGGCGGGGCGGAGGAGCCGCCCGTGGTCAGGTCGGTGAAGGCGATCGCCTCGCGCTCCTCGGACTCGATCGGGCCGGTGACCAGGGCGGTCTGGACGGGGGTGATGTCGTCCTGGCCGAGCTTGACCAGGGCGCGGCCCTTCTGCTGGCGCCCGATCGCGGCGGCGTCGGGCACGTCGATGACGTTGGAGGAGTCCTCGCGGCTCTGCACCCGCAGCGCCACCCGCATGTTCGTGTTGGCGAGGATGTCGTCGTTGACGACGCCGGCGGGGCGCTGGGTGGCCAGGATCATGTGCACGCCCAGGGTGCGCCCGACGGCGCCCACGCTGACCAGGGAGCTGAGGACGTCGGGGTACTCCTTGGCGAGCATGGCGAACTCGTCGACGACGAGCAGGAGCCGGGGCATGGGCTCGGTCGGGTTGGTGGCGAGGTAGGCGTCGAGGTTGTCCACGCCCTCCCCGGCGCCGGCGAAGACCCGCTGCCGGTAGGTCATCTCCGCCTCCAGGGCCCGCAGCGCGCGGTCGGCCATCTGGGCGTCGAGGTTGGAGATCGTGCCGATCGTGTGCGGCAGCCGCTCGCAGGTCTTGAAGGCGGCCCCGCCCTTGAAGTCGATGAGGATGAAGGTCAGGGACGTCGGGTCGTTGCGCGCGGCGAGGCCGGCCACGAGGGTGCGCAGGAACTCGCTCTTGCCCGATCCGGTGGTTCCGCCCACCAGCCCGTGCGGCCCGTCGCGGACCAGGTCGATGGAGAACATGCCGCGCTCGCCCACGCCCACCGGGGCCTGGGCGCCGGGCGCCCGCCAGGAGTCGAGCACCTCCTGCGCGGTCGGGGCGGCCATGCCCAGCAGCGGGCCCAGGCGCACCAGGCCGGGCAGCGAGGCCCCGGGCACCTCCAGCTCGGGGTCCTCCAGGCGCGCCATGGCCATGGCGGCCCGGGCGGCGCCGTCGGCGCCGATCCCGGACAGGGCCACGTCCTCCACGCGCACCAGGTCGCCGGGGCGCTCCAGGACGGCGGGCCCGTCCCGCCCCGCCTCGATGACGACCGTGCACGAGGCCGGCAGCTGCTCGCGGGTCGCGGCGAGCACGATGCCGCTGACCCGGCGCGGCGCGCGCTGGCCCGAGCGGGCCACGGCGCCCCGCCCGCGGCCCAGCAGGGAGCGGGCGGGCGATTCGCGGCCCTCGGTGAGGACGTCGGAGTCGATGAGGAGGAGCGCGTTGGGGGTCGCCAGGGCCTCCACCCCGTCGCGCAGGCCGGACAGCAGCGAGTCCGACTCGCGCCGCCGGCCGCTGATCCAGCGCCCCTCGTCGCCCGTCCCCAGGCGCCGGGTGTGCGGGAGCCACCGCGTCCACTCCCATTCCTGGTCGCGCCCCGGGTCGTGGAAGACTCCGATGGTCAGGTCCGCGGGGCCGCAGTGGACGGCGGCCTGGAGCAGCAGGCTGCGCGCCACGGCCGTTGTCGCCTCCCGGCGTCCGACGATGCCGACCACGCCCGCGTCCGACAGGTCCACCTCGGCGGGCCCCGCGGCGATCACCGAGGCGTCCAGGGCGGCGCGGACCTCGTCGACCGGCTTCCGCGCGGCGCGGGCGTCCACCGCGGGCCTCCACGGGGAGTCGGCCACGCCCGCGCTCAGCAGCAGGACGTCGGGGTCGTCGTGGCGGCGCTGCCACAGGGTCGTGGTGGGCCACAGGGCGCGGCGCGCGGCGAGGTCCACCGCGGGCACGGCGGCCCGGCGGGCCGCCAGCTCCGCGGCCGCGGCCTCGCGCAGGGAGGCGGTGAACCGCTCCAGGTCCTCGGAGAAGGTCTTCTCCGCCTCCTTCTTCTCGGCCCTGCGCCTGCGCTTCTGGTCGAACCAGTTGCCGATGGCCAGCAGCGGGCTCATGGCCGAGAACATGGCGTAGCGCAGGTCCCTCATCATGACGACCATGACGACGGCCAGGATGAGGGGGCCGACGACGGCGATGAGGGAGAAGCGCGTGGGCTGGGCCTGCCGCGGGCGCTCCGGGGGCGTCAGGGGCTCGGGGTCCTTGCGCCGTCCGGGCCGGGGCGGCCGGTTGAAGGGGACGGTTCCGGCGGCGGTGATGTTGTGCAGCGACCCGGGGCGGGGGGCGCGGGGCTCCTCCACGTCCTTGCGCGCCGCGATCGCGCAGTCGCCGATGCGCAGCACGGCGTCGGCGTCGATGCGCGCCCCCTCCTCGTCCACGGCGTCGCCGTCCAGGAGGGTGCCGTTGGTCGAGCCGCGGTCCTTGACCAGCAGGCCCTCCTCGTCCCGCTCCACGGTCGCGTGCAGCCAGGAGGCGCTGCGCGAGGGCAGGGGCACGTCGGCCTCGGGGGAGCGCCCGATGGTGAGCACGCCCGTGTCCGGGACCCGGACCACCGGGCCGACGTCCTCCTCGCCGAGCACCGTGAGGGTCCAGCCGGACAGGGCCTCGAGCGCCTCGCCCCCGTCGGGGCGCAGCGTGCTGCCCTCCATGAGCGAGGCCCGGGCGAGCGGGTCCTGCGGGTCGTGGGGGACGTCGTCGACCCACACCGGCCCGGCGGACAGGGGGGCGCCGTAGACGCCCTCCACGAGCTCGCGCAGGGTGGCGGAGTCGGCGAAGGACTCCAGCTCGACCGTCCTGGGGTCGTCGTTGAGGTCGATGACCAGGCGCATGGCCGCTTCCTTTCCGGGCGCCGGCGCGGGCGCCTGATCGGCGTGGTGGACGCCGACGGGCGGCGCCAGTCCACGACTTATGACCGGTGGGGCAACCCGGTCACGGTGCGCGAGCGCGACGGGGCCCTGACCGTGAGCGCCTACGACGAGCGCGGCCGTCTGGTGGTGCGCCGGCTGCCGGGCGGGGCGCGCCGGGAGTGGGAGTGGGACGAGGCGGACCGCCTCGTGTCGGTGACGGTGCGGCCCGGCGCCGGCGGCGGGGACGAGCCGGTGGCGGTGACCCGGTACGCCTATGAGGGGGACGCGCGCACGCCGTCGGCCGTGGTGGACCCGGCCGGCGGGGTCACGGCCCTGGTGTGGGAGGGCGGCCTGCTGCGGCGCATCACGGATCCCACGGGCGTGGGGGTGGAGTTCGGCTACGACGAGCACGGCGATCTGGTCTCCTCCACCAACGCCGCCGGGGACACGGCCCGCCTGGAGCGCGACGGGGCGGGGCGCGTGGTCGCGGCCGTCACCCCGCTGGGCAACCGGACGGTCTTCGACTACGACGAGTCCACGGGGCTGCTGACGACCAGGACGGACCCGACGGGGGCGCGCTGGAGGTTCGAGCACACCGCGGCGGGGCGGCTGAGCGCCGTCATCGACCCCTACGGGGCGCGCACCGAGATCGACCACGGCAAGCACGGGCAGGAGGAGCGTACCGTCGACCCCCTGGGCCGGGCGGTGCGCAAGGGCTACGACGACCTGGGCAACCTCGCCCGCGTGGAGCTGCCCGACGGGACGGCCTGGCGCTTCGGCTACGACGCCCTGTCCCGCCTGGTGTCCTTCACCGACCCCACCGGCGCGGAGCGGACCCTGACCTGGGGCGGGGACGGGCTGGTGTCGGGCGCCATCGACCCCACCGGCGCGGAGCGGCGGATCGAGCGCGACGCGTCGGGCGCGCCCACGAGGGTCGTCGACGGCGGGGACGACGTGTCGGCCCGCTACGACCGGGCGGGGCGGATGGTGGCGGTGGCCGGGGCGGACGGGGCCGAGACCGTCTGCCGCTACGACTCGTGCGGGCGCCTGGTCGAGACGGTGGACGCCGACGGCGCCACCACCGTCTGGGAGCGCGACAAGACCGGGCGCGTGGTGTCGGTGACCCAGCCGACCGGCGGGGTCTACCACTACGAGTACGACGCGTGCGGGCGGTGGGCCGCCACCGTGTCCACCGGCGGGGACCGCTACGAGATGATCTACGACGCCGATTCGCGCCTGGTGGGGGAGATCTGGCCCACCGGGGAGCGGGTGTCCACGAAGTTCGACGCCGCCGGGCGGATCGTCGAGCGCCGCGAGCCGGGCCGCGGCACGGTGAGATTCGGCTACGACCGGTGCGGGCGGATCATCTGCGTGCGCGACCCGTGGAACGGGCGGCGCCGCTTCCGTTACGACGCCGCCGGGCAGATGACCGAGGCCATCGACGCCACCGGCACCGTCACCCGCTTCGTCTACGACTCCTCGGGCCGCCAGATCGAGGCCGTGGACCCGACCGGCGCCGTGCGGCGGCGCACCTTCGACGCCATGGGCCGCATCGTCTCCGAGACCGACCCGCTGGGGGGCACCACCACCTGGGAGCGCGACGGGGCCGGACGCGTGGTGGGCCGGGTGGGGGCCTCGGGGCGGACCCTGACCTGGGAGCGCGACGGGGCCGGGCGCGTGGTGCGCACCCTGGCCGACGGCGCCCTCCTGTGCGAGGTCGAGCGCGACTTCGCGGGGCGCCGCGTCACCCTGACCGGCCGGGGCTCGCGGGTGGAGATGGCGTGGAACTCCCGCGGCGCCCTGCTGCACCGCCTGCGCGACGGGGCCGGGATGCGGTGGGAGTACGACGCGGGCGGACGGCGCACTTCGATGCGCCACCCCGACGGGTCGGTCACCCGGTACGAGTACGACGCCAACAACCGCCTGGCCGCCCTGACCCACCCGGCCACGGGCCGGGTGGAGATCGGGCGCGACGCCATCGGCCGCATCACCTCGGTGCGCGGCCGGGACCTGGAGGCGACCTGGACGTGGCGGGGCGGGACGGTGGCGGCCTGCCGGGTCGACCGGCGCGGCTTCATCCAGAGCACGCTCCTGGAGCGCGACGCCGATGACCGCGTGATCGCGCAGACGACCGACGGCGTGCGCACCGCCTTCTCCTATGACGCGGCGGGGCGACTGACCGGGGCGGTCACGTCCGAGGGGCTGGTCAGCTCCTACGAGTGGGATGAGGCCGGGCGCCTGGTCGCACAGGCGGTGGGCGGGGAGCGCACCGTCTTCTCCTATGACGCGGCGGGGCGACTGACCTCGTCGACGGGTCCGGGTGGGCGGGTTGTTTACGCCTATGACGCCGAGGGGCGGCGCACCCGTGAGAGCGGGCCGGAGGCGGAGCGCCTGTTCGCCTGGGATCCGCGCGGCTTCCTGGCCTCGGTCACCGCCGTGGTGCGCCGCGGCGACTCGGTGCGCGTGGCCGCCCGGCGCGAGATGAGCGCCGATCCCGGCGGGGAGCTGGCCGCCGTGGACGGGGCGGAGGTGTACTGGGACTCCGCCGCGCAGGCCCCGTCCCTGGCCCGGGTGGGCGGCCGGGTCGTCGTCGACGCCCTGGCCGCCACGGCCGTGGCCCGCCCCGCCGACGGCGACGGCGACGAGGGGCGGTGGCTGGTGCCCGACATCGACGGCGCCGGCGCCGACCCCTGGGCCCTGCCCGGCCTGCCCCTGCCCGCCGCCGGCCCCGCCGACGGCGGCGGTGGTGCGGGGGCCGGGGGCGCCGGTGCGGGCCCGGCCAGCGCTGCCGCCCCGGTGGGGGCGGGGGGCCTGGGTGTGGGGCCCTTCGGGTCGCTGGGCGTGGGGGGTCTGGCGCTGACCGGGGCGCGCGCCTACGACCCGGCCACCCGCGCCTTCCTGTCACCCGATCCGCTGCCCGCGGTCACCGGGTCGGGGTGGGCGTCCAACCCCTACGCCTGGGCCGGGGACGATCCCGTGGGCGGGGCCGACCCCCTGGGCCTGCGCCCGGTGTCGGAGGCCGACCTGCGCGTCTACCAGCAGGCCTCCAACGGGACCCTGGGCAACGCCCTGGCCGCGGCCGGGTCGTGGGTGGCCGACAACTGGGAGTACATCGCGGCCGGGGCGGCCGTGGTGGCCGGCATCGCGGTGATGTGCACCGGCGTGGGCGGGCCGCTGGGCGCGGCCATGATCTCCGGGGCGCTGATGAGCGCCGGGTCGTCCATCGGGATGCAGAAGTTCACCACCGGGTCCGTGGACTGGGGGCAGGTCGCCCTGGACGGGTTCATCGGCGCCGCCGGGGGCGTGACCGGCGGGGCCGCGTCGGCGGCCGCGGGCAGGGCCCTCCAGGGCGCCTCGTGCCTGGGGCGCAACATCATCACCGGGGCCGTGGAGTCCGGCGTCGACGGGGCCGTGTCGGGGGGCCTGGGCTACCTGACCGGCCCGGGCCCCCACACCGTGGGCGGGTTCGCCGCCGCCACCGCCGGCGGCGGCGGGTTCGGCGGAGTCATGGGCGGGGCCGGAGGGGCCCTGTCCAAGGCCACCGGGGTATCCCGCTACGGCTGCTTCACCGCCGACACGCCCGTGCTCATGGCCGACGGCACCACCAAGCCCATCGGACAGGTGGCCGTCGGCGAGCGGGTCGTGTCCCACGACCCCATCACCGGCGAGGACGTCGAGGCCGAGGTCGAGGCCACCCACGTCCACCACGACGTGCCCACCCTGGAGGTCACCACCACCGCCGGGACCATCACCACCACCAGCACCCACCCCTTCTACGTCCAAGGACGCGGATGGACCCCCGCCGCCGACCTGAGAAAAGGCGACAGACTCAAAACACCCCACACCACCACCAACCCCGACCACACCAACAACAACGGACCCAACGCCAACACCACCACCGGCGGCGGCGTCGCGGGCGCCACCGGAGACGGCGAGGACGTCGCCGTCCTCACCATCCGACCCACCGGCACCACCACCACCGTCCACAACCTCACCATCCGCAACACCCACAACTACCACGTCCTCACCACACCCACCACCAACACCACCACCGACCACACTGGTCCCGACACCGACCGCACCACCACACCCACACCAATCCTCGTACACAACAACGGAGACGCATGCGGCCTGCCCCCGGACGCCGACTTCGACGGATACTTGTACCGCGCACCCCGAGTAGGCCAGCCGCGCGACCACCTCAACCCCGACGACTTCCTGGATCTCGACATGACGGCCAGCCTGGGAAGCAGGGGTGTTGCGGGCAGCTTCGTGGGTCTAGACGACTATCAGAAAGGTATAATAAAATTCGAGCTACCTCCCGAGTATCTTGTCGAACTCAAAAAATACATGCATGGTTATTCCGGTGACATTCCAGGTGGATGGGAGCTCACGCTGCCCCATCACGAGATCGAGAGGTTCAATGAGATGATCGTCAGCAGCGAGTGGATCCCGCTTATCGATGCAGGAGACGCCGGTATTTTCACCCTTGGTGGTGAGCAGATCTTCTGAGGAGGACGGGCATGGAGGAGATACGGCTGGGGCCGATCGAGTGGGGCGTCGTGACGGCTCACCACCCCTGGGGTCTGGGCGTGCGTTTGGAGGAGTCCGGTGATGATGGAGTCATCGTCCTGGACTCCATTCACGACGACTTCCTGCGCTGCAACGGGGAGTACTGGCCCGAAATCGGCGAGCGCATCCGGGTGCGCAGGTACATCTACAGGTCCCCCAATAACGAGGTGCGCCTGACCAGTTGCGAGAGCGCCATGGAGGGCCTGGCGGGCGGGTACGACCCGCCGCGCCAGTACCCGCTCCCGGAGGGGTTCGGGCCGGTCGAGGAGGGGACGGTCGTCGCCCGCCGCGACTGGGGCGTGGAGGTGCGCCTGGACTCCGGGCGGGTCGGGCAGTTGCGGGCCCGGCTCATGGAGAGCGGGCCCGATCCCGCCCCCGAGGAGCGCTGGCCCGGAATCGGCGAGCGGGTCCGCATCCGGCCCCTGGGCCTCTGGCCCGACGGCAGCCTCCGACTGAGCGGCAGACCCAGTTTCGTCGACCAGATGCCCAGACGCTACCGATGGCTGGGGAAGCGACCCCCCTCAAAGTGAGACGCCCCGCCGCCCGGGGGTCGTGTCTTCTAGTGTGGTGGCAAATTCCCGCGGGGTCTGGATCGTCCTGGGTGTCAAGCCCCGGGTTTTATGGAGACTCTGTTAGTTGGTTCCGGTGGTGGTCGGTTGTGGTTGTTCCTGGTGGTCGGTGTCGGGGACCCGGGCGGCCTCGTGCTCGGCCGGGGTGCGCATGCCGATGGCGCAGTGGGGACGCACCGTGTTGTACCAGTGGACCCATTCGGCGGTGGCGGGCCCGGACATCGTCGATGCCCTCCCAGGGGCCCTTGTTGCGGATGAGTTCGGCCTTGTACAGGGAGTTGAGGGCCTCGGCCAGAGCGAAGCCGAAAGGAGTCCCCCCTGGAGCCCACCGAGGCGACCGCCTCGCACTGGGCCAGGGTCTGCCCGCAGCGGATGGCCCGGTACCCCGCCCCGCGGTCGGAGTGGTGGACCCGGGCCGGTCAGGTCCGCGCCCTCGCGCCGGCGCGCCCAGACGGCCATTTCCAGGGCGCCGGCGGCCAGGTCCGCGCACGGGCTCGTGGAGGTCCGCCGGCCGATGACCCGCCGGGAGTAGACGTCCGTCACGAAGGCCACGTACACCCAGCCGCTGAAAGTACGCACATATGTGATGTCCGACACCCACAGCTCGTTCGGCCTGAAAGCGGCGAAGTGACGGTTCACCAGGTCGGCCGGGCACTGCCCCCTTCGGTGCGGACCGGGTGGTGCGCGGTGACTTGGCGCGCCGCACCCCGTGCAGACCCATGTCGCGCATGAGCCGCACGGGCGGTGCACCGCCCCCGCGTGACCGGCCCCGTGGCGCTCGGCGATCTCGGGGCGACCCCGCACGGCGCGCATCTTGCGGGCCCCGAACACCGAGTAGTCGCCTCCTGTGGACGCGACCGATCTCGCTTCGCAGGGCGTCATCGCGCAGGCTCCTGGCACTGGGCGGCCGGCTGCGGCGGGCGTAGTAGGCGCTCGGGGCGATCTTGACGCCGGCGCCGGCCGGCGTCTCGCAGATCGGCTCGACCCCGAACTCCTCCTTGCGCTCGTCGATGTACTGGCAGATCAGCGGGATGGGCGGTCGAGCTCCGCCGCTATAGACAAGCCGACGCGCTCCGCAGGATCGCGTTGGCCCGCCCCCGGCCCGCGCACCTCCTTCTCCAGCTCCCTGATCCGCCGCGCCTCATCGGTGGTGGTTCCCGGCCGGTCGCCCCGGTCGATCTCGGCCCGCCCGACCCGAGCGCGCAGGGCCTCGGGGTGGATTCCCAGCTCCTCGGCGATCCGGCGCACCGCCCCCCTGGACCGGTCCGGGTCGGCCCTCGCCACCCGACGCCATCCGAGTCGCCCGCTCGCGCAGCTCCAACGAGTACTTCCTTGAGTCCCATGGCAGTGATCCTTCCTGTCATCACCGCCTCCATCAAACCCGGAGCGATCCAGACTCCCACGAAGAACCCCTGCCCGACCCCGACGAGGAGGCCTGCAACAGCCTGCTGTCCGCCCTGCGGGCTCCCGCCGAGAGGGAGGGCGCCATGTTCAAGCACTTCAGGGCCCTGCAACGAGTCTCCCCAGGCCCCGCCACCATCACCACGATCATGGCCGCCGCCCTCGTCATCATCACACTCTGGCACGAATCCTGGCACGAATCCTGGTGAGAAAGGCTCACTGAAGTCCTGAGGCGTCGCAGTCGTCGCATGATAGGGTGTGTTCATGGGAATCTCCATTCGGGGCTCGGGTGATTCGGGTGCGCGCGCGCCCTCTTCTTCGACACCGGCCGATCCGGACATGGCCGACGGCCTCGTCGACTACGCCC
>NZ_KE386869.1:14371-15824 GCF_000429225.1 Actinomyces dentalis DSM 19115
GCAAGTACGCCCACTTCCTCCAGTATGTGCGTCACAACTACGACCGGGCGGAGGAGATGTACCAGCGGTTCGTCGAAGCCGACCATGGAAGGTTATTCAGGGGGTGGTCGTGAAGGAATATAGTGCGAGTGCTGCGGCGATGGTCTGCTCGAATGTTTCCAGGGGTCTCCTGTAGGCGGTGTGGAGGATTCTCCAGGGCTTGATGTGGGCGATGGTGCGCTCGACCACCTGGCGGATTCTGTTGACGTTCTTATTCTCCTCCTTGGCCGCCTCGCTCAATTCGCCATTGGGGGGCTTCTTATGAGGCGTGATCATTCCTCTTCCCACGAAGGTTATTCTGGGTGTGTCTTGGGTCATTTCTGGGAGGCGATATGATGATGGCCCACTCCCGTGGGGTATCATGGGCGTAGAACAATCACCCCATGACCCCGGAAGGAGTGGACCATCATGATGGAGTGTACCACAGGTCTGACTGACGACGAGTTCGACGAGCCGCTCGCCTGGCTGCGCGAGGAGGGTGTCGAGGGGTATAGCGGGAATAAAACGAAATCCGCATCCGGCGCTTCGTTTTGAGTTCTGAATAACCTTCCTTGTGGGTCGTGGGGTCGTGCCGGTGATTGGAATTCGGAGGGGTGCTGTCATGGAGGTCGTTGAGTTGCCCAACGGGCTCGGGTCGAAGCTGAGGGCCGTCGAGGGGCTGGTGGTGGGTGAGGACTGGTCGGGCACGGGGGTCGAGCGCTTCGGCACGACGAGCACGCGTTTCGAGCGCTGCCGGTTCGAGCGGATGAGGGTCGGGCAGTTCACCGCCGGCGGGGCGGGTCGGTTCGCCGAGTTCGTCGACTGCTCCTTCGACCGGTCGCACCTGTCCTTCAGCCCCGCCGGACGGACCAGGTTCGTGCGCTGTTCGTTCCGCCGGGCACGGCTGGTGGACTTCCGCGTCAACCCCGTGGACCTGATCGACTGCGACTTCACGGGCGCCGATGTGCGCCGGAGCATCTTCTGGGGCGGGCTGGACGACTACAAGCGCAGGAGGGAGCCCGATCTCAGGGTCCGCAACGATATCCGGGGCAACGACTTCTCCGGGGCGACCCTGGTGGACACCTCCTTCCGGCGGGGCGTGGACCTGACGCTCCAGCGCCTTCCCGCCGGCGAGGACTGCGCACTGGCCCTGGACGGGGCCGCCGCCCTGGACCGGGTGCGGGCACTGGTCGACACCTGGGACCGGGAGAACCGCCGGGACGCCCTGGACTGGGTCGAGATCTGGCGGAGCGACCTCGACGGCGGCCAGGAGCACCTGTTCGTCTGCCGCCCCAGGATGAAGGATCTCGCCGACTGGCCCGCCATCAGGAGAGCCATCAACAACTAGCCGTGCGCCATCGATGGCCGCGAGATCGGGGCGTATCAATACCGCTCCTGCCGCCGCCCGCCCCCGTCGCGGAGTATCGGGCGGCCG
>NZ_AUBL01000069.1 GCF_000429225.1 Actinomyces dentalis DSM 19115
GGCGGTGTCAGGGGGTGGTTGCACCGTTGATGATGGTGTCCAGTATCTCGGTGGGGGTCTGTCCGTTCAAGACTTCTCGTGGGCGGCGGTTGAGCTGGTCCTGGACGGCCTGGACCTGGGCGTCGGTGACGTTGTTGAAGTCGGTGCCCTTGGGGAAGTACTCGCGGATCAGGCCGTTGGTGTTCTCGTTGGTGGGACGCTGCCAGGGGCTGTGAGGATCGGCGAAGTAGACCTTGATGTCGGTGGCGAGGGTGAAGGCGGCGTGACCGGCCATCTCCGCGCCCTGGTCCCAGGTGATGGTGGAGTACACGGCCCGGGGCGGGGAGTCGACCATGCTCTTGAGGGCATCGGTGACGGTGCGGGTGCGGTGGCCCGCCGCCGGACGGGTGATCAGTACGAACCGGCTGCGACGCTCCGCCAGGGTGATCAGGGCGCTGCCGGGGGTCGCCTGGCGATGATCAGGTCTCCCTCCCAGTGCCCGGGGACGGCCCTGTCGTCGGCCTGGGGCGGGCGCAGACTGATGGTGGCGCCCTGGATCCAGCTCTTGCCCCTGGGCTTGGGCAGTCCGGCCAGTGGGGAGCGGGGGATGCGGCGGGTGCGTCCGGTGCGCAGGGCCCCCTCCACCCGCAACTGGGCGCGCAGGCTGCCGGCGCCCTGGACGCACCCGGGCCCCTGGGTGGATCTGCTCGTGACAGATGCGCATGCTCCCATCATCGGGGTTCTCGAACCGCAGACGGGCGGCGATCTGCCTGGGGACCGGCCCGATCCCCCGGGCGGGTCGACGACCCGCTCGCGCAGGGCCGGATCGGCGTCCAGCTTGCGGATCTTGGGGCGGGCCAAGGGCGCCCGGGCCGCGGCCTGCGCCGCCGCCCGGCGGTAGACCCCGCCCCACGCCGGCCCCGCGGCGGATCTCGCGGGACACGGTCTGCCGGCACCGGCCGATCCGGCGGGCGATGAGGGCGGCCCAAGTCCCCCTGCGCCAGGCCCGTGGCGATCATGGCCCGCTCACCGGCCCCCAGGCGCAGGCCCCGACCGGCGCGCCCCGACACCCGCGCGTCGGGTCCCCGGTGATCCGATGGCCGCAGGGCGCCCCCGCGCCGCCCTCGGCGCAGGACCTCACCGCCATGCGCGGACTCGACGGCGGCAACGGGGCGGGCGGGGGTGCTCATACGCGTATCGTGCAACCACCTGCCCGCGGTCCTGATCGACACGCCCCCGGCCCGGGCGGCCCCGGCCCGCCCGGCCCCGGCGGCCCAGGCCTCGAACACCGCCCGCCTGCGCCGGGCGGCCGCCAGGGCGCTTCCACCCACGGCCCCCATCGCCAGTCCCACGCCCGCCCCCCGAGCCCACCGCTGCACCGCCGTGTGCGACACGCCCAGCTCCCGAGCCGCCGCGGACGCCGACCAGCCATCCGCAATCAGCTCCATCGCCCGCAGGCGCACCTCATCAGCGACCCTCACCCCACGAGGCACATCGATCACTCCTCCGAACCCGTAATGGTGCAACCACCCCCTGACACCGCCCAGTTAAAAGTGCCCGCTCGAGTGCGAAGTGCACGTCTCGGCGAAGAAACGGACCGGTCGCGGTCGGCGCGGACCACGGCGGCGGCCCCGCCCGCACCGCCCCGCGCCCGCCCGCACCATCATGACGATCCGGGCCCACGGACCGCCGTTCCCGGTGAGAAAGGCTCATAGAAATCATCCGAGGGGCGCGGAGGACGGGGACATGAGGATTCCGAGGGGCGGCCGTAGCCGGACTATTCCAGCCGATCGGGTGACCGGTCCGCGGCCCGCTCGGCACTGACGACCGGGCGGGCAGGGGATCCGCGCTCAGTCGGGTGACCGGTCCGCGGCCCGCTCGACGCCGACGGACCGCCGCGGTTCCCGGCTCTTGCTGCGGCGCCGGGAGCTTTCCAGCATGTAGAAGACGATGAGGAGCAGGTACGTGGTCACGCTCAGCCAGGCGCTGACCATGCTCACGGCCGCGGCGATCGCGTAGAGGACCGGCCCCATGGCGAAGCGCCGCGTCATGGCCCGCACGACGGCATCGGGGATCCCGGGCCTCAGGCAGCGCCTGTCCCTGATGGCCGCCTGCCACAGGCCATTGAAGAAGAAGCCGCCGAACATCATGACCAGGCCGTAGAAGACGGCGCCGGCCCGCGCCTCCCCACCGGTCTTGAGGGCGCGGGTGAGCACGGTGGTGGCGAAGGGGAGGAAGGCGACGTCCAGCAGAAGCAGCAGATTCCAGACGAGGACCCACTGATCGACGTACCGAATCCGCTGGAAGATAGCGTGATGATTGAGCCACACCTGCCCGATCAGCAAGAAGCTGAGCACGAAGCCCACGTAGCCAGGCCACAGCGAGGACAGCCCGTCGAGCAGACTCAGGTCCTCCGGGAGCCTGATCTCCAGACTCAGCAGCGTGATGGCGATCGCGATGACGCCGTCGCTGAAGGCCTCCAACCGCCCCGGCGACATGCGAGCGATCTCGTCATCCGCCTCCTCCACCGTGGACCCCTCGTCAACGCCGTCAGCACCGCCCGCCCCATCAACACCGCTGCCGCTGTCACGCCTCTTGTCATTCCGACCATCAGACACGCCGTTCACGCCCCCTCGACGTCGTCGCCACGGTTCACCACGGGCGGCCCCGCCCGATCCCGCTCGATACTCACGGCGCTCGCCGCCGCTTGGGGACGATCCTGACCCTGACCGCGGGACTCGTGCAAGCGCTCCCCACCTGCGGTTCTCACTGCATCGCGGTGAGGTCCGGCTGCCCGAGGCCCCGAGAAGGGCCGACCGCCCGAGGCCCCAGTCCCGTCACAAGCACGATCACAGCCGGCCTTATGCCCCGCGAGCCCGCCCCCCGGCCGCACGACGCGCCGGCTGGGCATGGGTCCTCATCCTGGGCGGGCGCGGGCCCCCGGCCGCACGACGCGCCGGGTTCCTCGCTCGGCATAGGGCGGTGGCCGGGGCGGCGACCGCCGGGTTACGGTCACCGCATGTCTCGCATCGTCATTATCGGCGGCCACGGCAAGGTCGCGCTCCTGGCCGCCCCGCTGCTCGTGGCCGCCGGCCACGAGGTCATCTCCGTCATCCGCAACCCCGCGCAGGCCGACGACATCACCGCCACCGGGGCCTCCCCCCTGGTGCTGTCCGTGGAGGACGCCACCGTCGAGGAGCTCACGCGGGCCCTGACCGGCGCCGACGCCGTCGTCTGGTCCGCCGGGGCCGGCGGCAAGGGCGGGCCGCAGCGCACCGACGCCGTCGACCGCGCGGCCGCCATCCGCTCGATGGAGGCCGCCGCCGCGGCGGGGGTGCGGCGCTACGTCATGGTCTCCTTCATCGGCGCCTACGGCGACGTGGCCGCCGACCACCCGCTGCGCGCCTACGCCATCGCCAAGATCACCGCCGACCGGCACCTGCAGTCCACCGACCTGGACTGGACGATCCTGGGCCCCGGCCTGCTCACGCAGGACGAGCCCACCGGCTCCATCACCGTGGCGCGCCTCGAGCCCGGCGCCGCCTCCTCCTCCGCCCCCACCTCCCGCGGGAACGTCGCCCGCGTCATCGCGGCGGTGCTCGCCGAGCCCGCCAGCATCGGCAGGGTCATCCCCTTCTACGACGGCGACACCCCCATCGCCCGGGCGGTCGCCCACGTGCCCCGGGCCTACGCCGACCTGTCCTGACCGGGCGGGGCCGCTGCCCGACAGCGCGCCCGCCCGGCACCGCATCCCGCGGGCCGGGCGGGCGGGAGGGCGCCGCCGCCGGTAGAATGCGCACCAGCGCCATGACCTTCACCTACACGATCACATTCACGCTCGACGCCGCCGCCCTCCCGCCCGTGACCGGCAGCGAGGAGCAGCGCGCCTACTGGGTGACCCCCGACCTCCTGGCCTGGCCGCTGTCCCTGCTGCCCATGGGGATGAACCGCGACGCCGTCGTCACCGACTCCGGCGAGCCCGTCCCCGGCTCCGGCCTGGCCCTGCGCCTGGTCACCGCGCCCGACGGCGGGGCGGCGGTCGTCCACGGGCGCGTGCGCGGCGCCGACTCCCTGCCCGCCCCCGCGATCACGCCGCTCCGCGTCGTCGGCAACCTGCCCCGCGACGTCCTGGCGGCCCACCCCAATCTGGAGGGCTACATCGCCCTGAGCCCCACCGACGCGGAGGGCGCCCCGCTCCTCGACGACGCCGCCGTCGCCGCGGCCCTGACCGGCCAGATCGCGGTGGTCCAGTACACGGGCGCCGACGCCAGGGGCCACGGGGGGCGTCTGGACGCCTTCACCGGCGTGCAGACCGCCATCCTCCTGGATCACCTCTACGCCGGGGCCGCCGCCCGTGCCGAGCTGGGCGTCGTCTTCCACGACGGGCGCCCCTCCTTCTCCCTGTGGGCCCCCACCGCCAGGGCCGTCACCCTCCTGACCTGGCGGACCGGCGACCCGCTGGGGTGCGCGCCCGAGGTTCCCGGCCCGCCCGCCCGCACCCCGGCCGTGCGCGGCGACGACGGCCGCTGGAGCGCGCCCAACGCGGACGGGCGCATCACGGCCGGCAGCCAGTACCTGTGGGAGGTGGAGGTCTACGTGCCCTCCACCCGCCGAGTGGAGACCAATGTCGTCACCGACCCCTACTCGACGGCGCTGACGACCGACTCCACCCGGTCGGTCGCCGTCGACCTGGCCGATGCGCGCCTGGCCCCCGAGCAGTGGGCCGCCGCCGTCGCCCCGCGGGTGCGCAACGACTCGGCCCGCAACATCTACGAGCTGCACGTGCGGGACTTCTCCGCCGCGGACACCACCGTCCCGCCCGGTCTGCGCGGCACCTACCGGGCCTTCACCGTGGGGGACTCGGCCGGGGTGCGCCACCTGGCCGACCTGGCGCGCGCCGGCATGAACACCATCCACCTGCTGCCCACCTTCGACATCGCCTCCATCCCCGAGAGCCGGGCCGTCCAGCGCGTCCCGCGGATCCCCCGGGGGGCCGGACCGGACTCGGCCGACCAGCAGGCGGCCGTCGCGGAGGTCGCCGACCGCGACGCCTACAACTGGGGCTACGACCCCCTTCACTGGGGCGCCCCCGAGGGCTCCTACGCCACCGAGGGCCACCAGGACGGCGGGGCGCGCATCGTCGAGTTCCGCCAGATGGTCGGGGCCCTGCACGCCCTGGGCTACCAGGTGGTCCTCGACCAGGTCTACAACCACACGGCGGCCTGCGGGCAGGATCCCCACAGCGTCCTGGACAAGGTGGTGCCCGGCTACTACCACCGCCTCGACGCCGTGGGAACGGTGACGAACTCGGCCTGCTGCGCCAACACGGCCACCGAGAACGCCATGTGCGAGCGCCTCATGATCGACTCGGTGGTGCGCTGGGCCAGGTGGTACCGGGTGGACGGCTTCCGCTTCGACCTCATGGGGCACCACCCGCGCGCCGTCATGGAGCGGGTGCGCGCCGCCCTGAACGGGCTGACCATGGCCGACGACGGCGTCGACGGCGCCTCGCTCTACCTGTACGGGGAGGGCTGGAACTTCGGGGAGGTCGCGAACAACTCCCTGTTCGTGCAGGCGACTCAGGGCCAGTTGGACGGCACGGGGATCGGCTCCTTCAACGACCGCCTGCGCGACGCCGTCCACGGCGGCGCGCCCTTCGACCCCGACCACCGCACCTTCCAGGGATTCGGCACGGGGCTACTCACCCAGCCCAGCGGGCTCGACCCGCGCGGATGGCACGACCAGTCGGCGGACCTGGCCCACCGCACCGACCTGGTGAGGCTGGGGCTGGCGGGCAATCTGAAGGACTACGTCATGACGATCTCGGACGGCTCGGTGCGCCGGGGCGCCGACGTCATCCACAACGGCGCCCCGGCCGCCTACGCCTCCAGCCCGCAGGAGAACGTCAACTACGTCGACGCCCACGACAACGAGACCCTCTACGACCTGCTGACCTACAAGCTGCCGCTGGAGATGCCGATGGCGGAGCGGGTGCGGATGAACACCGTGTGCCTGGCCACGGTGATGCTGGCGCAGTCGCCGGCCTTCTGGTGCGCGGGCACCGAGCTGCTGCGCAGCAAGTCCCTGGACCGGGACTCCTACAACTCCGGGGACTGGTTCAACGCCATCGACTTCACGGGGCGGTCCAACGGGTTCGGCCGGGGCCTGCCCCCGGCCGGCAGGAACGAGAGGACCTGGTTCATCCAGGGCCCGCTGCTGGCGGACGCACGGCTGCGGCCCTCCCCGGAGGAGATCGCGGCGGCCCGCGCCCAGGCCCTGGACCTGCTGCGCCTGCGCTCCTCCACGCCCCTGTTCAGCCTGGGGGAGACCGGCCTGATCCAGGACAAGCTGAGCTTCCCGGGCGCGGGCTTCGCGGCCCCGTCGGGCATTATCATCATGCTCATCGACGACACCGCCGGGGGGCGCGACGCGGATCCGGACCTGGACGGCGTGCTCGTGGTCTTCAACGCCTCCGGCCACACCCTCACCCGGCCCCTGGCGGAGCTCGCGGGCCGGGACTTCCGCCTCTCCCCCGTCCAGGCCGAGGGGGCCGACGACGTCGTCAGGCGCACCGGCTTCGACCGGTCCACCGGGACGGTGAACGTGCCCGCGCGCACGGTCGCGGTCCTCATCCAGGAGCAGGCGGGGCGCGGGTAGGGCCGGAACACGCCGGGGCGCCTCGACGACGATCTCCAAGCGGCCCGTTTGGAGATCGTCGTCGAGGCCCACCGCCGGGGTCTGGCCGACCGCTGAGGCCCGAACCGCCCCGACCCGGCCTCCGCCGGCCGCCGAACCCGCTACAGGTCGAGCCCGGCGGCGGCCTTGGCCCGCGCCAGCACGGCGTCGAGCATGTCCTCGGTCAGGCGGCCGGTGAAGGTGTTCTGCTGGCTGGGGTGGTAGGAGCCCAGGAGGAGGACGGCGCGCCCGTCGGGCCCGGTCAGCCGGGCCTCGGCGCCGTGGCCGAAGCGCGGCTTGGGGCGCGGCGCGCCCCACCCAGCCCCGCGCACGACGCGCAGCGCGGTGTCCCAGGCGACGCCCCCCAGGGCGAGCAGGACGCGCACCCCGTCCAGCAGATCCAGCTCGCGGGCGATCCACGGCAGGCAGGCGGCCCTCTCCGACGCCGTGGGCTTGTTGCCCGGCGGAGCGCAGCGCACGGCCGCCCCCATGCGCAGCCCGCTGAGCCCCTGCCCGTCCCCGGCGCAGCGCGAGTCGGGCAGGCGGGCCAGGCCCGCGCGGTGCAGGGCGGCCCACAGCCAGTCCCCGGAGCGGTCGCCGGTGAACATGCGGCCCGTGCGGTTGGCGCCGTTGGCGGCCGGTGCGAGTCCGACGACGTAGATGCGGGCGTCGATGGGCCCGACGGAGGGCACCGGGCGCCCCCAGTAGGGCTCGTTGGCGAAGGCGGCCCGGCGGCCGGTGGTGGCGACCTTCTCGCGCCAGGCCACCAGGCGCGGGCAGGCCCGGCACACCGAGACCCGGGCGTCCAGGGCGGACGGATCGGCCCGGGCGGCCAGGCGCGCCGCCCCGGCGGCGCTGCGGGCCACCGGGGTGCTCGCGTCGGCCGGGTCCTCGGGCCAGCCGGTACCGGGAGGGACCGGGGAGTTGAAGAGCCGGCCGGTCAACGGATGCGGATCGCTCACGTTCCCATTGTGGCGCGCCCGGGCCGGCCCGATAGAAGCACCCCCGGGGCGGACCCGCCCGGGCTCCCGCACGGGAGCAGAGTCCCCGCCCCGCCTCGTCCGCCCGTGCGGCCCGGGCGCCCGACCCGCGGGCGGGCCCCTCAGCCCGCGGCGGAGGGCGAGGCGGAGGGCGCGTGGGTGACGGCCACGCAGCCGGCGGGCGCGGTGATCGGCTGGCCCGCGGCGAGCTGACCGATCTCGCCGGAGGTGAGGATCGTGTGCTCGTACTCCGAGCCGAGGACGACGCTGACCGTGGTGTCGGCGGCGTCGGTGTTCTCGTCGATCCTGACGGTGACGGTGCCGGAGAAGGCCCGGCTGAGGGTGTAGGCGTTGGTCAGGCCCGCCTCGGAGGAGGTGATGAGCACGTCCCCCTCGTAGGTGCCGCGCGGCCAGTCGGTGGTCGCCCCCACGGTCATCCCGGCATCGGTGAGGACGTCGGCGACGGTGCTGGCCAGCCCGGCGGAGTCCGTGCCGTTGTAGACGTTGACGGGGATGGAGACGATCTTGGACGTGACGGCGTCGGCGGGAGGGCAGGGCTGGGCCTCAGCGGTCGGCTTCTCCTTCTCGGAGAAGCCCGGATCGGGGACCGGCAGCATGCCCGTCCAGATCATGAGGCAGACCACCGTCACAATGGTCATAATCGCGAGGGTGCCGCCGATGACGGTGGTTTGGCGGTGCTTGAGCCGCCGTCGGTAGGCGGCACGGGGGTCTGCGGAGCTGCTCACGGGGTCAGGGTAGTCGAGCGCCCGGCGTTCGTGCTGTGCTCCGGTGGCCGCGGACGGGATACGAGCCCTCCTGCGAGACGGCGGAGGAGACCCGCTGCCCTCCAGGGGCCGCGGACGGGATCCCGCCGGAGCGCTCGCGCCGGGACGGCGCCCCGCGCCGAAGGTCGGGGACTCGCGGACAACCGGGCGGCGCATCGCCGCGACGCCGTCGTCCATCAAATGCAATTGATGAACAGAAGAGTTCGAATCGTAACCATATCCTGGCGCGCCGGGATCGCTCGGAGCGATACCATCCATCCCCCGCCCCTCGTCCGATGGACCGGAACCACCAGGAACGCCCGATGCCCACGCTCACCATCCGCCTGACCCGCGCCGACCGGGTCCGCAGGGGCGACCTGCTCAGGAGCAGGGGGAGAACGCTCGTCGTCACCGAGACGATCCGCAGCGCGGACCGGACGGTGCTCATCTCGGCCGACGACGAGGCGGGCCTGCGAGCGTGGTCGCGCAGGCTCTGGAGCCGGGAGGCGGTCCTCGACGTGCTCGTGCCCGAGCCGGACAAGTCGCCCGAGCCGGAGAGCCCGCCCGAGCCGGAGAGCCCGCCCGAGCCGGAGAGTCCGCCCGAGCCGGCCGAGGCCGCCGCGGATCCGCCGATGAGCGTCGTGCCCACCGCCGCCCTCGATGATCTGCGCCGGGCCGAGCGCCTGGCCACCTGGGGCCGGCCGTTCCACGGCATGAGCGAGCTCATCGCCGCCGTCCGCGTCGTCCTGGCCGAGTCGGAGGCCCGGATCTGAACCGCCCCGAGGGTTGAGACGGGGTGGAGGGCCCGCTCCCGCTCGGATAAGGTCACACTGAACTTATCTAATCCCGCATTGCGAAGGAGCCGATTCATGACCAGCCCGTGGGAGACCTACGACGCCCTCATCGAGGACCTGCCCGAGGACGTCGCCGTCGTCGCCGCTCACCGCGGGCGGCGGTGGACCCGCGTCCTCAACTCGGCCGACGGCGTCGGCTCCGCCTGGACCATGGACGTGCGCTCCCGCCCCGCCCTGAGCGCCGAGGCCGACGACGCCCCCCGCCCGCTGCGCGACGCCGCCGCCCTGATCAAGAGCTGGAACCTCGCCGAGGCGAGCGTGGGGCTCGCCGCCCTCAACTCCTGGTACTCGCGCGCCGAGGTGGCCCGGTCCCACGGCTTCGTCCCCACCGGAAAGGGTCTGACCTGGCGGCAGGTCTTCGACCCCTACAACGACCTCGTCGAGGGGCGGACCGTCGCCGTCATCGGCCACTTCCCCTTCGCCCGCGCCGCCCTGTGGAAGGCGGGCGACGTCCGGATCCTGGAGCGCGACGTCCGCAGCGGCGACTACCCGGACACCGCCTGCGAGTACCTCCTGCCCGAGGCCGACTACGTCTTCATCTCCTCCTCCTCGCTGGTCAACAAGACCGCTCCGAGGCTCGTCGCCCTGGGGGCCGACGCCGGGGCGCACGTCGTCCTCGTCGGGCCCTCGACCCCGATGCACCCGCTGTGGCTCGACCTGGGCGTCGACATGGTGACCGGCTGGGTCCCCGACGCCTCCGTCCGCCCCGACCGCCCCCAGCTCCTGCCCGAGGCCGGGCAGATCGGCCCGGGGACGCGCATGCACCTGGGCAAGGCGCCCTCCGTCGGCTCGCCGATGTAGGGCGGGCGCGGGCCCGATGGCGGCCGGCGGAGCGCTGCCGGAGCGATCGACGTCGGCCGGGGCGGAGCCGGGGCGCGGCGGCCCGCCCCGGCTCCGGCTCAGGGCAGGCGCCAGTCCACCGGCGTCGCCCCCTGCTCGACCAGGAGCTCGTTGGCGCGGCTGAAGGGGCGCGAGCCGAAGAAGCCACGCGAGGCGCTGAGCGGGGAGGGGTGCGGCGAGGCCAGGATCGGCGTCGAGCCCAGCATGGGGGTCAGGGACTGCGCCGGACGCCCCCACAGGATCGCGACCAGCGGCGCCCGGCGCTCCACGAGCGCCTCGATGGCCCGCTGCGTCACCGTCTCCCAGCCCCAGCCCTTGTGCGAGGCCGGCGCCCCGGGCCGCACGGTCAGGACCCGGTTGAGGAGCATGACGCCCTGGCGCGACCAGGGGGTGAGGTCCCCCGACGTCGGACGGTCCACGCCCAGGTCGGAGACCAGCTCGGTGAAGATGTTCTCCAGGCTGCGCGGCGGGCGCACCCCCGGCTGCACGGAGAAGCTCAGGCCCATGGGGTGCCCGGGCGTGGGGTAGGGGTCCTGGCCGACGATGAGGACCTTGACCTCGTCCATGGGGTAGGTGAAGGCGCGCAGCACGTCCGTGCCGGCCGGCAGGTAGCCCCTGCCCTCGGCCACCTCCTCCCGCAGACGAGCGCCGATCTGGTGGACGGTGGACTCAACGGGGGCCAGGGCGCGCGCCCACGAGGGGTCGACGAGCTCGGACAGGGGCTTGGCATCGCTCACGTCCGCATCCTAGACGAGGATCGAATCGCCGCGGGGTGTCGCGACGTTTCGCGGGGCCTCCGGCCGCTCGGACCGCTATTCTCGCAGGATGAGCCGCTACGAGTACCCCGAGGACGAGTTCGACGCCGCGGACGACGAGGGTCCCGTCCCCGTCGGGGTCCACCGCGCCCCCGTGCCGGGATGGCGCAGCTGGGTGCCGCTGCTGGCGGTGCTCATCATCGTGCCGCTGCTCGCCTGGGGGGCGGTCCAGCTCCTCGGGCGCCACGGGGCGCGCCCGGCGGCGGAGGCGACCGCCGCCGCGCCCGCGTCCGGGGGCGGAGGCGGGAGCGGGGCGCCCGCGTCCGGGGGCCAGGCCCCCGCCACCGGTCAGCCGCCCGCCACCGGGGCCCCGACCAATGGGGCGGAGCCGACGGCCGCCCCGACCAATGCGGACCTGACCACGGGCGTGACCATTCACAACGGCGCCGGAGTCAACGGGCTCGGGGCCCGCACCGGCGATCGGCTGAGGAACGTCGGCTACACCAATGTCGAGGTCCAGCAGGGCACCTACGACAACGCGTCCCCGACCACCACCACCATCTTCTACGCCGACTCCGGCACCGAGGCGACCGCCCGCGCCGTCGGACAGGCCCTGGGCATCACGAATATCGTCGAGTCCGCGGCCGAGGCGCAGTCCAACCCGATCGTCATCGTCCTGCGCACCGACTTCGAGGAGTGAGCCCGACCGACCGGGCGCGGAGCCGGCGCGCCCTCATCCGCGGCGCCGCCCTGGCCCCACTGGCGACGGCGATCGGCTGGGGCGCCTGGCGCCTGGCGCTGTCCCCGCGGCCCCAGCCGACCCTGCTGAGCGAGGGCGTCGTCGTCGGCGCCGGCGGGGTGGTCCGGCCCCTGCCGCCGGGGGCGCACTGCCGCTTCGAGCCGGGCACGCGCGTGCCGGCCGCGGATCCCGCCGCCGAGGCCGAGGGCGCGGCGCGGCGGGCGCCATCGGCCGGCCGGACCGACGAGCCCGCCGCCGCGGGGGCGGGCGGGGCCCTGCCCGACGAGGAGCGCACGGCCCTGGTGCGCGCGGCCCGCGAGCGGATGGCGGGGGCCGCGCTGCCCGGCGGGAGGCGGGCGGGGGCGGCGCGCGACGCCCTGGTGGACCTCCTGGCCCTGATCGGCCCCGTCCTGGCCGACGCCGACGGCTCCGCCCCCACCTCCTACCCCGCCGGCGCCGTCGTCGCCGGGCCCGTGTCCGCCTGGCGCTACGTGTGGCCGCGCGACGCCGCCTTCGCGGCGGCGGCCCTGGCCGCCGTCGGCCTGGACGACGAGGCCCTGGCCGTCCTGGAGCACCTGGCCGCCCTTCAGGGCCCCGACGGAGGCTTCGAGGCCCGGTACACCGCCGCCGGCACCGTCCCGGACGACCGCCCGGCCCAGCTCGACGGCACCGGCTGGGTCATGTGGGCCGCGGGCAGGGTCCTGGGCCTCGCCCACCCCGACGCCGACCGGGTCGAGGGGCGGCTGGGCGTGTGCCTGCGCCGGTGCGCCGCCCGGCTGCTGGAGCTGACGGACGGGCCCCACCGCCTGCCGCCCGTGAGCCCGGACTACTGGGAGGTCGCCGAGGGCCGCCTCACCCTGGACACCGCCATGAGCGCCCTGCTCGGCCTGGAGGCGGCGGCCCGCCTGGTCGCCGTCGGGCTCGACCTGGGGGCGGAGGGCCGGGCGGCGGCGGCGCGCGCGGCGCAGGTGCGCGCCGCGATCGAGGACGGCTTCGCCCCCGGCTGGGGCCGCCACCGCGGCGACGACGACGTCGACGCGGCCATCGCCCTGACCGCACCGCCCTTCACCGCGGCCCTGGCGGGGGCGGTGGAGGTGCGCCGCGGCGCGCGGAGCAGGATGGCCCGGGTCTCCGGCGGCGTCGGGCCGGGCTCCTCGTGGCGCGACGACGGCGTGTCCTGGACCCCGGAGACGGCGCTGCTGGCCTGGTCCGCGGCCGCCCTGGGGGCCGACGGCGAGGCCGGCCTGGCCGCGGAGGCCGACGAGCTGCTGGACTGGCTGGTGGACAGGCGCACCGGGGTCGGGGCGCTGCCGGAGAAGGTCGCGGCGGACGGCTCCCCGGCGGGCCCGGCGCCCCTGGCCTGGACCTGCTCCCTGCTCCTGCTGGCCCTGTGTGAGTCAGATCGCGGCCGATGAGCGGGCGTCCAGCCGACGGCGAACCCGAGCTCCTTGCACTCAATGGGTGAGAGTGCCAGAGTTGCGGTTAGCACTCAGGGCCGTCGAGTGACAGCCCGGGTGAGACAACCAGGTCGAACGGTGAGGGCCGGGGCGGAGCGTGACCAGAACGCGCTGCCCCGATCCGTCCGTCGCGGGCACCGGCCGACCGACCCAACCCAGTGGAGGAACACCACATGGCAAAGATCATCGCCTTCGACGAGGAGGCCCGCCGCGGCATGGAGCGGGGTCTGAACACCCTGGCCGACACCGTCAAGGTCACCCTCGGCCCCAAGGGCCGCAACGTCGTGCTCGACAAGAAGTGGGGCGCCCCCACGATCACCAACGACGGCGTCACCATCGCCAAGGAGATCGAGCTCGAGGACCCCTACGAGAAGATCGGCGCCGAGCTCGTCAAGGAGGTCGCCAAGAAGACCGATGACGTCGCCGGCGACGGCACCACCACCGCCACCGTGCTCGCCCAGGCGCTCGTGCGCGAGGGCCTGCGCAACGTGGCCGCCGGGGCCAACCCGATCGCCCTGCGCCGCGGCATCGACAAGGCCGTGGCCGCCGTCGTCGAGCGCCTGCTCGCCGACGCCAAGGAGGTCGAGACCAAGGACGAGATCGCGGCCACCGCCTCGATCTCCGCCGCCGACGAGCAGATCGGCGAGTTCATCGCCGAGGCCCTGGAGAAGGTCGGCCACGACGGCGTCATCACCGTCGAGGAGTCCAACACCTTCGGCCTCGAGCTCGAGGTCACCGAGGGCATGCGCTTCGACAAGGGCTTCATCTCCCCCTACTTCGTCACCGACGCCGACCGCCAGGAGGCCGTCCTGGAGGACGTCTACGTCCTGCTGGTCGAGTCCAAGATCTCCAACGTCAAGGACCTGCTGCCCCTGCTGGAGAAGGTCATGCAGTCCGGCAAGCCGCTGGCGATCATCGCCGAGGACGTCGAGGCCGAGGCCCTGGCCACCCTCGTGGTCAACCGCATCCGCGGCACCTTCAAGTCCGTGGCCGTCAAGGCCCCCGGCTTCGGCGACCGCCGCAAGGCGATGCTCCAGGACATGGCCATCCTCACCGGCGGCACCGTCATCTCCGAGACCGTCGGCCTCAAGCTGGAGAACGCCACCCTGGAGGACCTGGGCCAGGCCCGCAAGGTCGTCGTCACCAAGGACGAGACCACCATCGTCGAGGGCGCCGGGGACAAGTCCGCCATTGACGCCCGCGTCGCCCAGATCCGCACCGAGATCGACAACTCCGACTCCGAGTACGACAAGGAGAAGCTCTCCGAGCGCCTGGCCAAGCTGGCCGGCGGCGTGGCCGTCCTCAAGTCCGGCGCCGCCACCGAGGTCGAGCTCAAGGAGCGCAAGCACCGCATCGAGGACGCCGTGCGCAACGCCAAGGCCGCCGTCGAGGAGGGCATCGTCGCCGGTGGCGGCGTGGCCCTGCTCCAGGCCGGCCAGGCCCTGGAGGCCCTCGAGCTCGAGGGCGACGAGGCCACCGGCGCCGCGATCGTCAGGGTCGCCCTGGAGTCCCCGCTCAAGCAGATCGCCGTCAACGCCGGTTACGAGGGCGGCGTGGTCGTGGACCGCGTGCGCAACCTGGCCAACGGCGAGGGCCTCAACGCCGCCACGGGCGAGTACTCCAACCTCCTGGCCGCCGGCATCGCCGACCCGGTTAAGGTGACCCGCTCCGCCCTCCAGAACGCCGCGTCCATCGCGGGCCTGTTCCTGACCACCGAGGCCGTCGTGGCCGACAAGCCCGAGCCCCCGGCCGCCCCGGCCGCCGGCGGCGGCGAGGACATGGGCGGCATGTACTGATCCGCCCCCAGTCGGTTCGGTTCGCGGCCCCGGCCGCCCCGGGCGGGTCGGTCCGGGCCAACCCGGCCGCCCGCTCGGCGGCGGGTGGCCGGGGCCGCGGCGGAACGATTGACGACGGCGGGCCGTCACCTGCGGAGAAGCGGTGGCGGCCCGCCGTCGTCGCGCCCGGGCTCCTACTTCGACGTCTTCACCCGCGCAGTGCGGGGCCGGGCGGGCCACCCCCGTTTTTCGCGAACGCGCAGGTTTCCCGTCGAACGCGCGCTTCCCACCTGCGCGTTCGACGGGAAACCTGCGCGTTCGCGGGGATGTGCCCCTCAGTGCGGTGGCGATTCCCGCGGGGCTCCCCCCGGCGGCGGCGCGCGGGCGGGGGCAGTGCGAAAAGGTGGCTCCCGCATATCTTTCACCCCTCATTGAGCCTTTCTCACCAGGAGGGCCCCTGGACTGGCCGGGATCGGCGCAGTGGCGCGGGGGGGATTGGGCGGGGGCGGGGGTGGTGCGCGCGGGGGCCGCCCGGGATAGTGTGTTCTAACCAAACAAACCACTACCAGGGGGTCCCCGCGTGCTGTCCTATCCTGCCACTTTGGATGTTCCCGAGTCCATCGCCCACACCATCTGCCTGTGGTTGGCCGCCCACCGCAGGGCGCACGACGCGCGTCCGTGGCAGAGGGCGGCCACCTGCCGGGCCCAGGCGGTGCTCCTGCTGAGGTGGATGGTGGCGGGCACCGCCCTGACCACCCTAGCCCGCGACTCGAA
>NZ_AUBL01000070.1 GCF_000429225.1 Actinomyces dentalis DSM 19115
CCCACCGCCGCATCCCCACCCTGCACGCCATGACCCGCAACCAGCCACGAAACCACCCGCAGCCGCTTGACACACCACATAGGGGCACCCCCCCCCGCTCCTTCACCGAACCTTTCTCACCAGGAGGGTCTCGGGGTTCGCCAGAGGGATCCCGGCGGGCCGGGCAGGCCGGCGGCGCCACGGCCCGCGAGATCGCAGTTGTGCTCGTCGTGGCCGCCCTCGGCGGGGCCCGCGGCGCCCGTTCAATCTACCGGAGGGTCGGTTGTCCGAATCTGTTGCAAAGGCCCCGATCAAGCCGAGGCGCCGGAGAAGAAACGTTGATATTCCGCGCTTCTTCTCGCCGCCGATCCCGCCGCGGAGCGCCTTTGCAACAGATTCGGACACGATCCCGCCCCGTGCCGTCCCAGGAGCCCCACCCGCACCACCCCGCGTCCGCCCACCTGCACCATCACGCCGATCCCGGCCGGTCCCGGGGTCTTCCTGGTGAGAAAGGCTCAATGCCGGAGCGCATGAGCGACTTGGGCCTATCATCCAGCCATGGCAGAGAGAACCTTCATCATCGGTGCACCCATCGACCAGAGCAGATCGTTCATCGGGCAGTTCTTCGCCCACGAGGGCTGGACCTGCACCCCCAACCCCAACGGCGGCATCCACCTCTCCCGCGGCAAGAAGGGGTTGTCCGTCGTCATGGGCGCGCTGGCCGGCAGCAATTTCTACCTCTCCCACGACGTCGACTTCAGCACCGGGCCGCAGGGGGAGACCATCGCGGTCTACCGCTCCTCCTCGGCCAAGGCGATGGTCGGCGGGGCCATCGGCGTTCACAAGTCCTCCTCGGCGCACAACGAGTACGCCAATAAACTCGCCCAGGCGCTGCAGTACCAGGGAATTCTCCTGGGCGTGCAGTAACCGGCGTTCGTCTTACGGGTCCGACGCCGTCGCACACCCCTCCGAGCCCGTTGCGCCTCCGGCCGGTGGCGAACGGGCGTCGGAGGGGCCCCGCGCCGCCGCCCTCCGATGTTCATCGGGGGCGGCGGGTCGGGAAGTCTGCGGCTCAGGAGTCCCGGCGGCCGTAGTGGTAGCCGACCATGGTGGCGACCAGCGTGAAGAGCGGGGAGGTGAAGGTCGTCCAGTCCTGGAGGGGCGCCCTGATCACCAGCCACCCCACCGCGCCTATGGCAACAACGCCGACGAGGGCGCCGGCCAGCATGTAAGCGATCGGGCCTTGGACGTTCTCCCGCTTGCGCGTGAGCGATGGCTCCCCGCGGACGTCGCTGGTCGGGTCCGCTTGAGACGCAGGGAGACCAGTCTCGCCTGCATCATCGTCATTGTGAGGCCCTATCAATGCGGTCATGACTCTTCCTCCCTCCTGGACTCGGGGCCCCGGACCCGAAACGCAGCGGGCGGGCACCCCCCCAGGTTGGAACGCCAACGGTCTTACATTCAGCAGACTCTACCCTCGTAGGCCTGAGAGGAAAGTCATAGGAAGGAGGAACGGAGCGCGGATCCCGCCCTTCCAGGACCCGCGCTCCGTCACGGCTCGGCGCTGCCCGCCCGCCGGGCCAGCTGCGATTGGACCAGCGCCGGGCTCCGCGCTCGCGGGGGCGGGCCCGCGAGCGCGGCCGCCGACGGCGGAGGAGCGACCGACTCGACCGCACCTCCGCCGTCGGCCCGCCGCCCAGTGAGCCGGCCGCTCAGGCCAGCGGCTTGCCCGCGACCTCGACCTCCTCGGCGGGGACGACGACGGTGACGATGGAGTCCGCCGGCGCCGTGAAGGACACGTTCTTGCGCCCGATCCCCACGACGATCCTCTGCGGCGTCGTCATGTCGTTCTGCGCGGCGACCACCACGGACCCGTCCGGGTTGTGGAAGGCGAGCAGGTTCTCGTACCCCGTGTAGGACAGCGAGGGGACGAAGCGCGCCCCGGGCTGGACGAACCCGGACAGGTGGCGCAGCACGTGGTACTCGTAGCTCAGCCGCGCGGTGCCGGCGTCGGGGTCGACGACGACCAGGGAGTTCTGGCTCCACCCCCAGCGGGAGACCCCGCCCTCGTCGAGCGCGAGGTTCCAGTAGTCGTAGACGGATGCGCCGTTGGTGAAGTAGTGGCGCATCATCGTCCAGGCGTAGCGGGCGTAGCGCCAGTCGTTGCGCCCGTCGCCGCACTCCTGCTCGGTCTGATAGATCCTGAGCCCGGGGTGGGCGTGGTGGATGAAGGGCACGGCCCGCTTGCCGTCCCACTGGAAGCCGACACCGCCGATCTTCGGCCCGACCTGGGGATCGGCCAGGACCTTCTCCACCATGGAGTCGTCGGGCCGCTCCATGGTGCCGAAGAAGACGTCCACGCCGCGGCGCTCCATCTCGGGGATCAGACGGCGCAGGAACTTGACCAGCCCTTCCGGGGTCCACGTGCAGGCCGGGTAGATCTGCGCGGAGTTGAACTCGTTCTGCGGCATGACCATGGAGATGTCGATGCCGCGCTCGCGGTAGGCGTCGATGAAGGCGCCGAAGTAGCGGGCGTAGGCGTCCAGGACCTCGTCGGTGAGGACGAGCCCGTCGGTGCCCTCCTCGATCTGGTTGTCCGGGTCGAGGCCGTTGTCGAACCTGGTCTGCTCGCTCATGGGGTTGGGGGCGGCGCAGGCGTAGTGCTTGTTGCGCTTGAACCAGCTGGGCGGCCCCCAGGGGGAGGCCCACAGCCTCAGGTCGGGGCGGTGGGCCAGGGCGGCCCTGATGTAGGGCACGAGGGTGGCCTCGTCGTGCTCGATGCTGAAGTGCTCCAGGGCGTAGTCGCCGTCGACCTCGTCGTAGGAGTACCAGTCCACCGCGAAGTCGTTGGCGCCCACGGGCATGCGGCACACGGACAGGTTCGCGCCCGCCCCGGGGGCGAAGATCTGCCGGAGCACCTCGGAGCGCTCCTCCTGGCTCAGGCGGGACAGGGCGACCCAGCCCAGTTCGTTGAAGCAGGCGCCGAAGCCCTCCACCTCCTGGGCGGGCTGATCGAGGCGGATGAAGGCGCCGGGGAAGGCGGTCATCTCCTCGATGGAGACGGGCTCCTCGGGGGTGAACCAGGGGTCGTCCTCGGTGGTGGCGTAGAACTGGATGTCGGTCATGGTGTTCTCCTCGGGGTGGGTTCTCTCGGGTCGGTTCTCGCCGCGATGGGGGACGGCCGCGCTCAGTCCCGCTCGCCCTCGACGATGAGCACTCCCCAGGCGGGGACGGTGACGTCCGTTCCGGCGGCCAGCGCGCCCCCGGCGGGCCGGGCGGTGCCCAGGACGTCGCGCCCGCCGACGGGCAGCGTCACCCGGACGGCGTCGCGCGAGTAGTTGAGCAGGTAGGTCAGGGGGCGACCGGCCCCGTTGACGCCCTTGCGGACCGTGACGGTCCCGGCCAGGTCCGCCGCCCAGTCGGTCGCGCCCGCGCGTCGGGCGACCAGCCGCAGGAGGGCGCGCGTGAGCGCCGGGCTCGTCATGGTGGCCAGGTGGGTGATGGATCCCCGCCCGACGGCGCGAGTGGCGATGGCGGGCCCGGACCAGGCGTGGTGGTCGTAGACGGCGAGCACCTCGACGTCGGACCCGCCCTCGCAGGCGGCGGCGTCGACGGGGGTGAGCAGCTCCATGAAGGTCGAGGCGGCCAGGTCCGCGCCGCCGGCCGCCCCGCCGGCCGCCAGCTCCTCGGCCAGCGCCCCGCACGGGGCCAGCGCCACGCCGTCGGGCCGGGTGAACTGGTCGGTGCCCAGGCCCAGCAGCGCGCTCAGCCCGTGGGGCTGGCGGTCGGTGAAGACCTGCACGTTCTCGTCGGCGACGCCGGTGCGGAAGGTGGTGACCAGGTGCCCGCCGCCGCGCACGTAGTCGCGCAGGGCCGCGGTGGTGGACTCGGGCGTGACGTACAGGGCCGGGGCGATGAGGACGTCGTAGCGGGCCAGGCGCTCGGCGTCGGCGTCCGCGGGGACGACGTCGGCCTCGAGGTTGAGATCGAACAGGGCGTCGTAGACCCAGCGGAAGACGTCGTTGTAGTTCGCCCCGCCGCCGGAGTAGCGGCGCGGGAAGCCGGACTCCAGGCCGAACCACTCCAGGGCGGTGAGCGCCTCGTTGGAGATCATGACGGCGATGCGGTTGCGCTTGGTCAGGCCGGTCAGGGCGTCGGCGTGCTCGGCGATCTCGCGGCCGAAGTCCGCCGCCTCCCGGTAGGTGGGGTTGGGCGAGTAGTCCTGGGAGAGCAGGCCCTTCCAGTAGGTCTCGAAGGAGTTGTGGAGGGAGCCCCAGTGCCAGTACATGACGCCCATCGCGCCGGAGGCCAGGTGGGAGTAGGCCTGGAGGCGCAGCTGGCCGGGGTAGGGCAGCCAGCCCATCTGCCCCTGGGCCTGGGTCTCGACGACGAGGTAGGGCGCGCCGCCCTTGAGGGAGCGGGAGATGTCCCCGCCGAAGCCGATCTCGTGGCCGGTCAGGCGGTCCTCGCCGGGGTGGTAGATGTCGACGCCGGCCAGGGTGACGGCGTCGGCCGCCTTGAAGTGGTCGACGGCGCCCTGGACGCCGAAGGAGTGCCCGCGCCACTCGTAGTCGAAGTTCTGGGTGACGAACTGGTCCTCGCGCCGGTACTGATCGACCAGGCCGCGCTGCCAGGCGAGGAACTCGGTGACGAGACCGCGGCGGAAGGCGTCGAAGGCGGCGGCCAGCGAGCCGTTGATCGTGCCGGTCACGTCGGGGAAGTCCTCCCAGGCGTTGATCCGGTTGGCCCAGTAGTTCAGGCCGAAGGCGGCGTTGAGGGCGTCGAGGTCGCCGTCGAAGCGCTCCTTGAGGGAGTCGACGAAGGCCCGCTGGATATCGGCGTTGGCGGCGTCGTAGTACTTGGTCTCGTTGTCGAGCTGGAAGCCGACGACGCCCGGGCGCGGCGCCGTGCGGGCGACCAGGGCCCGGATGGCCTCCTCGGCGTAGCGGCGGTAGGCGGGGGCCAGGATGTTCATGTTCTGGCGAGGCCCATACTTGTTGGCCCCGGCGTCGGTGACGCCGAGGACCTCGGGGTGGCGGGCGGCCAGCCAGGTGGGGATGGCGGCGGTGGGGGTGCCCACGATGACTCCCAGGCCGTGGGCCTCGGCGGCGTCGATGGCGCGGTCGACGTGGGTGAAGTCGAAGACGCCGGGGGCGGGGTTCCAGGTGCCCCAGGTGAACTCGGCGATGCGGATGGTGGTGAAGCCGGCCTCGACCATCATCTCCATGTCGCGCGTCAGGCGGTCGGGGCCCGCGGAGGCGGGCGTGTACTCGTCGTAGTAGGCCGCCCCGAACAGGATGCGCCCCCCGGTCGCGGGGGCGGGGCTCGTCTGGCTCGTCATCGTAACCTCCTGCGGCGCCGTCGCCGCTTATCTAGTGATTACTAGATAGTAGATCGGATGGGCGCAGAAGGGAAGGGGGTCGCGGGATGCTCCTCGGGGCGGGGCGTCTGCCACGCCCCTTCCCGTCTGCTACGCCCCTTCACCCTCTGGTGTACGAGAAAAATGAGCGTGGCGAAGGGTCAAGGGACGTAGCAGGGGGAAAGGGGCGTAGCAGACGTTCTCGACGTCCACCCGGCGGGTCGGGCCGCGGGTCGCGGGTCACCCGGCGAGTCGCGCGCCGCCCGGCCGACGGCGCGGGCCCGCCTCAGGCCGGGACGGCGCGGGCGGACAGCACGCCGTCGATGGCGCGCAACTGCCCCAGGATCTCGGCGTCGAACTCGCCCACGACGTCGACGAGCGTGACGGCCAGCTCCCCGCGGGAGCGGTTGAGCAGGTTCTCGATGTTCCGCCCCGCCCGGGCCACGATCGTGGAGACCTGGCCGACCATGTTCGGCACATTGCGGTTGACGATGATCAGGCGGTGCGTGCCCGGCTCGCGGACCATGACCGCCTCGGGGAAGTTGACCGAGTTGTGCACCTGGCCGTCCTCGAGGAAGCCGCGCAGCTCGTCGGCCGCCATGACCGCGCAGTTGCGCTCGGCCTCCTTCGTGGAGGCGCCCAGGTGCGGCAGGGAGATGCACTTGGGGTGCTTGTGGACCAGGGTCGAGGGGAAGTCGCAGACGTAGCCGGTCAGGCGGTCCTCGTCCAGGGCGGTCACAACGGCCTCGGTGTCGACGATCTCGGCGCGGGCGAAGTCCAGGATGACCGCCGTCGGCTTCATCATGGCGATCTTCTGGGTGGAGACCAGGCCCTCGGTGGAGGGGATGAGGGGGACGTGGACGGTGAGGATGTCCGCGCGCCTGAAGACCTCGTCGATGCTCTGGGCGCGCTCGACCTCGCTGGACAGCAGCCAGGCGTGCTCCACGCTGATCGCCGGGTCGTATCCGACGACGCGCAGCCCCAGGCCCAGGGCGGCGTTGGCCACCTGCACGCCGATGGCGCCCAGGCCGATGATCCCCAGCGTGCGCCCCGGCAGTTCGAAGCCGACGAAGCGCTTCTTGCCGGCCTCGACGGCGGCGGCGATGGCGGCGTCGTCGCCCTGGAGGGTGTGGGCGAAGCGGGCGGCCGGGATGAGGTTGCGCGAGGCGATGAACAGGCCCGCCAGGACCAGCTCCTTGACGGCGTTGGCGTTGGCGCCCGGGGTGTTGAACACCGGCACGCCCCGCTCGGTCAGGGCCGCCACGGGGATGTTGTTGGTGCCCGCGCCGGCGCGCGCGACGGCCAGGACGGACTCGGGGATGGGGGTGTCGTGGAGCTTGGCGGAGCGCAGGAGGAGGGCGTGCGGGTTCTGGACGCCGGCGCCGACCTCGTAGCGGTCGTCGGGGAAGCGGGACAGGCCGGCGGCGTCGATCGCGTTGAGGGTCTGGATGCGGAACTGCTTGGGGGTCATGTCGGGTCGCCTCTCAGGCCTTCGTGCGCTCGAATTCGGTCATGTAGTCGATGAGGGCGGCGACGCCGTCCATGTCCATCGCGTTGTAGATGGAGGCGCGCATGCCCCCCACGCTGCGGTGCCCCTTGAGGTTCGTCAGGCCCGCGGCCTCGGCCCCGGCGAGGAAGTCGGCGTCGAGGGCGGGGTCGGCCAGGGTGAAGGGGATGTTCATCCGGGAGCGCGAGCGCGTCTCGACGGGGTTGGCGTAGAAGTCGGAGGCGTCGATGGCCCCGTACAGGCGCTGCGCCTTGGCGGCGTTGCGCTCGCCCATGGCGGCCAGGCCGCCGGTGTCCTCGATCCAGTGCAGGATGAGGCCCAGCAGGTAGATGGAGAAGGTCGGCGGGGTGTTGAGCATGGAGTCCTTGGCCGCCATGACCGTCCAGTCCCAGATGGCGGGCACGTCGGCGCGCGGGCGGCCCAGCAGGTCCTCGCGCACGATGACCACGGCCAGGCCCGCCGGGCCCAGGTTCTTCTGGGCGCCGCCGTAGATGACGCCGAAGCGGGACACGTCCAGGGGGCGCGAGAGGTAGGCGGAGGAGAGGTCGGCCACGAGGGGCACGTCCCCGGCGTCGGGGATGTAGGGGAATTCGACGCCGCCGATGGTCTCGTTGGGGGTGTAGTGGAGGTAGCGGGCGCCGTCGGGCACCGCGAAGGAGCCGGGGTCGGGGGTGGTGGTGTAGGAGGAGGCGGCCTCGTCGGCGATGACCTCGACGACGGCGCCGGCGCGGCGGGCCTCCTTGATGGCCTTGGCGGACCACTGGCCGGTGTTGAGGAAGGCGACGGCGTCCCCGCGGGCGGTGAGGTTGGCGGGGATGGCGGAGAACTGCCCGGTGGCGCCGCCGGCGAGGAAGAGGACGCGGTAGTCGTCCGGGACGCCGGCGACGGAGCGCAGGGCGGCCTCGGCGTCGGCCGCGCACTCGATGAAGTCCGCACCGCGGTGGGAGACCTCCAGGACGCTCATGCCCGAGCCGCGCCAGTCGGTGAGCTCGGAGGCGGCCCGCTCGAGGACGGGCAGAGGCAGCTGGGCGGGGCCCGCGGAGAAATTATGCACGCGCATGGGGGCAGAGTAGCCGGGATGCGGCGGTGGGCGCACGAGCGCCCCGCGCCCTGCACATCGCCGGCCACGGGTCTGTGCGGCCCGCCGGCTCCGGCGTTCCCACCAATAATGATGCTCACCACGGCGGAACGCGCTGCTCATTCGCGTCGTGTGCCCGCGCTACCATTGCCGATAATGCTGGTAACAGAGGCAGTTCGGACTGGCAGCACGATCGGTGGGAGCGAACGATCCCGAGAGGAGTGAGATAGGTGGCACGAGCAGACCTGCTTCTCGACCTGGTCGAGGCCGAACGGCGCGGCGACCGGGATCGCTTCCGGGTCGTCGTCGAGGGCCTCATCGCCGAGGAGCGCGCCAACCAGCACCACCTGCTTGCGGACCGCCTGTCCGAGATCATCACGACGACGGGGCAGTGGCTGCCACGTGACGACCACGCAGCATCGGCGCGTGACCTCGTTCACGAGGTGGTGGCGCGACGGCGTCTGGAGGACCTGGAGCTGGCACCCGTGCCTCACCGTGTCATCGCCGAGCTCGTCGAGGAGCAGCAGCGGGCAGACCTGTTGCGCAGCTACGGGATCGAGCCCCGGCATCGGCTCCTGTTGGCGGGCCCGCCCGGCAACGGCAAGACGAGCGTCGCCGAGGCCATCGCCGCTGAGCTCATGCTGCCGCTCTACGTCATCCGCTACGAGGGTGTGGTTTCCAGCTTCCTCGGCGAGACCGCGGCCCGTCTGGACAGCGCCTTCGAGTTCGTTCGAACCCGCCGCTGCGTGCTCTTCTTCGACGAGCTCGACACAATTGCGAAGGAGCGGGCGGACGAGCATGAGACGGGGGAGATCAAGCGCGTCGTCTCCACTCTGCTCCTCCAGATCGACCGCCTGCCCCCGCACGTCGTCCTCGTGGGCGCGACCAACCACAGCGAACTTCTGGACCGGGCGGCGTGGAGGCGGTTCCAGGTGCGTACAGAGCTCGCCCCGCCCTCCAGAGCGCAGGCGACCAGGTTCCTGGAGCGGCTTGCGAACCGGTTCGGCGGGGATCTCGGGTACGCGCCGCGCACACTGGCCGACAGGCTCGCCGGCGCGAGCTACGCGGAACTGGAGGAGTTCGCCATGGACGTCCGACGTCGAACGATCCTTGAGGCGCCTGGCGCCGATACGCGCCGGATCGCGAAGGAACGCCTTGAGCACTGGCAGGGCTCGGTGCGGTCGTGACCGATCAGATGCGGCCGCTCCTGGCGTTCAACCCTCCGCGCGTAGCCAACCGCGAGTCGCAGTCACGTTGGATCCCGACGCCTGCGGGACCAGGAGGTCAACGGCAGGGCGAACGCCTGAACCCGAAGTTCACGGAGCTTGTCAACGCCTTCGACGCGCAGCGCGTGGCAAGCGGAGTCGGCACCCCGGCCGAGACGGACCCATCCCTCGTCGTCGTCCTCGACCTCGCCGGCTCCGTTCATGACTTTCACAAGGCTGTCAAGAAAGTTGAGGGCCTTGAGTTCCTCGCCGAGATAACCGGCGACGACGCCGAACCGGACGACGACTTCTACATAGCGGACGGCAAGACGGGCCGCGCTAACAAACCGGTTCCGCACTCGCTCTACCTGGTGATGTCGAACGCCAAGGCGATCGACCAGATGCTCAGTCTCTTCAAGCGATGGCAAAAGGATCCGAAGACCACTTTCGAGCACGGTCTCAACAAGTTCAAGAACGTCTTCGCCCAGTTGGTGAACCTGCGCCGTTGGGGACCTGAGGACCGCGTGCGAGAGACCGGCCTTCTCGACCACTGGCGCGAAACGATCGCCATGATCGGCCAGTCCCACAGTAGTCCCGTGCGGGTGGAGATCGAGTTGTGGTACCACCGTGACCGTGGGCGACGGGTTGCCGCCGAACGCACCGTCACGCAGATCCTGAATGACTGCGACGGGAAGGTCGTCAGCCGGGCACGGATCGAGGAGATCGGCTATCACGCCCTTCTCGCAGAACTTCCTCGCCAGCAGGTCGAGGACGTCATGCGTCAAGGTCCTCAGGCGATCCGGATTCTCACAGCGGAGGACGTCATGTTCGTCAGCCCCTTCAAGCCCATGAGCATCTCGTCGCCTCACCCCTCGGAGACCGGATCCGCTTCTTTCCTTACCGAGGGCCCCAGAGACAGCAAGCCACGGATCGCGCTGTTTGACGGGCTTCCCTTCCAGAACCACGACGCCTTGGCAGACAGGTTGATTGTCGATGACGCCGACGACGTCGCGGACGGCTACCAGATCGCCGCACGCTCCCACGGCACCGCCATGGCGTCCCTCATCATCCATGGGGATCTCTCCGCCCCGGGAGAACCGCTGCACCGCCCGGTCTACGTGCGACCGATCATGCGCGCCGAGGAAACGGTGCCCGGACAATCTGCCGAACGCGTCCTGCCCGACACCCTGTTCGTCGACCTCCTTCACCGTGCCGTGAGGCGGCTCTTCGCAGGAGAGTCGGGACGGGAGGCATGGGCCCCGAGCGTACGTATCATCAACCTGTCGATCGGGGACGGTGCCCGTCCTCTCGCGCGGAGAATGAGTCCCGCTGGGCGGCTGCTGGACTGGCTCGCCCTCGAGTTCAACGTCCTGTTCATTGTCAGCGCGGGAAACCATGCCGACCCGATCTCGCTTCCCCGGGATGCGACGGCGGACGCGAGCAGCGCCAGGTCAGCGGTGGAGCACGCGGTCCGTGACACTGAGATTCTCCGTGGCATCCTGCCGCCAGCGGACTCCATGAACGCGTTGACCGTCGGCGCGGTCCACGCCGACGCGGCACCCGATCCACCCGAATCCGCGACTGTCTGGGATCTCACCAGGCCCGGCGCACCTGCGCTGTACTCAGCGACAGGACCCGGCGTCGCACGCTCGGTCAAGCCGGATCTGTACCACGTTGGCGGACGTCTCCTCTTCGCCAGGCCGCTGCCGTCATCGGACGCCATGGTCAACCTGCAGGAGGCTCGGACGGGCCGGACGGGTCCCGGTGTGCAGGTTGCCGCGCCCTCTGAGGGAGGACGGACCAACCGGACGGCCTTCGGCTGCGGTACAAGTCATGCCGCGGCACTCGTGACACGCGAGGCCAGCTCGCTCTTCGACATCCTTGAGGCGGAGCCCGACGAAGGCGCGCGAGCGCTCCCTGACGACCTTCATCCCCTTCTCGTTCGAGCACTGCTCGCCCACGCCTGTTCCTGGGGTGACTGGGGGACGGCAGTGTCCCCACAGTCATCACGTAAGGCGCTGACTCCGCTGTTCGGTTACGGCCGGCTTGACCCGGAGCGCGCTCGGGGCGCGGTCAACCGGGCGGTGGTCATCGCCGGCAATGAGATCGGCGTTAATAAGCGTCACACGTACGAATTGCCGCTACCCTTGTCGATCCGCAGCAAGGCAGAATGGCACCGGTTCGTCATCACCCTCGCCTACTGGGCGCCTACGACCCGCGGTCTCAATACCTATCGGGCGGCCAAGGTCTACTTCAATGCGCCCAACATGAGCTTAGGAAACGGAAGTCGGATTGACGCCGACTATTACGCCGTGCAGCGCGGGAGCCTCCAACACGAGGTCATCGATGGCAGCAAGACAATGAGGTTCGGCGACGGGGACACCTTCCCGATCCACGTCGAGTGCATGCGTGACGGTCAGAAGGCCGGCCATATCGAACGCATCCGCTACGCCCTTGTCGTCTCGGTCGAGACAGCGACCTCCACATCATCAACGATCCACGACGAGGTTCGCTCGGGCCTTATCCGGCAGCGCGTCCGGAGCACCGCTCAGCAGCGTGAACGGGTGCGTCTGACCTGAGTCGTCTCACCGACCTCACACCGCTCTGAAGACGCCCGGACCGCGGCACGTACCTCAGTCTCGAACGGTCAGGGGCGGCAGGCCCTCCACGATCTCCTGGGTGCGGACGGACACGGTGGTGACGCGGGCGATGAGGTCGAGCAGGTAGAGCGGCTGGGCGGGGGCGCCCGGCTCGGCCCCTGCACCCTCGTCCATCCAGGCATTGGGGTCGTTGACGATGCCGGAAGCCTTGTCCGTCGTCACCCGATAGCGGTCGATGAGCCAGTCCAAGCCGCTGCGCGAGCCGAGCAGGTAGTGCTGCGCCACCTCGGGGATACCGGAGACGGTCACGTGCTCGTTGTAGACGATGCTCGTCTTGTCATTGATGCTCTTGCCGTCAACCCGGGTCTTGGCGTAGCGCATCTTGGTCACGCGCAGGAGCGCGGGCTTGATCCGCAAACGCTGCGCCCACGCCAACTCGGTGCCGTCCACGGTGAGCGTAAGCGGCCAGGGCTCGACCTGCTCGTAATCGAGGTGCAGGTCCGCCAACCCTCGCCCGGCCGTGGCGAGGGCGATGAAGTCCTCGCGCGTGGCCACGAGCGGCAGGCGCGGCAGGGACTTCTTGAGGTCCGCGGCGTAGCGACTGCGGTACTCCGGATGATGCAGGAGGCCGTAGACGTAATAGAAGATGTCCGCCTTATCGACCTCGGACCCGTAGGCGGCACGGTAGGTGAGCAGAGTGGCGTCGGTGATGTTGTCGACGCGCCGGTAGTTGCCGATGACCTCGCCTTCGGTTTCGACGGCGGCCGAGGATGTGGGCGACCCAAGGCCGTCGAGGTCGAAGCCGTCATCCCCGGCGGCGTGCCGACCGGAGACCTTCTCCCACGTCCAGCGGGGGAAGAACTGGCCCGTATCCAGCAAGTGCAGATTCGGTACAAAGTCAACAACCAGAGCGCTGAAATCATGGTGTGAGCTCACACCGGTCAAGTAAAACCCCAGATTGCCGTGCGCCGGTGTGGGGAACACATTGTAGAGCCCGTACACCATGTCATTGAGTGATCGATCAAAACAAACATGTTGCTTCACGAAGGGCCGGTACATACCCAGGAACAGACGACCTGGATCGTACGAATACCGACGACGCTGGACCACATGAGTCTTGTCTGCTCGGTTCCAGGAGAACAAGCTTGGATCAAGGAACTCCGGCTCGGCACCACGTCGCGCCTGCTCGTTGTAGTAGTCCACCATCCTGGCCACTCTCTCCGAGAGCTGCGGGAGGGAGTACGAGTAGACCCAGGCGTCACGGGCGGTCGCAAGCCCACGGCTCCGCATCCGGAATACCCCATTCTGCTCGTTCTTCCCACCGATCGGCTGCCAGGTCCCGTACCTGGGGTCGCGCTGGTTGACCCAGTCGCCGGCCTCGTTGGGGACCAACTCGTCCCAGTCCATCTCCTCCAGGCGCGAGCCCTCCACGATGGCGAGCTTATCCTCACGGCTGAGGTAGTCGCCGATGTCCCGGTAGTGGATGACGGCCGGACCCGTGTGGGCGGGATCCTTGACGAGGAAGGTCACCGCCACAGTCGCCCGCGAACTCGCCCCAAAGACCTTACCACCCTCCTTCCGGGAAAGGTCCCCTGCAGTGCGCTGGTTGCCCCGCAGGTTAAAGACGTAGACGTGCGCGAACTCCTCGACCAAGCTCAAGCGCACGCCGTCGGCCGTGTTGGCGTCAATGAAGCCGCCGTTCGTCACAAAGCCGATGACCCCGGCGTCGCCCAGACGGTCGCTCGCCCAGCGGATGGCCCGCAGATAGGAGTCGTACAACGAGTTCTTGTTGACGCCGGTGGATCGCTTCGCGTAGGTCTCAGTGATCCGCCAGTCCAGGCAGGGGTAGGGCTGGTTGGCATTGTTTTCATTCGCCGACTTCTGTCCCACCGAGTACGGCGGGTTGCCCACGATGAGGCGGATGTCCAGCGCCCGCTGCGCCTCGGCACGGTCGTTGTTGGCCACGAAGATGCTGCGGTCCAGAACGTCGTCGTCCTCACCCATCTGGAAGGTATCCGTCAGAACGATCCCATCGAAGGGCACATAGGGTGCGCTGGCCTCTTCTCCACCGCGAGTGCCACCAGCGCTGCCGACGCCGTCGTCGGAGCTCCCGACCTCCGCCTCGACACCCATCGCGCAGTCGCGATACGCCACCTCGATGTTGGCGGTCGCGATGTAGTAGGCCAGCAGTAGAATCTCATTGGCGTGCAGCTCACCCGCGTACTTGCGCGCCAGGTCCGAGGGCGAGATGAGCCCGGACTGCAGGAGCCGGACGATGAAGGTGCCCGTCCCGGTGAAGGGGTCGAGGATGTGCACCCCCTCATCGGTCACGCCGCGCCCGAAGTGCTTGCGAGACAGCCAGTCGACGCTGCGCAGAATGAAGTCGACGATCTCCACCGGCGTGTAGACGATGCCCAGGGACTCCGCCGTTGCGGGGAAGGCCTGCTTGAAGAACTTCTCGTACAACTCGGTGATGACCCTCTGCTTGCCCTCAGCATTGTCGATACCGGAGCAGCGCTCACGCACCGAGGCGTAGAAACCGTCGAGTTTGTCGGTCTCAGCGTCGAGGTTCGCGTCATCCAAGACGGCAAGCATGTGACTCATGACCTGCGCCACCGGATTCTCGGCACCGAAGTCGTAGCCATCGAACACGGCGTCGAAGACCGGCTTGGTGACCAGGTGCTGGGAGAGCATGTCGATGGCCGAGTCCTGCGTAATCGAGTCATTGAGCCTTTCTCACCAGGGTTCGTGTCAGGAATCGTGCCAGAGGGTGATGATGACGAGGGCGGCGGCCATGATCGTGGTGATGGTCGCGGGG
>NZ_AUBL01000071.1 GCF_000429225.1 Actinomyces dentalis DSM 19115
GTCTCAATGCACCTACAGGTGCGTGGTGCTCCCTGACCAGTCCGCTTCACTCGCAAGCACTGAACCTGGATGGTCTCAATGCACCTACAGGTGCGTGGTGCTCCCTGACCCCTGCCCTCGGGAGCGGCGGTATGACGCCACTTCGAGGGCCCGGAGCGCCACCGGCCCCGGGAGCACCCCTCCGAACCGGCCAGCACCAAGCCCAGAGTAGCACATAGTGGCGGAATCACGCCAAGCGCCACCGACGGCCCCCAGAGCCCTCCGCGCGCCAACTTCTGACGAAGTCATGCCGAAAAGTCGGTGCTGAAACGCCTTACTGCAAACGTGCAACATGACGCCCTGTTCGCTATCCCGCCCCACTAGCCACATCAGCACCTCCAGCATCAGTCGGTCCGACCGCGCCGAGAAAGCCCCGGTCGCGGTCGGACCCGACGCAACCCCCTCACCCGACCAAAACAAGCACGGTCCCCGACCAGTCCGGCGGACCCGAATAAGACCTCTATCGGGCAACCTGAGCGCCGGGAGGATTATTCCCGAGACACCTGGACTCATTCGCAAATAACCATCCTCCTTGCGGCGACCAAGAACCCGCTCCAGAACCCGTCGCATCCGTCCTACAACATCCTGATGTGCGCATGCGCATCGAGATACAGCACGGTCTTCCTCAGGATAATCCCGGGGCGAGTCCAGGTCAAGCCTTTTGGCGTGACATAGATCCGGTCAAGGCTTAGGAGCGCCGGGGCGTCTACTGCGCCGCTCCCCCATTACTACGCCACTTCACCCTCCACTGCACGAGGAAAAGGAGCGAAGCAGAGGATGAAGAGGCGCAGTAAACGTTGCCTGGCGATCTCGCGGGTTACCAGACGTTCTCGCGGGATATGACCCGCGGCGGACCGCGGCCCGCTCAGACCAGCACCCACAGCGTGCCCGCCGGCACGACGACCTCGGCCGTATCCGACGCGCCCGGCAGTGAGCGCGTCGTGCCCGGCGCACCCATCGGCAGTCCCGCCGCGCCCGCCGAGCCCGGCAGACCCTCCGCGCCCGCCGCGCCCTCCGGGCTCACCGCCCGCACCGTCGTCGTGCGCCGGGACCGCGAGGCGCCGGAGGCCGGCCCACTGTCCCGTGACACGACCCTCACGGGCGTGTCCAGGCCGATGCCGGCGCGCCTGAGGTCGCGCAGGAGGGCCGACTCGTCGCGGATCCGGCCCACGACGACCGTGCGTCCCACCCCCACGGTGTCGATGCTGCGCAGGGCCGGCTGGACGATCCGCCCGTCGACGGCCGGGATGGGGTCCCCGTGCGGGTCGCGCACGGGATGGCCCAGGGCGGCGTCCAGGGCGGCGAGCAGCCGCTCGGAGACGGCGTGCTCCAGGACCTCGGCCTCGGCGTGCACCTCGTCCCACTCGAAGCCGAGCCGGGTCACGAGGTAGGTCTCCAGGATGCGGTGGCGCCGGATCATCCCCATGGCCCGGCGCCGGCCCTCCTCGGAGAGGGTCACGGCCCGGTAGGGCTCGTGCTCCAGCAGCCCGGCCTCGACCAGGCGGGCCACGTTCTCCGACGCCGTCGAGGCCGCCACCCCCATGCGCCGGGCCAGCCCGGTGATCGAGGCGCCCGCACCGCCCCACTCGCAGGCGGCCCACACGGCCTTGAGATAGTCCTGGGCGACGGTCGAGTCGACGTCGTGCGCCTCGCCCGTCGCGGACGCCCGGCTCATCGCGCCTCCCCCGTCGCGTCCGCTCATCGCAGGAGGGCGACCCATCCGTCCCAGAAGGCGATGAGGACCACCGCCAGGACCATCGCGTACATCGCCCCGGCGATCCACCAGCGGGCCGCCGACAGGCCCCTGGCCGCGGGCCGCGGCAGGCCGAGGTGCCCGCGCAGGGCCGCCTCGCCGGCGGTGGCGGCGGCCACCGGGATGGTCACGGCCCAGATGATCATGCAGTAGGGGCACAGCTTGCCGAGGACGGTCACGGACACGAAGAGGAACCAGGCGACGAAGCCCAGGCCGCCGGCGCAGCCCGCCACGAGCCCCCACCACATCCAGCGCGGCAGGCGCCCGCCGGAGGCGAGCAGCGCCCCCACGGCCAGCAGGACGGCGAAGGCCATGGCCCCGATGAAGGAGTTGGGCACGCCCAGGAGGTTGCCCTGCCACACGTCGAGCGAGGCGCCGCAGGACACGAGGGGGTTGACGTCGCAGACGAGGTCGGCCTGCGGGTTCCTCAGCAGCGACAGCTCGCTGGCCATGAGCTCCCAGGAGGCGCCGATGCCGATGAGGCCGGCGACGACGAGCAGCCAGGCGTAGGCGCGCGAGGAACCGGTGGCGCGCAGCCACCCGGGCCGGGCCCCGTCGTCGTCCGACGCCGCGCCCCCCGCATCGTCGGCCCACTCCTCGAGCGGGTCGTCCGGCGCCTGGGCGAGGTAGGCCTCGAGCTCCTCCTCGCTCATGGCGTCGATCTCGGCCTCGGTGGGCACTGGGGCCATCTGGGTTCTCCTCACTTCGGGGACGCGGCCTGCCGCGCGGCGCACCCGCTATTGTGCCCTAGTCGTCCGACGGCGCCGTTGTGGCCTCGAGCGCGTCCCGCGAGGCGCCCACCGGGGCGGATCCGGGCTCGGGCACGCCGTTCCAGGCCCCGACGGTGACGGAGGCGTCGGGATGGACGACGACGGCGCGCCACCCGCGCAGGGCCCCGTTCTCGTCGAAGGACAGGACGTGGAGGTAGGCGTCCTGGGTCACCGGCCCGATCGAGGTCCCGCCCTTGCCGGCGCCGCTGATGAGCTGGGTGACGGTGGTGTTCCCGCCCCGCGACACGCTCATGCCCTTCTCCTGGTGGAGGTGCCCGGCCAGGAGCAGCGGGGCGCAGCCCTCGGAGACGAGGGGCCCGAAGGTGTAGGGCTGGTGGATGAGGACGACGTCCACGTCGGCCCCGGCCTTGCAGCTGGTGCGCGCCAGGCGGGCGCCGATCTGCGCTGAGTTCTCCGACCCGCGCTGGTAGGTGCCGCCCGCGGGGCTGCGGTCGGCGTCGACGTCGCCCAGGATGCGCAGGCCGGCGGCGCTCTGCACGGTGCCGTCGGTGACGGTCCAGCCCCGCGCCCGCAGCTGGTGCGCAGTGGCCTCGGAGTCGTGGTTGCCGATGGTGGCCACGCGCTCCACCCCGGAGGGGATGGCGTCGGTGAGGGCGTCGACGCAGACCTGCTCGGGGCTGGAACCGGTCATGGTCAGGTCCCCGTCGTCGAGGTGGAGCCGGGCGCCGGAGAGCGCGTCGAGGCGCCCGGCGAGCGCGATCATGTCGAGGTTGCAGTGCAGGTCGGTGGTGAGCACCGCCGTGGTGCGCCCGTACTCGGCGACGGCCTGCGCGCCGGTCGGCAGCGCAGGGGTCGCTGACTCCTGGGGCGTCGCGCCCGGGGATGCGCCCGGAGCGGCGCTCGACGAGGCCCCCGGCCCGGTCGGCGCACCCGGAGACGTCGTCGCGCCCGGGGATGCGCCCGGCGAGGGCGACGGACTCGCGGTGGCGGCGCCGGTTCGGGCCGCCACGGCGTCCGCCTGCTCGCGCACCGCCGCCGTGTCCACCGCGCCGGACGCGGCGGTGACGTCGACGACGCCGCCGACCTCCTGGGAGGTCTGCCAGGCGGCCGCGAGGTTCGCGTCCACCTGCGCGTAGAAGGCCCGGTTGGACTCCAGCCTGCCGACGATCTGGTCTCCGTAGGCCTGGACGACGTCGGCCACGCGGCCGGACAGGCGCGCCTGGGCCAGGGGGGTGTGCGCGAGCACGTCCAGGCGCGTGCCCGGCACCGTGTCCGAGCGCAGCGCCGGGACGAGCAGTCCGATGACGGTGACGACGGCGGTGACGCCGATCAGCGGCGAGGCCCAGGTGCCCGACAGCCCGTCGCGGATCGTGTCCCGCAGGCGCCCCCGGGTGGCCAGGCGCCCGGCGGCCACGAGGCACAGGATGACCGACTCGATGAGACCGGCCCGGCGCAGGCCGTCGGCGATGAGCGAGTGCAGCCCGGCCTGGATGGTCAGCTCGGGGCGGCTGATGAGGGTCAGGTAGGACGAGCCGTCCGCCGACAGGGCCTGGCCGAGGGAGTCGGTGTCGACCTGCGAGGAGGAGAACTCCCCCGGGATCTCCCCGATGACCACGTCGACGCCGAAGGGGCCCGCCGGCGAGGCGTGGGAGATCGTCCCCAGCGGCCCCAGGTCGAGGGTCAGGCGCGAGTTCAGGGTCGTCGACCACTCCGCCTCGTGGGGTCCCACCGGCGAGGAGGCGGTGGCCGTCGACAGCCCGACGAGCAGGGAGACGGCGCCGGTGAGCAGCAGCAGGACGAGGGTGCGGGTGATCTTGCGGAAGGCCACGCTGCGCGCGTCCCACCAGCGCCTGGGCAGCGCGATCACCGGGTTCACTTCCCCCTCCCCCTCGCGGCCGCCAGGTCGCCAGCGAGGGCGGTGACGAATTCGGCCGTGTCCCGCCAGCCGGTCACCGCGTGGCAGGGCACGCCCAGGACCTTGACCGGGTAGTCGTTGCCCTCCGGGTCGAGGCGGTCGCCGATGAAGAGCATGCGCTCCAGGCCGATGCCGGTGACCTCGGCCAGGCGCCTCATGCCGTAGGCCTTGTCGACGCCCTTGAGGGTGATGTCGATGCTGGTCGCCCCCCCGGCGCGCACCTCGAGGTCGGGCAGGAGGGGGGCGACGGCGTCGCGCAGGGCCGCCCGCTTCTCCCCCGTGGGGTCCCAGACCCTCTTGGCCTCGATGGGGGCCTCCTGGCCGAGCGCCGAGAAGGTGATCTGGCTGCCGCGGTCCTCCAGGGCCGGCCCCCAGGTCCGCTCGGACCACAGGCCCAGCCGGCGGGCCTGCTCCTCGACGACGGCGAAGCCCTGCGCGACCTGGTCGGGGCTGAGGTCGTTGGCGTACACGAGGGTCCACTCGGACTCCTCGGTCCCCGGGCCCCGGCCGTCGGCGTGGGTGTAGTAGCGGGTGCCGCAGGTGGGCATGAGGTGGAGCCGGGCGAGCTCGTCCGGCGCGGCCCCCAGGTGGGTGAGGACCTGGTTGCGGAACTGGGAAATCTGGCCGCCGGAGATGATGCACACGGGCACCTGGCCCAGCAGGAGCCGCAGCGCGGCGGCCATGGGCTCGGGCATCGCCGTCTTGGAGGGGGCGAGGGTGTCGTCCAGGTCGAAGGCGACCAGGTCGGGCAGGTCGGAGGCGGAGGCCGTCATGGGACCAGTGTGGCAAACGCGCCCGCGGCGCAACAGTCGCACCGCGGGCGCGTCGGCGTCGGCCGCCTCACTCGCGCGCGGCCCCGGCGCGCAGGTGCTCGTGGGCCTCGGCGCTGGCGCGCGCCCGGTCCTCGGCCTGCTCGCGGTGCCCGCGCGAGACGAGCGCGGTGACGGAGACCGCCAGCCCGCCCCAGATGATGATGATGGCGATGAGCATGATGAGCACGGCGACCCCGGTCATCTTCAGTCCTCCCTCTCGGAGACGGTCTCGAGCTCCAGGGGCGTGAAGTCGTCCACCGGGGTCCTCCAGGGCAGGAGGGTCATGACCGCGGTGGCAATGGCGACCAGCAGGAGCATCCCCCAGCCGAAGACCGCGACGAAGCCGCTGGAGTACGACTCGGGGTCGTACCCCTCGGACAGATAGGTCCACAGCGTCTGGAGGAACATGTAGCCCAGCAGGACGGGGACGACGGCGCCGACCAGGACCCGCCACCAGGCGCCCACCATCCGCGACTCCGAGACCGCGTTGAGGTGGTTCTGGAGCAGCCGGGTGCGCCGCAGGATCCAGGCCACCGCCACGCACATGATGATGGCCGAGGAGACCACGCCGATGTTGTTGATGAAGGCGTCGACGACGTCGAGATCCGGCAGTCCCGAGGTCGTGGCGAACAGGACGAAGGACACGACCGCGGCCGGAACGCCGACGACGAGGGAGGCCCACTTGGGCGCCAGGCCCAGCTTCTCCCCCACGCCGGCGGCCACCACCTGGATGATGGAGATGAAGGAGGTCAGTCCCGCCATGGTGAAGGAGGCGAAGAAGAGCACTCCGAACAGGGCGCCGCCGGGCATCTGCGAGATGACGGTGGGGAAGGTGACGAAGGACAGCAGCGGCCCGGTGATGTTCTTCAGCTCGTCCACGCCGACCCCCTGGGCGCCCGCCATGAAGCCCAGGGTGGCGAAGACGCCGATGCCGGCGAGCAGCTCGAAGGCGGAGTTGGCGAAGCCCGCCACCAGCCCGGTGCCCACCAGGTTGGAGCGGCGCCGCCGCAGGTAGGAGGAGTAGGTGAGCATAATGCCGAATCCCACGGACAGGGAGAAGAAGATCTGCCCGAGGGCGGCCATCCACACCTTGTAGTCCCGCAGCGCGGACCAGTCGGGGGTGAACAGGGCGTTGAGGCCCTCGCCCGCGCCGGGCAGCAGGAGGGCGCGCACCACGAGGACGGCGAACATGAGCACCAGCAGCGGCAGGAAGATCTTGTTGGCCCGCTCCACGCCGTCGCTCACGCCCAGGGCGGTGACCACCAGGCCGAAGGCCCACACCAGGAGCAGAGGGACGGCCACGCCCATGACGATCTCCGGCGAGTAACCGGCCCCGGAGCCGAGCCGGTCCATCCCGATGTAGTGCTGGAAGAAGCCGGTCGCGTCGGCGCCCCAGGCGGTGCTGATGGAGAAGAGCGTGTAGCGCAGGGACCAGGCCACCACCACCGCGTAGTAGGTCATGATGACGAAGCAGATGAAGACCTGGAACCAGCCGAGCCACTCGAAGCGGCGGCTGAGCCGCCGGAAGACGGCGGGGGCGGAGCCGCGGAAGCGGTGGCCCAGGGCGTAGTCGAGCAGGAGGATGGGGATGCCGGCCGCCAGCAGGGCGATGACGTAGGGGACGATGAAGGCGCCGCCGCCATTGGAGTAGGCCACGCCGGGGAAGCGCCAGATATTGCCCAGGCCGATGGCCGAGCCGATGGCGGCCATGAGGAAGCCGAACTGGCCGCTCCACTGCTCGCGGGGCGGTGCGGGGGACGCCGGGACGTCCGGGGTTGAGGCCATGGTGCACCTTCTGGGAGACGGAGGGCCGCACGAACCGGCCTCCCGGTCATCGACCCGGGGCGTGGCGCGTCGGCGCTGAACTTGAGAACCATAATGCCGTCCATATGACGAAGCGACACGCTCTCACCATGTGATCACCGGTCCGTTCCGTCGTGTGCCACACTGGCGTTCGCCGGGTCCGACGACGACGCCGCCGTCGGACGCCGCCCCGCCCGTCCGCCCCACGAAGGAGCCCCATGGCCACCCCCCACATCAACGCCGAGCCCGGAGACTTCGCCCCGGCCGTCCTCATGCCCGGCGACCCCCTGCGCGCCCGGCGCATCGCCGAGGCGATCCTGGACGACGCCCGCCTGGTCAACGACGTGCGCGGCATGCTCGGCTTCACCGGGACCCACGGGGGCAGGCCGCTGAGCGTCATGGGCTCGGGCATGGGCCAGCCCTCCCTGACCATCTACGCCACCGAGCTGTTCGAGCGGTTCGGGGTCGAGCGCATCATCCGCGTGGGCACCGCCGGCGGCATCTCCCCGGATGTCGCGGTCGGCGACGTCGTCATCGCCACCGGCGCCCACACCGACTCCGCCATGAACCGGGTGCGCGTGCCGGGAGTCGACTTCTGCGCCGTCGCGGACTTCCGCCTGGCCATGGCGGCCTGGCGGGAGGGCGTCGAGGCGGGCCTGACCGGGCGCCTGCACGCCGGTCCGATCATCTCCCGCGACCACTTCTACCTCACCCCCGAGGGGCAGACCGAGGCGCTGGCCCGCTACGGCACCCTGTGCGTCGAGATGGAGGCCGCCGCCCTGTACGCCGTGGCCGCCGAGTACGGCGGGCGGGCCCTGGCGGTGCTCACGGTCTCCGACCACCTGCTCGACCACTCGGGGGACATGAGCGCCGCCGAGCGCGAGACCCGCTTCGCCGACTCCCTGCGCCTGGCCGTCGCCGCGGCGCTGAGCTGAGGGGCCGCGGCGACGGGCCGGGGAGCGAGGAGCCGGTTCGCCCCGCCCCGGCCGGCCCCACGACCACCCGGCCCCGTGCGCCCCGCCCTACTTGTCGGCGGCGTCCGTCCCGCTCTGCTTGCCGGCGGCGCGGGCCGCCTCGTAGGCGGCGCCGACGATGCCCGCGGTGTTGAGCAGCTTGGCGGGCACGATGGGCGCGCGCAGGTCGAGCAGGGGCAGGAACTTGTCGTGCTTCTTGGACACCCCTCCGCCGACGACGAGCAGGTCCGGGCTGAAGAGCATCTCGACGTGGCCGTAGTAGCGCTGGAGGCGCTTGGCCCACTTCTTCCAGCTCATGTCGTGGATCTCCCTCTGGCGGGAGGAGGCGCGCGACTCGGCGTCGTGGCCGTCGATCTCCAGGTGGCCGAGCTCGGTGTTGGGCACCAGGGTGCCGTCGACGATGACGGCCGAGCCGATGCCCGTGCCCAGGGTGGTGACGATGATGGTGCCGGGCACGCCCTTGGCGGCGCCGTAGACGACCTCGGCCAGCCCGGCGGCGTCGGCGTCGTTGAGCGCGTGGGACGGGCGCTCCAGGACCCGGGTCATGAGCTCGTCGACGTTCACGCCCTTCCAGGACTTGTCGAGGTTGGCGATGAAGACGGCGGTGCCGTGCACGATGGGGGCGGGGACGGTGATGCCCACGGGCACGTCCCGGGCGACGCCGAGCCGCTCGATAATGGTGCGGCAGACCTTGGCGACCGCCTCGGGCGTGGATGGTCGGGGGGTCTCGATGCGCACGCGCTCGCCGATGAACTCACCGGTCCCGAGATCGACCAGGGCGCCCTTGACGCCCGATCCGCCGATGTCGATCCCGCATGCCACCTGGGTCATTAGTCCGTCTCCTGAACCTCGTCGGTCGGTACGGCTCGAGGATATCGGAGGCGGGCGCCGTCGGGGCGCACTCAGGCCGCCCAGTCGCCCAACCCGCCCTCCAGGGCCCCCAGGGCAGCGTCGATGAGCCCCCAGCGCTCCTCGTCGGGGCAGCCGCGCTCGACCCAGTGGAGGCAGGCGGCATCGATGAAGCCAAGGTAGCCCCACAGGGCGTAGCGGTGGCGCGCCTGCTCGCCGGGGCCGAGCAGGCGGCCGAGGCGCTCGACGTAGTCGCTGCGGGCCCGGGCGCGCACCCGCGCCGCGCCGGCCGGCTCACTGCCCGGCCGGCGCAGGGGCATGGCCCAGGCCCCGGGGTGGGCGGCGATGTGGTCCAGGTAGACGATGGTGGCCATCCTGATGCGGTCGCGCACCGGCACGCCGTCGGGCAGCTCGTCGATGGCGCGCGCCTGGCGCTCCATGAGCGCGTCGACGGACTCGCGCACGACCTGGGCGTACAGGTCCTCCTTGCCGTGGAAGTAGCGGTAGACGAGCGGGGTCGAGGCCCGGGCCCCCTCGGCGATGTCGGCGAGGGTGACCTCGGCGTAGGGGCGCTCGGCGAAGGCGGCGGCGGCCGAGCGCAGGATGGCCTCGCGGCGCGCGTCGGGGTCGAGCCGGAGGCGGGGCCTGGAGTCGGTGCGCGCCATGTGGACATGGTACCGCTAGTGAACTATGATTCACGAACGTTAGTGAACTCCATTCAACAAGTGAACACCATTCAATCAGGAGGTCTCATGAACTGGGTCGAGCACGCCATCTGGTGGCACGTCTACCCGCTGGGCTTCACCGGAGCCCCCATCCGCGACGGCGACCGCTCCCCCGCGCCCAGGCTGCGCCGGCTGCTGAACTGGCTGGACTACGCCGTCGAGCTGGGCGCCTCCGGACTCCTGCTGGGCCCGATCTTCTCCTCGGCCGGCCACGGCTACGACTCCCTGGACCAGCTGAGCATCGACCCGCGCCTGGGAGGGGACGCCGACTTCGACGACCTCGTCGCCGCCTGCCGGCAGCGCGGGCTGCGCCTCGTGCTCGACGGCGTCTTCAGCCACGTCAGCGCCGACCACCCCCTCCTGCGCCGGGCCCTGGACGAGGGGCCCGACGGCGAGGCGGCCGCCCTGTTCGACATCGACTGGCGGGCCCCGGACGGCCCGCGCCCGCGCGTGTTCGAGGGGCACGGGGACCTGGCGCGCCTGAACCACTCCAGCGGGGCCGCCGTCGACTACACCGCCGACGTCATGCGGCACTGGCTCGCCCGCGGCATCGACGGCTGGCGCCTGGACGCGGCCTACTCGGTGCCGACCGACTTCTGGGCCCGGGTCCTGCCGGCCGTGCGCCGCGACCACCCGCGGGCGTGGTTCCTCGGCGAGGTCATCCACGGCGACTACGCCGCGATCGTCAAGGACTCCACCATGGACACGCTCACCCAGTACGAGCTGTGGAAGGCGATCTGGTCCTCCCTGACCGACCCCAACTTCTTCGAGCTCGACTGGAACCTGACCCGCCACAACGCGTTCCTGGACTCCTTCACCCCCCAGACCTTCATCGGCAACCACGACGTCACCCGCATCGCCTCCCGGGTCGGCGCCGCCGGCGCCGTGACCGCCCTGGCGATCCTCATGACGGTGGGGGGCGTCCCCTCGATCTACTACGGGGACGAGCAGGGCTTCACCGGCGTCAAGGAGGAGCGCATCGGCGGGGACGACGCCGTCCGCCCCGCCTACCCGGAGGACCCCTCCGGGCTCGCGCCCTGGGGCGCGCCCGTCCTGCGCGCCCACCAGCAGCTCATCGGCCTGCGCCGCCGCCACCCGTGGCTGGTCACCGCCCGGACCGAGTCGCTGCACCTGGAGAACGCCCGGTACACCTACCGGGCCACCGCGGCCGACGGCGGGGAGCACCTCGACGTCGAGATCGACCTGGAGGCCGACCCCCGGGTGGTGATCCGCGACGCCCGGGGCGAGGTCCTGTGGAGCCAGGAGAGGCTCTGAGGCGGGTCCGCCCCGGGGCGGACGGGGCGGACGGAGCGCCTCACGAGTCCGGGGCGGCCGGACCGGACGGGGCGTCTCGCGCCGGGGCGGTGGTGAACACCTCGGGCGGCACCCCGAAGCGGGCGTAGGTCCTCTCGCAGGCGTGGCAGGGGCCGAGGGGCTCGCCCTCCGGCGAGTGGATCCTCACCCGCGTCACCGTGCGGGGCAGCGCGTCGACCCCGTTCTCGCGGGCGGCCCGGGCGAGCATCTTGTAGGCCGCGTCGGCCCGGTGCTCCCAGCGGGCGAAGGGGCCGCCCCCGTGGATGGCGTTGTCCAGCCAGGCCTCGTACCAGGCCGTGAGGCCGGGGGCCACCCGGGCGAAGCCGTCGTCGCAGGCGCGCGAGTCCAGCCACACGGCGCCGTCGGTCAGGTCGAGGAGCCACCGGGCGCCGCAGCCGGCGTCGGCCAGGTGCCACCAGCGCTCGTCGATGCGCCGGGGCTCCAGGCCGTAGCCGGGCCCCGCCCCGCTGGCGGCGATCCGGGTGATGAACCGGTTCGCCTCCGCCGGCAGGGAGGGGTCCGCGGGTCCGGGCTCCCCCAGGCGCATGCCGTGGCGGCGGGCGCCGTGCCACCCGGCCTCGGCGTCGGGGTCGGCCCCGCAGGCCCGCAGGAGGTCGAGGGTGCGCTGGAGGCCCTCGCGGGTGAGTTCGGGCGCCGGCTCGAGCGGGGCCAGGATGGCCCACTCGCGCAGCATGTGCAGGCCGGCGGACTCGTCGGGCGGCGGGGCCAGGCGCTCGAGCACCTCGGCGGCGGCCGGCCAGTCGGCCGTGCCGAGCTTGACCTCGGTCGACGTCGCCCGCCCGCAGGCGAGGAAGCAGCCCAGGGCGATGACCCCGTCCGAGCGCGTGGACGGGATGGTCCCGCTGGTCAGCACGGCCCGCGTCAGCGCCGAGGGGCCGCCCAGGCGCCGGCGCTCGGCCCCCGCCGCCCGGGCCGAGTCGCTCCACCGGTCGAGGTGGCCGACCGCGAACAGGTGGCGCCGCCCGTCGAGGGTCGTCTCGAACAGCTCGACGTCGGGGTCCTCGGTGTTGATGAGCTCGGGGCGGCCGATGCCGGTGAGCAGGACGGGGCCGAAGGCGCAGGCCCAGTTGCACCCGGCCAGCGTGAGCGCGTGCTCGGGGCTGGGCCCGTACCCGCTGGCGGTCACGAGGGCCCCGGCCCCGCCGAGCGCGCCGCCCCTGATGGACAGGAAGACGAACACGCCGTAGGGCGGGTGGTCCTGCTGGGTGTCGATGCGGCACTCGATGACGGGCAGATCCTCCCCCAGCTCCACGACCCAGGCGCCGTCGGCCTCCACCACGCGCGCGCCGACGAAGTGGTCGGCGATCACCTCGGCGAGTCGACGCTCGGAATCGGGGACGGGGGCGGACTGGTCGGCATCACTCATGCGCCCATGAGATCACAACTCCGCAACGCGGCGGGCGGCCGTTCCTCCCGCCGGCGCGGCTCAGGCCATCTCGATGACGAGCTTGCCGCGCACGTGCCCGCCCCGCAGCTCGGTGTAGGCCTCGCGCACGGCGTCGAGGTCGAAGGGGCGGACGCGGGCGACGGTCGCGCGCACGGCGCCGTCGGCCACGAGACCGGCCGTCCGGCGCAGATCCTCGCGCGGGAGGGCGTCGCGCCCGCCGGTGACCCGGGCGCCCTTGGCGATCGACGGCGGCGCGGGCACGATCGTGGCGATGGCGGCGGGGTCCAGGCCGAGCTCCAGGGCCAGGTCGACGTACTGCGGGCCGTGGCAGTCCAGCAGCTTGGTGACCGGCGACGGCGCCGCCGCGCGGACGCGCTCCTCCAAGCCCTCGCCGTAGACGACGGCGGTGGCGCCCAGGGAGCGGATGTAGTCGAGGTTGCGCTCGCCGGCGATGCCGATGACGGCGGCGCCGGCGCGGGCGGCCAGCTGCACCGCCATCGAGCCGACGCCGCCCGAGGCCGCGCTGACGACGAGGACGTCGTCGGGCGCGACGTCGAGCGCGCGCAGCGCCCCGCAGGCCGTCTCGGCGACGACACCGAGCGAGGCGGCCCGGACGAAGTCGAGGGCCTCGGGCTTGGGCACGACCTCGTCCGCCGCGATGACGAGCCGCTCGGTCAGGGTCCCGGGGCCGGCCCCCTGGCCGGGGACGGAGCGGACGGTGCCCAGGACCGCGTCGCCCACGGCGAGGGAGTCGACGCCCTCGCCGACGGCGTCGACGACGCCCGCGTAGTCGCGCCCGACCCCCTGCGGGGCCGCCGGGGCGTCGCCGCCCATCATGCCGGAGAAGATCTTCCAGTCCACCGGGTTGAGGCCCGCCGCCCGCACCGCGATCCGGACCCGCCCGGGGCCCGGTGCGGACTCGGGGACCTCGACCATCTCCAGGACCTCCGGACCGCCGAAGCTCCGGTACTCGATCGTTCGCACCATGATCATGCCTCTCTCGTCGCTCGTCTCTTGTGGTCTCCGGCCGTGCGGCCCGGCGCGGCCTCCCGCGGCCCGGCGCACCCGCACCCATCCTGCCACCATGACGGGTGTCCTCGGGCGGCTGGAGCGGGGCGGGCGGATCGAGCGCGGGCCCGACGCCGCCGACCGGCGCTCGGTGCGCATCCGCGCCGCGGGAGTGAGCCGCCTGATGCCGTCGTCGAAGGTGAAGATACCGGTGTAGCCGTAAGCGGGGCCCCCGATGGTGCGGTCGGGAAGGACTTCGGCATCGATGACATGGCCGGTTTTGGTACTGCTGTTCATGAATGAGTCTCGGTGCCGTCCTACCTCAAGGTCGGGCATGGGCGGGGGCGAGGTAATGGATAAGTATATTCCTGGGGGCATGTAATTGGCTCGTATACCGGGAGCGCTGCGGCTGTGTATACCCTGATGACCCTCCTGGAAGGTTATTCAGGGGGTGGTCTTGAAGGATAGTGGCTCTTCGCATTTGAGGGTGTGGTCGGCGGTAGGGGGTGTGGAGGATTCTCCAGGATTTGATGTGGGCGATGGTGCGCTCTTTCGGTCCGGCGGATCCTGTTGACGCTCTTGTTCTCCTCCTTCTCGGTTTCGCTCAGTTCTCCGTTGGGGGGCTTCTTATGGGGCGTGATCATTCCCCTTCCCACGTACCCCTTGTCGCCGATCCACCCGGAGGGGTCCATTTCCTCCAGCAATCCGGAGGCGTCCAGGGCGGCCACGTCGTGCATGGACCCCGGGTAGGGGTCGGAGGCCCACATGAACCCTCCGTCGAGCCGGACCAGGATCCGGGTCGTTCATGCCCGCGCGTCTGTGCCTGACCGACCACAGATCGCGGCGCTTGCGCCAGTCCGGGCAGGGGAGGAGGGTGCCGTCCACCACGTAGTCGCAGTCCCGGGGCACCTCCTCCGCGGTGAGCAGCAGGACC
>NZ_AUBL01000072.1 GCF_000429225.1 Actinomyces dentalis DSM 19115
CTGCTGGGCGCCTGCCTCATCCTGGGCGCCTGCAACCAGGGCGGATCCGCCGAATCCTCCGAGACCGACGAACCCGCCGCGACCGCCACCACGGCCGCGCAGGAGCCGACGAGCAGCGCCCCCGGGGTGAGCGTCCGCCGCAGAACCGACAGCCCCGCCCCGCCCTCACCCAGCGCCTCCCCCACGCCCTCCACCCGCTCCACGCCCTCCGCCACCCCGGCACCGCCGGCGGACCCCCCGGCCGGCTACGTGAGCGTCAGCGCCCCCACGGCCGGAATCACCTTCGCCGTCCCAGCGGACTGGCAGGTCATCAAGGCCTCCGAGATCCAGACGGACGACGCGAAACTGGAGGAGGTCGCCAATGAGGCCGGCGTGAGCGCCGACACGCTGAAGACCGCGATGTCCACCGCGGACATCTACATCCTCGACCAGTCCGGAACCCAGGATTTCTCCAACAACATCAACGTCCTGTCCCGGACCTATTCGAGCGCGACCGTCACCGAGGACGCGATGACAACGGGCATCAAGTCCATAGGCGCAACCCCGGGGCAGTTCTCCACCGAGAGCACGGCGAACGGCGACGCCCGCATCCTGACCTACACCTGGGACCTGGGCGGCCAGACCCTCCAGGGAGCCGCCATGTACGTCCCGAACACCGAGGGGAAGTACGCGTCCGTCACCGTCACCACCCTGGACGCCGCCCTCACCGGGCAGATCGCCGACACCATTATCGCCACCGCATCCTGATCCGGTGCGGCGGAACCGGTGCGGCGGGCTCCGGCCGGCCCCACCGCGCGCCCGACCTCCTCACTCGGGATGCGGAGCGGATCGTACCGAGTCTGATAACGTTTCGGCATCAACGCACCCTGAGAAAGGAAAACCTGTGACCCGATCACCGTTCTTCCGCTTGCGCGCGCTCGCCGTCGCCTCCGTCGTCTCCCTCGCCCTCCTCGCCTCGGGCTGCGCGCAGGGCGGCTCCAACGAGGCGTCCACCGGCGGGGCATCCGCCCCCGCCACCCAGGCCACCGGCGCCGCCTCCGACAAGCCCTCCGGCGGACCCGCCTCGGCGAAGCCGGAGCCCACCGGCCCCGTCACGGACTGGGCCACCGTCACCGCCGATGCCAGCGGCCTCAGCTTCTCCGCCCCGGCGGACTGGAAGGTCATCAAGGCCTCCGAGATCCAGGCGGACGAATCGAAGCTGGAGGAGATCGCCGATGAGGCCGGCGTGAGCGCCGACACGCTGAAGACCGCGATGTCCACCGCGGACATCTACATCCTCGACCAGTCCGGTGCCCAGGGCTCCTCCAACAACATCAACGTCCTGTCCCAGACCTACCCCGCGAGCACGGCCGTCACCGAGGACGCGCTCGCGACGGCCGTTAAGTCCATAGGCGCAACCCCGGGGCAGTTCTCCACCGAGAGCACGGCGAACGGCGACGCCCACGTCCTGACCTACACCTGGGAGGTGAGCGGCCAGACCCTCCAGGGAGCCGCCATGTACGTCCCGAACGCCAAGGGGAGTACGTGTCCATCACCATCACCACCCTGGACGCCGCCCTCACCGGGCAGATCGCCGAGAAGATCATCACCACCGCGGCCTGACCGCCCGGGTGCGCGCCGCCGACTACCCGCCGTCGTCCGATCGTGCCATGATTCACCCAGGCCGACGCCGATTGGCGCCGCGCACCCCGACGAGAGGAGACGACATGGGACTTGGTGACCTGAAGAGCAAGGCCAGCGAGGCTCTCAGCTCCGACAAGGCGGAGCAGGTCTCCGATCAGGCCCTCGACAGGGCCGCGAAGGCCGCCAAGAAGGTGACCGGCGGCAAGTTCGACGAGAAGATCGATTCCGTTCGCGACGCCGCCGACGCCAGGATCGGCAACGCCTGAGCCGCAGAGTCATCCATCGCGGTCTTGAGATCGCAGGACGGACCCCCGCACCATCCGGGTGCGGGGGTCCCTGCGCCTGCGGGGCGGCGCCCGACGGCCGGCGCACCCGTATGATCCACTGGATCCATGAGCACCGACGCCCTCCGCCCGAGCCCCGAGTCCGACGCCGATCCCGCCACCGGGCCCGCCGGAGCCGGGGGCCGCTCCGACGCCGCCGGACCCGACGACCCGCCTCCACCGCAGACTCCGCGGACCGGCCCCGGCCTGCCGCCGGTCCCCGCCTGGCTCGACGAGATCGAGGGCGCCGAGGCCCTGGCCTGGGTCGAGGCCCGCAACGCCGAGACCCTGAGCGCCTACCGCGGCGGCGAGCGCTTCGAGTCGATGAGGCGGTCGATCGAGGAGATCCTCGACTCCCCCGACAAGATCCCCGGCGTCGCCCTGGCCGCCGGCCGCCTCTACAACTTCTGGACCGACGCCGACCACCCGCGCGGCCTGTGGCGGCGCACCACCTGGGAGTCCTACCGCGCCGGCGCCCCCGGAGCCGACGCCGCCCCCGGCCCCGATACGGGGGCGGACTCCGGGTCCACGCAGTGGGAGGTCCTACTCGACCTCGACGCCCTCGGGGCGGCGGAGGGCGTGCCCTGGGTGTGGCACGGCGCCTCCGTGCTGCGCACCGGGCCGCTGGCGGGCCGCCGCGCCCTGATCGACCTGTCCGACGGCGGCTCGGACACCGATGTCACCCGGGAATTCGACCTCGACACCCTCTCCTTCATCGACCCGGCCGACGGCGGCTTCCACCGCGGGCCCTCCAAGGGCTCCGCCGCCTGGGCCGACGACGAGGGCGGGACCATCCTCATGACGGCCGACTGGGGGCCGGGCTCCCTCACCGCCTCGGGATACCCCCGCCAGGTCCGCCGCGTCCGCCGGGGCCAGGACCCGGCCGGGGCCGAGATCGTCCTGTCCGCCCCCGAGGCCTCGACCGGCGTTTTCGCCTACCGCGACCGCTGGGGCCGCACCTGGGTGGGCGAGCACCCCGACTTCTACACCGAGGAGCTCTGGCTCCTGCCCCGCGACGCCGCCGGGCTGGACGCCTCGCAGTCCGGGGCGCTGCTCGCCCGCCGGGGCACCACCGCCGCCCCGGGGGCCGTTCGCGTGCCCGTCCCCGCCTCCGCGCAGGCCGTCCCCGCCCACGGCCTCCTCCTGATCCGGCTGCGCGAGCCCTGGGAGGAGGCCGGGACGACCCACCCCGCCGGCGTCCTGCTGGCCGCCCGCCTGGGGGACTTCCTGCGCGGATCGGCCCGCCTGGAGACCCTCTTCACCCCCACGGCCTCCGCCTGCCTGGAGGACTTCACCGTCACCGAGCACCACATCGTGCTCACCGAGCTCGACGACTGCGTCGCCTCCCTGGAGGTCCTCACCCCGCCGCCGCCGACCGGCGGCCCCTGGGCGCGCCGCCGCCTCGACCTGTCGGCCCTGGCCGGACGGGCCGGGGAGGCCGGGAAGGCCGGACGGGCCGGGGAGGCCCCGCGAGCGCAGACGCGGGCCCCGCAGGATCGTATCCCGCGGGAGGCGCGGGCTCCGCAGGCGCTCGCGCCGTCGGACGAGAGCCTGCTGCGGCCGGGCCGCGCCCTGCTGGCCGTGGCCGCCGCCGCCGTCGACCCGCGCGGGGACGACCGCCTGTGGCTGACCGTCTCCTCCTTCACCCGACCCACCACACTGGCCCTGGGCGAGCTCGGCGCCGACGGCTCCCTCGGACGCGTCGAGGTGCTGCGGCGGGCCCCCGAGCGCTTCGACGCCGAGGGCGTCGTCGTCACCCAGCACGCGGCCGTCTCCGAGGACGGCACGCGCGTGCCCTACTTCCAGGTCGGCCGGCCGTCCGCCGGTCCGGTGGCCACCATGCTCTACGGCTACGGCGGCTTCGAGGTGTCCCTGGGCGTCGGCTACCTGCCGGTCGTGGGCAAGGCCTGGCTCGAGCGCGGCGGCACCTTCGTGATGGCCAACATCCGCGGCGGCGGGGAGTACGGGCCCGACTGGCACCGGGCGGGCCTGAGGGAGAACCGCCACCGGGTCTACGAGGACTTCGCCGCCGTGGCCCGCGCCCTCATCGAGCGGGGCGTGACGACGCCGGCGCAGCTGGCCGTCCACGGCGGGTCCAACGGCGGGCTCCTGGTGGGCAATATGCTCACCGGTCACCCCGAGCTCGTGGGCGCCGTCGTGTGCGAGGTCCCGCTGCTCGACATGGGCCGATACACCCGCCTGCTCGCCGGCGCCTCCTGGCGGGCCGAGTACGGCGACCCGGACGACCCGGCCCAGTGGGAGTTCATCCGGACCTTCTCGCCCTTCCACCTGCTCGAGCCCGGGCGCGACTATCCGCCGGTGCTCTTGGTCACCTCCACGCGCGACGACCGCGTCCACCCGGCGCACGCGCGGACCATGGCCCACCGCATGGCGGCCCTGGGGCAGGACGTGACCTACTTCGAGAACTCCGAGGGCGGGCACGGGCGGGCCTCGACCAACGCCCAGCGCGCCCTCATGAGCGCCCTCGTCCACGAGTTCGCCTGGCGCCGCCTGGCACCGGGCCGTCCGGACTGAGGCGCCGGTCCCGTTTTCGTCTGCTACGCCGCGCCTCAGTCGCGCCGCAGGACGCGCGCCAGGCCCGCGGCGCCGACGACCAGCCCCGCGACCCCCGAGCCGAGCGCCGCCAGGATCATGAGGGAGGCGGGCAGGATCCGGTCCATCCGCATGGCGGGTCCGACGACGACCGCGGTGCCGGCCGGGCAGGAGACGGTGTAACGGCCGGTGGCCGGGGGCGTGAAGGAGACGTAGGGCAGGTCCGCGCCCGCCGACTGCTCGGCGGGCACCGCCTGGCCGGAGGGGCCGGTGACGGAGCACTCCGACAGCGGGGCGTCCGCGCTCGTGGAGTACAGCGCCGAGGCGGCGCCCGCGTCCAAGTAGACCTCGCCGGACTCGGTGAGCACTGCCCCGGCGGACGGGAAGCCGTTGAGCACGAGGGCCAGCGCCCCGCCCAGCAGGACCAGTGGCACGACGATGAGCAGGATCAGCCCGGTCACCAGCGTGCGCCGGCCGCGTCGGCGCCGCCGCGGGACCCCGGCGGCCGCCCCGCCGCCGAACCCGCCCGGGCTGCGGGGGTCGACCGGGGGGAACGTGCCGCCCCGGCCGCGAGGGCCGCGCCCGACCGGGGACGCGCCGCCGGAGCGGGGGCGCGCGCCGCGGCGCGCGTAGGGGTTGTCCTCCGTCTCGCTCCGCCCCGGATCCCGCCCGGCCCCGCGATCGGCGCCCCCGACCGGCCGGGCGCCAACTGGCCGGGCGTCGGCCGGGGCGTCGATGCCCTGCTCACGGCGTATGGCCTCGAGCTCCTCGGGACTGGCGCGCCGCCCGTAGCGGGGCTCGCCGTCGTCATCGAGGTAGGGGCTGGGCATGGGGATCCTCACTCGTGGGTGGGCGGCGGAGCGGTGAGGGCCGGGCCGACGGCGATCGTCGGCCCGGCCCTCAGTGCGGGCGGGCGCTCAGGCCGCGGCGCCCCTGTTCGACGTCGAGTTGCGCACGAGCTCGATGAACAGGCGCACCAGGCCGATCTGGGTGAGGGCCCAGGGGATGTTGGCGAGCAGATTCAGGAGGAACTGCAGGGCGTTGTAATCGCCGTCCAGGCGGACGAGCGAGGAAACGGATCGACCCTCGTTGTAAGCCCCGTAGATCAGGTTCACCAGGATGGCGATGACCGCCACGAGGAAGACGAGCTTGCCGAACTTGTTCACGAAGTCGCGGGAGGTGTCCATCAGGTTCGCGAAGAACGAGTCCTGCGCCGGGGCCATGGCGAACTGTTGACCGGTCTGCTGGAAGGAGGCCTGCGGCTGGTAGGGGGCCTGGGCCCCTGTCGTCTGGTACTGCGCGGAGGCCGCCCCGCCCGCCTGGTACTGGCTCGTCTGGGCCTGGTACTGCTGCGGGTTGTAGGCGCCGGAGCCCGAGGAGGCCGACGGCGGGATGTAGGGCTGGCCGGGATTCTGCTGAGTCATGGTGAGAAGTGTCCTTCGTATCGGGGGTGCCTACAGACTACCCGCCCCGGGCCGATGAGCACGAGCCGCCGGCTCCGCGAATGATCTGCAGATGGATGCTGGATGAGTCTAGCGGCTCCGGCGGCCCGGAAGCGCCGGACGGCCGGAGCCGCTGGACGGCAGACCCCCTTGGTTGCGGACCCCTACTTGCTGGACGTCGCGTCGGCGCACTTCTGGATGGCCGAGTTGGGGATGGTGCCCAGGTCGAGGGACAGGCCCTTGCCGGGCTCGGGGTCCTTGACGTCGTAGCCATCGGCCCGCAGGCACTCGGCCATCGCGATGTCCTCCTTGATGACGTCGGGGTTGTTGAGGTCCTGGGAGCCGTCCCCGCCGGGCGGCGTGCCGAGCTTCTCCCGGCACTTATCGGCGGCCGCGTTGAAGGCGGCCGCGTCCCCGCCCGCGTTCTCGTTGCGCGGATCCTGGTTGTCGGAGGGGTCGGACACGTTGAAGCCCGCGTCGCGCAGGCACTGGGCGAACTTGAGGTTGTAATCCTCGGCGGATTGGGCCGCGTTACTGGCCGACGCCGCCGCCCCGGCCGAGTCCTTGCCGCCGCACCCGGCCACCATTCCGAGCGCGCAGATCACGCCGGTCACCGCCACGAGCGCCCTCATGCTGCCGTTCCTCATCGGAGATTCTCCTTACATCTGTGTGTCCGTCCGGCGCCCGTCCGGCGCCGGCCCCGGTCCGTGCCGGGGTCGAACCCATTCCAGCGGAGCCGATGTTGCGAGAGTCTTCAGGAAAGTCCTTATGCGGGTTTTATCCCGCCCTCCCCTATCGTTGACGCGGGGCGACCGGTCGGCGGCCGCCCCGCCGGGCCGCGATGGCGGCGCGGGGCTGACAAGACGCGGGAAGCAGGAGGTCGACGACGTGCGCGTGCTGGTGGTCGAGGACGAGTCCTACCTCGCCGATGCGATAGCCCTGGGGCTGCGCCGCGAGACGATGGCGGTGGACGTCGTGGGCGACGGCGCCGAGGCGCTGGCCCAGGTGGAGTTCAACGATTACGACGTCGTCGTCCTGGACCGGGACCTGCCCGGCGTCCACGGCGACGAGGTGTGCGCCCGCCTGGCCCGCGAGCACCCGGATGTGAAAGTCCTCATGCTCACCGCGGCCCGCTCCCTGCGCGAGCGCGTCGAGGGCTTCGAGATCGGGGCGGACGACTACCTCGTCAAGCCCTTCGAGTTCCCCGAGCTCGTGGCGCGGCTGCGCGCCCTGGAGCGGCGCAACCAGCCGGCGCGCGAGCCCGTCCTGGAGTCCCGGGGGGTGCGCCTGGACCCCTTCCGCCGCGAGGTCTCGCGCGACGGCCACTTCGTGCGGCTGAGCCCCAAGGAGTTCGCGGTCCTCCAGCTGCTCATGGAGGCCGACGGCGGGGTGCTCAGCGCCGAGACGCTCCTGGAGAAGGCCTGGGACGCCAACGCCGACCCCTTCTCCAACACGACGCGGGTGACGATCTCCCACCTGCGCAAGCGCCTGGGCGAGCCCTGGGTCATCCAGACCGTCCCGGGCGTCGGCTACCGCTTCGGGGACTGACGTGGCGCAGCACGCGATCGCCCCGACCGCCCCGACCGCGCCGTCCGCCGGCGGCCGGACGGCGCCGGACCCCCGCCCGCGCCGACTGACCATCCGGGCCCGGCTCACCCTGACCTACGCGGGCCTGGTGACCGGGTCGGGCGCCGCCCTCATCGCCCTCGTCTACCTCTACATGAGCCGCCTCCAGCTGGCCGTCCCCGAGGAGCAGATGAGTCCGGACGGCGGCGAGGGGGAGGTCTACCTGCGCGTCACCCTCATGTCCGAGTTCCTCGACAAGATGCTCGCGATCTCCCTGGGGGCGCTCGTCCTGCTCGCCCTGGCCTCCAGCGCGGTCGGCTGGGTGGTCGCCGGCCGGATGCTCGCCCCGCTGTCGACGATGAACGAGGCGGCCAAGCGGGCCGCCTCGGGCGACCTCAGCCAGCGCCTGGCGCTGAAGGGCCCGCGCGACGAGATCCGCGACCTGGCCGACACCTACGACCACATGCTCGACTCCCTGGAGACCTCGCTGGGCACCTACCGCCGCTTCGCGGCCAACGCCTCCCACGAGCTGCGCACGCCGCTGGCGACGGCCCAGACGATGATCGACGTGACCCTGGCCGACCCCGACGCCTCCGCGCAGCAGCTGCGGTCCCTGGCGCAGCGGCTGCGCGAGACCAACCGGGCCAATGTCGAGACCGTCGACGCCCTGCTCGACCTGGCGGAGGCCCAGTCGGGGGACGTCTACCGCGAGGAGGTGGACCTGGGCGAGGTGGTGGGCGCGGCGCTCGCCCAGCTCGCCCCGGAGGCCTCCGCGCGGGAGGTGGCCCTGCCCGGCCCCCCCGACGGCCCCGTCGTCGTGGAGGGGGATCCGGTGCTGCTGCGCCAGGCGGTGTCGAACCTGCTGCGCAACGCGGTGCGGCACAACGTCCCGGGCGGCGCCGTCGAGCTGTCGCTGGTGCGCGCGGGCGGGCGGGCCCGGCTGCGGCTGTCCAACGGCGGCCCGGTCGTGCCCGCCGAACGGCTGGAGTCGCTGCGCGAGCCCTTCGTGCGCGGCTCGGGCCGGGGCCGGACCCGGGGCGCCGGGCACGGCCTGGGCCTGGCCATCGTCTCCGCCGTCGCCGAGGCCCACGACGGCGCCCTGGAGCTGTCCGCGAACCCCTCCGGCGGCCTGACCGCGGTCCTCGACCTGCCGGTGCGGGCGGACGGGGCCGCGCGGGACCGGCCCGCCGAGATCACATGACGGGTGCGGGAGGAGCGGTTTTCCGCCCCTCCCGCACCCGTCCCGGCCGCGCGGGGACGACCTGGACCTCGCCGTCGGCGGCGACGGCGAAGACCCGTTCGATCGCCTCCTGGCTCAGCCTGAGCAGGCGGTTCTCCCGCTCCAGGGCCTCCAGGCGCAGCTCCAGATCGAGGATGCGGCGGATGCCCTCCAGGTTGACGCCCTCCTGGCTCAGGGCCTGGACGCGGCGCAGGCGCTCGACGTCGCGGTGGGAGTAGCGGCGCCCGTGCCCGGAGGCGCGGGCCGGGGAGACCAGGCCGAGGCGGTCGTACTGGCGCAGCGTCTGCGGGTGCATGCCCGCCAGCTCGGCGGCCACCGAGATGACGTAGACGGCCCGCTCGGCGGCGTCGTCGGCGAGGAATCCCAGGCCCTGCCCGGCGGCCCGCCGTGATCTCATGTCACGGCCTCCTGGCGCAGCGTCTCGCGCGGGTCGGCCTCCATGGCGGCGTCGAACGCCTCCAGGGCGGTGCGGGCCTGCGCGGAGAGCCGGCGGGGGACGGCCACCTGGACGGTGACGAGCAGGTCCCCGGTCTTCTTGGCGGTGTGCACGCCCTTGCCGCGCAGCCGCATGACGGTGCCCGAGGAGGTGCCCGGCTTGATCTTGACCTTCGTCGTCGTCCCGTCCAGGAGCGGGACCTCGACGGCGGCCCCCAGCGCCGCCTCCTTGAGCGTGACGGGCAGGTCCATGCGCAGGTTGACGCCGTCGATGGAGTAGACGGGGTGCTTGGCCACGGAGATGGACACGACCATGTCGCCGGGCGGGCCGCCGGCCTGCCCGGGCCGCCCCTTGCCGCGCAGGCGCAGCTTCTGGCCGTCGTGGACTCCGGGCGGGATGCGCACGGTCATGGTCTTGCCGTCGGCGGTCAGCTCCACGGTCTCGCCGGACACCGCCTGGCGCAGGGTCAGGGTCGCGCCGGTGAGCACGTCCTGGCCCTTGACGGGCTCGGGCCGGGAGCCGAAGCCGCCGAAGCCGAAGGGGCCGCGCGAGCGCGAGCCGAAGGGGCTCGCCCCGCCGGCGCCGCCGAACATGCGCAGGATCTCCTCGTACTCCTCGCGGGTGGGGGCCCCGGTCCCGGAGGTGGAGAAGCGGACGTTGCCGCCGCCGAACATCGAGGAGAAGACGTCCTCGAAGCCGCCGGCGCCCCCGCCCGCGCCGGAGGTGAAGCGGGCGCCGCCCCCGGCCATGGAGCGGATGGCGTCGTACTGCTGGCGCTCCTTGTCGTCGGACAGGACCGCGTAGGCCTCGCCGATCTCCTTGAACTTCTCGGCCGCGGCCGCGTCGTCGGGGTTGCGGTCGGGGTGGTACTTCCTGGCGAGCGCGCGGTAGGCCTTCTTGATCGCGGTGGAGTCGGCGTCCTTGGCGACGCCGAGGACCGCGTAGAAATCCTTGGTCATCCAGTCCTGGCCGGCCATGTATCACCGCCTCCTGTCTGTGGTGATCGTGGGTGTGTCTTTCGAATCGTCATGGGTGGGGGCGTCGGGTCCGACGGCGGGGGCGGCCTCGCGGGGAGGGCGTCCCCCGCCGTCGGATCCGGGTGCCGAGAGGCCCGGACCGGCCGGCGTCCGACCGGTCGGGCGATCCGGCTGGGCGCGGTCAGGCGGGGTTGGCGACCTGGACGCGGGCGGCGCGCACGACCTTCTCGCCCAGGCGGTAGCCCGGCTGGAGGACCAGCGCGATGCTCGGCTCGTCCACCTCGTCCGACTCGGTGGCCATGAGGGCCTCGTGGAGCGTGGGGTCGAAGGGCTCGCCGACCTCGCCGAAGCGGACCAGGCCGAACTTGTCGGCCAGGATCGTCTCCAGCTTGCCCGCGGTGGTGGCGAAGGTGCCGGTCAGGTCGCCGTGCTGGCGGGCCAGCTCGATCTCGTCGAGGACCGGGATGAGCGCCTCGACCACCGCGGCCCGGCCGGCCTCGCGGTGACCGGCCGCCCCCTCCCGCGAGCGCCGCACGAAGCCCTGGTACTCCTGCTGGAGGTTGTACTGGTCGGCGCGGGCCCGGGCGAGCTCGTCGGTCAGTCGGGCGGCCTGCGCCCTGGCCAGGTCGAGCTCGGAGGCCGGCTCGTCCTCGGCGGTCCCGTCCTCGGCCGGCCCCGGGGCGGAGTCGTCCCGGGCGGGCCCGTCGGGGCCGGGCGCACCGGAGGCGGCGGACACCCCGGGCGCGGCCGCCCCGTCGGAGGCGGCGGCGGTCCCGTCGGAACCCGCGGCCGCCCCGTCGGAACCCGCGGCCCCGGTGTCCAGGTCGGCCTGGGGGTCCTCCCCCAGCTCGTCGCGGACCCCGTCGAAGGCGGACTCCACCGCGTCGGCGAGGGCCGGGTCCAGGGGCCGGTCCTGCCCGGGGCCGGACTGCCCGGGATCGGACTGCCCGGTCACTTGGACTCGTCCTCGTCGTCGACGATCTCGGCGTCCACGATGCCGTCGTCCTCGCCGGCGCCGGAGGCGGGGGCCTCGGACGGGGCGCCGGAGGCGGCGGAGGCGGCCTGGGCCTGCTCGTGGGCGTAGAGGGCCCGGCCGATCTTCTGGGAGGCCTCGCTCAGCTTCTCCTGAGCGGCCTTGACGGGGGCGATGTCGGTGCCCTCGAGGGCCTTCTTGAGCTCGCCGACGGCGTCGGAGACCTCGGAGTGGACGTCCTGGGGCAGCTTGTCCTTGTTCTCCTTGAGGAGCTTGTCGATGGAGTAGACCTGCTGCTCGGCGGTGTTGCGGGTCTCGGCGTCCTCGCGGCGCTTCTTGTCCTCCTCGGCGTGGGCCTCGGCCTCCTTGACCATGCGGTCGATGTCCTCCTTGGGCAGGGCCGAGCCGCCGGAGATGGTCATGGACTGCTCCTTGCCGGTGCCGTGGTCCTTGGCGGAGACGTGGACGATGCCGTTGGCGTCGATGTCGAAGGTGACCTCGATCTTCGGGATGCCGCGCGGGGCCGGGGCGATGCCGGTCAGCTCGAAGGTGCCCAGCGGCTTGTTGTCCCGGGCGAACTCGCGCTCGCCCTGGTAGACCTGGATGAGCACGGAGGGCTGGTTGTCCTCGGCGGTGGAGAAGACCTCGGCGCGCTTGGTCGGGATGGCCGTGTTGCGCTCGATGAGGCGGGTCATGACCCCGCCCTTGGTCTCGATGCCCAGGCTCAGCGGCGTGACGTCGATGAGCAGGACGTCCTTGCGGTCGCCCTGGATGACGCCGGCCTGCAGGGCGGCGCCGATGGCGACGACCTCGTCCGGGTTGACGCCCTTGTTGGGCTCCTTGCCGCCGGTCAGCTCGCGCACGACCGAGGAGACCGCGGGCATGCGGGTGGACCCGCCCACGAGGACGACGTGGTCGATCTCACTGAGCTTGACGCCGGCGTCCTTGATGACGTTGTGGAAGGGGACCTTGGTGCGCTCGAGCAGGTCGGCGGTCATCTCCTCGAAGTGGGAGCGGGTGAGCTTCTCGTCGAGGTGGACGGGGCCGGACTCGCTCATGGACAGGTACTGCAGGTTGATGTTCGTGGAGGTCGCCGAGGACAGCTCCTTCTTGGCCTGCTCGGCGGCGTCCTTGAGGCGCTGCATGGCGATCTTGTCCTTGGACAGGTCCACGCCGTTCTTGGACTTGACCTGCTTGATCAGCCAGTCGACGATGCGGGCGTCCCAGTCGTCGCCGCCCAGGCGGTTGTCGCCGTTGGTGGCGCGCACCTGGATGGTGGAGAAGCCGTCGTCGTCCTTGCCGACCTCCAGCAGGGAGACGTCGAAGGTGCCGCCGCCCAGGTCGAAGACGAGGATGAGCTCGTCCTCCTTGCCCTTGTCCAGGCCGTAGGCCAGGGCCGCGGCGGTGGGCTCGTTGACGATGCGGTCCACGGTCAGTCCGGCGATGGTGCCGGCCTCCTTGGTGGCCTGGCGCTCGGCGTCGTTGAAGTAGGCCGGGACGGTGATGACCGCGTTGGTGACGCTCTCGCCCAGGTAGGCCTCGGCGTCGGCCTTGAGCTTGGCCAGGATGCGGGCGCTGATCTCCTGGGCCGTGTACTTCTTGCCGTCGATGGTGACGGACCAGTCGGTGCCCATGCGGCGCTTGACCGAGGAGATGGTGCGGTCGACGTTGGTGACCGCCTGGCGCTTGGCGACCTCGCCGACGAGGACCTCCCCGGACTTGGAGAAGGCGACGACGGAGGGGGTGGTGCGCCCGCCCTCGGCGTTGGGGATGATGGTGGGCTCGCCGCCCTCGAGGACGGCGATGGCGGAGTTGGTGGTACCGAGGTCGATACCGACGGCGCGTGCCATGTGGTGGCTCCTTGCCGCCCCCCGCCCTCGCGGGGGGCTGTGGTCGAACTTGAGTGGTATGCACTCAGGATTGTGGTTGAGCGCGGTGCTGTCAACTTCGCGCCTCGCAACCTTGAGTCTGATGGGCTCAACCTTTGCCGAGGGCGATCCATTCCAGGACTCGCAAGTGACCTGCGACACGCGACGTGGGGTGCGTCGTCGCGCCCCTCACGCCGCCCGCCGGTCCGAGCCGCCTCGGCGCACCGGGAGTTGCGATGTCTCTCGAGATCCCACCGACCGCACCTCTCGACCGGAGAGCACGTCGCAAGCTACCTTGGATCTGTGGACGAACCGATCATTGCCGGATCGGCGCTGAAGCACGGCCTGAGAGACTGAGATCCTTCACGCCTATCACCATCCCATCCGAGCCTGGGACATGGGAGACGGTTTCACCATGCTCCTGGGCGCCAACCAGGAAGGTTATTCAGTGGGTGGTCTTGAAGGAATAGAGTGCGAGTGCCGCGGTGATGGTCTGCTCGAATGTTTCCAGGGGTCTCCTGTAGGGGGTGTGGAGGATTCTCCAGGACTTGATGTGGGCGATGGTGCGCTCGACGACTTGGCGGATCCTGTTGACGCTCTTGTTCTCCTCCTTCGCGGTTTCGCTCAGTTCTCCGTTGGGGGGCTTCTTATGGGGCGTGATCATTCCCCTTCCCACGTACCCCTTGTCGCCGATCCACCCGGAGGGATCCATTCCCTCCAGCAATCCGGAGGCGTCCAGTGCGGCCACGTCGTGCATGGACCCCGGATAAGGGTCGGAGGCCCACACGAACCCTCCATCGAGCCGGACCAGGATCTGGACGTTCATGCCCGCGCTCCCGTGCTTGACCGACCACAGATCACGACGCTTGCGCCAGTCCAGGCAGGGGAAGAGGGTGCCGTCCACCACGTAGTCGCAGTCCCGGGGCACCTCCTCCGCGGTGAGCAGCAGGACCGCCAG
>NZ_AUBL01000073.1 GCF_000429225.1 Actinomyces dentalis DSM 19115
CCTGTTGGTGCGATGCGGGGTGCGCTCGTAGCGCCCCGCGCCGATCACGGCGGCGGCCTCGGCGTCGACCAGATCCTGCAGCCCGGCCTGGAGCAGGCGGCGGAAGACGTCATCGTGAGCCAGATCCGGGTCGGCAAGGACTTCCCGGATCAGCGTGGACACGGCAGACTGGTTCGTGGCGGGGATCGTGGGTGCACTCCTTGTGAATCTGGCTGAGGAACAGGGCTCCCACGATGCCCGCCGCCCGTGCCGACGACCCCGGGCGGAAGCCCCGCGGGAATTGCCACCACACTAAGAGACGCACCCCAGATTTGGACACGCCCCCGCCCCGGATCGCCACAGGAGCCCCACCCGCACCAGCGCGCCAACGCCCCGCAACAACGAATCCCAGCAAGGACCGGCGACAGCCCGCCAGCGGACCGTCGTCCCTCATTATTTGGGTTCACCGGTCCGAATATCGATGTCCGGAGCCCGAATACCAGGCGCCCGGGCCCGGACGCCGTGCAGCGGGCGAGGGCTCACTCAAGTGTCGGTGCCGCCGCCATCCGGCGTCGGGGAGCGGCGGGTGGTCGTACCGTCGGCGCGGACGTCGAAGGTGACCAGGGGCTCACCCGTCGGCTGGTCGGACCCGCCGGCGGGCTCCCGGGTGATGAAGACCTGTTCCCCGGCCTCGGGCATGAGGTCGAGGAAGGTGAAGCCGGTCCCCGACTGCGGGTCGTACAGGCCCAGTGAGCTCACGGTCTCGCCCTTGCGCAGCCAGACCTGGAGGCTGCCGCCGCGGGCGGCGTCCATCATCTCGTCCGGCAGGCTCAGCGCCGTCATGCTCATGCCCCGCGACCAGGTGAGAGTCGCGATGTGACCGTCGGGCATGGTGTCGGTCACGCGCTGGACGTCCTGGGCCTGGTTGAGGTGGGCGTAGTGCTCGGTGGGGGCCATGGAACTCATCGCCGTCCACCGGCCCACCCCGATGCCGACGCACAGGACGGCCGCGGCCGCGGCGACCCGCAGTCCGATCGCGGACCATCGGCGCCGGCGCGGACGCAGGGGGACGACGGCGCCCGACCGGCCGTCGACGGTCCCGCCCCGAGCTCCGGGTTCGGCGGTCGCGGCTCCGGTCGGGTCGGGTTCGACGGTCCCGCCCCGAGCTCCGGGTTCGACGGCCGGGGCGGAATCGGCTGGCTCAGGTTCGGCGGTCGCGGCCTCATCCGGCGCGTCCTCGGCAACCGCGGTTTCGGCCGCCCCGGTTTCGGCCGACTCAGGATCAACCGGCGCGCCTGCGACCAGCCCGGACCGGGAGCTCCCGGTCCCCGCCGGTTCCCTCATCTGCGGCTCGTGCGCAATACGCTTGAGCAGTTCGGAGCGCAGCGAGGCAGGCGGATCGATCGGCTCCAGGGACGCCCCGAGCCGGGCGAGGATCTCGTCGGGAGCGTCCTCGGCCGGGCCCCCGCCCCCGCTCGCCAGGCCGCCGGTGGCCGACCCGTCGTTCGCAAGCGTCCCGCCGCCCGCCGCCCCGACGCTCGCGAGCGCCTCACCGCCCGTCTCCTCGCCCGCCATCCCGCCACTCGCCGGGCCGCTACCCGCCGTCCTGCCACCCGCCGCCCCGACGCCCGCCGGGACGGCGTCGGGGGCCTCCCCCGGCCGGTGGCGCCGCTCGAGGTCCGTCATGATTCCGCCCCCATCTCCTTGCGAAGTCGTGCGATTCCGTTCCTGATCCTGGTCTTGACCGTGCCGAGCGGCACGCCGGTGCGCCGGGCGATCTCGGTATGGGTCAGGCCCGTGAAGTAGGCCATGACCAGGGTGGAGCGCTGCGGCTCGCCGACGGCGTCCAGGGCCCGGCGCACGTCCTCACCGGCGAGGGAGTCCTCCACGGCCTGGACGGTGAGGTCGACGTCGGGCATGTAGTCGCGCCACTGCTCCTCGCGGTCCCTGGCCGCCTGGGAGGAGCGGACCCGGTCGACCGCCCGGCGCCGCGCCATGGTCACGGCCCAGGCCCGGGCGCTGCCCCTCTCCGGCGAGAAGGAGGCGGCGCTGCGCCATATCTCCAGGAAGACCTCCTGGAGCACCTCCTCGCTCTGGGCGCGGTCCACCAGGATCCGGACGATGAGGGCGAACAGCCGGCCCGACCAGCGGTCGTAGAACTCGGCGAAGGCGTCGCGGTCTCCGGCGGCGACCCTGACAATAAGGGTGTTGTCGCGGTCGCGATCCGGATCCTCGTCGTGCACGGTCGCATGGTACGGGGTGCGCGCCCCGCGGGCCCGGCCGACACCGCAATCCCCGCAGTCCCGGCCCGTTCACCCGAAGGTGAAGGAGTACAGGGACAGGCCCTCGCCCGCCTCGAGCTCGAGCGCGCCCTCCTGGGTGTCCTGCGTGCTCACGAGCTCGATCGAGTTGGGGACTCCCGAGACGCGGATCGTGCGCTTTTCGCCGCCGCCCGCCGTGTACGTGATGTCCCCCTCCCCGGAGACGACCAGGTTGACCTGCCGGCCCTGGTAGCGCAGGCGCAGGCGGGCGGGACCGCCGTCGGGCGAGATGGCCTGCGCGGTCACCTTCCACCGTCCGTCGAGGGAGAATGTGTCCACCGCCTGCTCGGCGGGGAAGTCGTACGACGACGTCCCATCGGCCAGCCGTCCGCCGGCGAATCCGACGGCGCGGGCGGAGCCGAGGTAGGTCTCGGGGGTGCGCGGGCCGCTGACGTCGGGCTCGTCGTCGGCGAACACCGGGGCGGGCAGCTGCACGCCGGGGTTGGCCTGGCGCAGGAGCTCGCGCACGAGCCTCTCGGTGGTGGCCTCGCCGCCCTCGCCGAACTTGACCTGGCGCAATTCGCCGCTGGAGTCGGCGAGGTAGTGCGCGGGCCAGTAGTGGTTGTCGAAGTTGCGCCAGGTCACCAGGTCGGAGTCGACCGCCACCGGGTAGGTGATGCCGAGGTCGGCGGCGCCGCCGCGGACATTGCCGACCTCCTTCTCGAAGGCGTACTCCGGGGAGTGGACCCCGATGACCTGCAGGCCCGCGTCCCCGTAGACCTCGTGGAGTTTCTGGATGCCGGGGATGGAGCGCTGGCAGTTGATGCAGGAGTACGCCCAGAAATCGACGAGGGTGACCTTGCCGGCGCGGTCGGCGTCGGTCAGGGGCTGCTCGCCGGGGGTGTTGAACCAGGCGGTGATGCCGTCGATGCGGGGCAGCTGCCCGCAGTGGGCGAGGTCGGAGGCGCCGTCGACGCACCGGCCGCCCTCGCCGGCGCCCTCGCCGCCGCGCAGCGCGTTGTCGATGCCGGCCTGGAGCGGGGCGGTGTAGTCCGGCAGGGCGCGCTGGAGGACGGCCGGCAGGTTGAGGACGAGCGCCGCCGACAGGGCCAGCATGAGCGCTCCGGCGCTCACGCGCACGGCCCTCTGTCGGCGTCGGAAGGCCTTGAGCCTCTCGGTGAGCCGGCGTCCGGCCAGGGCGAAGGCGAGCAGCGGGACGGCGGTGCCCAGGCCGAAGGCGATGGCGAGGGTGATGGTGTCGGCGCCGATCCGGCCGGTGGAGCCGGCGACGGACACGGCCGCGAGCACCGGACCGGCGCAGGGCACGTACGCGGCCCCCAGGACCAGGCCCAGGAGGAATCCGTTGGAGGGGCCGGCCGAGCCGGATCGCTGGAAGCGCGCGAAGGGGCGCTCCAGGATCTCCATGACCTTGGGGATGATCATTCCGACGCCGATGAGGGCGAGGAGGACGATTCCGGCCCAGCGGATGACGTCCTGCGGCAGGTGCAAGAGGTTGAGGAGCGTCGACCCCAGCAGGGTGAAGGCGGTGAAGCTGATGACCAGCCCCGCCACGACGAGATACGGCCGCCACCTGGAGGTGGCCGGCGCCTCGTCCCCGTCCCGGGCGCGGGCGCCCTGGGCGCCGCCGGACAGGAAGATGACCGGCAGGACCGGAAGAATGCAGGGGGAGATGCTGGTGATGAGGCCACCGAGCAGGCCGATGAGAACGAGACTGACCATGTCGTTCCTCCTTCGCGATCGAGTCACCCCGTATTCGTCGCCGTCGCCCGTATCGGATGCCCGGGCGAGCAGTGATGGGGCTCACTCGATCCGCCCAATCCGCGCCCTCTCCCGCTCCGAATCCCTGATGACGGCGCGCCCACCGGCGCTCCCATTCACATCACCACGGTCGACGACGCGTCACCGCGATCGACGGCCCCTCGCATTTCAAGGAGATCCCATGCGTATCCGCCGTATTCTGTCCGCCTCCCTCCTCATCGCCGCCCTCGCGGCCGGCACCGCCGCCTGCGGCTCCGCGGACGCCGGGGAGAACAAGCCGGCCATGCAGGAGACGTCGACGCCGAGTGATTCGATGTCCGACGGTGCCAGCGGCGACCGCATGTCCGACGGTGACCGCATGTCCGACGGTGACCGCATGTCCGACGGCGACCGCATGTCCGACGGCGACCGCATGTCCGACGGCGACCGCATGTCCGACGGCGACCGCATGTCCGACGGCGCCAGCGGCAGCGCATCCGGCGCCAAGTGAGGTGCTGACGGCCTGATCGGGCCGCCTCCGGGCGCGTCTCCGCCCCGCCTCACAGGCGCAGGTCGGCGTGGGTCAGGTACCCCTGCCCCAGGGCCCAGGCGAGGATGCCGTCGCGGTCGGCCTCGGCGCGCTCGAGTGCGCGGTCGGAGAAGCCGACCCGGGTCGTGCCGGGCACATCCGCCCGGCGCCAGCCGCCGGGGCCGATGACGGTCACGCACGCCCCCCTCGTCCCCCGGGCACCGGCCCACGCCCGGGTTCCGAGGGCGCCGGGCACCTCCCGCCACGGCAGGCGGCGCCGCGTGAACAGCGTGCGCACCGCCAGCCCGTCGGCGTCGGCGCGGGTGCGCCCCGCGAGCGCGTTGAGGACGGTGACGCACAGGAGGAGGCCGACGCCGCCGGTCAGCAGCATCCACCAGCGGACGCCGCCCTCGATCAGGCCCATGACGGTCCCCAGGAGCATCGCCGCACCCACAGGGGCGCACAGGATGAACGTGAGCAGCCACGACGGCGTCCGCCAGAACCTCCAGGTGAAGGACTCCCGCCCGAGGAGGCCGTTGGGGACGACGGCGGTCGGACCGATCCGCGCGCACGTGCCGGGCGGTATGGAATACCCGGCCGGGTTGGCGGCGGCGATGGCCGGGTCCGGGGCCGTCGGGGGCGGTTCGCTCCGGCGTTTCACCTACTCATCTCCTATCTGCTCGCCAGGACGAGCGCCGCGGCCAGGGCGACGCCGTAGAGGAGTTCGTACAGGCCCGCGTCGCGCAGCGCCGGGATGAGCGCCCGGCCGGTGGCGCCGGCCAGGACGGTGCCACCGGCGCGCGCCGCCGCCGCGCCGAGGACCGCGATGACGACGGCGAGGGCGACGAGCCAGACGGCCCCCGACCCGCCCAGGGCCCGGTGCGCCCAGACGACCGCCGCCGCCCCCGCGGCCACCGGCGCCCACAGCATGGCGATGAAGGCGGCGCGGGCGCGCCCGGCGCCCAGCCGCACCGCCAGGGTGCGCTTGCCCGCCGCGGGGTCGGTGTCGATGTCGCGCAGGTTGTTGACCATGAGCAGGGAGCAGGCGATGAGCCCGACGCCGCCCGCGGCCGCCCACAGCCAGCCCGGGGCGGTCCCGCCCTGGACGTAGGCGGTGCCCGCGGTGGCGACCAGCCCGAAGAACACGAACACGAAGACCTCGCCCAGGCCCGCGTAGCCGTAGGGGCGGGGCCCGCCGGTGTAGAACCAGGCGGCGGCGATCGCGGCGGCGCCCACCGCGAGCAGCCACCACTGGCCGCTGAGCGCGACGAGGGCCAGGCCGAGCAGCCCGCCGACGCCGAAGCAGCCGAAGGCGGCGAGCTTGACCGTGCGGGGGGCGACGGCGCCGGAGGCGGTCAGCCGCGGCGGGCCGGTGCGCTCGTCGTCGGCGCCGCGCACGCCGTCGGAGTAGTCGTTGGCGAGGTTGCAGCCGATCTGCAGGGCCAGGGCGACGCCGGCGGCGAGCAGGCTGCGCACCGGGGAGAAGGCGCCCAGGGCCGCGGCGGCGCCCGCCCCCAGGATGACGGGGGCGACGGCCGCCGGCAGGGTCCGCAGGCGCACGACCTCCGCCCAGCTGGTGGCGCGCGGACCCGCACCGGACCGCTGCGCGGTTCCGCTGGCGCTCATGAGAACCTCTTCCTCGGGACTGGGGCGGAGCCTACTACGCCGGGGCGGGTCTCAGATCAGTCCGTGGCGCCGCTCCTGCTCCCGGCGCTGGCGCTGGAGCTGGAGCCTCTTGCGCGGGCCGCGCAGCTCGGTGTAGCGCCCCGTCTCCCGGGCGTAGCCGCGCGCGACGGCCCAGGCCCAGATCCTGTCGAGATCCGCCGCGCCCCCGGCCTGGAGCCGTCTTCTCGAGACCCCCACCCGGGTCAGGCCGGTGAGGCGAACCGCCCTGCCCTCGGGAGTCGCCATGACGATCTTGGCCCTCTTAATGATCAGGAATACGGCCATGACCATGACGACGCCGATCAGGCACCCGATCCCCCCTTCTGCGCTCTCCACCAGGTTCACGAGACCCGCGCTGGTCACGCGCACATGGAAGCTCCTGCGCGAGGACGGCCAGGGGTGGTCCCTGGTGCCGAGCACGCCGCTCACGTGGATCCCGCGGGCGTCCAGGACGGTGCGCCTGCTCAGCATGAGCGGCACGGCGGCCAGGAGGAGCAGGCCGGGCAGGCCCGGGAGGAGGGCGACGGTGATCCTGCGGGGCAGATCGATGGCGTCCCCACCGCTCGTGAGGCGGAAGAACCCCCACGCGAGGAGGAGAACCCCGGCCGATACGACCACGATCACCATGAGAACCGTGGTGACCGCGGAGGAGGGTGTGGCCCACCGGCGGAGGACGACCGAACCCTGCGTGAGGGGGATCGGACCGTCCCCGGGCGGCAGGCCAGCGGAGACGGTGGCCGCGGGGGCGGGGAACGCCGCGGGGACAGCGGCCGCCGCGGAGGCGGGCGGGACGCCGTAGTAGCCGGGGCGCCCGCGGCGCCCGGGGTCCTGGTTCGGGAGGGCCTGCTGCGACATGGACGCTGCTCCTGGTGGTGGGCGGATCGACCCAGGCTAGTTCCGACGGCGCCGCGCCCGTACGGGGATCTCGCCCCATGGCGCGCCGGACCCGTCGGGCGGCCCCGTCTCTGCGGCCGAGCGGACGCGGGGCGGGCCGCCCCGATGTTCCGTGGCCCGCTCGGGCCTGCGGATAGGATGCGCCCATGCGTGCTCTTCTCCCGGTCCTCGTCCTGGCGCTGACGATCTACGCCCTCCTCGACTGCGCCCGCACGCCGGAGGAGCTGATGCCGGCCCGCATGCCCAAGGTCATGTGGATCGTCCTCATCGTGTTCGTCGTGGGGATCGGCCCGATCGCGTGGATCATCGTCAGCCGGGTCAAGGCGGCCGAGGAGCGCGGCGGGGTCGTCGAGCCGACGGTGTGGTCCTCGAAGGAGGGCACGCAGTTCCGCCGCCCCGAGCGCCCGCGCCCGGTGGCGCCCGACGACGACCCGGAGTTCCTGCAGCGCCTGGAGCGGGACATCCGCCGGCGTCGCCGCGCCGAGGACCGGGACGACGCCGACGACGGCCCGGCGGACGGCGACGGGGAGCCGGACGCGGACGGGAAGCCGCGGGCCTCCGACGGCGACGGCTCGCGCTCCTGAGCGCCGCCCGGCGCAACTCAGCGCCGCAGCACAACGCCGCCCAGCGCAGCGGCGCCGTTCAGCGCAGCGCCGGCGGGATGAGGCGCGGCCAGGCGGAGGTGTCGACGTCGTAGCCGTGGGCGGCGGCGTGGACGAACCAGTCCCCCGGCAGCCAGGTGCGCCCGGCGACCTGCGGGTGCTCGGGCAGGTAGCGCGCCGACCACAGGACGAGGACGAGCTCGGCCCACTGCCCCCGCAGCTTCCAGCGCGCCGAGCCGTTGGCGTTGGCGGCCGCCATGACGACCTCGCCGGTGCCGGTGAGCTGGACCTCCTGGACGTCGGCGAAGGAGATCGGCATGATGCCCTCGCCCGTGCCCAGGTAGATCCCGTGGGTGGACACGGTCAGGCGCGCATTGGCCAGGTGGCGCCACTTCTCGACGGCGTCGGCCCGCGCGGCCCGACGGCGGCGGGAGTTGAGGTAGGCCTGTCCGCCGAAGAAGGCGGCCGTCAGTGCCAGGCCCACGGGCCCGCCGGCGAGAAAGAAGCCGCGCGAGGGGTTGTAGACGGCGTCGCCCCGGCGCCACACGAGCAGTTCGGCGTCGCAGGTGGCGAGCATGACCTCGTCGGCGGCGAAGGCGCGGCGCACCGGGTCGATGACGGGCGAGACGGGGTTGGGGCGCCGGCCGCGCGCCAGAGCGGTGAGCACCCCGGCCGTGTTCCACCACACGAAGTCCTGCCCGGTCCACTCCCGCCGGACGGCGGGCCGGGCGGGCGCCGCGGCGCGGCCCGGGCCGCCGGGCCGGGCGGGGCGGTCCAGACCGGAGTCCCCGCCGGGCCCGCCGACTCCGGCGGGGACGATCTCGGCGCCGGTCACGCCTGGGTCTCCCCCGGTCCGGTCTCCTCCGCCCCGGCCCGCCCCGGCACCGCCTTCTCCGGTCCCGTCTCCTCCGCCCCGGCCCGCCCGATCTTCTCGGCGGCGGCGGAGGTCCCGGGGACCATGTCCTCGGCCCGGCGCAGCAGGTCCCCGGCCGGCTCCCAGTAGGACAGGCCCACGAGGGTGGCGTCGTCGAAGGTGAGCGAGGTCAGCGAGGCCAGGGAGCACTGGCGGCGCCGGGGGTCGTGGGCGAGCGGGCGGCCCTCCAGCCACAGGCGGGTCGCCCAGATGGGCAGCTGGTGGGACACGAGGAGCGCCTCGTGCCCGGCGAAGCGCGCGCGGGCGTCGCGCACGGCGGCGGACACGCGCACGACGAGGTCGGCGTAGGACTCCCCCCAGCTCGGGCGCAGGGGGTTGAGGTAATACGCCCAGTACCTGGGGTGGGCCAGCAGCCAGCGGTTGCGGTTGACGGGCACGCCCTCGAAGCGGTTGTCGGCCTCGGTGAGCCTGGCGTCGGCGTCCGCCCGCAGGCCGAAGGCGGCGGCCGTGGGGGCCCCGGTCTCCACGGCGCGCTCGAGGGGAGAGGTGACGACGCCGACGACGTCGTGCCCGGAGGCGGACAGGACGTCGGCGACCTGAGCGGCCATCTCGCGGCCGAGGGCGGACAGGTGGTAGCCGGGCAGGCGGCCGTAGAGGACGCCCTCGGGGTTGTGGACCTCGCCGTGCCGCATGAGGTGGATCGTGGTGCGCGCCATGAGCCCGATTCTCGCATGACCGCGATCCGGGAAGGGCGGCGCGCGCGGGGCCCGGTCCCGTAAAGTGGGCGCCATGACGACTCGTAGCGCATGGGCCCTCGGTCTGGCGACCGTGACCGACGACGGCAACACCCTCGATGTCTGGTACCCCCGGCCGATCCTGGGGGACGCGCCCGACGACGGCGATGCCGAGCTGCTGGCGCGGCTGACGGCCATGGAGATCAAGGACGCGGCCCGCGGGGTGCACACGAGCGTGGTGCGCACCTGGGCGGACCTGGACGACGCCCCCCAGACGGTGGCGGGCGCCTACCTGCGCCTGCACGTCCTGTCCCACCGGCTGGTCGAGCCGAACACGGTCAACCTGGACGGGATCTTCTCCCGTCTGCCCAATGTGGTGTGGACCTCGGTCGGGCCCTGCGCCGCGGAGGACTTCGAGACCACCCGCACGCGCCTGCGCGCCGCCCTGGGCCGCTCGGTCCAGGTCAATTCGGTGGACAAGTTCCCCCGCATGACCGACTACGTCCTGCCCTCGGGGGTGCGCATCGGCAATGCCGCGCATGTGCGCCTGGGCGCCTACCTGGCGGAGGGCACCACGGTCATGCACGCCGGCTTCGTCAACTACAACGCCGGCACGCTGGGGCGCTCCATGGTGGAGGGGCGGATCTCGCAGGGCGTGGTCATCGGGGACGGGTCCGACGTCGGCGGCGGCGCCTCGACGATGGGCATGCTCTCGGGCGGCGGGCGCCAGCGGGTCGCCCTGGGCGAGCGCTGCCTGCTGGGGGCCAACTCCGGCCTGGGGATCCCGCTGGGCGACGACTGCGTCGTCGAGGCGGGCCTGTACCTGACGGCCGGCACGAAGGTGTCCCTGCTGCCCTCGGGCGGCGTCATCCCCGGGCCGCACGGGCTGTTCAAGGAGCCGCGGGTCATCTCGGCGCGCGAGCTGGCGGGCGCCTCGAACGTGCTCTTCCGCCGCAATTCGCAGTCGGGCGCCGTGGAGGCGCTGGCGCGCGGCGGCAAGGGCATCGAGCTCAACGCGGACCTGCACGGCAACCAGTGAGCCGCTGGGCGGGCGGGAGGGCTCGCCCGGTCCGGGTCGGCGGGTCGCAGCGCGGGACGGCCCGGTGTCCGCCGCTGCGGTCACGGCGGTCCGTTGGGGCGCGGGGCGGGCGATAGCATCGCCTCCATGAGCAACTCCCCCGCTGACAGCGATCCTCGGGCGGACGCCGACGCCGCGCAGGCCAGCACCGGTGACTCCCCCGCTGACGTCGGCCCTCAGCAGGATCCCGTGACCACTCCCGACGACGCGGAACCCGCGGCCGATACAGGGCCCGCGGCCGACGAGGATGCCGTCGACGCGGAACCCGCAGCCGACGAGAGCGCCACCGACGCGGCCGCGCCCGCCTCGGCTCCGGTCCCGCAGGATCCTGCGGCTCCAGCCGCTCCAGTCCCGACTGCTCCGGGGAGTCCGCCGCCCTCAACCGGCGACCGTCCGGCGCCCGCCACTCCAATACCCGCCGCCACGGCTTCCATGGGGCCGGTGCCCGCGCCACCGGCGGCCCCCGTACCCGCACCACCCGCCGCGGCCTCCACGGGTCCGGTGCCCGCCCCAGTGGCCACGGGACCGTTCCCCGCCGGGCCGGTTCCCACCGGGCCAGTGCCCACGGGATCGGTTCCCACCGGCCCACTCCCCATCAGCCCATTCCCCACCGGGCCAGCGCCCACCGGCTCACTCCCCGTCACCCCTTTCCCCACCGGGCCGGTCCCCGTCAGTTCCGCCTCCACCGGTTCAATTCCGGTCGTCCCCGCTCACGTCGGACCGGCTCCCGCGGGCGCGGGCCCCGCCGCCCCGGTGCCCGCACCACCGGCGGCCCCCGTACCCCCGCCACCCGCCGTCACGGCAAGCCCCCGCACTCTTCAGGCGGCGGCACCCGCCGGCGATGCGCCGCAGTGGTCCCGCGGCCAGTGGTGGACGGTCCTCGTTCTCGGAGTGCTCGCGGCCATTACGGGGGCCGCGGCGCTCGTACTGCGATATCTGGACGTACCGTGGGACTCGATGATGTGGGGTAATGCTGAGGAGTGGTGGCTTTTCACTAATATGAGCACATTCTTCCTGCTCAGTCCGCTCGCACTCACCATCGTCGGCGTTGTCCAGACCTGCAGGAAGGCGGCGCCGAGCGCATTCGTAGCGGCTACCGCCCTCGCCCCTGTTTTCATTTCAACTCTATTTTACCATTTCTGGTACAGTACCGTCATCACGGATATATTTCACGCGACCGCGCTGATAATCACGCTGGCGACTGCCTGCATGTGCCTGTGGGGGCGGCTTCCCCATCGCACGCGCACGCCCCGCAGTGCCGTCGCGGCGAGCGCCCTCGCAATGGCGGCGATATGGTTGATGGCCACAAAGTTGCTCATAATGTGGATCAACATCGTTTGGCCGTTGATCGCAATCAGAGCGGCTACCCTCGTCTGCGGCATCGCCCTGCTCGCGCTCATGATCTTCCATAGGAAGGTTATTATTATGCGCATTCTGGCGGTCGCACTGGGGGTGTTTACGGTGGCGGGGACCGGGCTCGGTGTTATGTTCGGTTTAGACATGCCGGTGTTCTCCATTCCGTCGGCAGTGCTTCTGATCGCACTGGTGGTGCCGGTTTTCTGCGCGTCCTTCAGGCAGTGGTGCGCCGGCACGTGGACCGCACCTGCCTGGAAGCCCAGCGCCGTCGCCGGCCGACCGACGATCCTGGCGCGCACGACGCAGGTCACGGGCCCCGACGGCAAGCCCCTGAACGACACCGACATCGCCGCCATGCTGCCCACCACACGACCCACATTCTGGGTCAGCCTCCTCTTCGGACTGTTCGGGCTGCTCCCCATGCTCACCGCCAACAGCACCGCCCGGAGCCTCGGCGTCGTCACCAACGCCTACAACAACGCCATGATCAAGGGCTTCGTACTCGGCATCCTCATGTGGACCGCCATCACCGCCGCCTCCTACACCATCATCCTCTTCGAACTCCTCTGAACCGCCGCCCCGCTGGCGGGCTGCGCGCCCCAGGGGGTCGGAGGCGGTCGCCGGGGCCGGTTCTCGCGGTGCGTCGGAGCGGTCGACGGCCCCGCCGGTTCCCGATTCTGGCGCTCCGGGAGGATCGTTGGAGTGAGCGGAGTCCTCTGGACTTGGGAAGAGTTTCTTCCCGTGACAGGATAGGATGAGTTCATGACCAGAACCAAATACTCCGATGAGTTCAAGGAGCAGGTCGTTCGCGAGATCCTGGAGAAGGAGCGCACGATCGCGTCCGTGGCCGCCTCCTACGACCTGGTTCCGCAGACCGTGGGGGTCTGGGTCGCCAAGCGCAGAAGGAAGGACGCCGAGGCCCAGGACCCCGAAGCCGCCGCCGAATCGGCCGAGATCGCCAGGCTGCGGGCGGAGAACAGGGAGCTGCGGGCGGAGAACGAGTTCTTGAAAAAAGCAGCGGCCTTCTTCGCGAAAGAACGTCGGTGAGCGAGCGCTACGAGCTCATCCGCCGCGAAGAAGGCAACTGCCCAGTCGCATCCATGTGCAAGCTGGTCGGAGTGTCCAAGTCCGGATACTACGACTGGCTCGGCCGGCCCGACTCCGCCACGAAGGTCAGAAGGAGGAAGTTGACCCTGATGGTCGAATCCGAGTTCAACGCCTCGGACATGACCTACGGGTACCGGCGCGTCACCGCCGCACTGCACCGCAAGGGCGTGACGGTCTCGGCGGACACGGTCCGCTCCATCATGCGCGAGAAGGAGCTGAGAGCCGCGCAACCGCGCCGGAAGGTCCGCACCACCGTCCCCGCCGACGACATCGACACCCGCCCCGACCTCGTGGGCCGGGACTTCACCGCCCGGACCCCCGGACTCAAATGGGTCGGGGACATCACGTACATCCGCACGTGGGTCGGGTTCGTGTACCTGGCCACCGTCCTGGACTGCTGCACCAAGAAGGTCATCGGCTACGCCATGGCCGACAACATGAGAACCGACCTCGTCTGCGACGCCATCGATATGGCCGTGCGCCGCTGCCCCCACCAGAAGAACGTCACGATCTTCCACTCCGACCGGGGCAGCCAGTACACCTCACAGCAATTCGCCCGGCACCTGGAGCACCACAAGATCCGCCCCTCCGTAGGCCGCACGGGAGTGTGCTGGGACAACGCCTGGGCCGAATCATTCAACGCCACCCTGAAGAACGAACGCGTCCACCGCACGGTGTACCCCACACGAGAAAAGGCCATCAACGATGTTGCCTCGTGGATCGAACTGACCTACAATCACACACGGTTCCACTCAACGCTCGGCTACCGCACCCCCAACGAGGTCGAACACGAGCTGAGAAGCCGCAAACACGCAGCCTGAGACCACCAAAAACCACGGTCCGAGAAACACCGAGCACTCCAC
>NZ_AUBL01000074.1 GCF_000429225.1 Actinomyces dentalis DSM 19115
GGCCACCGGTGGCGTCTGGGCATCCGGTCCACGAAACTGGACCTGCCACTCAGTCGCAGGCCGCCGTCGGGCCAGAGGCCCAGGGGCCGAACGCGGACCCGCTCACCGATTCCGGGCCAGCGCTCCTCGGGAGCGGGATCGACGCTGTCCTCCATGAGCCGGGCCCGCAATCGCCCCACCCGCCCGGAGTCCAGGCGCACCTCCACGCCCCAGTCGCGGCGGGCGACGACCGTCCCCTCCTCGACCGGCCCGAACCCCTCCGGGAGCGGGTACTGGCGCGGCGGATCGTACCCGTGCACCAGACCCTCCATGGCGCTCTCCCGACTGGTCAGGCGCACCTCGTCATCGGGGGACCCGTAGATGTACCTGCGCACCCGGATGCGCTCGCCGATCTCGGGCCAGTACTCCCCGTTGCAGCGCAGGAAGTCATCATGAATGGAGGACAGAACCATGACCCCCTCATCACCGGACTCCTCCAGACGCACACCCATGCCCCAGAGGTGGTGAGCCGTCACGACGCCCCACTCGACCGGCCCCAGCCGCACCTCCCCCATGCCCATCCTCCTCAGACTCAGATCAATTATCTTTCCTTCCCCGGAACGACGGGGTGTCGGCGGGGTGTCTCGTCGAGGCGGGGATGGCGGCCTCACGGGCCGCGTCCCGGTTCCCGGGCATCTCGCCGTCGCCGCGACGCGGCTGTTCGCACCGCGCCGGTGGGCGGACGCGACGGGCCCGGCCGCCCGATTCCGCAGAATCGGGCGGCCGGACCCGCTCAGATGATCACTCCGGTCGCGGTGCCAGCGACGAAGGGGTCGGCCGCCGGGGGCTCATCCCCCGGGCGCGGTGCCGGCGAGGCGGCCGGTCGGCCGTGTTCGGGGGTCTGCCGTCCGAAAGCCCGACGTCCGAAAGCCCGACGTCCGGGGGTCCGCTGCCCGAAAACCCACCGGCCGAGGACCCGCTGCCCGCGGGACCGCCGTCGTCACTCCCCGAGCGCGGTGTCGACGACCTTCTTGGCCTCCTCCTGGACCACGGCCAGGTTCTCGGCGCCCTTGAAGGACTCGGCGTAGATCTTGTAGACGTCCTCCGTGCCCGAGGGGCGGGCGGCGAACCAGGCGTCGGCGGTGGTCACCTTGAGGCCGCCGATGGCGGCGTCGTTGCCCGGCGCGCGCACGAGACGGTCGACGATCGGCTCCCCGGCCAGCTCGGTGGCGGTGACGTCCTGCGGCGACAGGGCCGCGAGCTTGGCCTTCTGAGCCTTGGTGGCGGGGGCGTCGATGCGGGCGTAGGCGCTGGCGCCGAAGCGCTCGACCTGCTCCTCGTGCAGCTGGGAGGGGCTCTTGCCGGTCACGGCGATGATCTCGCTGGCCAGCAGCGCCATAATGAGGCCGTCCTTGTCCGTGGTCCACACGGTGCCGTCCTTGCGCAGGAAGGAGGCGCCCGCGCTCTCCTCGCCGCCGAAGCCCACGGAGCCGTCGATGAGGCCGGGCACGAAGTGCTTGAAGCCCACCGGCACCTCCACCAGGCGCCGGCCCATGGCGGCCACGACCCGGTCGATGAGGGAGGAGGACACCAGGGTCTTGCCCACGGCGCAGCCCTCGGGCCAGCCGGGGCGGTGGGTGAACAGGTACTCGATGGCCACGGCCAGGAAGTGGTTGGGGTTCATGAGCCCGCCGTCGGGGGTCACGATGCCGTGGCGGTCGGAGTCGGCGTCGTTGCCGGTGGCGACGTCGTAGGGGGTCTTGCCCTCGGCGTCGGGCGTCATCTTGGCGCGCAGCGAGGCCATGGCGTTGGGGGAGGAGCAGTCCATGCGGATCTTGCCGTCCCAGTCCAGGGTCATGAAGGGCCAGGCCGGGTCCACCTTCGGGTTGACCACCGTCAGGTTCAGCCCGTAGCGCTCGCCGATCGCGCCCCAGTAGTCCACGGAGGCCCCGCCCAGCGGGTCGGCGCCGATGCGCACGCCGGCGTCGCGGATGACGTCGAGGTCGACGACGTTCTCCAGGTCGGAGACGTAGGTGTCGAGGTAGTCGTGCTTGACGACGTGGGGGCCGTCGAGCGCCTCGGCGACCGGGACCCGCTTGACGTCCCTCCAGCCGCCGGCGAGGAGCTCGTTGGCGCGGTTCGCGATCCAACCAGTGGCGTCGGAGCCGGCGGGGCCGCCGTGGGGCGGGTTGTACTTGAAGCCGCCGTCGCGCGGCGGGTTGTGGGAGGGGGTGATGACGATGCCGTCGGCCAGGCCCGGCCCGGTGGTGCGCACGCCCGCCTCGGTGCCGGCGCCGTTGGCCAGGAGGATGGAGTGGGAGACGGCGGGGGTGGGCGTGTAGGCGCCGCGGGCGTCGACGGCGGTGGTGACCCCCGCCCCGGCGAGCACCTCGATGGCGGTGCGCCAGGCGGGCTCGGACAGTCCGTGGGTGTCGCGGCCGATGTAGAGGACGCCGTCGGTCCCCTGCGAGCGGCGGTACTCCACGATCGCGGCCGTGATGGCCACGATGTGGGCCTCGTTGAAGGCGGTGTCCAGGGAGGCCCCGCGGTGTCCGGAGGTGCCGAAGACCACCTTCTGCTCCGGGACCGCCGGGTCGGGGACGAGGTCGTAGTAGGCGTTGATGACCTCGTCGATGTCGATGAGGTCCTCGGGCTGTGCTGGTTGTCCTGCTCGTGGGTGCATGGGCCCTAGTGTGTCACGGGCCACTCGCGATTGTCCCGGGGTTCCCGCTCAGCGGACGGATATGTTCCGGAGTGCATATTGACGACGGCGTCCGCCGCCCGCTCCGCCGTCGCCCGCCGCCCGTCCGGTCCGGGTCCCGCGGGCGCGGCGGGGCTCCCGGGACGGTCCGGGACGGGGTCGCGGTCCGGCCGCCCCCTCGGGCGCGACCCCGCCCGGCCCCGGGCGCCGATCCTCCGCCGTCGGCGCCTCAGAAGAACGCGGCGACGATCTCGCCGATCTCGCCGAGGAAGCCGAGGGAATTGCAGAGGGAATCGAGGGTGTTGAAGATGCTGGACCCGAGACTGTCGCGGTCCGAGATCCACAGTTCGGCCCGGGTCGCCCGGCCCGATGTCATCACGAGGGACCCGCGCATGGCGTGGGGGACGCCCTCGTACAGGCGGAAGCGGGCCCCGTCGTCGACGCCGACCCGGTCCTCGCCCAGCAGGTGCAGGCGGACGGTGGGCCGGTCCGGGCGCGCCACGAGGGCCTGGGCGGCCCGGGGCGGGAGCCACTCCGGCAGGAGGAGGCCCATGTCGGCGGCGTACTCGGCCCCGTCCCGCCCGATCGGCGCGACGAGGACGTCGACGTGCTGGTTGTCGTCGATCCTGTCGGAGCTGGTGTCCACGCACAGGCGGTCCCAGTCCACGGCGCCGCGCCGGCGATCGGCCTCGGAGACGGTCACCCGGCGCAGGGAGCCGGTGGCGGAGCCGCCGTCCATCGGCCGGAGCTCCTCGTCCTGCTGCCGTCGTATCAGATTCGTATTGCTCATGATGCGCGGCAGCCGGCGCCCGTGGATGTGGATGAGCTCGTCGGCATCGAGGACCCCTCCCGGCGCAACGGTGGTATCGAAGCCCTCGCGCTCCAGGATGCGCCTCCTGCGCCCGCCGAAGGATAGGCCCGTGCGCAGCAGGGACGCCCCGAGGACGTACGTCCCCAGGCTGCGCGAATGCGGCTGTGCTGCCAGGGCCGTGGCCAGCTGGCGCTGGAAGAGCGTGCCCTCGAAGCCCTGCCCGGAACGGATCCCGCCGGGCAGAGCGGAGCGCGCCGCGTCGGCGGCCCGGGCGGCCTGCCCCGCCGCCTGACTGGCGGTCTGGCCTGTCGCCCGGCCCCAGGCGCCCGCCTGCCCCGCCTGTCCGGCCGCTCGGCCCCAGGCGCCCGCCTGCCCCGCCTGTCCGGCCGCTCGGCCCCAGGCGCCCGCCTGCCCCGCCTGTCCGGCCGCCCGGTCCCAGGCGTCCGCCTGCCCCGCCGCCCGACCGGCGGCCTGCGCGTAATGGAGGCGCTCGGCGCCCTGACGTGCTCGTTCATCCATGATCGTCGTCTCCGTTCGGTCGACGGGCCGGCGATGCGGGGCCGGCGCTAGGTTGGATGGAACCGAACCTATCCGCTTCGGCGCACCGAGCACACCGTGAGGAGTCCCCATTGCCCGCCGCCCGTCCGGCCCGGATCCCCGGGCGCGGCGGGGCTCCCGGGACGGTCCGGGACGGGGTCGCGGCCCGGCCGCCCCCTCGGGCGCGACCCCGCCCGGCCCCGGGCGCCGATCCTCCGCCGTCGGCGCCTCAGAACGCGGCGGCGATCTCACCGAGATCGGCGAGATCGCCGAGGAGATCGATGATGTCGGATCCGATGTTCCTGCGGTCCGAGATCCACAGTTCGGCCCGTGTCGCCCGGCCCGACGTCATCACGAGGGACCCGCACATGGCGTGGGGGACGCCCTCGTACAGGCGGAAGCGGGCCCCGTCGTCGACGCCGACCCGGTCCTCGCCCAGCAGGTGCAGGCGGACGGTGGGCCGGTCCGGGCGCGCCACGAGGGCCTGGGCGGCCCGGGGCGGGAGCCACTCCGGCAGGAGGAGGCCCATGTCGGCGGCGTACTCGGCCCCGTCCCGCCCGATCGGCGCGACGAGGACGTCGACGTGCTGGTTGCCTATGCCAGCGTTGGTGTCCACGCACAGGCGGTCCCAGTCCACGGCGCCGCGCCGGCGGTCGGCCTCGGAGACGGTCACCCGGTGCAGGGAGCCAGTGGCGGAGCCGAATTCCGTCGGCTGGAGCTCCTTATCCTGGTGTCGTCGTATCAGATCCGTACCATTGCTCATGATGCGCGGCAGCCGGCGCCCGTGGATGTGGATGAGCTCGTCGGCATCGAGGACCCCTCCCGGCGCAACGGTGGTATCGAAGCCCTCGCGCTCCAGGGTGCGCTTCCTGCGCCAGCCGAGGGACAGGCCCGTGCGCAGCGGGGACGCCCCGAGGATGTTCGTCCCCAGACTGCGCGCATGCGGCCGGGTCGCCAGGGCCGTGGCCAGCCGGCGCTGGAAGAGCGTGCCCTTGAACTCCTGCCCGGATCGGATCCCGCCGGGCAGAGCGGAGCGCGCCGCGTCGGCGGCCCGGGCGGCCTGCCCCGCCACCTGTCCCGCCACCTGACTGGCCGCCTGCCCCGCCTGTCCGGCCGCTCGGCCCCAGGCGCCCGCGTGCTCCGCCGCCCGACCGGCGGCCTGGGAGAGCGCGCCGCCGGTGCGGGCCGCCGCGCGACGGAGGCGCTCGGCGCCCTGACGTGCTCGCTCATCCATGATCGTCGTCTCCGTTCGGTCGACGGGCCGGCGATGCGGGGCCGGCGATAGGCTGGGTGGAACCGACCCTATCCGCTTCGACGCACCGCGCACACCGTGAGGAGTCCCCATTGCCCGCCACCCGCCCGACCGCATCCTCCACCGCCGTCTCCACGCCCGACGCCCCGGCCGCCGTCGGCCCCTACTCCCAGGCCGTGTCCACCGGGCGGCACAGCGGCGCCCTCGTCTACATCTCCGGGCAGATCCCGCTCGACCCGGCCACCGGGGCCCTCGTCGACGGCGGCATCGAGGTCCAGGCCGAGCGGGCCCTGACCAATGTCGGCGCCATCCTCGCCGCCGCCGGCCTGGGATGGGCCGACGTCGTCAAGACCACCGTCCTGCTGGCCGACATCGCCGACTTCAAGGCCGTCAACGAGGTCTACGCCCGCCACGTCACCGGCCCCGTCCTGCCCGCCCGGGCCGCCTTCGCCGTGGCCGCCCTGCCGCTGGGGGCGGGCGTGGAGATCGAGGCCGTCGCCGTGCGGCCCTGAAGGCGGGCCCGGCGCGGCCCCGGCGGGCCGGGCCTCGCGCGGGGGCGCGCTTGAGCGTCGCGGCTCCACTGCGAACTCGGCCCTGGCGGACTCCCCGGCGGGCCGGGCGGATCGTGCACCGCGAGCGCCGCAGCACTCCGGCGCCAAGACGCCTTCGGGAGCGGGCCGGGGCCGTAGGCTGATCGCATGCCCGAACCATTCATCGTCCGAGCGGGCGGCTCCCGCGCCGTCATCTCGCTGATCGCCAAGCTCGCGCTCGTGCTCGCCCTCATCATCGTCGTGCCCCTCTTGGCGTTCTGGCCCTTCGGACGCACGCACGCCCCCGAGGTCACCGTCCACGACGAGATTGACATCCTCCAGGACGAGGCCACCGCGCGGGACCTGAGCGCCCTGCGCTTCCGCGAGGACATCCGCCTCGCCGTGGTCACCCTCGACGTCGACTACAGCGACAACTTCAACGCCGCCGTCCTGGCGTACGCCAGGGCGCACGAGCCCGGCTGGCTCGACGGCAACTACTGGGCCGACGGCTTGCTGATCCTGGCGGTCTCGCCCAGGGGGCGGTGGGTCGGCTGCTACTTCGGCGAGGACATCAAGGTCGACCTCGCCGTTCAGCAGAACATCCAGGACGCCGCCAAGTCCTCCTTCCAGGCGGGCAGGTGGGACACCGGCATCCAGCAGATGGCCGCGCGCGCCGCCACCGTCATGGGCCGGCCCATCGGCTCGGAGGTGGGCGTGCTCCTCGTGTCGGGGCTGGGCGTGGGCGGCGGCCTGGCCCTCCTGTGCTGGATGCTGAGGGCGCGCGGTCGGGCCCGGGCCTACTTCGGCCAGGCCCGCCGCCACTACACGCAGGTCACCGGGGACTACGAGGCCACCGAGCTCAAGGCCGGCCTCATCCCCCTCAGCGACGCCCACGGCGCCCAGGTCCTGGCCCGCTTCGCCTGGTTCGAGGACCGTTACGGCGAGCTGACCCGCAATTTCCACGCATTCGGGGAGCCTCGCGGCGCCCAGTGGTTCGAGGTCGGGCGCCGCTCCAAGGCCAAGAGGCTGCTCGACCTCGCCGGCGAGCTCGACTCGCTCGACGACGCCATCTCCAACGCCGCCGCCCTGCTGACCCTGTCCGAGGGCTGGCAGGACGCCTGGCGCAACGAGCAGGGGCCCGTCCAGGAGGACCTCGCCTCGCTCCAAAGCCTGTGCTCGCAGGTGGCGGCGAACAGCCGCATCGACGTCGCCCGGGACCGGAACTGGGCGCGTGAGAGCAGTAACCGCCTGGCCGCGATGACGAACGAGCTCTCCCGGGGGACGCTGACGCCCTCGGCGGCGCTCGACGAGCTCGACTTCATCTCGCGGGAGGTGCGCTCGCGGGCCGACGCCCTGGCGCAGCGCGCGCTGGAGGCGGACTCCTCCTCGCACCGCGAGCAGCGGATGCACCAGTACCAGGACTCCCGGAGAGACTGGGACTGGGAGTCCGGCGTCGGCTACTCGGGCTCGTGGAGCATGGGCGGGCACCACTCCTCCTACAACCCGGCCTCGACCATCCGCATCAACCCGGCCTCGCCGGGCGCCCAGGCCTCCGGCGTGCGCTGGTCCGGAGCTGGCTCGTCCTCCCAGTTCTCCTCCCCGATCTCCGGGCTGGTCACCGGTTACAGCTCGGCGGCGACCTGGACGCCGCCGTCGAGTTCGAGCAGCAGTTCTGGGTCCTCCAGCGACTACTCGGGCGGCGGGGGCTTCTCCGGGGCGGGGTCGAGCTCGCACTTCTGAGCGGGCGAGCGGGCGGGCCGGCGTCGCGGCGGCGCCCGCCGCCGTCGACCACTGACAACCCACTGACAACTACTGTTAATTTTTAACAGTAAGCCTTTACAGTAAGTTTCGTGGACCGGATCGATCTCGACTCGCTGCTCGACCTCGCACCCGATGAGCGGGGCGCGGGCGACTCGACGCTGACCCTGAGCCGTACCGCCTGGCAGGAGCTCGTCTACGACCGGGAGGCCGACAGTTACGAGGCGCAGCGCGCTCCGGTCGGGATGGAGATGGTCGCCGCGAGGCACGTGGATCATCTTCGTCGCAGCATCGATGCGGTTGGCGACGACCTGCATGTGCTGCGGGCCAGGAGCCTGGTCACCGTCGACGACGGGCTGACGATCGCGGGTCTTCTTCTTCTCGGCGATCATCCGCAGCACTACCTCCCGCAGGCTTTGGTCCGGGTGCTGCGGTACCAGGCCGACGAGGCGCGGACCGGTTCGAGGCAGACACTGGCCGTCGACGGCGACCGGCGCCTGGAGGGCGCGATTCCGGACGTCATCGACGCCTCTCTTGCGCTCGTCGACTCCTGGGCGCCGAGACGCCGGGCGATGAGGGACGATGGGCGCTTCGGCCCGGTTGACGTCATTCCGCGCGAGGCGTGGACGGAGGCGGTCGTCAACGCGGTCGTTCACCGCTCCTACTCGATGGCCGGAGATCATATCCGCATCTCCATCTTCCCGAGCCGCATCGAGGTCTCCTCCCCGGGCCGTTTTCCGGGCTTCGTCGATCCCTCCCGGCCGCTGGAAATCGCCAGGTACGCGCGCAATCCGCGTATTGCCCGGGTCTGCTCCGATCTCGGCTACGCCCAGGAGCTGGGCGAGGGGATTCGCCGCATGGTGGATCGGATGCGGGGTTCGGGGCTCGGCGATCCGGTGTATCGCCAGACGTCGACCAGCGTTGTCGTCAGGCTCGACGCCGCCGCCCGGGTCGCGGAATCGGTCGCCGATCGCCTCGGCGGGGCCACGATTGACATCGTGATGCTCCTGCGATCGTCGGGGCCGCTCGGGACCGCCGATGTGGCGCAGGCCATGGGGGTGAGCCGTCAGACCGCGCTCAAGCGGCTCAAGACTCTGCGCGAGGAGGGCCTGGTGGCTCGCGACGGCCGTTCCAGTCGGGATCCTCGAGCGACATGGAGGGCTCTCGGGGGCTGAGCTGCGCCCGCCGCCGTCGACCACTGACAACCCACTGACAACTACTGTTAATTTTTAACAGTGGGTCCGCGCGGGGGAGTCCGCGGCCGGGCCCTCGGGGCCGGTACCCTGGCCGCCATGTCGAAGAAGAAGCGCCGGCGGCGCAAGACCGCCGACGGGGCGCCCAAGGCCCCCAAGAAGCAGAAGATCGCCTTCGTCGCCCGCCCCTTCGAGGGGATCGCCGGCGAGGAGGACCTCGTGGCGATGATGCAGATCATCCCGGCGGCCACCGCGACCGTGCGCCTGAGGAGGGAGCGCGGCGGCGCCGAGGTCCAGCTCGTCACCCTCCTGCCCGAGCTCGCCCGGGCCGTCAAGCGGGCCGACGGCGAGGTCCTGGTCGCCATGCAGACGACGATGCACTCCGGGGACGCCAGCCGCGACGTCGCCGCCGCCGTGCTGGCCGCCCTCGAGCTCGACGAGGGCTCGGCCCTGGTCGCGGGCGGCCTGCCCGAGCCCGGCGAGCGCCTCCAGGACATCCTCGACCCGCAGTTCGTCCCGCGCGTCGACGTGCGCGACTCCTTCGGCTTCTGGCTCGACGCCGAGGCCGCGAAGAACCCCGAGGCCGTCAGGGCCGTGGAGGAGGGCAAGGAGGAGCTGGCCGCGACCCGGCCCGTGCCCGGGGTGGCGCACGCCTACTGGTGCCGCATGAACGGCAAGGAGTTCGTGCGCTGGGTGCGCGGGGAGGACGAGGACGAGTTCTTCAACGCCTTCGCGCGCGTGCACGCGGCCAGGCGGTCGGACCTGGAGGAGGGGGCGCGCTTCATCGGCGCCTTCCGCGCCTGCGGGCTGGCCATCCCCGTGTGGGAGCTGGTTCCGGGCACCGAGGCCGACGAGCTCACCGCCCCCATGCGGGCCATGGCCGAGCGCCTGGAGGCCGCCCTGGCCGACCCCGCCCCGCTGGACGCCGCCGCCCGCCGGGCCCGGGCCGGGATCATCTCCCGCCAGGTGAATCTCTGAAGTTCTGAGCCGCGCGGCCGCCGTCGCCGGCCCCGGGCCGACTCCCCGGCCTTACGGGTCCGACGGCGGCCGCCGTGCGCGCCGATCGCGGCGGACGATGCGTCGTTCGCGCGTGCCGCGGATCGTCTGCGGCACGCGGGAAATTGTGTACAGTGGGGCGAGACCGAGGAGGCGAGGATGCTGCGCTACCTCACCGTGGCCAACTGGAAGTCCGTCTACTCACCCGTCGAATTCTCGCTGGTCGCGACCAGCGAACGGAGGCACGGGGAGCGTCTGGCGCGCGTCGGGCGCTCTCGCGTCCTGCCCGTCGCCGCCCTTTACGGCGCCAATGCCGCGGGTAAATCGATCCTGATCGAGTCCCTCGCGGCATTGAGGGACATTGTCGCCGGAGGCCGCTCCAGAGGGGAGGCGCTGCCGGCCGTGCCGCACAGGCTCAAGGGTGCGGATGAGCCGACTCTATTCGGCGTGGAGATCATTGTCGCTGCGCCCGGCGATGAGTCCCGACGCCGCAGGGACTGGATTTTCTACTACGAGGTCCGCGCCACTCGGCGGGAGATTCGGTACGAGTTCCTGTCCCGTCTGCGCTCCAAGGACGAGGAGGTGCTGTTCGAGCGGAGCGGGACGGATGTGGAGTTCTACGGAGACCTCGACGAAGGACCTGCCGTGGCGACGGTGAAACGTTTTCTCGCCCCCAATCGGACGATCCTGGATTTTCTCGGGTCCGCCGAGGAGCCGCCCGCGATGATCGGCGCCGTGCGTCAGTGGTTCTCCTCCGAGCTTCATATTGTCCATCCGGGTTCTCGTTTCATCTCCCTGCCCGGCCGTATCGGGATGGATGAGCTCTTCGTCGGTGCGATGAACCGCGGATTGTCCGCCGTGGACACCGGTATATCCCGAATCGACCTCGAAGACATTCCTCTGAGGTCGGTGCTGGATGATGAGAAGGATATTCAAAACGTGCGGGACAGACTCGCCGTCGAGGGCGGCTCCCTTATGTTCGGCGATGAGAGAAAGAAATACAGTCTGCTCTCGCTCGATGACGCCGAGGGGCTGCGCGCCCGGCAGCTGGTGGCCGTGCACGACGGCGAGCCCCGTTCCGACGGCGAGCCGGTGCGAGGCTTCACGCTGCCGATGAGCGAGGAGTCGGATGGGACCGCCCGATTCATGAACCTTCTGCCGATCATCCTCCAGCTCTGCGAGGGGCCGTCCCGGGGAGTGTTCCTGGTGGACGAGTTCGAGCGCTCCATGCACCCTCTGCTCGCGCAGGAGCTCATCCGCTCCTTCTTGGACGGGGTTGGCCGTGAGGATCGCCGTCAACTGATCTTCACCACCCACGAACTTCAGTTCATGCGGGTCCAGCTGCTCCGGCGCGATGAGATCTGGTTGCTGGACAAGGTCTCCGGAGAGACCCGTCTGACACGCCTGTCGGAATTCTCCGGCGAGAAGGTGCGCGCCGGTGCGGATCTACTCGGCTTCTACTCCTCGGGGCGCCTCGGCGGGGTGCCGCGCCTTTGAGGGGCACGATATGACGCGAAGGAGTACGAGAGCGCCTCGGCGTCGTGGGGGCCGTGCTCGTCGGACCGGATCGATCCCGCTCAAGCCCAGAGTGGTGTTCTGTGTTGAAGGGGCTTCGGAGGAGGCGTATCTCCGGGCGATCTTGAATTATCGATACGACGACGCCTTCGCCTTCGTCTTCTGGCGGTCGCGCGGGTCGAAGTCCTCGCTCAGGAACCTGATCGAGCACGTGCGTCGCCGATTGAGGGATGGGGAGGATCCCGGTGACGGGGTCTGGATCGTGTGCGACACCGATCAGAATTCTATTCACAGCGCTCTGCTTGAAAAGTGGCTGGACGATGATGAAGAACTGCATCATGCGGCGCTGACCGACCCGTGCCTGGAGTTCTGGTTGATTCTGCACTACGCGCAGGCGCCAGTCAGCGCGGGCGCCCGGCAGGCGGAAAAAGAATTGCGTGGGCACATGCCCGGATACCGCAAGGGGCGGCCCCTGCCCGCGGATCTGATTTCCAGGGTCGACGATGCCGTTCGCCGTGAACGACGGCGAACCGGTGGCGCGGATCGGGCGAGGGCGTGGCCACGGGAACGCAGTTCGCAGATGCCCGCTCTCATCATCTGGTTGGATCGGCTTCGCGCGAGCAGCCGGCTGGTGCGGTGAGGTCGCGCCCGGGCGGCCGGCCCCGCCGCCCGGGCCTCCCGTCAGGCCCCGGCGTCCGAGCGGCCGGCCGGGGCCTCACCGCCCGGGCCGTCCGAGGCGAGTTCGGCGCGCAGGCGCGCGTTGGCCTTCTCCACGTCGAGGCGCCACAGCAGGATGAGGATGATCGAGTTGGCGATCACCGGGATCCACAGGTACATGAAGTAGAGCATGGAGATGGTCGAGGCCGGCTGCGCGGCGGCGTTGGCGACGTAGCCGCTGGCCGCCAGCAGCCATCCGGCCATGGCCGTGCCCACGCCCCCGCCGACCTTCACGCCCAGGGACGTGCAGGAGAACATGATGCCGTCGATGCGCTTTCCGCTGCGCAGATGGGTGTACTCCGAGGCCTCGGCGATGAGGGCGTTGATCGTGCCCTGCAGCGGACCCATGCCGATGGAGGCCAGGGCGGTGAAGGCCAGCATGAGCGGGACGCTGCCCAGGTACCCGGCGAGCGCCACGCCCAGGCGCCCGACGACGGCGATCACGTAGCCGATGGCCGTCACGCCCCGTATCTGGCCGAACCGGGAGACGATCGCGGGGGTGAACACCAGGCTCGCGATGAGCGGGACGTTGATCGCCCAGGCGAAGGCGCCCAGCAGATCTTCGTTCCCCAGGATGTAGGTCATGAAGTAGATGCCCACCATATTGAGCCTTTCTCACCAGGAGGGCCCCTGGACTGGCCGGGATCGGCGCAGTGGCGCGGGGGGGATTGGGCGGGGGCGGGGGTGGTGCGCGCGGGGGCCGCCCGGGATAGTGTGTTCTGACCAATGAATCCGCTACCAGGGGGTCCCCGCGTGCTGTCCTATCCTGCCACTTTGGATGTTCCCGAGTCCATCGCCCACACCATCTGCCTGTGGTTGGCCGCCCACCGCAGGGCGCACGACGCGCGTCCGTGGCAGAGGGCGGCCACCTGCCGGGCC
>NZ_AUBL01000075.1 GCF_000429225.1 Actinomyces dentalis DSM 19115
CCGTCGGGGTCGGGCAAGTCGACTCTGCTGCACTGCCTGGCCGGATTGGACACTCCCACCTCGGGCAGTGTTCTGATCGCGGGTGAGGATCTGGCGGGCATGAACGACGCTCAGTTGACCCGGGTGCGGCGCGACAGGCTGGGGTTCGTGTTCCAGGCCTTCAACCTCCTGCCCACTTTGAGTGCGGAGGAGAACATCCTGCTCCCGTTGCGCCTGGCCCGGCGCAGGCCCGATGAGCAGTGGTACCGGGCGGTCATCGACGCCCTGGGCATCGCCGATCGCCTGGGCCACCGGCCCAGCCAGCTGTCGGGGGGCCAGCAGCAGAGGGTGGCCGTGGCCCGGGCCCTGGCCGGGCGCCCCGAGGTGGTCTTCGCCGACGAGCCCACCGGCGCCCTGGACACCGCCTCGGCGGCCTCGCTCCTGTCCGCCCTGGGGGCCATGTGCCGCAACCTGGGCCAGACCGTGGTCATGGTCACCCACGACGAGAACGCCGCCGCCACCACCAACCGCATCATCCGCCTCACAGACGGACGCATCACCACCGACAACCCCACCCACAGCGCACACCACGCCCACCACCACGCAGCCCCGGCCGGCGCCCGCCACGCCGCACCGGCCGGCCCGACCCAGAGGGGGGTGCGCTGACGTGCCCTCTTTGCTGGATGTGCGCCGCACCGCCGCGGCCCTGGTGGCGGTGGCCCTGAGCGCGGCCCTGATCGCCTTCGCCTTCATCGTCTCCGACTCCTACACCACCGGCATGCAAGCCGACGCCCGCCTGTCCCTGGGCGGGGCCGACGCCGTCGTCGTCCCCGCCCGCCCCTCCGAGGGCGGCGGCCCACTGGACGACGCCGTCATCGCACGGCTGTCCGACTTGGACGGCGTGGCCTCAGTGCGCGGGGAGCACATGGACATCCTCCGACTGGATCTGCCCGAACAGCTCACTCGCGCCGTGGGGTCCGCGGTCCTGGCCCAGGACGTGCCCGCGCTCAGCGAGCGCACGACCCTGACGGCCGGGCGCCTGCCGCAGGGGCCCGGGGAGGTGGCCATCGACACCACCCTGGCCAAGCAGCAGGAGCTCGGCGTGGGCGACGTCATCCGCCTGAAGAACAACGACGACGGCGATATCCGCACCAGCCCCACCGTGGTGGGCATCATCTCCCCGGGCCCCGACGCGGGCCTGGACTCGAGCACGGGCGGCGCCGTCTACGCCACGGCCGACCAGCTGGCCGCCATGGGGGCGAGAACCACCTACCACCGCCTGTACGTGGACGCCGAGCCGGGGGTGAGCACCGGCGACCTCGTGAGCGAGGTCGAACAAGTGGTGCACGCCGTTCAGCCCGCCGCCTCCGTGGTGGACGCCGATACCGCCGTGGCCCAGCGGGCCGCCGCCTCCCAGTCGGGCGGCACCATGATCGCCACGCTCCTGAACCTGCTGGCCCCGGTGTGCGCGGTGGTGTCCGCCATCGTCATCGCCACCACCTTCACCGCCCTGGTGGCCCGCCAGACCCGCACAGCCGGACTGCTGCGCTGCATCGGCGCCTCCCGGCGCCAGGTCATGGGCGCCGTGCTGCGCACCGCCGCCCTCACCGGATTGATCGGCTCCATCCTCGGCGCCGGGCTCGGGGCCGGGGCCGCCGTCGCCCTCATCCGCGCCGGCGTCATCGAGGACCTGGGCGCCGACCAGCTCACCATCACCCCCCTCTCCCTGGCCGTCACCGTCGCCGTGGGCACCCTGGTCACCCTCATCGCCGTCCTGCTCCCGGCCCGCCGCGCCTCCCGCGTCTCTCCCCTGGTGGCCATCACCGGCCAGATCACCGGCGCCAAGCAGGCCGGCAGGGCCCGGCGGTGGGCCGCCATCGCCGGAGCGGTCCTCGCCCTGGCCGGCGTTGCCGCCCTGGTGCTGGGGACGGTCGGGCACAACCTCTACGTCACGGCCGGCGGCGCCGCCCTCATCGCCCTGGGGACCCTGGCGGCCCTGCCCCTGCTGGTGGGCGGCGCCGTCGGCCTGATCGGGCGCATCGGGGACGAGGAGCGCCGTCCGATCTTCCACCTGGCCGCCCGCAACCTGGAGCGCAACCCCGGCCGCTCCGCGGCCAGCGCCGCCACCCTGTTCGTGTGCGCCCTGGTCGGCTCGACCCTGTTCGTGGGCCTGTTCTCCTTCACCTCCTCCTTCCAGAACATCGTGAACCAGGCCTCGCCCACCGACATCACCATCTTCGGGGTGACGCCGCAGACCGACGCCGCCGCCCTGACCTCCACCATCAGGGGCGTCGACGGCGTGCAGGACACCGTCCTCGTCCCCAGCCTCGACCTGACCCAGACCGTGGACGGCAAGACCGAGCAGACCGACGTCCTGTCCATCGACACCGCCGCCATCGCCCCCGTCGCGCGCTCCACCAGGGGCCTGGAGGACCTCGACGACAACACCCTCATCGTCGGCGAGATCTACGGCATCCCCGACGGCGCCGCGGTCACCCTCACCGGACCGGCCGGCAGCACCACCCTGACCGCCCGCGTCAGGGAGGGCTGGGGCGCCGTCATCACCCCCGCCGCCGCCGAGCGCCTCAACGGCGGCGCCCCCACCAACGCCCTCATGTGGGTGCGAGCCGGCGGGAACGGCTCCTCCCAGGGCGTCGAGGACGCCGTGCGCCGGGCCGTCCGCGGACAGGACCTCATGGTCATCGGAAGGACCCAGGGGCGCGACACGTTCACCGACATGCTCCACCGCACCGTGCTCACCATCTGCCTGGTCATGGGAGCCGCCCTGGTCATCTCCCTGACGGGCCTGGCCAACACCACCGACATCTCCGTCCTGGAGCGCACCCGCGAGATCGGCGTCCTGCGCGCCACCGGCACCACCCGCCCCCAGATCCGCCGCCTCATCACCACCGAGGCCGCCCTCCTGGCAGCCATCGGCGGGGGTCTGGGCGTCCTGACCGGAACCGCCCTGGGCGCGGCAGGCACACTCGCGATCCTGAGCGACGGCGGCATCGAAGTCGCCGTCCCCTGGCTCCCACTGGCCGGACTCCTGGCCGTCACCCTCCTGGTCGGCGTCGCCGCCTCACTGCGACCGGCGGGCCGGGCCGCGGCCGTCGCACCGGTGACCGCCCTGGCCGCCGACTGATGAGGAGCCCGAAGAAGGAGCCCGGAGCGGGAGGACCCCGCGGCGCGTGCGCCTACAGCGCGGCCTCCCGCTCCCGGTGGACGGCGACGACGAGCTTGAGGCGGGAGGCCGCCCTGTACTTCTTCATGAGGTGGGAGACATGAGTCTTGACGGTGGATTCGGCGACGACGAGGCGCTGGGCGATCTCCGCATTGGAGTAGCCCTCGCACAGCAGGGCGAGGACCTCCTGCTCGGCCCCGGTGATATCGGGCCGGCCGCCGCGGCGGGCCGGGCGCAGGTGGCGGGCCACGAGCCGGGAGGCGGTGGTCGGGGAGATGGTGGTGCCGCCGTCGGCCGCCGCGAGGACGGCCCGGACGATCTCCTCGGGGGCGGAGTCCTTGAGGAGGAAGCCGTGGGCCGACTGCGACAGGGCGGCGAGCATGGCCTCGTCGTCGTCGAAGGATGTCAGGACGACGACGGCGGTGCGCGGATGCTCGACGCGCACGCGGCTCAGCAGCGCCAGCCCGTCCATGCCGGGCATGCGCACGTCGGTGAGCAGGACGTCCACGGGGACCCGGCGCAGGAAGGCGAGGGCGTCGACGGCGCGGTTGAAGGTGGAGGCGACCTCGATCCTCTCCGAGGAGGCCAGGTAGGCGCGCAGGGCGGTCAGGACGAAGGCGTCGTCGTCGACGAGCGCGACCCGGACCACCTGCGGCGGGGACTGGGGCAGGGAGGTGAGAGCCATGACAGGATGCTAACCGTTGACAGGCAGGAGATCGTCATGAGAACCGGAGGCGAGACGGCGGCGCGGCCCGCGGGGGCGGAGTCGCGGTCGGCGGGGGCGGAGTCGCGGTCGGCGGGGGCGGAGTCGCGGTCGGCGGCGCGGCCCGCGCAGTCGCGACCCGCGGCGGGCACCACCGGCCCGCTGGCCCGCACCCGCTTCGCCACGTGGGCGCCGCGGCGGCGCACCCACCTGCTGTGCGTGGCCTGTGCGGGCCTTCTCACCCTGTTGTCCGTCATGAGCATGGCCCCCCTGCACCCCGAGTGGGTCGGCTACCAGGTGGCCGGGGGCCTGGGCTTGGCCCTGGTGTCGGTGTGGCCGCTGGGGAGCGGTGCGCTCAGCCTCCTGGCCTCGGGCGTCTTCCAGGTGGTGGCGCGCGGGGCCAGCGGCCCCGTGCTGCCCCCGCTCGGACCGTGGCTGTGCGCCTCGGTCCTCCTGTCGCGCGGCTTCCCCCGCGTGGTGGCCTACGGCCTGGCGGCCCTCAACGTCGCCCTCGAGTACGTCACATTCCAATTGAGCACGCGGCCGAGCTACGAGTCGGAATTCTACGTGATGCTAGGGGGTGCGGGCTGCTTCTTCCTGATCATCGCCGAGCTCATGCGCCGCCCGCGCCAGCAGGCCGACGCGGTGGCCGACCGCTACCGGGAGGACCTGGAGCGCCAGCGCCTCCTCGTGGTCTCCGAACTGCACGACACGGTCGTGCGCGACCTCACCCGGGCGGTCATGACCGCCGAGCAGGCGCGACTCGCCCGGCCCGGCGCCGCGCTCGCCCGCGACCTGAGCGCGCTCACAACCTCCGTGCGCACCGCCGTCGAGCAGCTGCGGGGCAGCCTGCGGGCCATGAGCGACGCCGGGGGGGCCTCCGGTCTGGACGTCCTGGCCTCCTCCGCCCCCCGCCCCCTGGCCGAGGTCGTCGACGAGGCCCGCCTCATCCTCGCCGGCCGCGGGATCGCCCTGGAGACGGTCGGCCTGGAGGCGCTCGACGCCGACGCCGTGCCGCCGGGCGTGCACCAGCAGCTCGTGCGCGTCCTCAGCGAACTGGTGAGCAATACGGCCAGGTACGCGGCGCCCGGCGGCGCCCGGCTCGTCGTCGGGACCGACGGGCTGAGCCTGAGGGCCGTGGTCTCCAACGCCGTCCCGGCGGCGGGGCCGGGGGAGTCGGACGCCCCCGTCCTGCCCGGCCTGGGGCTGACGGGGGCGCGACGGCGCGTCGAGTCGCTGGGCGGGGCCTTCGACGTCGTCCGCGCGCCGGGCCTGTGGACCGTGTCTCTGAGCGTGCCGCTGCCGCGGAAGGCGACGTCGTGAGCGCCGTCGGCCCGGAGAACGAGAGGGGCGGACGGGGCGCCGCGCGGGGCGGACGGGGCGCCGCGCGGACGATGCTGTGGAGCGCCACGAACTTCGCCACGTGGGCGCCGCGGCGGCGCACCCACCTGCTGTACGCGCTGGCCGCGGGCCTCTTCACCCTGCAATCCATGGTGTACGACGGCTCGTCGAGCCCGAAGATCTGGTTCATACTGGTCTCGGGCCTCGCCGTGGCCCTGGTCTCCGTGCGGCCCGCGGTGGGCGGCGCGCTCGGTCTCCTGAGCTTCCTGGCCGCTCACGCGATAATCCGCAGCGAGTTCCCGCTCCCGGTCATCGTGGGTCCGTGGCTGTGCGCCGCGATCCTCCTCACCCGCGGATTCCCCCGCGTGGCGGCCTACGGCCTGGTGGCCCTGAGCACCGCGGTGGGGCTCATCCCCTTCGAGTCCGCGAGCTCCGACGGATACATGATGTCCATGATCGTCTACGGGCCCATCCCCCTGGTCGTCGCCGAGCTCGTGCGCCGCCCGCGCCGGCAGGCCGACGCGGTGGCCGACCGCTACCGGGAGGACCTGGAGCGCCAGCGCCTCCTCGTGGTCTCCGAACTGCACGACACGGTCGTGCGCGACCTCACCCGGGCGGTCACGGCCGCCGAGCAGGCCCGGCTCGCCCAGCCGCGAAACGCCCCGCTCTCCCCCGAACTCGCGGCCATGACGGCCTCCGTGCGCGCCGCCGTCGAGCAGCTGCGGGGCAATCTGCGGACCGTGAACGACGCCGGGGGCGCCGCCGGCCTGGACGTCCTGGCCTCCTCCGCCCCCCGCCCCCTGGCCGAGGTCGTCGACGAGGCCCGCCTCATCCTCGCCGGCCGCGGGATCGCCCTGGAGACGGTCGGCCTGGAGGCGCTCGACGCCGACGCCGTGCCGCCGGGCGTGCACCAGCAGCTCGCGCGCGTCCTGGGCGAGCTGGTGAGCAATATGACCAAGTACGCGGCGCCCGGCGGCGCCCGGATCCTCATGGAGACCGACGGGCTGAGCCTGGAGGCCATGGTCTCCAACACCGTCGCGCCGGAGCGGGGAGGCGGGCGGCACCATGGGCCGGCCGGACCGGGAGGCGGGCGGCGCGACGGACCCGGGGACGGGCGGCGCGACGGGACCGGAGCCGGACCGGAAGGCGGGCAGTGCGACGGACCCGGGGACGGACCGGAAGGCGGACGGGCCGGGCGGGATGCGCCCTGGCACGGGCCGGAGGCGAGGGACTCCGCCGTCTTCTCCTCCGGGCTCGGCCTGCCCGGGGCCAGGCGCAGGGTGGAGGCGCTGGGCGGCACCTTCGACGTCGCCCGCACCGCCGAGCGCTTCACCGCGGTCCTGTCCGTGCCGCTCCGGGTCCAGTGAGTGGCCGCTCCAAGCACCACCCCGGGATCTCCGACCCGACATCAGGATCGCCGAGCACCGCCCCGGGATGAGACTCGCGGTCTCGCTGCGGGTCATTGCGAGCCCCGGGCCGCGCCCTGCTTTATTGCGCGTAGATAAAGCACAATAAAATCTCTAATAAGGAAGGTTATTCAGGGGTGGTTTTGAAGACGTGGGGCGTGAAGGTCGTGGTGGCGGTCTGCTCGGACGGGTCCTCCTCGTCCGGAGGGCTGCTGCGAGGGCGTCCGAGCGCGTCTCCCGGGTGTGACGCGCGGGGTCGTTGAGGGCGGTGGGGTGCGGGGGTCGGTCGTGACGGCCCGCCCGAGTCGCCCCCGGGTGCGGTGGGGCGCTGGGGGCGGTGGGGCGGTGGGGGCGATGGGCGCGGTGGGGTCGACGGGCCAGTCGTCGGGGGCGGTTCCGGCGCCCCGTCCCCGCTCCGCCCCGCCGGTCGTCCCGCATGGTGGAACGTCGTCTCGCATGCCGTGACGCGGCCGGCTCACGAGCACGTCACATAACCCGCGAGATCGTCACTTAACCCGCGAGCACGTCACTCTAGCAGACGTGCTCGCGGGTTAAGTGACGTGCTCGGCGGTTACCCGGCGATCTCGCGGACTACGGCGCCCGACGCCGCCGCGCCCCGGACGCCGAGACGCGCATTCCGCCCTCGAGAACGACGGTCGGACCACCGTGGTCCAGCGGAACGCAAGTGGTCCGCACAGGAGAGCACCGCCATGAGCCCGCTGAACAACCTTCAAGCCTTTCTCACCAGTAGCGGCGGCCCGCGGGTCGGGATCGTCATGATGGCGAGGCCGGGCGGGCGCGGGGTGGTGCGGATGGGGCTCCTGGGACGGTCCGGGGCGGGGGCGTGTCCGAATCTGTTGCAAAGGCGCTCCACGGCGGGATCGGCCGCGGAGAAAAGCGCGGAATATCAACGATTCTCTTCGCGCATCCCGGCGCGATCCGGGCCTTTGCAACAGATTTGGACAAACGGCGCCCCCGCGGACCCCGGGAGAGGCGCCGCGGGCCGGGCGGCGACCACGGCGGGCGCCGCCCCGGCCTCAGGACCGGCGCCCCAGGATGAGGCTCATGGCCTCGCTGCGGGTGGCGGCGTTGCGCAGCAGGCCGCGCACCGCGCTCGTCACCGTACTGGCGCCGGGCTTGTGGACGCCGCGCATGGACATGCACAGGTGCTCGGCCTCGACGACGACGAGGACACCCTGGGCGCCCAGCCGCTCGATCATGGCGTCGGCCACCTGCGCCGTCAGCCGCTCCTGGACCTGGGGCCGGCGGGCGTAGCCGTCCACGAGCCGCGCCACCTTGCTCAGGCCCGTCACCCTCCCCTCGGGCCCGGGGATGTAGGCCACGTGCGCCGTCCCATGGAAGGGCAGCAGGTGGTGCTCGCACACCGAGTACAGCGGGATGTCGCGCACGAGCACCATCTCGGAGTGCCCGACGTCGAAGACCCGCTCCACATGGGCCCCGGGATCCTCGTCGAGGCCGGAGAACATCTCCGCGAAGGCGCGCGCCATCCGCTCGGGGGTCTGGCGCAGGCCCTCGCGGTCGGGGTCCTCGCCAATGGCCACGAGCAGGTCGCGCACCGCCCGGCGCACGCCCTCGGCGTCGTAGCTCACCGCCGGTCCCCACCCGCCCCGCCGCGGCGCGGGACCTTCGATCCGGCGAAGTAGTCGCCGGCGGCGATGGCCTCGTCCATGACCAGGGTGTCGTCGCTGGACCACAGGGGGCGCTCGGGCTGCTTGACCACGGGGGCGAAGATGCGCTCGAGGTCCTTCTCCAGGAGCGTCTCCCTCTCCAGCAGCTGCGTGGCCAGCTCCTCCAGGACGTCGCGGTTGCGGGTGAGGATCTGCCAGGCCTCCCGGTGGGCGGCGTCCATGAGGGCGCGCACCTCGGCGTCGACGGTCGCGGCGACGTCCTCGGAGAAGTCGCGGCTGGTGGCGCTCAGGCCCAGCACCGTCTCGTTCTCGGTAGTGCCGAGCTTGACGGCGCCCACGGAGCGGGTCATGCCGAAGTCGGTCACCATCTGGCGGGCCGTGGCGGTGGCCTTCTCGATGTCGTTGGAGGCCCCGGTGGTGGGGTCGCGGAAGACGAGCTCCTCGGCCACGCGCCCGCCCATGGCGTAGACGAGCTGGTCGAGCAGCTCGTTGCGGGTGGTGGAGTACTTGTCGTCGCTGGGCATGACCATGGTGTAGCCCAGGGCCTTGCCGCGCGGCAGGATCGTCACCTTGGTGACCGGGTCGGAGTAGGCGCCGGCGGCCGCGCACAGGGCGTGGCCGGCCTCGTGGTAGGCGGTGACGGCCTTCTCGTGCTCGTTCATGACGCGGGTGCGCTTCTGGGGGCCGGCGATAACGCGGTCGATGGCCTCGTCCAGGGCCCGGTTGTCGATGAGCTGGGCGTTGGAGCGGGCGGTGAGCAGGGCCGCCTCGTTGAGGACGTTGGCCAGGTCCGCGCCGGTGAAGCCGGGCGTGCGCTTGGCCACCAGCTCCAGGTCGACGTCGCGCGTCATGGGCTTGCCCTTGGCGTGCACCTTGAGGATGGCGGCGCGCCCGGCCATGTCGGGGGCCTCGACGCTGACCTGCCGGTCGAAGCGGCCGGGGCGCAGCAGGGCGGGGTCCAGGACGTCGGGGCGGTTGGTGGCGGCGATGAGGATGACGTTGGTGGTGGCGTCGAAGCCGTCCATCTCGACCAGCAGCTGGTTGAGGGTCTGCTCGCGCTCGTCGTGCCCGCCGCCCATGCCCGAGCCGCGGTGGCGGCCGACGGCGTCGATCTCATCGACGAAGATGATGGCGGGGGCGTCCTCCTTGGCCTGCTCGAACAGGTCGCGCACGCGCGAGGCGCCCACGCCCACGAACATCTCGACGAACTCCGAGCCGCTCATGGAGTAGAAGGGCACGCCCGCCTCGCCGGCCACGGCCCGGGCCAGCAGGGTCTTGCCGGTCCCGGGCGGGCCGTAGAGCAGCACGCCCTTGGGGATCTTGGCGCCGACGGCCTGGAACTTCTCCGGCTCGGAGAGGAACTCGCGGATCTCCTCCAGCTCCTCGACGGCCTCGTCCTCGCCGGCGACGTCGTCGAAGGTGACCTCGGGCATCTCCTTGGAGGAGACCTTCGCCTTGGACCTGCCGAAGCCCATGGCGCCGCTGCGCCCGCCGCTCATGCGCCCCAGCACCCACCACATAATGCCGATGAACAGCGCCATGGGCACCAGGAGCTGGAGCATGGAGGCCCACCAGCTCGTCGTGGGGACCACGGAGTCGAACCCGCCCGGCGGATCGGCCGCCTGGACGAGGCGGTTGACCTGGTTGGACTGGGCGTCGGTGAAGGTGAATTGCACCTTCTTGCCGAGGTTCTGCTCGGTTTCACCCGATTCCTTGGGCTTGAGGACGTAGTCCTCGGTGAGGTCGAGCTCGACCCGCTGCGTGCCGTCGATGACGGTCGCGGACTTGATCGTCGAGGCCGAGTCCTTGAGCAGGGTCAGGCCGTCCGAGGTGTCAATGGCGCGGTAGCCCCTGAGCCCGGACAGCAGCGACCAGCCCAGCAGGGCCACGAGAATGAGGGGGAGGATCCACAGCAGCGGGTTGCCGAGAGCGCCGCGTCTCTTGGACTTGTCCCCCTTGCCGCGGCCGGCGGAGCCGTCCTTCTTCCCGGGGTGACGGTTCCGCCCGGGCTGACCCGTTTCACTCATAGGTGGTGGTTCCCTTCGCACATGTGACCCTCAGACGGTAACCGACACGGGCGCCGTCTCGTTGCGAGAGGCGTCACCGTTCGCCTCGGGCGTGCAGCCCGACGGCGCGGGCGGCCCGCCGCCCGGAGTCGGGCCGGGGAGGGGCGGGCCGACCGGGGACCGGCCCCGGTTCAGAAGAAGGCGGGGGCGGTCTCCTCCCGGCGGCTGCGCCACAGGGCGAGGGCCCCGATGACGAGCAGGCACACCATGGCCAGGACGAGCCCGAGGCCCGCACCCGTGTAGGCCAGCAATCCGCCCACGGTGTGGATGGAGGGCGCGGAGGGGATCGCCACGGCCATGGTCGTGGCGACGGCGGCGCCCGCCTCCGCGGATATGCCCTCGTCGCCGAAACCGCTCCCGTCGCTGAACCCGTCGTCCTCCGGGTCGACCACCGTCACGACGACGGAGGAGCCCGCGGGAGGGGTCGCGGCCGGGGCGGGCCCCGGCGAGGGGGCGGAGGGCGCGGCCGACGGCGTCGGCGTGGCCATCGGCGGTGCGTTCGTCTCGGGCGCGCCCGGCGCACCCGGCGCACCCGGCGCGGACGGCTGGGAGGCGGCCTCGGAGTCGGAGTGGGCGGGGGCGGGGTCCTGGTTCTGGGACGATGTCGGCCGCGTCGTCGCGTCGTCGTCGGAAATGGCGGAGGGGGTGGAGTCGGGTGGATGCGGATCGTCGTCGATCATCCCCGTATGATCCGCCTGCACATTATCCGGGGGCCGGGGCGATTCCGTGGCGATCAGGGCGGGGGCCGCGGAGGCCGGCTGCACCAGGGCCAGGACGGAGCCGAGCAGCAGGACGAGGAGGACGCCCACGCCGCGGAGGACGACCATGTGCGAGCGTCGGGCATCCATGGCGTCCTCCTTCCTTGCGCTGATCATCTCAGGGATTCATGGTGCCGCACCATAGGGGGCGGGCAATCCTGTGGATACCTAGAGGATACGGAAGATCACGGTTCGATAACAGTGGGGTTCGCCTCACTCCGCTTGTGGAGCTCACCGAGACCCTCGCGGAAACGGCCCGGACGGGGCGCCGGCGGCGGGCCGGTCCGGTGCTGGTTGACCGGCCCGCGCCGGCGGGGGCGGCGGGGCCCGCCGGGGCGGCGTCGGGGCGGCGTCGGGGCGGCGTCGGGAACGACCCGACCGGGCCGAGCGCTCGTCGTCGGCCGGCCCGATCGGTGCTGATCGGACCCGGACGCTCTGCGTCGGCGGGGCCCGGCCAGCGCTGATCGGGGCCGGCCGGGGCGGCTCAGCCGGCGACCCTCGGCTGCTGACCCTCGCTGGGCTGGACGACGACGAATCCCGGGCCGAAGAAGCCCAGCTGGAAGGCCTCGCCCGAGCCGCGCCCGATAATGGCGCCGGCCGTGAAGGTGCTCCTGATCTGCGGCTGGAGGTTCGCCGACCAGCAGACCGCGGCCTGCGGGTCGACGAAGGTGGGCTGCCGGGAGCAGTCGAGCAGCATGGGGGTGCCGTGAGAGGAGATCGCCGCCACGCCCTGCCCCTGGACGAACAGGTTGAACAGGCCGCCGGAGAGGATGCCGGCGTTGCTCATCATGCGGATGTCGTAGGACAGGATCGAGTCGAAGGCCAGCAGGGAGCGGGTGTTGATGGTGATGGCGTCGCCCTCGAGCTCGATGAGGAAGATATTATGGGACGAGCGGGCGAAGAAGATCTCGCCCTGGCCGTTGACGCGCATGAGGTTGCCGCCCTCGTTGGTCAGGGCCTTCTTGATCATGCCGCCCAGGCTCCTGGCGCCCTGGTAGGCGAAGTCGATATTGCCCTGGTAGGCGACCATCGCCCCTTGAGCGGCGATCACCTCGGGGCCCATGACCACCCTGAGCATTTTCTCGGACTGGAGGATCCAGCGCTGGGCGGTCTGCTGCTCCTGAAGCGCCTGGTCGAAGATGGGGCTGCGCACGATGGGGCCTTTCCGGTCGGGAACGATAATAGACGGATGGTACAGGGGCGATCGCCCCGGCGGAATGGGGAGGGAATCCCCTTGCGCGAGCGGGCCGGGCGCGGTGGGCGGGCATCGGGCAGCTCAACCGGGGAGTGCGGTCGCGGCGCGGGGGCGGAGCGTCTCGTCGGGGCGGGGCCGATGACGAGATCGTCACTTAGCCTCGATCTTTCATCGTCTGGTTGGGTGGGGTTGGGCGGCGTCGTTGCCGGTGCTGCGGGGTTGATTGTGGCATGGGGGTGTGGTGGTTCGCCGCGCGTGGTGGGGCGCGGTGGTCGGTGTCGGGGGGTCCCGGGGGTCAGGGGGGCGTTCTCAGGGGCGGGGGCCCGCGTCAGGGTGCGGGCAGGGTCTGGAGGCGTTCGATGCCTTGGAGGAGGAGATGGGTCCAGGGGTGGTCGGCCCTGTAGCGGATGAGGGTGCGGCGGGCGTGGCGGGCGATGGTGGCGGGGATGTGCATCAGTCGCAGGCGGATCGTCCTGGGCTCCCACTTGCGGGCGG
>NZ_AUBL01000076.1 GCF_000429225.1 Actinomyces dentalis DSM 19115
CGGACGCGCGTCGTGCGCCCTGCGGTGGGCGGCCAACCACAGGCAGATGGTGTGGGCGATGGACTCGGGAACATCCAAAGTGGCAGGATAGGACAGCACGCGGGGACCCCCTGGTAGCGGATTCATTGGTCAGAACACACTATCCCGGGCGGCCCCCGCGCGCACCACCCCCGCCCCCGCCCAATCCCCCCCGCGCCACTGCGCCGATCCCGGCCAGTCCAGGGGCCCTCCTGGTGAGAAAGGCTCACTGCAATCCTCCAATGTCATTCGCGTACGAGCGGAAGCACAGAAGACGGAATATTCCCGGTTTCCAGGAACGACTTGACGGCGGCAAGGGCCTTCTCGCGAGGAATCACCAGATTCGCGGGAACCTCGGACCACGAGCCGAAGTAGTCATAATGCACATATTCGCAACTGTCGTCACTAAAATCGGCCGGCCACGAGAGCCCTCCGGAATCCCCCATTGCCACCGTGCACCCGCCACCCTCGAAGCGAATGAAAATACATGTGCCGTTTTCACCGTCAGAGAGTTCAATGGCAGGGGCTCCTCGCCCGGAAGAGCCTGTCTCGGTGCGCTGAACGAGTTCGAGGAAGGCGTGCCAATCGGAGACGGTCTCCTCCGCCAGAACGTCTTTCGTTTCATCCCAGTACTGCGCGATCATCTCTTCGTCTCCGTTCAATCCCTTCGATAGCGGCGGTGCGGGTTCGGGGCCTCTCACCGAGGCGGGGGCCAGTGGGGAGATCGTCGGTCGACCCGCGGACCGCGGCGCCCGGCCCCGGGCGCTGCCGGCACCGACCAGAATCGCGGGCGGTCTACGGGCATCCTTCGGAGTCGAATCCCTCGACCATGCCGGGGATGGAGTCGCCGTCGCCGTACAGCTCGGTGAGAGTCGGCCCGAGCCAGGTGTGGAACCGGTCGAGTGTCACCCGGTCCTCGCCTCTGAACCAGCACGGCGCCTCGGTCACAGCGCCCCACATGTAGGCCACTATGGCGTAGAACTCCCCCCTGTTGGCGAGGAGCTCGTCCACGGGCGCATCCATGAACATCCTCATGAGCCTGACCGACTCGATATAGGCGTCCTCCAACCAGGGGGACTTGAGGGACTCGCTCACCTCCCAGTGGGGGCGGGCACCACTCGGCACGGCTTCATCCATCTACTGGCACCCCTCGACGTGGACCTCGAATCCCTCGACCCAGTCCTCGTCGAAATCCGGGTCGTCGGGATACATGTCCTTGAGGGTCGTCCGGACCCAGGTGTGGAATCTCCGCCACGCCTCCAGATCCTCGCCCTTGAAATAGCACGGGCCGTCGGTGACGACGACATACATCCAGAACAGGGTATTGAAGAACTCCCCCGCGTGAGCGCGAATCTCACGGGGATCCTCGTCCACGAACACCCTCATGAGCCTGGCCGTCTCCGCCTTGGCCTCCAGTAGCCACGGAAACTCCAGGTACTGACTCACTCCCCAGTGGGAATTAGGTCCACCCGCCGACAGCATAACCATGACACACCTCCATCCATCCCGGGTTCGCACCCGAAGAGTCTTCTCGTCCCGACCCTATTTTGCCCCCCGGGGCGAACCCGCATATTTTACTGCTTGTAGGGCGAGTTGTCCAACGGCAGGTGCCGCGTCAGGCGGGCGTGCCGATTCCATGTCCCGTCCCGACGGTAAAACTCATATCTAAATTTCTCCGCGGGACTGACCCGCAATTGCGGGTCGACCGGGAACGGAAGTCGCAGAGAAGTACATCGGATTCCTCCACGAGTCGGACGGGAGCGTGGATCTCATGCGCCTGGATGGGGGCAACACCGAGAACATCGTGAAGGCCCTGATCAAGTTGACGCTGGAGTACCCCGGCAAGAAGATCGTCGTGGTGTGGGACAACGCGAGCTATCACAGTTCCAAGGAGTTGAACATGAAGTTGGAAGAGATCGAGAACCTCAAGAGGATCCAGTTCACCTATCTGCCGCCGTACAGTCCCGACAAGAATCCCATCGAGCACGTCTGGAATGAGGCCAAGAACTCTATCAGCAACCTCCAGCGCGCCGACTTCGAGGATACCCGCGACGCATTCGAGACATTCATCAGGGCGACGAAATTCAAGTATAGGCTCGCGAAATCATCTTGTTGATTACTGGCCGCGGAAGGTTAGTAGTCGTAGAATTCTAACCGAAAGTTCATTACCCAGTCCTCGATGGACTCGGCATCGTAACCGAAGGACGAAAGGGTCTCTTCGAGCCAGTCGCGGAACTCGCCGAGCACGGCCTCCGGAGCGCCCTCGAACTGAGTCGACGACTCGAAAATCGCAATGCACATCTCGTTAAGGACCTTGTAGAACTCCGTCTGATGCTCGCGGACAGTCCGGCTGTCGGTGGACATGAGGATCTTCATGAGCATGACGGTCCCACCAGCCTCGAGCATCCACGGGGCGTCGAGGATCGCCTCCGCCTTCTCGAACGGCGACAGTTCACGGGAGGCCTGCACAGAATGCTCCTTCCTCCTGCTTGTAGGGCGAGTTATCCAGCGGCAGATGACGCGTGGACGGAGCACCCGGACTCCAGTCTCGTCTGTGTGATAGAAATCGGGCTTAACCCGCCCCAATGTGTTGGGCGCAGCGGGCCTGTTAATGCTCATGGTCGGGTTGTTGTGAGCGTACTGGTGAAGTTTGGCGATTATATCAGGTCCGTGGCCCCATGCAATCTCTCCGCCGAGGTCGTACTTGAATCCTCCGTCGACGAATCTGTTCGGGTTGGTCGGTGGCGCCTACTGGTTGGTGAGCCCGTTCTGGGTGGCGAGTCGGTTGACGTCGTCGTAGTTGATCCTCCCCTTGCTGCTGACGAGTTCGGAGAAGCGCGTAGGCGTCCTGGGCTTACCGGTTTCGGTGTCAACCCACCCGCTGGCCGCATCGTCCCAGGTGCATCCGTTGTGGACGAGGGCCCAGGAAGGTTATTCAGGGGGCGGTCTTGAAGGAATATAGTGCGAGTGCTGCGGTGATGGTCTGCTCGAATGTTTCCAGGGGTCTCCTGTAGGGTGTGTGGAGGATTCTCCAGGACTTGATGTGGGCGATGGTGCGCTCGACGACTTGGCGGATCCGGTTGACGCTCCTGTTCTCCTCCTTCGCCTTTTCGTCGAGTTCGCCGTTGGGGGGCTTCTTATGGGGCGTGATCATTCCCCTTCCCACGTACCCCTTGTCGCCGATCCACCCGGAGGGATCCATTCCCTCCAGCAATCCGGAGGCGTCCAGGGCGGCCACGTCGTGCATGGACCCCGGATAAGGATCGGAGGCCCACATGAACTCTCCGTTGAGCCGGACCAGGATCTGGACGTTCATCCCCGCGCTCCCGTGCTTGACCGACCACAGATCGCGGCGCTTGCGCCAGTCCGGGCAGGGGAGGAGGGTGCCGTCCACCACGTAGTCGCAGTCCCGGGGCACCTCCTCCGCGGTGAGCAGCAGGACCACCAGGGTCCAGGAGAGCGCCTCCGTGAGCGCCTTGATGGCCCGCGAGATCGTGGGCTGCGACACGCCCAGGATCTCTCCGATCACCGCCTGCACGATGTTCTGACGCAGGTACATCAAAGTCGCCCGCAAAGACCCGGACAGGCCCAGGATCGGCGGATAACCCTCGACCCCCTCCTCGCGCAGCCAGGCGAGCAGCCCGTCGAACTCATCATCGGTCAGACCTGTGGTACACTCCATCATGATGGCCCACTCCTTCCGGAGTCATGGGGGGTTTTCTTCTACACCCATGATACCCCACGGGGGCGGGCCATCATCATATCACCTCCCGGAAATGACCCAGGACACACCCAGAATAACCTTCCTGATATGGTCTTGAATGGTGTATTCCATATGAGAAAATCGATAGGTTCAATGAACTCACATTGAGACGGACATGGATTCCCGATCCGCGGGCAAAATTGGAGTGGGGATGGACGCTTTCGGAACTAGGATACTACGATGAGCGATGATCGAGTGGAGTGCGGTCCGGTGGAGTGGGCGGTGGTGACGAGGTACCTGGTGCCCGCGGGGTTGTTCGTGCGCCTGGAGGAGTCGGGCGAGGAGGCGTTCATGGACTTCACCGCCGTCCACATCCACCCGCTGTGCCGCAATCCCGAGTACTGGCCGGACGTGGGTGAGCGTATCCGGGTGTGCAGGCTGCTTGTGTCGGGCCTGAATGAGATCCGTGTGGTGCGGTGGGAGAGCGAACTGGAGGGGCTCGTGGATGGGTTCCCGACGCGGGACCCGTCAGTGCCGCCGGGTCTGGGGCCGATCGAGCGGGCGGTGGTGGTTGAGCACCGTGATGAGGATCTGCTGGTGCGTCTGGTGGAGTCCGGGCGAGTGTGCACCCTGCCGGCGATCTTCCTGTCCCATCGGCGGGCCGAGTGCGCCAAGGAGAACTGGCCGGGGATGGGTGAGCGGGTGCGGGTGCGCAGGCTGGGTGTGTGGCCCGACGGCGAGGTGCGCGTCAGCTGCACCATGCTTACGGACAGACCGGTTGCTTTCGTCGTGCCGTCTGCTTTCTTCGCATGCCGGGATAATCGGGCGTCCAAGTCGACGGTAGCCTATACGCGGGCCCTGCCGGAGGCGGTGGTGGGCCGGGTGCGGGCGGTGGGAGACGCCGTCTCGGCGCGGGACTGGGACCGGGCCGAAGAGCTCACCAGCGGCAACCGCCTGGACTGGGAGGAGGTCGATGACTTCATGACCACCTACGGGTGGCCGCCGTTCACGCCCCTGCCCGGCGGCTTCGAGAAGGACATGTACGCCGCGCCTCTTCAGGGCGGCGGGAACTGGGTCGATTGCCTGCTGTGGACCGAGACGGAGCGGCCCAGCGACGTCGAGATCTCCCTCAAAATCACCCCCGCCCCCGATAACCCCGACCGCCTGGACGCGAGCCTGGTGCGCATGCGCGCCATCGGCTTCCGCTACCCCAGACGCCACGACCAGCGCCCCAGACCCCAAGGACCAGGATGGGCCGTTTCGCCATAGCACGATGACAGAAGTGGACTAAGAGGCGTCCCCGACGAATGAATCGTTCCGGGTTTGGTGGAGGTGGTGATGACAGAGAGGATCACTGCCATGGGATTTGAGGAAGTACTCATTGGAGCTGTGCGGGTGGGCGACTCGGATGATGCTGGAGGCGAGGGCCGACTCGGACCAGCCTGGGGGTGGTGCGTCGGATCGCCGAAGGAAGGGCGGACCCCGTCGACGGTGCGGGCCACCACCAACCGGAGCGCACCGCCCGTGGGCCCGCCCGGCTCGCCGCCGCCCATCCCTTGTACGCCCGGGGCAGGGGCACTCGGGGCGATCGGAGGAGTCCGCCGCCCGCGTGATCTGCGTCCGGCCCGCCGGGCGCGCCCGGACGGTGCACAACATCGAGGTCGATACCACCCACGCCTACTACGTCGCCACCACCGCTGGCACCTGGACCCTCGTCCACAACGGATGCACCTGGGACGATGCGGCCGGCGGGTGGGTTGACACCGAAACCGGTAAGCCCAGGACGCCTACGCGCTTCTCCGAACTCGTCAGCAGCAAGGGGAGGATCAACTATGACGACGTCGACCGACTCGCCACCGAGAACGGTCTGACGAACCGGTTCCTGCCGCCCCAGAACCTGGATCCGAACTCGCAGCGGTTCCTCGACGGAGGATTCAAGTACGACCTCGGCGGGGAGGTTGCGTGGGGTCACGGACCCGACATTGCTACCGATCCTTCCCAGTACGCGCACAACAACCCAACTACGAGCATTTCCAGGCCCATGACCCCCAGCAGCACCGGAGCAAAACGGTATGAGTACTACCATACGGATGGGACGTGGAGCCGCGGCGCTCAATCGAGGCGCCACCTGCCGTTGGACAACTCGCCCTACAAGCAGTAGAATGCCTGGGTTCGCCCCGGGAGTGAAATATAATCGGGATGAGAAACTCTTCGGGCACGAACCCGGGATGGATGGAGGTAGGTCATGTGCTTACTGTCGGTGAGTGGTCCTGACTCCCACTGGGGGGTGAGTCAGTACCTGGAGTACCCGTGGCTGCTGGAGGCCAAGGCGGAGACGGCCAGGCTCATGAGGGTGTTCATGGATATGGATCCCCGTGAGATCCTCGAAAACGCGGACGAGTTCTTCACCGTCCTGGAGTGCATGTACGTCGTCGTCACCGACGGCCCGTGCTATTTCAAGGGCGAGGATTTAGAGACATGGCGGAGATTCCACGCATGGATCCGGACGACTCTCAAGGACATGTACCCCGACGACCCGGATTTCGACGAGGACTGGGTCGAGGGATTCGAGGTCCACGTCGAGGGATGCCAGTAGATGGATGAAGCCGTGTCGAGTGGTGCTCGCCCCCACTGGGAGGTGAGCGAGTCCCTCAAATCCCCCTGGCTGGAGGACGCCTATATCGAAATCGAATGGGCCTCAGTAATCCGACATATGTCGGGTCCGGGTTTGTTCGTGCGTCTGGAGGAGTCGGGTGAGGAGGCGTTCATGGATATGGTTTCCGTGGATGATCACTCGGTGTGCTGCAATCCCGAGTACTGGCCGGACGTGGGTGAGCGTATCCGGGTGCGCAGGCTGCTTGTGCCGGGCCTGAATGAGATTCGTGTGACGCGGCGGGAGAGCGCGCTGGAGGGGCTCGTGCGCGGGTTTCCGACGCGTTGCTTTGCGATGCCGCCGGGTTTGGGGCCGATCGAGCGGGCGGTGGTGGTTGAGCACCGTGATGGGGGTCTGCTGGTGCGTCTGGTGGAGTCCGGGCGGGTGTGCGTGCTGCCGGCGGCCTTCGTGTTTCGTCGGCGGGCCGAGTGCGTCAAGGAGCGTTGGCCCGCGGTGGGCGAGCGGGTGCGGGTGCGGCGCCTGGGGGTGTGGCCGGGCGGCGAGGTGCGCGTCAGTTGCACCATGTTCACTCACAGGCCGGTGACCCACTCTCCGCCGCCGGGGTTCTTCTCGTGCCGGGATAATCGGGCCTCCGAGGCGGTGATGGCCTATACGCGCACTCTGCCAGCGGCGGTGGTGGGCCGGGTGCGGGCGGTGGGGGACGCCGTCTCGGCGCATGACTGGGAGCGGGCGGCCGAGCTGACCTCGCACAACCGCCTGGGCTGGGAGGATGTCGACGACTTCATGACCACCTACGGGTGGCCGCCGTTCACGCCCCTGCCCGAGGGCTTCGAGAAGGACATGTACGCCGCGCCACTTCGGGGCGGCGGGAACTGGATCGATTGCCTGCTGTGGACCGAGGCCGAGCGGCCCAGCGACGTCGAGATCTCCCTCAAAATCACCCCCGCACCCGACGACCCCGACCGCCTGGACGCGAGCCTGGTGCGCATGCGCGCCATCGGCTTCCGCCACCCCGGACGCCACGACCAGCGCCCCAGACCCCAAGGACCAGGATGGACCCCGCCGTCATAGCACGATGACATAAGCGGAGTGAGAGGCGTCCCCGACGAACGAGATGCGGCGGGGCCGTGGCCGAGGGCGTGGGCGGCACGGCCCTGGCCCGGGGCATGGGCTGCCTGGGGCGCTCCACCCTCGTGGGCGGGGTCTCGGGCACCGTCGCGGGCGGCTTCGGCGGCGCCGCCGGCTACCTCACGGGACCCGGCCCGCACACGGTGGGCGGGTTCCTGGGGGCCACCGGCGGGGGCGCCGTCTTCGGCGGCTTCACCGGCGCGGGCGCCGGCGCGCTGTCGTCGGTCACGAACGTCTCCCGGTTCGGGTGCTTCCCGGCCGGCACCCGGGTGCTCATGGCCGACGGGACCGCCAGGCCCATCGAGGAGGTGGAGGCCGGGGACCGGGTCGCCTCGGCGGATCCGGACACCGGCCGCCCGGCCACCGCGACGGTCACCGCCACGTTCACCCACCGGGACGTGGACACCCTGCGGATCACCACCGATCGCGGCGAGCTGGTCGCCACCGCCGCCCACCCCCTGTACGCCCGGGGCAGGGACGCCCATCACCCCCTCACATCACGCAGACACGGCCCACCCCCTGTACGCCCGGGGCAGGGTTTAGCATTGAACAGGAAATAGTAAACGCAGGAGCCCACCCCCTGTACGCCCGGGGCAGGGACTTGGTCAGCACCGAGTGGACGGCGTCGACACGCCCACCCCCTGTACGCCCGGGGCAGGGCCGTGCTGCATCCTGCTCCAGGCCTCTTGCATGGCCCACCCCCTGTACGCCCGGGGCAGGGGCTTCGTCCCCGCCGGGGACCTGAGGCCCGGCGATGTTCTGCGCGACGCCGACGGGCCCGCCGCCCGCGTGATCCGCGTCCGGCCCGCCGGGCGCGCCCGGACGGTGCACAACATCGAGGTCGACACCACCCACGCCCACTGCGTCGCCACCACCACCGGCACCTGGAAGCTTATTCAGCGGGCGCCTGCGTGCATTTCCGGGAAACGATATTATGATGGCCCGCTCCCATGAGGTACAATGGTTTACGAAGACAATATCCACGACCTCATGAGGAACGGACCATCGCCATAGTATACCACGGGACTGCCCACACCCAAGTTCGCCGATCTGCTCATCCGCCTGCGCGAGGAGGGCGTCGAGGGGTATCCGCCGAGCATGGGGCTGAGAGACTCCCTGCGGGCGGCGCTGATCCGCATGCGTCACAACATTCCGCAGGCGGTGATCGGCGAGCAGCCGGGTGTGTCCCAGCCCACTATCTCGCGGGCCATCAAGGCCATGACCGACGCGATCACCCGGGCCCTGAAGGACGTGCTGCTCACCGCCCAGGAGGTGCCCGAGGGCTGCGACTACGTGCTCGACGGCACCCTCTTCCCCTGCTGGAGCCGGCGGAATCACCGCGAATTGTGGTCGCGGTGAGCACAGGACGACCGGCATGAGCGCCCGGATCCTGGTCCTGCCCGACGGCGGGCTCGTGCGGGCCTCGGACCCCTACCCCGGGTCCATGCACGACGCGGCCGCCCTGGACGCCTCCGGACTGCTCGACGGAATCGACCCCTCCGGATGGATCGCCGACAAGGGATACATCGGCAAAGGAATGATCACCCCGCACAAGAAGCCCCCCAACGGCGAACTGAGCGAAGCCGCCAAAGAGGCCAACAAGAGCATCAACCGGATCCGCCGGGCCGAAAGAGCGCACCATCGCCCACATCAAGTCCTGGAGAATCCTCCACACCGACTACCGCCGCCCCCTGCACACATTCGAACAGACCATCACCGCCGCACTCGCACTCTACGTCTTCAAAAACACCCTCTGAATAAGCTTCCATATGCTGTGACCCTTCAACGGGTTATAGTGTTCGAGGTGTACATGGGGAACCCAAGGCTTATGGCCTCCGGCGAGCGAAAAGGGGGGTCTATGCGGAATCCTCGGGCTCCGTCCGCACTCCTGAACACCCACTGCTCCGCGTCCCTTGTTCTGTATCTCTCCCCGAGCCACTATTCCCCCGCCTCGAGGGCCTCGCTCTGAGTCAAGCCATACCGACTGGTGAACGATTTGCTCCTGCTCTCCGCCGTCTCCCGAATCACCTCCTGAACCCTGTCCACACCGGAGGATGCGCGTTGTTGGAGTTGTCGTGCGAGTTCGGAGCATTCGTTGTGGACGGCGATGAAGGTGGTGCCGGCGCGCACGTAGTAGGCCTGGAGGCCGTCGACCTCAAAACTGTACACCCGTTGGGTGCGGCCGGTGGGGGCGGTGGCTGTGACCGTGCGCGCCAGGGCCTCCCCGGTGACCGGGTCGCAGGCGGCGACCCGATCACCGGCCGCCGCCAAACCCGTCCTGTGGGAGTCCCTCCAGGAGGCGAACTCGGCGTCGGTTAGCGGGTGGCGCCTCGAGGGGTCGCTCATCCCCACCGGGTTGTTGCCCGCCCAGGAGTACGCGCCGTCGACGGCTGTCAGTTCGCCCAGCGCATCGGTCAGCAGCGACACGCGCCGCTTCTCCAGCGCGCCGTCAATGCTCACCGACTCCAGTCTCGCCAGCGCACCCCAGGCGAA
>NZ_AUBL01000077.1 GCF_000429225.1 Actinomyces dentalis DSM 19115
TACCATTCACCACGAGGGTGCCCCTCCCCTGGACATGCACGGACATCAGTAATCCGCATTATCCCAGGAGAAGGAGCACCCTCACCCCCACCCCCCGGCACCCCACGACGAAAAACCGAGGTTAAGGTACGATCTCGCGGGTTAAGTGACGTGCTCGCGGGCCGGCCGCGTCACGATATGCGAGACGCCGTCCCACCATGCGGACGACTGGCGGGAGTGGAGCGGGGGCGGGACGCCGGAACCGCCCCGACGCCGCCCGGACCTTCCCCGACGATCACCCCGGCAGATCCCACCGCGCCGGGCGCCTCCAACATGCCAAGAGGCGATTCGGGCAGGCCATCACGGACGACCCCCGCGCCCCACCGCCCTCAACGACCCCTCTCATCACACCCGGGAAACGCAGGCGGAGATCGCGAACGCGAATCAATCCATCAGACCCTCCTCATCGCACCCGGGAAACGCACTCGGGCGCACCCAGAATGATCTTCCGGTCCGACGTCGGGCCGTCCGCTACGCCTCTTTCCCTCTGCTACGCCTCTTGACCCTTCATTGTACGAGAAAGAGGGGCGCAGCAGAGGGTGGAGGAGCGTAGTAGAGGAAAAGGGGCGCAGCAGAGGGGTGAAGGGGCGTAGCAGACACCGCTCGGCCCGCGACGCCGTCGGAAACCTGATAGTCTTCCCCCGTGCTCGCGTAAGACGCTCCGAACCACCCGTCAGCCCCCGCAGACCGGAGCTCCGCATGCCCGCGATCACCCTCACCGACCTCAGTTTCTCCTTCACCGCCGAGCCGCTGCTGGCCGGCATCACCCTCACCGTCGGCGACGGCGAACGGGCCTGCCTCGTCGGCCCCAACGGCTGCGGCAAGACCACGCTGCTGCGCCTGATCGCGGGTGATCTCGTCCCCGACTCCGGCACCGTGCGGGCCCCGCGCGCCGCGCCCGTCCCCGACGCCCTGGCCATGGACGGGAGCGTGGGCGACTACCTCGACGCCGCCGCCGCGCCGCTGCGCGCGCTCATCGCCCGTTTCGAGGCCGCCGGCGCAGCCCTGGCCGAGCGCCCCGACGAGACCGCCCTCGCCCGGGACTACGACGAGTTCCTCGCCGCCGTGACCGCCGCTGACGCGTGGGGTCTGGATACCCGCATCGAGGAGACGCTCGCCGGCCTCGGACTCGCCGCTCTGACCGGCCCCGGCGGCCGCGCCCGCGACCTCGCCGAGCTCTCACCGGGCCTGCGCGGCCGTCTGGCGCTGGCCGCCACTCTGCTCACCCGCCCCGCCGTCCTCCTCCTGGACGAGCCGACCAACCACCTCGACGAGGAGGCCATCGCCTTCCTCGTCCGGACCCTGCGCGGCTGGACGGGCCCCGTCCTGCTCACCAGTCACGACCGTGCTTTCCTCGACGACGTCGCCACCTGCGTCCTCGATCTCGACACCGCCCCCTGGCAGGCCCTCCTGACCGCCGCCGGCGGTGGGAGGGTGCCCGGCATCCAGCGCTGCGCCGGCACCTACTCCGACTACCTGGCCGACAAGGCGCGCGCCCGCGCCTCCCACGAGCGCATCCACGCCGCCCAGCAGGAGGACAAGCGCGCCCTGCGGGCGCACCGGCGCGAGTCCGAGACCATCGGCCACTACGGCACCGCCCGCCATCACGGCGCCCGCACCGAGATCAGGATGTCCAGGAAGTTCTACGCCGACCGCGCCTCCTCGGCCTCCACCAGGCGGCGCCGCAACGACGACCGCCGCCTGGAGGCCCTGGCCGCCGTCGAGGTGCGCAGACCCCGCTCCTACCGCCTGCGCATCGATCCGCCGCCGGTCGCCGCCCGCGAAGGTCTGGCGCTCACGGCGCGCGCCGCCGCCGTCCCCGGGCGCCTGTCCCCTGTGACCCTCGACCTGCGCGCCGGCGAGCACCTGCTGGTGACTGGTCCTAACGGCTGCGGCAAGACGACGCTGCTGTGCTGGGCCGCCACCGGCGCCCCGCCCACCGCCGAGTCCACCGGCGCGCTGACGGCGCTGGGCCGCGTCGCCGTCGTGCCCCAGCGGCTGCCGCGCCCGGGCGACCCCGGTCTGGACGAGGCGACGTGGGAGTCGGGCATCGGCCCCATCGGCTCCGGCGTCCTGCACCCCGCCCACTGGTCCCGGTGCGTGGGCGAGCTGTCGGCGGGCAACCAGCGCCGCGTCCAGCTCGCCGTGGCGTTCGCCGCCGCGCCCGAGATCCTCATGGTCGACGAGCCCACCAACTACCTCGACCTCGACTCGATCGAGGCGCTGGAGGCGGGCCTGGCCGCCTGGAACGGCACCCTGCTCGTGGCCAGTCACGACCGCTGGCTCATCGACCACTGGACGGGGTCCCGGTTGCGCCTGGAGGGCGCGGCCGACGGCGCCGACGCCGCCCGGGACGCCGAGGACTCCCGGATGCCGCGCTGAGGCGCGAACGCCCCGGGCCGGCCCCGCGCGGGCCCGGGGCGCGGCTCCCCCGTCGAGCGGATATCCCGCACGACCGCGGCCGGCCCCGCGCGGGCCCGGGGCGCGGCATTAGTGGGAGAGGACCACGAATGCGGGGCGGGCCGGCCCCGCGCAGATCTTCCCCCGATCCCTCCGGGGCCCGCCCCGGCCCCGCCCCGGCCCCGCGGCGGCTCCGCTGAGGACTGTGCAGCGTCCGCGGTGGACCGCCGGTCCCGCGGCGGCCTCAGACCCCGGCGACGACGCGCAGCCAGGCCCCGACCCGCGGATGGCGCCGCACGTCGACGCGGGCGAAACCGGCCTTCGCGCACGCCTCGGCCAGCGTGTCGCCGTCGGGCACGTTCATCCCCAGACGGTCGGCCCAGATCCCCGCCGCCTGGCGGTCCGCGACCTCGTTGACGATCACCAGGCGGCCGCCGGGCCCCAGGACCCGCGCCGTCTCGCGCAGCCCCGCCTCCAGATCCGGCCAGAAGTACACCGTCTCGAAGGCGGTGACGACGTCGAAGTACCCGGTGCGGAATGGAAGCGCCTCGACCGAGCCCTCGATCACCCGCAGGCGGCCCGACGCCGCGGCGGCGGCATTGAGGCGGCGCGTGAACTCCACCGCGGCGGGGGAGTGGTCGATGGCGCCGACCTCGGCGCGCGTCAGGCGCAGGATCCGGCGCACGGCGCCGCCGCCCCCGCAGCCCACGTCCAGGACGCGCGAGTCGGCGCCGATGCCCGCGGCCGCCAGGCCCCACCGGTGCAGGGGGGTGTGCCACAGGTTCATGGACCTGAGCGTGAGCCGGCCGATCAGCGACGAGGAGGGCCGTTCGAAGTCCGAGGGCTCGCGGGAGTCGGGTGTGCGGGAGTCCGAGGGCTCGCGGGAGTCGGGTGTGCGGGAGCCCGAGGACGTGCGGGCGTCCAAGGGGGCGGGGGAGCCCGAGTGGTCGCCGGTCGCCGCGGGCCGGGGTGTGGATCGAGTCATGGATCGAATACTGCGGTCTCGGGGCGCCGCCGCGCCAGGGGCGTCGTGAAGACTCGGCCGCGGCGGCGCTGTTTGTCCAAATCTGTTGCAAAGGCCCGGATCGCGCCGGAACGCCGGATGAGAATCGTTGGTATTCCGCGGTTCTTCTCGCGGCCGATCCCGGCCCGGAGCGCCTTTGCAACAGATTTGGACAAGTTCCCGCCCCGGCACGTCCCAGGAGCCCCACCCGCCCCACCGCATCCGAGCTCCGCGGCAGCGGACCCAAATAATGAGCGGCGACACCCCACTAGACTGGTCCCATGATCCTCGAGCGCACGATCGCCCCCGTCTTCGCGGCCAACTGCTACGTCCTGGCGCCCGCGCCGGGCGGCCCCGCGCTCGTCGTCGACCCCGGGGCCGGCGCCGCCCGCGGCGCACTGGCGCTGCTGCGCTCCCACCGCCTGAGGCTGGGGGCGGTGCTGCTCACCCACGGGCACGCCGACCACGTGTGGGACGCCGCCGCCCTCATCGAGGCGGCGCGCGCCGAGGGGGCGCTCGCCTCCGACGATGCCCTCGACGCGCCCGTCTACATCCCCGGGCCGGACCGCTACCGCCTCGACGACCCGGACGCCACCACCGGCATACGCGTGGAGGGCATGGGCTTCGCCGACATGGCCGGCACCCCCTGGCGCGCGCCCACCGACCTGCGCGCCTTCCCCGGCGAGGGCTTCTCCGACGCCGTCGAGCTCGTCCCGGGCCTGGCCATCCGCGCCGTGGCGGCGCCGGGGCACTCGGAGGGCTCGACGGTCTTCTTCCTCAACGCCGACCTGGCGGCGTGCGACCTCCTCTACGAGGCTGAGGCGGTCGACGTCGACCCCTTCTTGGCGGACGAGGAGCGCCCCCGCCTCGTGGCCCTGAGTGCGGACGTCATCTTCAAGGGCAGCGTCGGGCGCACCGACCTGCCGGGGGGCGACCAGGTGCAGATGTGGGCGACCCTGCGCTTCCTCGCCTCCGCCATCGACCCGGACACCGTGCTGCTGCCCGGGCACGGCGCCGCCACCACCATGGCCCACGAGCACCACGCCAACCCCTACCTGGCGGAGGCCAGGATCCGCGGCGGGGACCGGCACGCGTGAGGCCCCGGTGCGACTCGCAGGGCCCGCGCCGACCCCGCCCGTCGTGAGAGGATGGCGCCCATGGCGCACTCCGCACGGGCACAACAGGCCCTGTCCCCCCTCTCCGGCTTCCCCGAGTGGCTCCCGGCCGGCCGCGTGGTCGAGCAGCACTTCATCGACGTCCTGCGCCATGTCTTCGAGCTCCACGGCTTCAGCGGCATCCAGACGCGCGCCGTCGAGCCCCTGAGCGAGCTGACGAGGAAGGGCGAGACCAGCAAGGAGGTCTACCTCCTCTCCCGCCTCCAGGCCGACCCCGCCGAGGCCGCCGGGACGGACCCGGCGGGGCGGCTCGGCCTCCACTTCGACCTGACCGTCCCCTTCGCCCGCTACGTCCTGAACAACGCCGGGGTCCTGCACTTCCCCTTCAAGCGCTACCAGATCCAGAAGGTCTGGCGGGGCGAGCGCCCCCAGGAGGGCCGCTTCCGCGAGTTCTACCAGGTGGACATCGACGTCGTCGGCGACGGCTCCCTGCCCCCGCACTACGACGTCGAGATCCCCCTCGTCATGCACCAGGCCCTGTCCGCCCTGCCCATCCCGCCGGTGACCGTCCACGTGTCCAACCGCAAGGTCGCCCAGGGCTTCTACACGAGCGTCGGCATCGGCGACGAGGCGCTCATCGAGGTCCTGCGCGTGGTGGACAAGATCGACAAGATCGGTCCCGGCAGTGTGGCCGCCGAGCTCGTCGACGCCGTCGGCACCACTGCCGCGCAGGCCGACGCCGCCCTGCGCCTGGCCGCCATCTCCTCCGCCGAGCCGGCCGCCGTCCGCGAAGCGGTCCTGGCCGCCCTGGACGGCGCCGCGCCGAGCGGGCTCCTGCTGGCGGGCCTGGACGAGCTGGAGGCGCTGCTGCGCGCCGCCGCCGCCCGCCGGCCCGGCGCCGTCGTCGCCGACCTCAAGATCGCCCGCGGTCTGGACTACTACACCGGCACGGTCTACGAGTCCTTCATGGCCGGCCACGAGGACCTGGGCAGCGTGTGCTCGGGCGGGCGCTACGACTCCCTGGCCTCCAACGGCAAACGCGTCTTCCCGGGCGTGGGCATCTCCGTCGGCCTGTCGCGCCTGCTCTCGCGCGTCCTGGGCGCCGGGCTGGTGGAGGTGAGCCGGGCCGTGCCCACCGCCGTGCTCGTGGCCGTGGTCGACGAGGAGCACCGCGCCGACTCCGACGCCGTGGCCGACGCCCTGCGCGCTCGCGGCATCGCCGCCGACGTGGCCCCCACGGCCGCCAAGTTCGGCAAGCAGATCCGCTTCGCCGACAGGCGCGGCATCCCCTTCGTCTGGTTCCCCGGGGTCGGAGGGGCCGCCGACTCCGTCAAGGACATCCGCTCCGGCGAGCAGGTCGACGCCGACGCCGCCACCTGGATGCCCGACGACGACGCCGACCTCGCGCCGCGGGTCCTGGCCGCCGGCGGGCCCGGGGCCTGAGGCTGGGCGGACCGGGTTCGGCGGGGCTGGCCGGCACTATCCGGCGCACTCCGGGGCCTGAGGCCGGGCGGACCGGGGCCTCGATCGAGCCGGCACGGCGGTCCGACACGGTTTTCCCACTCGCCGGGGCGCCAGGAGTGGCTGCACGCGTAATGATCCAGGTCCCGCATCCCGCGGATGATTGCAGGTCTCACGCGATTCTGCGCGAGTTCGTGTGATTCCGGGCGATTCCGCAACTTTCTTCCTCCGGGTGTGTTGGAGGGGCCGGGGCGCCGCCTCCTCCGGCGGCCCGCGTCCCCCGGCGGCGCCCGGGTCGGGCAGGCGGCCGTCGTCTGCGGCCCCGGGGGGGAGTGGATTCGGCCTGCCGCGCCGTCGTCATCGGCACTCCCGTCGTCTGCGGCCCCGGGGGGGGGAGTGGATTCGGCGATGTCACCTGAGCTCACATTGTGCGAGGTGAGCTTGCACAATGTGAGCTGAGGTGGATTTCGTCAAGCTGAGCTCGCATCGTGCGAGCTGAGGTGGATTTTGTCAAGGAGACCTGGAAGGTTATTCGGCGGGCGGTGGTGCGCGGCGGCGGGGGGTCGGCGTCGTGGTCCGCGAGATCGCCGGGTAACCCGCGAGAACGTCACTTAACCGCCGAGATCGCCGGGTAACCCTCGAGAACGTACCTCTAGCAGACGTTCTCGCGGGTTAACCTCGATCTTTCATCGTCTGGTTGGGTGGGGTTGGGCGGCGTCGTTGCCGGTGCTGCGGGGTTGATTGTGGCATGGGGGTGTGGTGGTTCG
>NZ_AUBL01000078.1 GCF_000429225.1 Actinomyces dentalis DSM 19115
GCCTTCCACCGGGCGGCCCTGGCGGCGGGCGGCACCGACAACGGGGGACCGGGGGAGCGGGCGCACTACCACCCCGGCTACTACGCCGCCTTCGTCCGCGACCCCGACGGGCACAACCTCGAGGCCGTCTTCCACGGCGCCGGCGTCGGGGAGTAGACCCGGCGGGCGCCGCGGGGCGTCGGGGCTCCCGCCCCTGCGGTCCTGCGACCGCCGGCGGGCGGGAGCCCCGACGGTTCCGCGCTGCCCGGGCCGGGCTCAGCGGGCGGCACTGCGGCGCAGTTCGACGATCGAGGCGGCGAGCACGATCACCGGGCAGACGCCCATGAGAAGGCCGCCCCACCACACCTCCTGGCGGACGGGGCTCTCGAACAGCAGGACGATCCAGTTGTTCAGGAAGACGGACAGGGCCAGTCCGGCCAGGACGATATTCACGATGGCGGCGCCGATCCTCCTCCTGCCGGGCTCAGTGGCCACGAGCGCCAGCGCGGCCAGAGCCCCGATGATCGCCAGGAGGAACTCCACCCCTGCCGTCGCGTAGACGATGTCGATGTAGAAGTCGACGTTGTCGTGCGACGACCGGGACATGTACACGGGCGACTCCACAGTGTGGATGAACCGGGCGAGTATCGCGGCTAGCCCCCAGACGATCAGGGCGATTGCGGTGGGCGCGGACGGGTGCGAGGAGTCCGAGCCTCCGGAGCCCGTGTTCGGGGAGCCCTTCAAGTTGTACAGGTCGTCGATATCGATGTCGTCGGGATCCGACTCGTGCGTGCGGTGGGACATTCCCACAATGTAACCGGCCGGTGCGCGCGGAACGCGGGTCGTCCGGCCCGCCCGGCCGCCGTCGCCCCGACAGGCCGGCCGCCCGGCCGCCCGGCCGCCGTCGCCCCGTCGCCCGGCCGCCGTCGTCCGTCGTACCACCGGGCCCCGCCGGCCCGCCGTCGCCCCGACAGGCCGTCCGCCGTCGTCCTCCGCCCCCCGCCCGAGCAGTGTGAGCAGAACCTCCCGGCCGGACGGGGCCGGAGCGGGCCGCGATCAGCCCGCGCCCAGACTCCGATGCCACCATGCCCCGCATGTCTGCTATCACCGCACTCGATGAGACCACCTGGGCCGAGGCCACCTGGCCGCTCGGCACCCACCTGCGGGCCGACGGCGTCACCTTCGCCGTCTACGCCCCCGCCGCCACCCGCGTCCAGCTGGAGATCTACCCCGAGGCCCTGGGCGCCACCGCCTCGGCCGCCTTCCTGCCCGCCCGCGGCGCCGACGGCATATGGCGCGCCCGACTGGGCGGACTGGAGTCCGGAGCCCTCGTCGGCTTCCGCGTCTGGGGCCCCAACTGGCCCTACGACGAGGCCTGGACCCCCGGCTCCGACGCCGGCTTCATCGCCGACCTCGACGAGCAGGGCAACCGGTTCAACCCCAACAAGGTCCTCTTCGACCCCTACTCCCGTGAGATCACCCACAACGTCTACACCGACGCCCTGGGCCGCCTCGGCGTCGACGACGGGGTCCTGGGCACCGGCGGCGAGCTCGTCGACGGCGCGCCCCGCCGTCGGATCGACACCGCCCCCTACGCCCCCAAAGGCATTGTCGTCGCCGAGAGCGCCGCGCCCGACGGCAAGCCGCAGCTGCCGCCCGAGCAGGCCATCATCTACGAGGCCGGCGTCACCCAGCTCACCGGCCACCCCTCCGCGGCCCGCCTGGCCGACCTGCTGGCCGGCGAGCCCGGCTTCGAGGGCGTGACCGACATCCCCGCCCAGTACCAGGGCACCTACAAGGGCGCGGGGCTCCTGGCCCCCTACCTCAAGGCCGCCGGCGTCACCACCATCGAGCTCCTGCCCGTCCACGAGACCAACGCCTCCGAGACCGGCCGGGCTGGCGCCACCAACGCCTGGGGCTACATGACCCTGTCGTTCTTCGCCCCCAACCGCCGGTACGCCGCCGACAAGAGCTGGGGCGGGCCCACCCGCGAGTTCAAGGAGATGGTCCGCGCCTTCCACGACGCCGGCATGGAGGTCTACCTCGACGTCGTCTACAACCACACCGCCGAGGGCGGCAACTGGAACGGCGACGTGAACACCACCGGCTTCACGTCCCTGGGCGGCTTCGCCACCGCCGAGTACTACCAGATGACCCGCGACAAGATCCTCGTCGACGGCGCCACGGGAACCTCCAACCAGATCAACTACTCCTCGCCCATGGCCCGCTGGCTGGTGCTGGACTCCCTGCACTACTGGAGCCACGACATGGGGGTCGACGGCTTCCGCTTCGACCTGGCCACCGTGCTGGGCCGCAGCCCCCGCGACGCCGAGCCCGACGACTGGGGCGCCCAGAAGCGCTTCTTCAACGAGCACCCGCTGCTCACGGGCATCGCCTCCCTGGCCGAGAAGGAGAACCTCGAGGTCATCGCCGAGGCCTGGGACCTGTGGGGCTACGAGGTGGGCAACTTCCCCCGCGGCTGGGGCGAGTGGAACGGCCGCTACCGCGACGCCGTGCGCCGCTTCACCAAGGGCGACGGCAACACCACCGACTTCCTCGACATGGTCAACGGCGACTACCACCACTTCGAGGACAACGGCGGCCCCCAGAAGTCGATCAACTTCATCGTCGCCCACGACGGCTTCAACCTGGCCGACCTCGTCAGCTACCAGACGAAGAACAACGACCAGCCCTACCCCTTCGGCCCCTCCGACGGCGGCAGCGACGACAACATGTCGTGGGACTCCGGGGGCGATCCGGCCCTGCGGCGCCAGCGGCTGCGCAACCTGTGGGCGATCCTCATGCTCTCGCGCGGCGTGCCCATGGTGGTGGCCGGCGACGAGTTCGGCCGCACCCAGAACGGCAACAACAACCCGTGGGCGCTGGACTCGCCGGCCATGCGCAACAACTACGCGATGATCGCCACCAGCGCCCCCCAGCGCGTCGCCGTCGAGGACGGCACGGGCGCCGCCTACCACGACAACCTGGGCGTGTTCGACAGCCGCGACGAGCGGGTGAACCCGCTGTTCCGCTTCGCCACCTTCCTCATGCGGCTGCGCCACCGCCACCCCGCGCTGTGCCGGGCCGCCTGGGGCGACCTGGAGGCCGGGGGCGAGGACGTCTCCTACCTGTTCCGCACGCCCGACGGCGACGGCTCCCCCCGCGAGGGCGACCGGGCGCTCGCGGTGCACATCGATGCGCCCGACGACGGCTTCTGGGTCATGATCAATATGAGCCCGGACCCGGTCGACTTCCGGGTGCCCGCGGCCGGCGGGGGCGACGTGTGGCGGCGCCTGGTCGACACCGCCGTGGGGTCGGAGAAGGACGACAACTGCTGGCCCGAGGGCGAGGGCGAGATCGTCGCCGACGGCGTCGCGGTGCAGCCGTGGTCGGTCGTCGTGTGGCACAGGAGCCCGAGCCCGCGGCCCGGCGCCGCGCGCTGAGCGGCGGTAGCGCCGCACCCGAGTCCCGCGCCGCGCGCTGAACGCCGGTAGCGCAGGCAGTGCCGGGCCCCTTCTCCGCTTCCGCGGCGAGGGGGCCCGGCACCCGCGTTCGAATGGGAATCGAATGATGGGTCCGCCCCGTGGGAATTCCGATTGATTCCGGAGGGCGCATTCTCCTCCCGAAGGGTCTGCGGGAGTCGCCGGATCTTCTTCCGGGCGCGAATACGGACGTCTCGTCGCCAGGGCGGAATACCGTCATCACCGACGACGCGATGTTCGCGCTCATTGACGGCGGCCGCCGGTGACGGCTCCGCTCCGGCCCGCGAACCTATTGATGTGGGCGCACAGGAAGAGCGCCGCGAACAGATGGAGGCCGGCGAGCGCGTAGAACGGGTTGCTGTCCGTGGAACCGGCATCGAAGGCCGCCCCCGCGATGGTGGAGATGGCCCCGGCCACCGCCGCCATCGCGACGCCGAAGACGGCCACGCCGATATCCCCCAGTGAGCCCCACAGCATGAGGCACGCGAACAGCCCGGCCATGGAGGTGAGCGCGCCCGTCGACAGGGCCGGCAGACACAGGAAGTCGGAAAAGCCCGCGGGATGCTTCGAGATCTCGGACCAGTCCCCGGCGAGCAGATGGCCGGTGGAGATCAGGGCGCACAGCCAGCAGACGGCGGCGCACGCCAGCCGGCCCACTGGGGCGCGACGCCCGACCGGAGCCGCGGCCGCGGACCCGTGCCCCGATTCCCGCGGGGCGCGGCCGGTGCGGGCGGAGGACTCGTCGGGAGAGCCGGTCGGGACCGCCGTTCGCGGGGCGGGGCCGCCGTCGGGGGCGCCGGGTGCACCGCCCTTACGGTCGTCAGGGGCATGGCCTTCGCGGTCGTCAGGGGCTTCGTCGCTCATGAAGGTAGGGTCGCAGACGGCGCGGCCTCAGTCCAGCAGCGCGAGCAGGTCCCTCAGGCTCGCGACGACCAGTGCGCCGGGGGCGTCGTCGGGCAGGGTGACCGAGGTGCCCGGACGCACCAGCAGCGACGCCGCCATCCCGGCGGCGCGCGCGGCCATCACGTCGATGGGCCGGTCCCCCACGCACAGCACCTCGGCGGGGTCCAGCCCGTGGCGCTCGGCCAGGAGGAGGTTCATGGCGGGGCTCGGCTTGCGCGCGATCCCGTCGGGGGCGCAGACCATGTCGTCCACCGTGAGGTCGAGGGCCCGCAGCAGGTCCGTGGCGCTGGCCCGGTCGCGGTGGGTGGCCACGAGGTTGAGGCCGCCGAGCCCGCTCACCCGCGCCATCACCTCGCGGGCCCCGTCCATGACGGGGGCGGGGCGGTGGCGCCAGCGCTCCTTGAGCCCGGCGTAGGCCTCCTCGAAGACCCGCGGTGCGAGGTCGTGCTCGACGGCGAGGGTGGCGATGGCGTGGGCGATCGAACGGCGGGTCAGGGAGGTCACGTGCCTGACGTGCTCGGGCTCGGCGTCCCCGAAGGCCGCTTCGCACAGGACGCGGTCGACCTCGGGGTAGGTGTTGACGAGAGTACCGCCCATGTCCCAGATGATGTGACGCATGGCTCCATTGTCGCCGGAAATCCTCCGTCTCACCGGCCGTTGGGCCCCTTGATCCGGTGGCCCAGGATCCCCGCTCGACGTTGATCCTTGTCTCGACGCCCCCGTACACTTCCCCGCGTGGAGGACCTGCGGATCGACGCCTCGCGCCTGGCCGAGTTGTGCCGGCGCTACGGCATCGCGCGCCTGGAGGTCTTCGGGTCCGTCGCCCGGGGGGAGCAGCGCCCGGACAGCGATGTGGACCTGCTGTACACGCTGGAGGGTGGGCGCGCGCTCGGCTGGGAGGTCGAGGACCTCGTCGAGTCTCTGACGGAGGTCTTCCACAGGCCCGTCGACCTGGTCTCGCGGCGCTCGCTCCATCCCATGATTCGCGACCGGGTCATGGCGGAGGCCGAGCCGCTCTATGCGGCGGCCTGAGTACCTGTACCTCCATGAGATGCGCGACGCCGTCGTGCGGATCATCGACATCGTCGGAACGTCGAGTCGCGCCGAGATCGAACAGGATCGCAACAGGGCCGACGCCCTCATGTGGAACTACACAGTTCTCGGCGAAGCCGCCGCCGGACTGCCTCAGGAATTCCGGGATCGGCATGCCGACATCGCCTGGCGCCGTCCCATTGGTCTGCGTAACCGGATCGTTCACGGCTACTGGTCCACTGACATGGAGATTCTGGTTGTGACCGCTGTGGACGATCTGCCTGATCTTCTGGCCCGGTTGAACGGAATTCTGTCGGCCCTGGACCCGGGGGGCCAGTGAGGCTCACCGGGAAGGTTGTTCAGCGGGCTCATGGCGGTGCTCTCCTGTGCGGACCGCTTGTGCGCGGTTGGATCACGGCGGTCCGATCGTCGTTCTCGGGCGCGAAGTGCACGTCTCGGCGTCCGGGGCGGGTCGGCGCCCGCCGCCGCGGTCCGCGAGATCGCCGGGTAGCCGCCGAGCACGTCACTTAACCCGCGAGCACGTCCCTCTGGCAGACGTGCTCGCGGGTTAAGTGGCGATCTCGCGGGTTAAGTGACGTGCTCGCGGGTTAAGTGACGTGCTCGCGGGTTAAGTGACGATCTCGCGAGCCGGGACGCGTCACGACATGCGAGACGCCGTCCCACCATGCGAGATGCGCTATCGAGGCGGAGCGGGGGCGGGGGCGCCGGAACATCTCCCGCCGCCGCCCGGCCCGTGGCCCACTCCCGGGGCCCGCGGCGGCGTTTGTCCGAATGGTCAAGTCTCTTGGTGTGGTGTTCTTTCGGTCAGGTGGTGATGGGGGGCAGGGCGGGGCGGCCGCCGGTGCTGGCGCCGGTGCTGTTGTCGGCCTGGAGCATGTCGGTCAGGCGCTGCAGGGAGGTCTGGGAGAGGTAGCGGCGTTCGCCGTACTGCCACTCCTCGTTGCTCTGACAGGACGGATCCGATCAGGCGGGTGACGGAGTCGCTGTCGGGGAAGACCTGGACCACGTCTGCTCGGCGCTTGATCTCGCGGTTGAGGCGCTCGATGGGGTTGTTGGACCAGATCTTGGTCCAGTGCTCCCGGGGGAAGGCGGCGAACGCGGTCAGGTCCGGCTCGGCGTCCATCAACATCCGGGCGATCTCGGGGAACGCGTCCCTCAAGGCGTCGATGACGTGCTGGTACTGGGCCACCACCGCCTCCCTGCTGGTCTGGGCGAAGATCGTGGAGACCAGGGCGTTGACCGGCTTGGATCGGGCCGAGCCCAGCCTGGAGGTGATGTTGCGGGCGAAGTGGACGCGGCAGCGCTGCCAGGACGCCCCGGGAAGGATCGCCCTGACCGCGGCCCTGATGCCGGCGTGCGCGT
>NZ_AUBL01000079.1 GCF_000429225.1 Actinomyces dentalis DSM 19115
CACGCAGATGACGCGCTGGTCGCGCCGCGGGTCGCGGCAGACGACGCACTGCTCGGACTCGGAGATATTGCCGCAGGTCTCGCAGAAGCGGACCCGGGCCTTGACGGCGCGCAGGGCCTCGACGAATCGCTCGACGCGGGCGGCGTCGGCGGCCAGGATGTGGAAGGCCATGCGCTGGGCCGATTTGGGGCCGACGCCGGGCAGTTCGTCGAACTCGTCGATGAGGTCCTGGACGGCGCCCTCGTAGACGGGTGTCATATCAGCGTCCCTCCTGGGTCACGGTGATCTCCTCCAGAACGGTGGCGCCCAGGAGCCGCTTGACGACCTCCAGGCCGACGGCGCCGGCCTCCTCGGCGTCCTCGTCGTCGGCGCTGGGGACGTCGTCCTCGACGGAGGACGGCGAGAAGGCGGCGCCGTGAGCCGGGCTCGGGCTCGACGGTGCCCGACCGCGGGCGGCCGCCCGGGCCGCGGCGCGTGCGGCGGAGACCCGGTCGCCGGCGGCGGGCGCCCAGGAGTCATCCGGCTCCTCATCCCCGTCCTCGGGCGGGGGCTCCTGCGGGACGGGCGTGCCGTCGGAGAAGGTGGCGGGGCCCTCCCAGCTGACGGGGGCCAGGCCGTGCTGCCCGCGCTGGTCGTGTTGCCCGCGTTGCTCGGGCTGCCCGCCATGTCCATCGTGTCCATGGCCCTGTTGGGACTGCCGGTGCTGGTCGGCCGGCCCTGCCGGTCCTGCCGGCTCTGCCGGCGCCGGGGCAGACGGCGACGGCAACGGCGACGGCGACGGCGAGGATGGTGCAGCCCCGCCGGGAAGTGTCGGCAGGGCGTGCAAACGGTGGACAGTAGCGATTGGGGACTCGTCGACCGGATCGGGCGCGGGAGGCGAGGCGGTGCCGGACGGCGAGGCCACAGAGACTGCCGAAGCCGCTGAGGCGGGCGACGCCATCGGTTCCGTGGCCGTGGGAGGGGCCGCAGAGGGCGCGGCCGGGGCCGACCCCGCGGAATCGGATGGCCCTGGTCCCGGCGGCGCAGAGCCGGGCGAGGCGGACTGAGCGGATCCGGTCGCGGGAGCGGACCGTGCGGCGGGCGGCGGCACGACGTGCTCGCCGCCTGCGGGCCCGGTCTGGGGAGGTCCGGCCGGTGCAGGTCCGGAGCCGCCGGGGACGGCGATGACGCCCCACCCGTCGTCCTCCGCCTCCGGCGGTGCGGCGGGCGCCGGGGACCGGGGTCCGGCGGGCGATGGCGCGGGCGCCCCGGGCGAGAGCGCCACGGGACCGCCGTCGACGGCGGGGGCGCCCGGCGTGCCGAGACCGCTCGGAGCACCGCCCGCTCCGGCGGCGTCGGGCCATCCGGGGTCGCCCGCGCCGCCGTCCGGAGCGGCGGGGCCGGGAGCGGCGGGCCCTGCCCCGCCCGCTGCTCCTGGCCCTCGCGCCCAGGATCGGGATGACGCGGGAGTACGTGCGGCGCAACGTGGGATTCCCGGTGCGCTGCGACGCCACGCGCAGCCGGACCGAGCTGGGCGTCCGCTACCGCCCGGCCCAGAAGTCGCTGGAGGCGATGGTCGAGCAGATGCTGCCACGCAGGTCGCCGACGGCGTAGGGCGGCCCCCGCCGTCGGACCGGGCCTTCCCCGCGCGGGCGGCAGCCGGTATGCTCAGGGGAATGTCGACAATGGCTGACGCGCCCAGGGCGGACCGACCGGACTGGGACGGTCCCCGCGGAGCTGGAGCGCGCCTGGTGCTGGATGGAGACCCGGGGCCGCGCCGTCGTCCTGGAGTCCGAGGGCGCCGCCTACGCATTGCCGACGATGTCCACGAGCTCCTAACGCTCTTCGCGATCGGCTACCGCGACCTCACCCCCTCCGAGCTCGGGCTCCCGCCGGACGACGACGATGCCGTTGAGCCGGTCAGCGACTTCCGCGCCTGGGTCGAGCAGGACCTCGGCATCACCGTTCCCCTGGAGTGGCCGGCCGTGGGCGACGACGACTTCTCCGCCCGGATCGACGCCGAGCTCGGCCGCGAGCCGCAGACCGAGGGGAGCACCGCCCCGGGCGCTCCCGGCCACGCGCCCGCGGCACGCTCCCGCAACGAGTCGCTCTCATGACGACGCCCTGGTTCTCGGGGCACTCGTCGCCGGTGTCCTTCGCAGTCGACCTGGGTGTCGCCGCAGCAGCTGTCGGCGTCTTCTGGTCTTGGGGGCCCGATCCCCTCGGCCTCCTGCTCATTGCCACGCTCGTCGCAGCCATGTTACTGCGCTGGCGACTGCCTCTCGTCGCGTTGGCGGTCTCGCTGATCATCACTGCGGCCGGCTGGGTTCTCGGACTCTGCACCGATCCGATGCTCGCGGCCGCGTGGTGCCTGTATCCGCAAGCGGTCCGGCGCGGTACGCGGTCACAGCCGATCGGTGTGTGGCTGTCCGTCGCGCTGATCCTGCTGGCCGCAACGTCCGGCAGTCCCGCCTCCGAGACGACGGCGCACCGAGTCATCGGCAGCTGCCTTGCGATCGGCGCCTCCTGGATGCTGGGATGCGCGGAGGCCCGCAGGCTGGCCTCCGCGCAGGAGGCCGCCCATCAACGGGCTCTCGCTCGACGCGCCCAGCAGCAGGTCGCGATCTCCCGGGAGGTGCACGACGTCGTCGGGCATGCGCTCAGCGTCATTCGCGCGGAGGCCGACGTTGCGCGCAACACCGCCGGCACCGAGGAGGAGCTGCTTCAGAGCCTCACAGACATCGAGGAGCGCGCAGGCGGAGCCCTGGAAGAGGTCCAGCAGCTGGTGCGGACTCTGCGCACGGGCGAGGACGAGCGCGGTGGAGCGCCGTCGCTCCCGGAGCTGCTGACGGCCGCCCGGGTGAGCGGTCTCGAGGTCGAGTCCGCCGTGGAGCTCCCGGAGGTGCCGTCCGCGACTCAGGCGGTCGTCTCCAGGGTGGTGCAAGAGGCCCTCAGCAATGTGGTACGTCATTCCGACGCCTCATCGTGCACCGTGGCTGTCAAGGCTGCCGGAGCGACTGCCGGATCTGATCACGGCATCCTCACCGTCCACGTCGAGGACAACGGTACCGGCATATCCGCTCATCAGGCGCCGGGAGCCGGCTTGACGGGCATGCGGGAACGCGTGGAGGCAGTCGGCGGCTCCTTGAGCGTGTCCGGCCTCTCGCAGGGCGGTACGCGGGTGCTGGCGCGACTACCGCTGCAGGTGGAGCCGTGAACGCGCCGATCACTGTATTCCTCGCCGATGACGATGCCGACTTCCGCCGCATCTACCGGCGTCTGTTCGACGCCAGTGACGGGTTCCGCGTGCTGGATGAGGCGGGGACCGCCCGGGAGACGATCCGGAAGATCGCGGCACTGCACCCCGACGTGTCCCTGATCGACGTGCAGATGCCCGGCGGCAGCGGCCTGGACGTCTTGCGGGGCATCACCGATTCGGGAACGAAGGCGATCATGCTCACCGCCTTCGACCTGGACGAGTACGTGGCCGGCGCGCTCAAGCAGGGCGCCGCGGGCTTCCTGCTGAAGAACGCCTCCTCGTCCGAGGTTCTCAGTGCGGTGCGGGCCGTGCATGCCGGACACGCGTCGCTGGCTCCGGAGGTCACCGCACGGTTGATGGACCAGCTCGCCCAGCGGCCGGCGCACTCGCGGCACCCGTTCGCCGATGTGCGTCTGAGCGCACGAGAGCTTCAGGTGACTCGGCTGGTGGCGCAGGGGCGGTCCAACCAGCAGATCGCCGATGAGCTCTTCCTCGCGCTGCCCACAGTGCGCACCTACCTGCGTCGTCTGTTCCTGAAGCTGAGCGTGAGCGATCGCACGCAGCTGGCCGTCCTCGCCTACCAAGCCGGGCTGCTGCACGAGCCCCGCTGATCCCGCGCTCATCCCCACCGCAGTACCCACCGCACATGTCTACTTCCGGACGACGCGAGAGGCAGCGCCCCGGTGGAACGGTTGCGCTGGCAGTGCACCGCCGCTGCACGGCCGCCCCAACGCTCGGAAGGAAGTACCGCTGCATGATCGAGATCATTGACGTGACCAAGAAGTACGGAGGCAGGACCGCAGTCGACCGAGTCAGCTTCACCGCCAAGGCGGGCAGGGTGACAGGGTTCCTGGGCCCGAACGGGGCCGGCAAGTCCACGACGCTGCGCATCCTGCTCGGTCTGGACCGGCCCGCATCCGGTACGGCACTCATCGACGGCAAGTCGTATACCGCACTGGCTCAGCCGCTCCGCACCGTCGGAGCGATGCTCGACGGCGCATCCGCCATCCCGGAGCGTCGCGGCATCGATCATCTGCGCTGGATCGCGCAGTCCAACCGGATCCCGGCGCGGCGCATTGGCGAGGTTCTCGAACAGGTCGGCCTGTCCGAAGCCGCCACGAGGCGGGTTCGCAAGTACTCGCTCGGCATGCGGCAGCGCCTCGGACTGGCGGCCGCTCTGCTGGGCGAGCCCCGTTTCCTCGTGCTGGACGAGCCGGTCAACGGCCTCGATCCCGAAGGCATCCGCACAATCCGCGCCTTCCTGCGCAGCTACGCCGACGACGGCAATACCGTGCTGCTGTCCAGCCACCTCATGGGAGAGACGGCGCAGACGGTCGACGACATCGTCATCATCAACAAGGGCCGGATCATCGCCGACGGCGCCTTGGAACAGATCATCGCAGGCCACGCCTCACTCGAGGACGCTTTCTTCGCGCTCACCGGCAGCCGGCCCGGACAGAGCTGGTGAGGCCGGTGAGCAGCATGATCAGCATCGTCCGCTCAGAGCTCACCAAGGCCCTCACCCTGCCCAGCGTCTGGATCATCATGGTCATCCTCACCGCGGTCGATCTCCTGTTCCAGCTCCAGCTCTTCCTCTTCAATCAGGAACTGATCGCGAATCTCCGCGGCGACGGAACAAGTGTTGTCAACAGCGTCCCGGTCGTCGCCGATGAATCCGTCTTCGGCGACTACGTCGCCTCCATCTTCAACCCCGCGATCCTCCTGCCCCTGCTCAGCACGGTGACCGCCGGCGCCGAGTTCCGCACCGGCCAGCTCGGCATGAGCGTGCTCGCCGTGCCCCGGCGCATGCGGCTGCTGGTGGGAAAGATCGTCGCAGTCGCATTCCAGATCCTCATCCTCGGCACGCTGTGGATCGGTGCGGCCAAGGTGCTGCTCCACCTGGCGCTCCATAGCTGGGAAGCGGGCCGGGCATGGTCACCGCGCTTCCTCCTCGCCGACGCCCGCATCCTGCTGTTCATGGTCACCGCCGCCCTCTTCGCCTACGCCATCACCCTGATAGCGAGAAGGACGCTCGTCGGCGTCATCGTCGCGGTGGTGCTGATCATGGTGACGATGACCCAGATGCTCACCCTCATCTCCCCGGCCGTGGACGCGCTGGCCCTGTTCAGTGCGGCACGGAACCTGGTACTGGCAGGAGGCGACGTCGCCGTCCCTCTGACCGGTAGCGCCGTCCAGGGGGCGGCCGTGCTGATCGGATGGGCAGTGCTCGCCTGCGCCGTCGCCGTCGCGGTCGTGACCAGGAGAGACGCCAGATGACCCCGACGAGGCCGCTGACGCCGACAACGCCGCTGATGCCACTGACGCCGCTCCCCACTTGCCTGCGTGACACCGTCACCGCTGAGATCATCAAGATGACGACTGCCCCGTCCGCACGCATCATGCTGGCGGTGGCCCTGACCGCGAATCTCGCGCTGGCCGCGATCGACGCCTCACCGGTCGGCTTCTACACCCACCCCGGTCAGAGAGAACCGGCGTCGATCTCCTCCTTCGGCGCGGTCATGCTCGCCCCCGTGTACGCCTTCCTCGTGGTAGCCGCCTACGCCGCCGCAAGCGAGTACCGCAGCGGACAGCTCCGCATCACGCTCGTGGCCATGCCGAACCGGCGCTCGCTTCTGGCGGGCAAGATCGCCGCTATGCTGATCGTCGCCACCACCGGCGTCGTGATCGCGCTGGTCCCCGCCAGACTCATCATCGGCATCTCCGACCACCTCGGCGCCGGAGCAATTCTGCTGGACATCGCGCGCTGGGCCGCAGCCTACCTGTTCATGTCAACCATCGCCTTCGGGCTTGCCGGCCTCCTGCGCAGCTCGGCCGCCGCGTTGGGAATCCTGATCACCACGCCCGTCGTCGTCGGCACCGGCATCCTGCAGTGGCCCCGAGTCCTGCGATTCCTCCCGGACCAGGCCGCCCTCAGCCTGCTCGGAACCCCCGGTTACAGCGTCACCGCGCTGCCAGCCACCACCGCCGCACTCACGCTGACCACCTGGGCTGCCGTGTGCCTGGCGGCGTACGCCACCGCCCTCGTCTGCCGAGACGCCTAGCCGTCTGTGTCACCCCTCGACGAGCCGGCGCCCCTCGAAGGCGCGCCCCAGCGTCACCTCGTCGGCGTACTCCAGGTCGGAGCCCACCGGCAGCCCGGAGGCGAGCCGAGAGACGGGCACGTCCATGGTCCGCAGCATGCGGGTGAGGTAGGCGGCGGTGGCCTCCCCGACGACGGTGGGGTTGGTGGCGAGAATGACCTCCTCGACGTCCCCGCCCACGCGGGCGAAGAGCTCGCGGATGCGCAGGTCGTCCGGGCCCACCCCGCTGAGGGGGTCGATGGCCCCGCCGAGCACGTGGTAGAGCCCCCGGTACTCGCGGGTGCGCTCAATGGCCACGAGGTCCTTGGGCTCCTCGACCACGCAGATGACGCGCTGGTCGCGCCGCGGGTCGCGGCAGACGACGCACTGCTCGGACTCGGAGATATTGCCGCAGGTCTCG
>NZ_AUBL01000080.1 GCF_000429225.1 Actinomyces dentalis DSM 19115
CGTTGCGCCTGTTGGTGCGATGCGGGGTGCGCTCGTAGCGCCCCGCGCCGATCACGGCGGCGGCCTCGGCGTCGACCAGATCCTGCAGCCCGGCCTGGAGCAGGCGGCGGAAGACGTCATCGTGAGCCAGATCCGGGTCGGCAAGGACTTCCCGGATCAGCGTGGACACGGCAGACTGGTTCGTGGCGGGCATCGTGGGTGCACTCCTTGTGAATCTGGCTGAGGAACAGGGCTCCCACGATGCCCGCCGCCCGTGCCGACGACCCCGGGCGGAAGCCCCGCGGGAATTGCCACCACACTAAGAGACGCACCCGGAGGGGCGCCCCCTCTGGGCGCCCCCGGGCGCCGAGAGGTGCACTTCGCACTCGAAAGTGCAGTTCCAACCGTCATTCTCGAGTGCAAAACGCACATTTCGAGTGCGAAATGCACATCTCGGCGAGGAAGCGGGCCGACCCCCTCCCGCCAACCCCGGACGGCTACCGCCCACACCGACCCGCGCCGCCCCCGGCCCGCGGACCACGACTCCCGACGAGGAAGTCGCAGTCCGGGCCCGTCGGAGCCCACCCGAGCCGCCGGGCGCACGGGGAGTTCTGCCCTGCCGCGCACCGGCGTCCTACGGGTACCGTGATCGCGGGGCGCTGGCCGGAATCCGCCGCACCCGCCCCGTCCGCCCGCGCCGAGTCCGCCGCCGCCCGCGCCGAGCCCGAGGAGTCCCCATGCGCCGATTCCCCTCCCTCACGGTCGTCCGCGCCGAACTGCGCCCATGGTGGCGGACCCGTCCCCTCAGGAGCATCGTCCTGGGCTGGTTCCTCGCCATCCTCATAACGGTCCTCCTCCTGCTCATGCCGGTCACCTTCCCGATCTGGGGCTACCTCATCTTCGCCATCGCCTGGGTCTCCGACGACCTCTCGACGACGCGGCTCCTGGCCACCCTCGTCTTCGACATCCTCACCCTCCTGGGCGTCATCGCCGCGCTCGTGGGCAGTCCCTGGATCTCCGCGGGCTCGCGGCGCCCCGCCCCCGGATCGCGGGCCGGCGCTCACGCAGACGCTCCAGAGCAGCCCGCGTCTGACCCCGCCCCCGGATCGCGGGCCGGCGCCGGGGAGCTGCTGCTGGCCGCCTGGGCGCGCTCGCTGGCCGCATGGGCCCCGGTCGCGCCCCTGCTGGCCGCGGCCACGGCCCTGGGGGGAGCCACCTGGTCCGCACTGATCCTGCTCCTGATCTTCCTCACGGCGCTCACCGGCGCCTGGTGCGGCATCGGCCTGGGCGCCGCCGCTCTCGTCCGCAGCGGCGCGGCGGCGCGGGCGCTGGCCCTGGCCGTCGTCGTCCTGCTCGCACTGGGCGGGCCGACCGCCTGGCTGATGAGCGCCGTCGACCACCCGCGGCCCACGGCCACCTGGATCCTGCCCGCCACCAGCCCCGTCGTGGGAATCTCCGACGTCGTGCACCGCTCGACCCGCACGAACCTGTGGGAGATATTCGCCCTCGCCGTCGACGACGCCCGGGTCCGCACCGGCGGCGGGGCGCGGACGGGCCCGGGGTCCGCGCCCATGTGGCCCGTCTGCCTGGGCACGGCGCTCGCCCTGGGCGGCGCCGGACTCGCGCTCTCCGCCCGGCGCGGACGCCGGTGCGAGGATCGCGCCCGTCCCGCCGATGCGGAAGAAGGGGCGGCCGACGCCGGGCGGTAGGGGCGGCCGCCGCCGGGCGGTAGGGGCCGCCGACGCCGGACAGTAGGGGCCGCCGCCGGGCGGTGGGAGCCGCCGACGCGGGAAGCGATTCAACAGACCTCCCGACGTCCGTATGGCCCCCATCCGCCTTCCCGGGCCGGGAGGCGAACACTATCGTCGACATTCGGCGAGTCGCCGCCTCCGCCGCCCCTCCCCCACGTCCCAGGAGCCCCCATGAGCCCAGTCCCCGCCCTCGAGACCGCCCCTGGCGCTCACCGCGGTCGCCCCGCACCGCGACGCCCAGTCCCCGCCCTCGAGGCCGCCCCCGCGCCGCCGCTCATCGAGTCGCCCCCTCCGCGCCGAACCGGCGCCCTCGAGGTCGCCCGCACCGAGCTGACCGCCTGGAGGCGGACCCGTCCCGCGGGGCCGATCGCCGGGGGCTGGGCCTGGGCCGCCGTTCTCGCGGCGATCGTCCTGGCGGGCCCCTACCCCATAGGCGCCCTCATCTGGTGGTCCCTGTACGAATCCGTTGACGCCTCGGGGCACACGGTCACGGCCGTGGAGGCCGGCGCGAGACTGGCCTTCGACGTCGTCACCGTCGTGGTCGCGTGGGCGGCGGTGGGCTGCGGCGCCTGGATCGGGGCGGAGTCGGGGCGGGCGGGGATGGTCGGGGACGCCCGCGCCGCCGGACCCGCCGCGGCCACCGGCACGACCGCCGCGGCCACCGGCACGATCACCGTCGTTCCCGCCGCGGCCACCGGCACGGCCGCCGACCCCGATGCGACCGCGACCGGCCCCGGGGCCCGCGCCCTCGGCGCCCTGCTCGCCGCCTGGGCGCGCTGCCTGGCCGTTTGGAGCCCGGGCGCCGTCGTCCTGGTGATCGCGACCCCCCTGGGCGGAGCGCCCTGGCCCGCGCTGATCCTGCTCCTGGCCTACCTCATCATTCTCAGCGGGGCGGCGTGCGGACTCGGAGCGGGGGCGCGGGCGGTGCTGCCGCACCGGGACGAGGCGGCCCAGTGGCTGGCCCTGCTCCTCGCCGCGGCCCTGACGGTCGCGGGCCCGATCCTGTGGGCGACGGTCCGGCTCGCCCCCGAGCACCGCCCCACCGCCTGGGGCCTGGCGGTCACCAGCCCGCACACCGGCGTCTCCGACATCATGTCCCGCACGGCGCAGACCCGCGTCCTGGGCGCCGCGGCCTCCCTGATCGACGCGGACCGCGGCCCGGCCGGGCCCGGCGGGGCCCGCCGCCCGCCCGCCCACTCCCCGGTGTGGCCGAAGTCCCTGGCCGTCGCCGTCGCCCTGGGCGGCGCCGGCGCCGCGGCGCGCGCCGCAGGACTCCGGCTCGCCGGCCGGGGTCGGACCCGGCGGACCCTGCCCGCGGCCGGGCCCGACGTCGGCGGCGAACTCGACGCCGGCGGCGGGCCCGGCGCCGACCGGTGCGGTCCGCCCCGGGTAGTGCGCCCCAGACGGTTCCCAGCCGACCGGGCGGTCCGTAGCATGAGACCATGAGCATCGAGGTCGCCGGCGTCACCCGCTTCTTCGGATCGACGCGCGCCGTGTGGAATATGAGCATGACGGTGCCCGCCGGCTCCGTCACCGGGCTCGTGGGCCCCAACGGCGCCGGGAAGACGACCCTGCTGCTCATGCTCGCCGCCCTGCTCGCCCCCGACGGCGGCACCATCCGCATCGCCGGACTCGACCCGCTCACCCAGCCGCGCCAGGTCCACCAGGCGGTGGGCTGGATGCCCGACGCCTTCGGCACCTGGGACTCCCTGACCTGCACGGAGATCCTCATGACCTTCGCCACCGCCCAGGGCCTGGACGAGGACACCGGACTCCGCAACACCGCCGAGATGCTCGCCGCCGTCCACCTCGGCGAGATGGCGCGCACCCCCGCCCGGGTCCTCTCGCGCGGGCAGAAGCAGCGCCTGGGCCTGGCCCGCGCCCTGATCCACCGCCCGCAGGTGCTCCTGCTCGACGAGCCGGCCGCGGGCATGGACCCGCGCTCGCGGGCGGAACTGCGCGTCCTGCTGCGCGAGCTCGCCTCCTCCGGCGTCACGGTCCTGGTCTCCAGCCACATCCTGCCCGAGCTGGAGCAGATGGTCGACGGCGTCGTCTTCATGGCCGGCGGCCGGGCGGTCCGCCCGGGCGGGGCCGCGGATGGCGCCGTCAGCCCCGCCGCCCCCGCCGGCGCACCCGAGGACGAGGGCGCCGCCGCACGGGGGGAGGCCTCCGGCGTCGGACCCGACAACGCCCCGGCCGCACCCGACGCCCCGGGCCCCTTCCTCCCCCAGCCGGTGCGCCGCATGTGGCGGATCCGGGCCCTGGACGAGGCCGGCCTGGCCCGGTGGGCGGCGCAGGCCGGCGGGACGGCGGGCGGGGACGGGACGGTGCGCGTTCCCGCATCCGACGACGCCGCGGCGGCGGCCCTGCTGCGCCGGGCCGTGGAGGCGGGGGTGGAGGTCGTGTCCTTCGCCCCCGAGACCGGGTCCCTGGAGGCGACCTACCTGGCGATGGAAGGAGAACGGCGATGAGCTGGACGGCGGTGCGCACGGTCGCGGTGCTGGAGCTGCGTCAGCGGGTGAGGTCGACGCGCTGGCGCGTCATGCTGATCGTGTGGGGCGTCGTCCTGGTGCTGCTGTGCGGGGGCCTGACCGCCCTGGCGGGGATGTCGGGGGGTCGGCATGAGGAGATCGTACCGATCCTGTACGACCTGACGCTCGGCTTCGTGCTGGGGATCGGTCTCATCGTCGCCCCGACCCTGTCGGCGACCTCCATCAACGGGGACCGGGCGGACGCGACCCTGGCCCTGCTGCAGGCGACGGCGCTGCGCTCCCACGAGATCGTCGTGGGCAAGCTCCTGGCGGCGTGGCTGGCGGCCCTGGCGTTCCTGGCCGTGGCGGCGCCCTTCCTACTCGCCTTCACCATGACGGGCGGGGCGAGCTGGACGGCGCTGGTGGGGCACCTGCTCATCCTGGCGGTGAGCCTGGGGGCGGTGTGCGCCATAGGCCTGGGCCTCTCGGCGGCGACGGCGCGCCCCTCGGCCTCGGCGGTGCTGACCTACCTGGTGGTCACGGCCCTCGTCATCGGCACTCCCATCATGATGACGCTCTCGACAACGGCCGTGCACGGGAAGCAGCGCAGCATCGTCTACAGCACGGACTACGACGAGTCGACCAACAACAAGCAGGTCTGCGAGAAGGACCCGGATATCTACACGTCGGATATCGTGCACTGGGAGCGGATCTGGTGGATGCTCGTCCCCAACCCGTTCGTGGCGCTGGGCGACGTCTCCGCCCGCGCCCCCGTGACCGACATCGACCCCCGTACCAGCTACTCGCCGCTGGGAGCGCTGGGGCTGGGCGTGGACACCATGCGCACCCCTCAGCCCGCGGAGGTGGTGTCGTACTACTGCGGCAACAATTCGCACTCGACCGGGGACGACGACGTGAGAAGGCCCGAGCACCTGGTCTTCTGGCCGGCGACCCTGCTGGTGCTCGGGCTCCTCGGCGCCTGGTCCCTGGTCTCGGCGTCCCGGCGCCTGCGCACGCCGGTGCGCACTCTCGCCCGCGGCACGCGCGTGGCCTGAGCCGGGCCGCGGCCCCGGGGTCAGTGGGGGTCAGTCGTCGTCCACCCTCCGGCGCCCCTCGAAGGCGCGTCCGAGCGTGACCTCGTCGGCGTACTCCAGGTCGGAGCCCACCGGCAGGCCGGAGGCGAGCCGAGAGACGGGCACGTCCATGGTCCGCAGCATGCGGGTGAGGTAGGCGGCGGTGGCCTCCCCGACGACGGTGGGGTTGGTGGCGAGAATGACCTCCTCGACGTCCCCGCCCACGCGGGCGAAGAGCTCGCGGATGCGCAGGTCGTCCGGGCCCACCCCGCTGAGGGGGTCGATGGCCCCGCCGAGCACGTGGTAGAGCCCCCGGTACTCGCGGGTGCGCTCAATGGCCACGAGGTCCTTGGGCTCCTCGACCACGCAGATGACGCGCTGGTCGCGCCGCGGGTCGCGGCAGACGACGCACTGCTCGGACTCGGAGATATTGCCGCAGGTCTCGCAGAAGCGGACCCGGGCCTTGACGGCGCGCAGGGCCTCGACGAATCGCTCGACGCGGGCGGCGTCGGCGGCCAGGATGTGGAAGGCCATGCGCTGGGCCGATTTGGGGCCGACGCCGGGCAGCTCGTCGAACTCGTCGATGAGGTCCTGGACGGCGCCCTCGTAGACGGGTGTCATATCAGCGTCCCTCCTGGGTCACGGTGATCTCCTCCAGAACGGTGGCGCCCAGGAGCCGCTTGACGACCTCCAGGCCGACGGCGCCGGCCTCCTCGGCGTCCTCGTCGTC
>NZ_AUBL01000081.1 GCF_000429225.1 Actinomyces dentalis DSM 19115
GCCGTCCACCACGTAGTCGCAGTCCCGGGGCACCTCCTCGGCCGTGAGCAGCAGGACCACCAGGGTCCGGGAGAGCGCCTCCGTCAGGGCCTTGATGGCCCGCGAAACAGTGGGCTGCGACACACCCAGGATCTCTCCGATCACCGCCTGCACGATGTTCTGACGCAGGTACATCAAAGTCGCCCGCAAAGACCCGGACAGGCCCAGGATCGGCGGATAACCCTCAACACCCTCCTCGCGCAGCCAGGCGAGCAGCCCGTCGAACTCATCATCGGTCAATCCCGTGGTACACTCCATCATGATGGCCCACTCCTTCCGGGGTCATGGCTGTTGTTTCTCAGACGCCCATGATACCCCACGGGGATGGGCCATCATCATATCGCCCCCCGGAAATGACCCAGGACACACCCAGAATAACCTTCCTATTCCTTGAACCCATCGGGGTCCTTGACTCTGATCATGAACCCATCCCTCACCTGTCGCGGGAAGAAACTTTCCCCAAGTCCAGAAGACCCTGCTCACTCCAGTCCCGGCCCGCGGCGCGGGCCCCGAACTCGGCGGCCGCCGCTCCCCCGGCGGGGCGGGCCCGCGGCGCGGGCCCTCGTCGTGCATGACGGACACGGGGACGTCGTGTCCGTCATACGCGACGTGAGCAATCGACCGCACTTCAATGTCCGCACCCATACCCGTGCCCGCGCCCCGCTCGCCGTGTCGCCGCGCCGCGCCCAGCAGCCCCGCCCCGCGCAGAGGCGGGGGAGGCCGCGCCTCGCGCAGGAGGCGTCCTCCGTGCAGGAGGCGTCCCCCCTCGCTCCGCCGTCGTACCTCGCGCTGGAGCCCCGCGCCCGGCGGCCCGTGCGGGAGCCCCCCGCGCCGGTCGCACCGACCCCGCCCCCCGCGGGCGGACCGCTGCCGCCCGCCGAGAACGAGCCGCGACACCCCGGCCTCGACGGCTGGCCCCTGGACGTGCTCTCCCGCCTCATCGCCCGCGACCCGCAGGACATCATTCTCATCGCCCCCGATCACCTCGCGCCCGCCGACCTCGTCGACCGGCTCGACGACGCCCTGGAGAGCACCGCCGCGCACCCCGGACCGGCCTGCGTCCTGCACCGGTGCCGGAGCCTGGCCGACCTGCGCGCCCGCGTTGCCACCAGCCCGCGCGCCGACGGCAGCAGGCGCACCGCCGTCGGCGCCCCGGACGCCGCCGCCGATCAACGCACCGTCGGCAACGGGCTCGCCGCTGCTCAACGCGCCGCCGCCCCGCGCCACGTCCTGGTCGTCATGGACGACGACCCCGTCGAATCGGGTCTGCCCCGCGCGGCGCGGGCGGCGGCCCGCGATCTCGGCGTCCCGGCGCTCATCGTCCTCACCGGACGGGGCTGGGAGGAGCTGGAGGACCTGGGCGGCGCCTCCCTCCTGCTGCCGGGGACCGTCGCCGTGGACGCCCGCCCCTCCCCCGGCTCCGCGGAGATCCTGGAATACCTGCGCGCGGCCGCCAGGCGGCTGGAGCAGTACCACGAGGTCACCATCCCCGAGCCGACGATCGCCGCCGCGGCGGCGGCCGTCCCGTCGGAGGGCGAGCAGGACCAGCCGCGCTTCGGAGAGGGACTGCTGGACCTGTGGGCGTGCCGGGGGGCGATCCTGGGGCGCCCGCGCATCCTGCCCCCGCAGGAAGACGACGCCCGGCCCGAGACCGCCGGGCCCGACGTCGAGCAGCTCTTCACCGCCCTGTCCTCCACGGTCCTGGGGCAGGAGGAGGCGTGCCGCGCCGTCGCCACCCAGGTGGCGCTGGGCGCCTCGGGGCTGCGCCTGGTGCGCAACCGGCCCCGCTCCGCCCTGCTGCTGGCCGGGGGCACCGGGACCGGCAAGACGCTGCTGGCGCGCACGCTCGCCGAGCAGGTCGGCCGGGGGCCCGAGCCGCTCATCCGGGTGGACATGGGCTCCCTCACCTCCGACCACCTCGGCTCGGCCCTGCTCGGCTCGCCCCCCGGCTACGTCGGCTCGACCAGCCGCGGCGGCTGGCTCACCACCCGCATCGAGGCGAGCCCGCGCGCCGTCCTCCTGCTCGACGAGGTGGACAAGGCCTCGCCCGTCCTGCGCGACGCCCTCCTGCTCGAACTCCTCGGCAACGGCACGCTCACCGACTACTCGGGCCGGACCGTGGACGCCTCCGGGCTGCACGTGGTCCTCACGGCCAACACCGGGGCCGAGGCCCTCACGCGCACGGCGACCGGATTCGGCGACGGGCACGACCGCCGCCACAACGCCGAGGCGCAGGTCCGGCGCCTCCTGCCGCCCGAGGTGTTCAACCGCCTCGACGCCCTCGTCCTCATGGCAGGCCTCGACCGCCCCCGCATGAGCGCGGTCCTCGACTCCGTCCTGGCCGACCTGTCGCAGGTGGTCGGCGCCGCCGGCTACGAGCTGGAGGTGGCGGCCCGGGTGCGCGAGCGGCTGCTCGTCGAGGCCCTCACCCGGCCCGACGGCGCCCGCCGCCTCCAGCGCACCGTGGAGCAGAGCCTCGCCGCGCCGCTGCTCGGGCGGCCCACCGGGAGTTACCGGGCGGTCGTGCACGACGGCGCGATCGCCGTCGATCCGCGCATCGCCGTCGGCCCGCCCGGGGAGCGCGCCGCACCGGCGTCGTCCCGCTGAGGAATAAACACCGCGCTGTCCCTTCGAAGGCCCGAGCAACCGGCTCGGGCCCCACCGAAGGAGGCAGCCATGCACCTCACCGAGGCCGAGAAGATCGAGCGCCACCGCATGTTCACGGTGCCCGCGCATCTGAGGACCACGGATCTCGGACCGGAGATCATTCCGCAGACGGTCTACATCGCATCCGACGCCAACCGGGGCGCCGTGGCCGAACTCCTGTCGGAGCGCGGGGCTCCGGAGCTGATCCGGTACGTCGGCGACCAGGGTCTCTACAACCAGATCCGACCCTCTCTGGAATTCGCCTATGAGAGCTCCGCGACCAAGCAGTTCCACGACTTCAGGCGTCATGGCGGGGGTTACGGCGTCAACCCCTTCCGCTGCACGTCGTCGGCTCCGCAGCGAACGGCCGACCTGACCCGGGCTACCTCCCAGGCCTGCGAGGCGTGCATGGACTTCGCTTATGCCGTCGTCTTCGGCGTGAGCTCGGACGACGACGATTTCGCCGGCCTCATCGTCAAACTCAACCGGGACGGCCGCAGGAACCAGAAGGCCAAGAGAAACCTTGCGGGTTTCTTCCGAACCGCAGTGAACAACAAGGCCATGGACCTCTTCCGCCACATCGCCAGCAGGAACGGGGGGATCGCGAGAATCGACGCCGATAGGGTTCCCGGCGACCTGTCCCCTGAGGCGAAAGAGATCGTCGCCATGCTCGTCAATAAGCTCAATGACTCCAGGTGCGTCTCCATCCCGCTGAGCGCCCTGTCCGATTTCTACGCCACGGCCTACGGGTGCGACGCCACCACCGCCATCAAGCGCGTGAGGGACCTCCTGGATAATGCCGCGACGGTCCTGAGCCGGGTCCGCACGAACGGCGGTGACTGGTGGACGATGCGAGTGACTGAGCCCCTCGAGCGCAATCGCGCCACGCCCTTTCTCCTCGGCGCGCACTACGACACCGGGGCCGACCGCCCACGGGAGCTCATCGACGTCATCGGTGGCGTGGTGGCCGTCGCACCGGGCCAGGAGAGCGCCGACTCCCTGCCCGCGGGCGGAGGCTTCCCGTTCATCGACGACGAGAGCACCCTCCTCAGCCGGCTCCGCCGCGCCCAGGGCCAGATCATGGAGTCCTTCGACTCCGCCGCCTACGCGGCCGACCCGGAGGGCGAGCGCCTGCGGCTGCTCCGGCTGACCACGGCCAAGATCGACTTCGTCGTCTCGCACTGCGCTCCCGACACGCTCCAGAGCCCCTCCTCGATGGGGATCGAGATCCGCCGCCTGGCGGTCCAGTGGGTCGACGACATCATCGCGTCGGAGAGGCTCGCGCGGGAACGGCTCGCCATGGCCGACGACGAGTAGGCGCACGGCCGGCCCCGCCCCGCGGCGGGCCCGGCGGCGGGATTCGCATCAGCGGGGTCCGCGGCGTCGACGGGTGCGCGGACCCCGCTGGTCCCCGGTTCTGGCGCCCTGGGAGGATCGTTCGGGTCGGCACTCCGGATGTATCCGGAAGTTTCCGCGTGATTGCGCGGTTCTGATGGCAGCATGGTCGAGTGCGGGGCGGAACGATCCTCCCAGGGCGCCATTTCCTGCCCCGGACGAGCCCCGCAGGGGATGAACCGAGCCCAACCGAGACGCATGGGACGTGCGGGACGTACGAGGTTTGGTCGGGATCGGGGCGAGGCGAGACGTCGACCCACGCGGCCGAGCGGCTGACAGGGCTCCTTGCACCCGGCGAGACCGGGGCGCGTCCTTGCGGGTCCCGTCCGGCCGTCGGTACGCCCGTCGTGGTCGTCGTCCGCCCCGTGGCCGCCCTCCCCGGAGGGTCCGCGGCGGAAGGTTGTTCAGATGTGGTTTTGAAGGCGTGGGGCGTGAGGGTCGTGGTGGCGGTCTGCTCGGGCGGATCCTCCTCGTCCGGAGGGTTGTTGCGGAGGCGTCCGGGCGCGCCTCCCGGGTGTGATGCGAGAGGTTATTGAGGGCGATGGGGCGCGGGGGCCGGCCGTGACGGTCCGCTCGAGTCGCCCCCGGGCGCGTCGGGGGTGAGGTTGGGCGCGGCGGGATTGGCGGGTCGGGCGTCGGGGACGGTCCGAGCGGCATCGGGGGCGATTCCGGCGCCCCGTCCCCGCTTCACCCCGATAGCGCATCTCGCATGGTGGTACAGCGTCTCACATGTCGTGACGCGCCCCGGCTCGCGAGATCGTCACTCAACCCGCGAGAACGTCTGCCAGAGGTACGTTCTCGCGGGTTGAGTGACGATCTCGGCGGTTACCCGACGATTCCGCGGACCACGGCGCCCGGCGCCGCCGCGCCCCGGACGCCGGGATGCGCACTCCGCCCCCGGGAACGACGATCGGACCGCCGTGGTCCAGCGGAACGCAAGTGGTCCGCATAGAAGAGCGCCACCGTGAACCCACTGAATAACCTTCCCGGGAGCTCCGCCCCGGTTTTCCACAGGTTCGATGATGGTGCTGGCGTCGGGGGCGCGGGTGCGGTTATGGTCGGGGCGTCGGCGCCCCGACCTGGGGACCCGGCCGGCACCTCGTACCTATCCGAGCGCGTCCCCCAATGGCGGTGGTTCAGCATGCTCCATGCACATCCCGCGCCCTCCCCGAGGGTCCCTCCCCCGGGCGGGCCCCCGGGACGCGCCGGAGCGCGCCGCCGCCGGGCGGCGCGCCTGATGGCGGTCGCGGTCGCGGCGGCGCTCCTGGCGGCCTGCTCGACGCCGCACGCCCCCACGGGGGCCGCCTCCCCCACGCCGGACCTGGAAGAGCGGATCGCCACCGCCAACGCCCGCAGACAGGCCACCGCCGACGCCTCCGCCGCCCGGGCCGCCACCGCGGCGGCCGACGCCGTGGCCGCCCTGAGCCCCCAGGAGCGGGCCCTGCGCGATGCCGCCCTGGCCGCGCCCGAACCCCAGCGCCCCGCCGAGGCCGACCAGCACGACCTCACCGGGGCCATCGCCGCCGCCCAGTACTTCATCACCCTCTACCCCTACGTCTACGCCACCGGCGACCTGACCGCCTTCCGCGCCATGAGCGACGCCACCTGCAAATTCTGCGACTCGGTCATCACAAGTGCAACTAATATGCATACTTCCGGAGGTTGGGCCGACCCCTGGGGGCAGCAGATCACCTTCACGTCGATCACGGCGGACGTCAGCA
>NZ_AUBL01000082.1 GCF_000429225.1 Actinomyces dentalis DSM 19115
CACCCCCATGCCACAATCAACCCCGCAGCACCGGCAACGACGCCGCCCAACCCCACCCAACCAGACGATGAAAGATCGAGGTTAAGTGACGATCTCGCGCACGAAGTGACGTGCTCGCGGACCGAGCGGTATTCCCGCGGGTCTCGTTCGGCCGTCGGAGCGCCCCTCATGGTCGTCGTCCGACCCGTGGCCGCCCTCCCCGGGGCCCGCGACGGCGCCCCGGGCCTACGTCGTCATCGCCGCCGGGCCTGACCGCCCTCCCCGGGGCACGCGGCGGCACCGTTTGTCCAAATCTGTTGCAAAGGCCCCGATCCCGCCGAAGCGCCGGAGGAGAATCGTTGATATTACGCGCTTTCATCCGCGGCCGATCCCGCCGCGGAGGCCCTTTGCAACAGATTCGGACACAACCCCGCCACGGCCCGCCCCAGGAGCCCCACCCGCCCCACTACGACCGCGCCCCGCAGCGGTGAACCCGAACAAGTGGCGGCAATCGACGCTACGGTGGGCCCGTGAGCCCCGCCGCCGCCCTGTACGCCGTCAACGTCGTCTACACCGCCGTGCTGGCGGGCTTCATGATCTCCTACGTGGTGACCATGGGGTCCTTCTTCACCCACACGCTGAGTCATGGGAGACGCCGCGAGCTCCAGCGGCTCCTGCTGCCCTTCAACCGGGACGAGCACGTGAGCACCAGGTACGCCGCCTGGGTCCTGGGGCAGGTCGTGGTGGCCGCGGTGTCGCTGGCCCTCAACGCCGGGCGGGCGCCGCTGGCCGCCCAGATCTTCGCCGTCGCCGCCATGCCGCTGTGGTACGCGGTGCACGTCGGCTCCGGGTTCGCCCGCGCCGAGCACCTGGCCGAGGGCGGCCCCGAGGATGTGCCCGAGCGGGAGATCAAGCGCTTCCTCCGCCTCAACCTGCCCATCCACTGCGGCTACGCCGCCGTGTACGTCGCGGCCGCCCTGTGGCTGCTGACCGGACTGCTGTAACCGGCGCGCCGCCGGGCGCGGGGAGGTTCTCGGCAGGGACAAGCGGCTCCGGTCCCTGAAAAGGTGATGGCGGCTGGCGCCTCGGGACTCAGGAGTCCCGGTGCGCGGCCAGCAGCCGGGCCGAGGCCCGTGACCCCGACTCCATGAGGGGCCCGGCGAGCTCGGCGCTGATCCGGGCCAGGACGTCGTGCGGGTAGTCCGCGGGGAGGATCTGCGCGGGCAGGGCCGGCAGCGTGCCCCACACATAGGTGGCGCTGCTGAGCATGTCGTGAGCGCTCACCACCCGGGCCAGGAGGGCGGGGCGCGAGTCGTCCGAGGCGTCCAGGTCGCGCCAGCGGTCCTTGACGTCCTCCAGGTGCGCGGCCAGGCGGCGGATCTGCCGCGCCGCCTCGTCCAGCGGCCAGGCGCGCGCGGCGAGGTCCCGCGCGGCGGCGAGGTCGACGTCGAGGCGCCCCGCGGAGCATCCGGCGCACTCGGCCCAGCCGCCCGGCGGGCGCATGCCCAGCAGGACGCCGGGGCGGGGCGAGGCCCAGCCGTCGGCGAACGCGGCCGCGCGCAGGGCGTCGCGCTCGGAGCGCCGGATCTCGGGGATGTCGTAGATGACGATGTGGAAGCGGCCCTCCCAGTCGGGCCGACTTATGAATCTCTGCTCGATGGTTCGGTAGCGCCTCAGGAACGTGCCGTTCAGGGCGTAGGCGGTCTGCCTGCCGCGGCGGTGGGAGACGAGTCGGCCGTCGGCCACCGCGCGGGCGAGGTAGGAGCGCGCGCCCGAGGCGCTCATGTTCAGCGCGCCGAAGACCTCGACCAGGTAGGAGCCGGGCAGCTCCTCGACCTCGCACAGCCCGTACAGGAAGGCGAGGGTGCCACGGCCGACGGCGGAGGGGTGGGAAGCGTGTGCCATGCCCTCATCCTGCGCCCGTCGCGCCCGGATGAGGGGCGGATGCGGGGATTGGCGGGCGGGGCGGGCGCGAGGGACGGTGCGGCTCCGGTGGACACGCGGCGCGGCGCCGCACTACCGTTGAGTCTCATCCTGATCACGAAACGTGAAGAAAGCGAGCACTGATGACGCAGCGGAAGAAGACCGGCCGTCCCCCCGCCCCCGGCGGATCCCGCCCGCCCCTGAGCCGGGCCGAGGCCTGGCGCGAGGTGGGGCTCGCCGTCGCGGTGCTCTGGGCCGTGCTCGGCGGGGCCTGTTTCTTCACGGGAGCCCAGTGGGTGTACGACTCGTGGGGCACGAGCCTGAACGCGGCCCTCATCATCGACGTCATCTTCCTGGCGGGCGTGCTCGTCGTCATCGGCTTCGTGTGGTGGCGCCAGCGCCTGCACGGCGAGGGCCTGCGCGAACTCGGATGGGGTCGCCCCACCCGCGGGGCGGCGGTGGCCGTCGCCGTCGTCTACGGACTGGCGTGGGTGGCGATGAGCTACGCGCGCGGCGGGGATCCCCTCGCCTGGTCGTGGCAGCGCCCCATTATGATGAGCGTCGGCCTGATTCTCGCCTTCGGGGAGGAGATCGCGGTCCGCGGCCTCATCCTGGACCGGCTCGAGCGCTGCGGCACGGGCCGCCTCGTCCAGATCGTGACCACCGGGGCCGTCATGGGCGTCTACCACGGCGTCGTCGGCCACCACGTCTGGCCCTCGTACATGATCTCCAGCTTCGTCCTGTTCGGACTGCTCTCGGCCCTCTACATGTACGGCAGGAGGAGTCTGACCCCGCCGCTCATCGCGCACGCCATGACCCACTTCCTGGGCGACCCGGCCCTCATGCGGGGCATCCTCTACGGCGTCGCCCTCGTGGGGTGAGGGGCGCTCCAGCGGACGACGGCGGGGCTCGCGTCCCGGTTCGAAGGCGAGCGCATGCTGCGATAGGGTGGGGCAGTTCCGCCTCACGCGCCGCAGCCCGAGGAGCGCTCATGAAGCCCAAGGATTCCGACACGTTCATCGATATCGGCGTGTCGATCACAAGGCTGCTTCTCATCGCCTCCGGGCAGGGAACTGCTGCCAGTCTGATCGGCGAGGGTGCCGGGCTGCTCAAGAACCTCAGGAGCGGAGGGCAGCGAGCAGTCTCTGCCGAGAAGATCGCCGACGACGTGGCCGATCAACTGTTCCGGGAGCACGAGGGGATCTCCGAGGCCGATTGGCATGTGGCGGCGGCCAATGTCGCGCCGCTTATCGACCGGCTCTCGGAGAAGGACAGGCTCGCCGCGGGCTACGACTGGGAGGCGCTCCGCCCGGTACTCCGCGATTTGGGCAGTGAGGAACGGCAGTGCGCTCTGGCGGATGAGTCGGCCAGGCAGGCCTTCGACTGGGTTCTCGATGTGGCGTGCCAGCGCATTGCCGATTTGTTCACCGAGAAGGAGGCGCTGGCCTCTCTTCTTAAAAAGGTTAATGAGGACTGCGCCAGGCTTCAGCGGATTGAGCGATTACTCGATCGCCCGGGGGTTCAGGAGACCAGCGTCGTCATTAATGATCACATCGAGGTGCTTCGCGATCTCGCCCCGGATCGTCTGGAAGACCGTGAATCGGAGATGGCCGATCTCAAAGCGTTTGTGCACAGCTCGGACGATGTCTGGTACGCCATGGAGGCGGACATGGTCAGCGGCAAGACCGCAGTCATGGTATCCTTCGCGCTGGACTCGCCCGACGACGTGCACATGGTGTCCTTCTTCATCCGTCGCATCGGTGGCGATGGGAATGACAGAGGGAGCTTCGCCTTCGTCATGGGTGCGCAACTCGCGAAGATTCTTGGACACGAGTACACCGAACCCGTGCGTGATCCGGCTCAGCACACCGAGTTCCGCCAGTTGCTGCGTCGAGCGGCGACGGCGTGTCGTTCCGAGGCCACTCCCCGGCCCCTGGTTCTCCTCATCGACGGAGTCGATGAGGACTCCTACTTCGAGAATCCAGACGGAGCGGATGCCAAATCAATCCTCTCGCTGCTGCCGTCGCGCCTTCCCGAGGGGGTGAAGATTATTACCGCGTCGCGCCCCAACCCGCGTCTGCCGGAAGATGTCCTTTGTGATGCGAATACGAATAGGAGAATCGTCTCCCTGAAACCCTCTCCCATCGCCGAGAAGAGCATTAACAGAAAGGATATTGCGAAATTCTTCAAGTCCGATGTCGCCGTGGATATCGGAGCATTCTTGGCGGCCTGCGGCGGCGTCCTCACCGTGCAGGACCTGAGCAGGCTCCTTACCACGCATAGACATCAGAGGACTCGCACTTGGGATGTGAGAGAATATGTGGACCGATCACCGGGACGTATACTGACGCCCATCGATGTCGGATTCGGTGGCCAGGAGGTTCTGGCCTATCGCCTGGGTCACGACGTCGTGGAGCGCGCCGTCATTCTGGAGCTAGATCCGAACTCCTTCGGGGAGGGGGACGAACCCGAAGACGAGCGTTGGTGGGCGCCGATCCGCCAGAAGGCGCTGGCTCCCTACCGCGCGATCATCCGGAAGTGGGTGAAGGAGTGCGCCAGCAGAGGTTGGGGCCCGAGTACTCCCAGCTATGTGCTGAGTGGAGCCTGCTTCGATCTCGTGTTTAACGATAAGACAGATGACGGTTCTTCTGTTCGAGTTGTTCTCGACCGGGGTCGATACGATGAGATGCGGCGCCGGTCCGGACGGAGGTCACACGTTCTGAGAATGATCGATCGCGAGTGTTTAAAAACATTGAGCGTGAATCGCGGAGAACTCCCCGAAGATACGGTAACCCCACTTCTTGATATTGCCGAGTCGAGGGGCCTGCTTGCACGTATGTCCGCCTATGTGCCTGGTTTACTTAAACTCCATGCGCTGTATTTAAACCCCACTCCCGAGGCCATGTTGGACATGATTTTGGCTATTGATGATCCGCGGGACAGAGTGAACGCAATCAAGGAAATGGTGGGGGTGGTCATGAGGGCTGACCGCAATTACACGCACACGTTTTTGCCGTTTCTTCGTGCCGCTATGGACTCTTTGGCGACCCACCAAAGGCTTCGCTGGGATATTTTGCATTTTCTGATGGAAGTTCTTATGGTCGTCTACGGTGTTGACAACGGTTTCGGGAATAGCGACAACGAAAATCTAAAGAGTCTGTTAGATGTTTTTTTTGCTTCTCTTAAAATAGAGAAAGGCGTCTTACAGGTGCGATCTTCATTTAAGAATATTGATGGCCGCGACGGAGGCGATTATGTGGTTTCATCTTTTATCGTTGCTACTAGGGGTGTGGTCGAGAAAATCGAAGATCCCTATACGTGTGCGGAGGTTCTGACGAATGTTGCGAGCATGCTGGTTAGAGTGGGCAAAATTGATGATGCTCTTGAGTTGATCGGACAGATCGAGGATCGTTGGATACGTGCGGAGGGTCTGGCGGATATTGCGGGCGCTCTAGCTAGAATGAGCAAAATTGATGATGCTCTTGAGTTGATCGGACAGATCGAGTACCCTCGAGTGCGTGCGGAGGGTCTGGCGGATATTGCGGGCGCTCTAGCTAGGATGAAAAAGACTAGTGAGGCGCTGTGGATTATCAGGAATGCAATGCGTGCGGTCGAGCAAATCAAGGAGCTTTGGGGACGTGGTCGGGCTTTGGCGGGTGTCGCGGATGCTCTGGCCAGGGCGGGCGAAATCGATAGGGCTCTTGCCGTGATCAAACGCATTGAGAATCCCCGAGTGCGT
>NZ_AUBL01000083.1 GCF_000429225.1 Actinomyces dentalis DSM 19115
GCGGACGGCCCCGCACCCGCCCGGACCGGGTTCTGGCGGACAGGGCCTACTCCTCCAGGGCCAACCGGGACTGGCTGCGCGCCCACCACATCCGCGCCACGATCCCGGTCAAGGCCGACCAGGCCGCCAACCGCCGCCGACGCGGCGGCGCCGGGGGCAGACCGCCCGCCTTCGACCCCGACGTCCACGAGGACCGCAACGCCGTCGAGCGCGGCTTCAGCCGCCTCAAGCACAACCGCGGCCTGGCCACCAGGTACGACAAGCTCGCCGTCCGATACCGGACCACCACCCGCATCGCCGCCATCGACCACTGGCTCAAACGACTTACATAACACGCCCTAGAAGAACCGCAGGCCGAGCCGTCGGTACACTCCGAAGGGCTCCCGGTAGGGGACCCCCATGGCACCGCACGCATCGGGGATGAGTACGCGTCTCTTCGAAAACGGCGCGGGTTGCTCGAATGTCACGACTTCACTCCCGGTGCTGTGCGCCTGGGCCACTATGTAGCAATCAGCCACGCGCAGAAATTCGGATCTGGCGGATGCGAAATACGGTCGCCCTGGATGCATAACCCAGTCGGAGAGTTGTCTCATAGAATCCATGGCGTCCACGTTCGGTCTCAACCAGAAAGAATTCGGCAGGCCGGACGCCCATTTTTTAAGGTGACCCATCTTTCCGTCGTCAATCTCATTTTTGACGCGCAAAACGGACGCTATATTCCCCTGTTGATGCTGGTCGGACAACCAGCCCCAGAAAGTTGGAGCAATATCTGGAGCATAGTATAGTCGAGAAGCGTTTATAAAAACGTTCGAGTCCAGCAGAAACACTATCCGACGCCTTCCAGTCGCTCCGCATATTTATCAAACATGGGCGCTCTTTTGAAGGAAAGCAGACGCAACGCCTCGGTCATGGATGTGGAGCCGCGCATCGTATCGCGAACAATTGCGCGACTGAGCGTTCTCCCCACCCTGAATGACTGATTGTTGTAGAAGTTGCCGCCCCCGCCGCGCGGATTACCTTCAGCCGCCTTCCGAAGCCTGTCAACCTCGGTATCATAAATGTTCTGAAATCCCTCGCGCCTCACAAGCCCCGTATCGCGCAGCCTGATCAGAACGACGAGAGTGGAGCACCAGTATCGGTCGGCCAAACATTCAAGTTCCTCGACAAGGCCGGTGCCAGCGTCGAATTGGGAGCGCAGATCGGCGACCGGCACGGCGATCTCAGCGGCCACCGCATCGCACCAGCGCTCGACTCGATCACTACGACCGCGCAACGGCTCGCCGCCCGCACTGACACCGGACTCGCCCCGCCACACGTGCGCGAACTCGTGAAGAAGGGAGAACACCTGCCCTCGCTTGGTATCCCGGGCGTTGACGAAAACGAGGGGCGCCGTGACTGAATGCAGTGTGAACCCCCTGAACTCGTCTATGTCCAGCGGGCGATGAGTGTTATTCTCGACAATAGAGTTGAGGACGACCAGGCCGCCGAGCGCTTCGAAGGACTCGATGAGATGAGCCCGCGCCTCATCAATGGACCGCATTCTCAGACGGACTTCAATCCCATAATTCAATTCCTTGCGGATCATGTCGGCGGCGCGCTCGACAGAGGCGTGACGCGCAGAACCGACGAAGGGGAGCGGGTCGGCGTCGCCGAATTCGGTCAGGTAGTCCTCGTACCACCCTTGCCGGCGCTGATTGAGATAAATCGTCTCCAGAAGATCGCCGCTCGGCGCGACATCGGGTCCTCGACCGGCCCGGAAGTCGGGGATCGGAAGCTCCTCCTGAGGCGGTTCGGACAGGAACAGGTATCCGACGGGGACATGGGTGAAGTCGGCGATGGCCTCGACCTCGGAGAATCCGGGCCGCTCCTCCTCGGCCAGCCACCGGTCCCAGTTCGCGAACCTGCCGCGCATATCATCATCATCGCGGCCTCCACGGCGTTGCGCCCACTCCAGTACGCAGGGTCGTATGACGGCGCTCATGCAGACCCCCTTCGCTGCGCGTCCTGACGGTCAGTCAAGTAAACCACTGGCATCCCCTCAATTGCGACGGCCATGAGTCCCGGTTCGCACCGCTTCCTCGCAGCGCATACCGCCTTCCCGCAGTTCCCGCCAGTTCCGTGGCCGCGCCCGCGCTCACGGGGACGGGGCGGCCGGAGGCGGGCAGGTCCTCCAGGTGCTCCAGCCGCGCCCGCGCTCACGGGGACAGGGCGGCGGGCCCGGCGGACGGCCCGATTGCGCGCGGGACGCGCGAGGCCCGCCGGCGCAGGAGAGGCGGACGGCCGGGGTGAACGGGACGGCTTGATCGTGGGCGGGACCGGCGCTCCCGACAGGGCGAATCTGCAGGTCCGCCGTTCGCCTCCCCCGGGGTGGGTCCCCGCCCTTCGCGCGCAATCGCGCCCATCATCCCCGCCTTGCGGACCGGGCGGATCCTCAGGTCCCCGCCCGGCGCCGCGCCGCCGTCGGACGCGCCGACCGCCCCCGCCGGGCCCGGAATCCGACCGGAGTGCTGATGCAACGGAAGGATTCTGACGCGCTGACCCACTACCTGTTCACCTCGGGCACGGCCCACACGGCCTCCATGTTCGCCGTCTTCCTCGGTGTGGGGCTGGCGCTGGGGCTGCCCGGGGTGCCGCTGACCGTGATGCTGGGCGCGATCCCGACCCGCATGGGGTGCCTGACCCACTACGGCAACGGGCCAGCGTCCCTGTACTTCGGGTCCGGGTACGTCGAGCTCGGGGCGTGGTGGCGGACCGGGCTCGTCCTGGGCGTCGTCCACATGGCCATCTGGCTGCTGGTGGGCCCGATCCGGTGGAACGTCATCGGGGTGTGGTGAGCCGGAAGCGCCGCCGGCTCACCCCTCGGGGGAGTCGGGCGGCCGGACACGGCTGTGCCGTGCTTCGCGCATGCCGCTTGATGGTAACAAGAGTCGACAACTGCGCCGTGCGGCAAATATGATTTCCATCATGGGGTTCTTGAAGAGTGCATGGAAGCACGGCCTCGCGCGAGAGGACATCGACCACGCTTTGAACAACCCCGTAACAGTCCATTATTTCGACGGATATGTCGTCGACCCCTCTCGGTCCGGTCGTCTGCTCGAGGTCGGCGTCAGCGATGATGGCTTCGTCTTCCATGCCATGCCCGCGCGCAAGAAGTTCTTGAGGAGGAAGTAGGAATATGAGGACCGCCGAGGAGATGCTCGACGAGATCGAGAACGCCAACGGCGGGGTCGGCCCGGATCCCGCGGCCACGGTCGATGATCCCGTCCTCGCGAGAATCGCGGTCGCGCAGATGCGCCTTCGCGCCGCCGAGCGCGCGCTCGATAAGGCCGTGATGGCCGCGCGCGATGCCGGCCTGTCGTGGCAGGCGATCGGGGGCGTGCTGGGCATGACCCGCCAGGGCGCGAACAAGCGCTTCCACGCCGCCTGAGGAGCCGCTCACTCCACACGGCCCCCGGCCCATCGGGGCGATTCCCGGGCGGGGCACAATCCTCATTTTCCCGTGGATCCAGGCCCGCCGCCGCACCCGCGACGAGACCCCCAACGATCGAGGGCCTTCAAGACATCCGGAACGACCTGGTGGGCGCAGACCTCCTTCCGCGTGAAGCGCAGGGGCAGGTAGCCGCGGGCGATGAGCTGGCGGTCGCGCCACCGGTCGAGGGCGAATTGGTGCTCGTCGCAGTGGTAGGTGTAGCCGTCGAGCTCCACGACGATCCACCCCTCGACCACCAGGTCCACCTCGCCGACGCCCTCGATGTCCACCCCGTCCTCGAAGCTCAGACCCGCGGCTTCGAGATCCATGCGCGCCAGCGTCTCCAGGGGGGAGCGCGCCCGGTCGCTTGCGCGCTCGAGTCGGGCGAGCGCCCGGGCCGAGCCGGGGCCGCGCAGCAGTGCGCGGACCTGCTCGGCCGTGACCCGCTCGTCGTGAAGGGCGGCGTCAAGGGCGATGAGCGGGGAGTCGTCCTGGACGTGGCAGCGCAGGAAGCGCGCCAGGGCCTCGGGAAGCGGCTGCACTGGAGAAGATGTGGGCGACGGTCGGGGCTGATTTCTGTCGGGGTGGAGGACCTCGCGCCCCAGGGCTGCGAGTTGCCCGCCATTCGGAACGACGAGGTGGATCTGCTCGCGTCCTCGTGCCACCGGCAGGCCGTAGTGGCGCATAGCGGCCTGACAGGTGAGCAGTCCGCCGTGGATACGGGCCAGGACGAGGGCGCGGTCGGTGCCCGGGATGCTGATGACGCCGTGCTCGTGGGCGGTGAGCTCCCCTGCTTCGACGAGGGCGGCGATATGGCGTCGTTGGGTGCGGGTCAGTTCGAGGTCGCGGATGCGCACGGCGCCGTAGCAGCCGCGGACGAGGGCGAGAAGGTCGTCATGCATGGGCCTATTGCCACGCACCGGGGAGAGGATGGCAACGTCCCCGCCCGAGCCCTGTGGACAGGTGGCGCGGAGCCCCGCCTGTGGAGCCCGGCTCGTCGCGCCAATCCGGGGATCGGGCCGCGCACATGCGGTTCAGCACCCCGAAGCCCCCGGCCCAGGACCCTCTCCATGACCCGACACCGGGCCCGAATCAGACACCGGACCCGCGCACGGTGTCCAAATCTGGGGTGCGTCTCTTAGTGTGGTGGCAATTCCCGCGGGGCTTCCGCCCGGGGTCGTCGGCACGGGCGGCGGGCATCGTGGGAGCCCTGTTCCTCAGCCAGATTCACAAGGAGTGCACCCACGATGCCCGCCACGAACCAGTCTGCCGTGTCCACGCTGATCCGGGAAGTCCTTGCCGACCCGGATCTGGCTCACGATGACGTCTTCCGCCGCCTGCTCCAGGCCGGGCTGCAGGATCTGGTCGACGCCGAGGCCGCCGCCGTGATCGGCGCGGGGCGCTACGAGCGCACCCCGCATCGCACCAACAGG
>NZ_AUBL01000084.1 GCF_000429225.1 Actinomyces dentalis DSM 19115
GCGCCCCGTCTGCGGGCCGAGCACGTAGAACTGCCTGAACCCCGGGAAGTGCTCGGGGTCGAGGGCCGGCGGGGCGGCCGCGACGAAATAGCCCGAGACCCTTAGCGCGCGCCAGACGAACGGACAGCCCCCTGCCGCCTAAACCGTAGATACGACCATCGAACACAGCCGACCATCCCTTATCCCAATCGTCCACGAGTGGATGCGGTTACGAGAATCGTTCGCAGTGTACAACCCATGCGAACCGCTGTGCAACCAGGGCGGGCGCGATCGTCGCGAGGATCTTCAGGGCTTGTCACCGCGTCGGCGTGATCGTGCCCGTGGAGTCCACGATGAAGTCGGGACCCTCCTTGACCGGCTTCTGCTTCGGCGTCACGGGATGCGGCCTGCGCGGCCTGGATTCGTACTCCCTCATATCCTGCTCCAGGAAACGAGCCTCTTTAATCAGTGCTTGACAGGCGGCGTCCTCCGAATCATAGACCTTTTCACCGATACGATCTCCGCGCTCCGCGTAGAACACGACCCACCGGGCGGGACCCTCTTGGTATAGAACTGCGGCGTAGTCGGCGGCGACCGTATTGATGGCGAAGAACCTGGGGCGCACACCCTCCTTGACGAGGAAGTCGGCGACCTCATCCACTTTCATAATTCGATCTCCTTAGGTGGCGTCAGCGACTCCTCCGACCGCGGGTTCGCGCGCCCGCCTCCGTTTGACCGTATGCTTCTGATATGCGAATACACTGGTGGTGATGACCAGTGAGAGGGCCGCGGACGTCCCGATCGCATCGAGGTCCCCCGTGGCGAGGATGACACCCAGCTGAATGGGCACCAGGATCAGGGTCGTGCGCATGAGAGCGCGTTCTACCGGGCGGTTGCCGTAGAACGCTCTCATGAACATCGCCGTCCGCGGGCCAAGACCGAGGAGCGTGGGGACTGAAATTATGGCCATGACCATTCCGAACATCCCCCAGGATGACAGGAATATCGCTTTGGTGTTCAATTCCGGATCGTACCCGAGAGAGCGGGACATCACGGCGGTGATTGCCTCGGCCATAATGCTGAAAGGCACTACCGAGCGGTGGATCCGGAGAATGAGGGAATCGGCCGCCCTATTGAGGACGGGGTTCGTCGGGGATACGGCCAGCGCCGCGCTCAGGGCCTCGCCCGCCTCGTGGATCTGTCTTACGGATGTGGCCATCCAGGACAGGTCCGACAGGGCATTCGGATTATTCGGGTCGAGGGCCAGCGCCCTGCGCAGAAATTTCTGACCCTTCCGGGTGCTGATCCAGCCCTCCAGGCGCGCTACGGCCATAAGGACGTCGGGGTCCTCCGGCGCCGCCTCGAGCGCCAGTCGTTCCAGTTCCCGCCAGCGTCGAAAAGGGAGTCCCGTCTGCTGCTCGGCCACGGCGAGGTCGGCGAGGGTCCGCCCGTCGTGCGGATCGAGCCCGACGGCCCGTCGCAGCAGATCCCGGCTCTCCACGGGCGTCCGGGCAAGCTGAGCGCACAGGCGCAGCGTCTGAACCTCGTTCGGATCAAGTCGCAGAGCCTCGAATCCCTCTTCGCGGGCCTCGTCCACCCTGCCGACATCGCACAGGCAGATCGCCAACAAGAGGTGCACCAGGGCGATGTCGGGGAAGGCGGCGCACACTCGCCCGGCCTCGGCGAGCGCGCGCTCCGCCTGACCCATGTCGCGCAGAAGGGCGACCCGGTTCCAGGAGATGTTGAGGTCCGACCAGTCTCCGGGCTCTCCTGAAAAAGCGCTGGTCGTCGAGTCATCCATTGTCATTCCTCAGGGGGAGTGGGCCGTCATCGTGAAGCATACCACGGGGATGATCCCGGTGGGTTCGTGCGAGAACCGCTTCAGATGTATTCGAAGAATCTGTCCCTCCACGTGGACGGCCAGTCGAACTCGCCGTCGTACGGGTCGTCCAACGGATCCTCGCTGATATGAATGTAGCCGAGGCGTCCGAGGGCGTTCTCAATGCGGGTCCTGTCAGAGTCCGCCATCAACTCCGCCGTCTCCGCATCGCTCCACGCCGCGGGATTCTCGAGTGCGACGATGGCCATTCTGCCGAAGTCGCTGATGGATATCACGATCCGGGCCGGGCTGTCGAGGACGGTCTCAGGGATCACAATCCGACCCAGCTCGGTGGAATCCTCCATATGGTCGTCATGCTCGCAGGAGCAGGAGAACTCCTCGTCAATGGCATCGACAAGGAGCTTGAAGCGCTTGTGCTCGGTGCGGTGACGGAGGTTCACGGGCGCCTCCGCATAATCCGGATCCGGATCGTCGAGACCGCGGAGAAGCCTCATGGTTTCCGAGGCGGACAGCAGGGAGGCCCGTCCGCCCGCCGACACATCGATACGCGGGTCCCAGCGGTCCCGGCAGTACTCGATGATATCGCGGACGGCGCGTCCGATCCACTCGCGCCAACGTCGCAGGAGGAATCTCATATCGGTGAGCCTCTCTCATGAATACTAATGGAGTAAGGGGGAGCAGATGGACAATGGTGCCGGTGAGAGGTCCTCAGCCGACAGGCGCTCGTGGGCCACCAGTCTTCCAGATCGCGTCCTGACCATGGCCGTTCATGCCGTCCTGCCATGTGGTCCGGAGCGGGGCGTCTCCCTCTGCCCGAACGATTTTCCCGCTGTGCGGTCACGATCATGGTGATGGCGGCGGGGCCCGAGGTGAAGCGACGAAGATCCTTGAAATGCTTGAACTTCGACACGAATCCCGGCGGGAAAGACTCACTGAACAACAAGGTGCACCTCACCCGAGGTGTATATTTCGCGATGTGGGCGTTGATCGCCGCCGACTTCCTTCCATTCGAACACGAGTGCGTTAAAATCGGTCAGATGGAGTCCGTCCGCCTTCGATCCCAGGGTTGGAATGCCATGGAAAATAAGACGCAGAGGGTGATCCGGCTCGATGATTAGTGCATCGTCGTGGACTTCGGCCTCGACCAATGACAGACCGTTGTCGTACGGACGGCCGAACCATCCGTTCGGGAGTTTTAATCCGCACGACCGGTGCCTGAGGAAGAAGAACTTGATTCTCCGGTCCAGAGAAAATACGTTCATTACACCAACCCCCTCTGATTCCAGATGAGATGCCCCGACTCTCGCTGCTGAAAGTAGACCTATGATTCCTGTGCCGACCGTTTGATCGGCTCTGGCCAGAAGAACATGTTCTCCTCGGGAATCTCCATCTGCTCCCCCAGTTCTTGCAGGACCCGCCGCTCATCGGGCGGGGACTCGATCTCCTCCTCGTACAGCATTTCGATGAGGAGTTCGAACGCGATCCCTTCCTCGCCGTGGCGGCAATCGACCTCGATGAAATCCGTGACTTGAGGACCCAAGCGCTCGCGGTAACGTTCGGCGATCTCAACAATCGCCTCTCCGACTCGACTGTATTTACGCCGACGGAAGAACCTCACATCAATCCCCTCCAAGCGAAGAAGCTGCAGATAAGAACTAGTTTCTGAGAACGCCCCCCATGCGGCCTTGAGTGGCGACTATTGGTTGGGAAATCCTGTAATGACATCTCCGTCACGAGGTCCGACCCCAATACTCCGATCTTATCTTGCATGCCGTCGACATCAAATCGACTCCAATTCATGTCAATACTCGAACATGGAGATCAGAACTCTCTCGAGTTCCGCGATCTCCGCCGAAGTGAATTCGGGAGGATTCCAATGTCGCGATTTGAAATAGGTGATCGCCTCATCGGGCACCCGAATCGGGTAGTGCCTGAGATACATGCCCGCCTCGTAGCGCCAGAAGTACTTCCCGTCACTCATGGTCGCGGACCCGCCGAGAACTTTGAACTTCCCTCCAATGAGATCTTCGGTGCATTCCATCCAGGGAAGAATCATTGGAGAGCATTCCAGATACCGCATGAGACGTTCGAGTGTATCCGGATCATACTTGTCCGGACTCAAGGGCGGCGCAGTCCATCTGCGACCCGGAATGCTGGCGAATGGCGACAGGGGAATCAATTCTGTCATCGTCCTTCTCCTCCTCCTCAATGAGTCCGGCGCGGTGATCTTATCAGATCGACGCTCACTTTCCATCGACCTTCCAGTCCTTGTCCGGACCCTTGCCATCCATACCGCCCCGCCATGTGATCTTGGGAAGAGTCATCACCCAGGACTCCCATGAACGGTAGGTGGTGGCCGCCACCACGCGGATCCAGCCGTCCGTGAAGTCGAGGTGCAGCCAGCCGGGATCGGATTCCACCGCGAGCAGGTCCTGCCCCTCGAAGCCCTTCAGGAGAGAGGCGAGGGCTTCCGGCTCGATCTCGTCCCACAGCGACTGGTCTCCCCGTCTCCCCACGAAGGGACCTCGGATCTCAAGAGTCATGACATCGGTTCTCATAAACGGAGTACGATCACCGATCAATTCGAAACTCGTCACAGTCGCCGGCAGAGCCAGATCGATTCGTCCGCGAATGCTCGCCTTCATGCTGAAAGCACCTCTCAAAATCATTCTTCGACAATGATCACCCCGGGAGTCCCGAGCCCGATACGTCTGGTGAGGTCAGTCTACCCGTCCAGCTCACTCGTCCAGTTTCATTTCGGTTCGCACCTGGGCGAGGGTGCGCTGGAATCGGTCGCGGCCGAGTCGGAGGCTGGTGATCAGGTGGAAGGGCGGGCGGTAGAAGGAGTCCTCCCAGGGGCGCAGTCCGACCGCGGCCGCGTAGTCGACCAGCATCCGCTC
>NZ_AUBL01000085.1 GCF_000429225.1 Actinomyces dentalis DSM 19115
TCCACCGAGCAGCACGGCGCCCTGACGGTCCTGGACACCCTCGCCGTCCCGAGCAGTTCCAGGCTCATCCCCCACAACGCGGGCGACCGGTGGACCGGCGGCGTCGCGGGCGGGGCCCTGTACGGCGAGGAGGTCCACGACGCGCAGTGGGGGGAGCTGACGCTGGAGCTGAATCCGGGCTCGTTCTCCCCGCGGGCGGACGTCAATCGCCGCAGGGCGGCCTGGTGCCTGCTCGGGCTCGTCCTGGCCGAACTGGCCGCCGGCGCGCTGCCCCTGGGCAGCCGGGGCACGCGGGGGCTGGGGCAGGTGGAGGTCACCGGGATCAGGGTCGAGGGCGGCCCGAGCCTCGGCGTCGAGGACTGGGAGCTCGCGGCGCCGTCGCAGGACGGCGGAGCCGGGGCCGGCCTCGCCGGGCAGATCCTCGACCGTCTCCGGAGCGTGAATAAGGGCATTGCCGCGAGCCCCGGCGCGGGCGACAATTGGACCGGGTGGTCCTCCTACCTGTGCGACCCTGAGGAGGTGCGCGATGAGTGATCGGTTCTCAATGCCGGATCTGAAGCCGGCGGTGTGGACGACCGATATCGCCCCGGACGAGGACCTCGGGGCGGCCCTGGGCCGGGTCGGGCGCCTGGGCGCGAACGTCCGGGGCATCGCCTACACGACGGCGGGGGCGCGTGCGCTCCGGTCGGTCTGCGACGGGGTCCTGCGCGCAACGGACGGCGAGGTGCGGCGCGAGACCGTGTACGAGCTGCGGCTGTGGTCGGTGATCGCGAAGGATGGGGGCGGGGGCGACGGCGTGCTGGCGCGCGAGCTGCGGTGGCTCAACGGCACCGGGTCGGCGGAGGTCGCCGTCCTCAGGGCCGACGGCGTCGAAGACGGGGCTGCGACCGGGGCGGAGGACTGCTGGTACCGGCCCAACGCCTATCTGCAGCACAGTGACAGCGAGAGGGACCCGCGCAAGATGCCCGCGATGGAGAGCATCGAGGTCTTCATCATCGAGGACGAGTACGGCAATACGGTGTTCGTCGACGAGCTCATGACGGGAGAATGGAAACGCAATGGTTGAGTTCGAACCCTTCCACTCCGCGGTCAACCGGATCCCGGTGCTGCGGGACAAGGCGCAGGGTCTGGCCGAGGACGGGATGCTGCCGGAGGATCTCTTCGCCACCGGCAAGGCCCCGGGGCACGACCACCTGGAGCCCGAGAAACTGTCGGGTTCGATCGATCTGGAGATGATCTTGAGAACGCCGCTCGTCTTCGGCGAGCAGACCGTCGAGCACGAAGGCGGCAAGGAGCGTCATTTCATCGACCTTCCGATGAACGACGACGGCGGTCTCGTCGTGCCCCCCACCATGATCAAGGGCATGATCTCGCGCGCCTACGAGACGCTCACCTGCTCGCGCTTCCGCGTCTTCGGGGACACCGAGGACCGGGAGGGGCAGCGCCGTCCGAAGAGCAAGCACTCCGACCGCCTGACCTACCGCGGCGACCCCGCCAGCGCGCTGCAGCTCGTCCCGTTGCGCCTCGAGAAGAAGAATTCCGACGGCGGTTTCACGGCCGCCCTCCTCCAGGGCGACACCATGGTGACGACCGATTACCGTGAGAACGGGATCACCTATCCCACCATGCGGGCGGCCAGTTTGCAAGCCGGAATGCGAGGGCATGCGAAGCTCTGCCTGCAGGGGGGACTCGAAAGGCTCGAGAGGATGACGCCCCACCTCGAGGAGATCCGCTGCCACATGACGCTGTGCCTTCACGGCGACCGCGGCCGGGGCGCCCGCTACGCCTACTGGCAGGTGACTCACATCCAGGACAACAGCGGCAATTTCGTCGAGGCGTTCCGGATCAACGACTCGGTGACCACGATCGAGGACATGGACAATGTCCCCGGATACGTCTACCGGAGCACCGCCGAGGGGGATTCCCCCTCGAAACTGTTCCCTCGCAAGCACGACGAGAGGGTCTTCTTCGACGTATCTCGCAGCGGGCCGGAGCGAGTCACTGTCAGTAAGGACGTGCTCAGGGACTACCGCATTGTGGTCGACAGCTACATCGCCTATCGCGAGGAGGAGGAGAGGCTCAATCTCCCGCTGGACAAGAGGCACCGCCCCAACCGCGCCACCGCCGAGGCCCGTGACGGGGAGGGTGCGCCCGCCGATCTCAAGAAGGACGATCTCGCCTACGCGGTCGTCGAGCGGAATCGCGACGGATCGCACGCCGTCCGCCAGCTCCTCCCGGTCATGATCGGCCGGCGCGCCTACCGGGTCAGCCCGCGTGATCTCGCCGAGCTCCAGGGGATCCTCCCGGTGTCGGATCGCGACGGGGCCACCGCCGCCGACCGGCTCTTCGGCTACGTCGTCCCCGAAGCCGAGGACGGGGCCAGAAGAGGGGACGTCTCGTCTCGAGGACGGTTGATCTTCGGGGCGGTCGACGCCTCACGGGCGAAGATCGGACGCAAGGAGAAGACCCTCTCCCCGCTGCTCCAGCCCAAGACGACATCGGCCCGGCGATTCCTCACCGATTCGGAGGGCAGGACGCCGACCGACGAGAAGGGCGCGCCGCTCGCGCGGGGCGAGCACTTCGCCTCCGGCCAGTTCCTGGGCGCCGCCGCCTACCCCGTGCACCGCACGCTCGTGGAACGCAAGAATCTCGACGACTCGGGATTCCCGAGACGGGCGCAGGATGAAGTCGTCCTCGCCGGCCGGAAGCAGGACAATATCGGGGTGAGACTCACCGCCAGATCCTGGGTGAAGATCGGCAGCAGGCTCCGGTGCAGGGTGTCGTTCTCGAATCTGAGCAGGAACGAGTTGACGGCCCTCGTCTGGGTGCTCACCCCGAAGAACCTGGTCCCACCCCGGGAGCGCAATGACGACCCGCGAACGGTCGGATTCCTGCAAATGGGTCTGGGGAAGCCGCTCGGACTGGGCGCGCTCGAGGTGCGCATCGCCGAGGGCGGCCTGCACGTGATCAGCGGGAAGGACCTCGGTGCGGCGTACGAGGACCTGAGCGGATGTCTCGGGGAGAGCGAGTCCCGGGCCCAGGTGTCGGAGTACTCGTTCGCCGAGGACGTCAGGGCCGAGCTCGAGCGCCAGCCGTGGGTCCAGGCCCTGCAGCGCGCGGCGTTCGGCTACACCGACGGCAAGGAAGTCCGCTACATGTCGCTGGAGGAAAACAAGGCGAACAATCAGACGGACTTCAAGACCGGGAAGCCCAAGGAGCGCCGCGGCCTCTCCCCTCAGGACCTGCACGGCGACGGCTCGCACAGGTGCACTCATATCCCGCCCGATGAGAAACGGGCCCCGCGTTCCCAGGGTCCCCGCCCCCGGTACCGCAGAGGGCGCTGAGACACGATGCCGAATCGAAGCGAACAGCGCAACCAATTCAAACGCAGAACCGATTGGATCGTCAGAATCCCTTTGTTCTTCGCCTGCATCGCCACCGCAATGCTCGCACTTCTTGATTCGGTCGGGGTGCGGGGCGGTCTCGGCGGGGGTGGTCGGAGCCGAACCGGCTGGTGCTGGAGGTGCTGCTGCGGCTGGTGGGGCGGTATAGCGAACGGGATGTCATGTTACATGTTTGCAGTAAGGCACTCCAACGCCGACCTTTCGGCATGACGTCGTTGAAAGTTGGCGCGCGGAGGGCTCGAAGGGCCGTCGGTGGCGCTTGGCGTGATTCCGCCACTATGTGCTACTCTGGGCTCGGTGCTGGCCGGTCCGGAGGGGTGCTCCCGGGGCCGGTGGCGCTCCGGGCCCTCGAAGTGGCGTCATACCGCCGCTCCCGAGGGCAGGGGTCAGGGAGCACCACGCACCTGTAGGTGCATT
>NZ_AUBL01000086.1 GCF_000429225.1 Actinomyces dentalis DSM 19115
AATGCACCTACAGGTGCGTGGTGCTCCCTGACCCCTGCCCTCGGGAGCGGCGGTATGACGCCACTTCGAGGGCCCGGAGCGCCACCGGCCCCGGGAGCACCCCTCCGGACCGGCCAGCACCGAGCCCAGAGTAGCACATAGTGGCGGAATCACGCCAAGCGCCACCGACGGCCCTTCGAGCCCTCCGCGCGCCAACTTTCAACGACGTCATGCCGAAAGGTCGGCGTTGGAGTGCCTTACTGCAAACATGTAACATGACATCCCGTTCGCTATACCGCCCCACCAGCCGCAGCAGCACCTCCAGCACCAGCCGGTTCGGCTCCGACCACCCCCGCCGAGACCGCCCCGCACCCCGACCGAATCAAGAAGTGCGAGCATTGCGGTGGCGATGCAGGCGAAGAACAAAGGGATTCTGACGATCCAATCGGTTCTGCGTTTGAATTGGTTGCGCTGTTCGCTTCGATTCGGCATCGTGTCTCAGCGCCCTCTGCGGTACCGGGGGCGGGGACCCTGGGAACGCGGGGCCCGTTTCTCATCGGGCGGGATATGAGTGCACCTGTGCGAGCCGTCGCCGTGCAGGTCCTGAGGGGAGAGGCCGCGGCGCTCCTTGGGCTTCCCGGTCTTGAAGTCCGTCTGATTGTTCGCCTTGTTTTCCTCCAGCGACATGTAGCGGACTTCCTTGCCGTCGGTGTAGCCGAACGCCGCGCGCTGCAGGGCCTGGACCCACGGCTGGCGCTCGAGCTCGGCCCTGACGTCCTCGGCGAACGAGTACTCCGACACCTGGGCCCGGGACTCGCTCTCCCCGAGACATCCGCTCAGGTCCTCGTACGCCGCACCGAGGTCCTTCCCGCTGATCACGTGCAGGCCGCCCTCGGCGATGCGCACCTCGAGCGCGCCCAGTCCGAGCGGCTTCCCCAGACCCATTTGCAGGAATCCGACCGTTCGCGGGTCGTCATTGCGCTCCCGGGGTGGGACCAGGTTCTTCGGGGTGAGCACCCAGACGAGGGCCGTCAACTCGTTCCTGCTCAGATTCGAGAACGACACCCTGCACCGGAGCCTGCTGCCGATCTTCACCCAGGATCTGGCGGTGAGTCTCACCCCGATATTGTCCTGCTTCCGGCCGGCGAGGACGACTTCATCCTGCGCCCGTCTCGGGAATCCCGAGTCGTCGAGATTCTTGCGTTCCACGAGCGTGCGGTGCACGGGGTAGGCGGCGGCGCCCAGGAACTGGCCGGAGGCGAAGTGCTCGCCCCGCGCGAGCGGCGCGCCCTTCTCGTCGGTCGGCGTCCTGCCCTCCGAATCGGTGAGGAATCGCCGGGCCGATGTCGTCTTGGGCTGGAGCAGCGGGGAGAGGGTCTTCTCCTTGCGTCCGATCTTCGCCCGTGAGGCGTCGACCGCCCCGAAGATCAACCGTCCTCGAGACGAGACGTCCCCTCTTCTGGCCCCGTCCTCGGCTTCGGGGACGACGTAGCCGAAGAGCCGGTCGGCGGCGGTGGCCCCGTCGCGATCCGACACCGGGAGGATCCCCTGGAGCTCGGCGAGATCACGCGGGCTGACCCGGTAGGCGCGCCGGCCGATCATGACCGGGAGGAGCTGGCGGACGGCGTGCGATCCGTCGCGATTCCGCTCGACGACCGCGTAGGCGAGATCGTCCTTCTTGAGATCGGCGGGCGCACCCTCCCCGTCACGGGCCTCGGCGGTGGCGCGGTTGGGGCGGTGCCTCTTGTCCAGCGGGAGATTGAGCCTCTCCTCCTCCTCGCGATAGGCGATGTAGCTGTCGACCACAATGCGGTAGTCCCTGAGCACGTCCTTACTGACAGTGACTCGCTCCGGCCCGCTGCGAGATACGTCGAAGAAGACCCTCTCGTCGTGCTTGCGAGGGAACAGTTTCGAGGGGGAATCCCCCTCGGCGGTGCTCCGGTAGACGTATCCGGGGACATTGTCCATGTCCTCGATCGTGGTCACCGAGTCGTTGATCCGGAACGCCTCGACGAAATTGCCGCTGTTGTCCTGGATGTGAGTCACCTGCCAGTAGGCGTAGCGGGCGCCCCGGCCGCGGTCGCCGTGAAGGCACAGCGTCATGTGGCAGCGGATCTCCTCGAGGTGGGGCGTCATCCTCTCGAGCCTTTCGAGTCCCCCCTGCAGGCAGAGCTTCGCATGCCCTCGCATTCCGGCTTGCAAACTGGCCGCCCGCATGGTGGGATAGGTGATCCCGTTCTCACGGTAATCGGTCGTCACCATGGTGTCGCCCTGGAGGAGGGCGGCCGTGAAACCGCCGTCGGAATTCTTCTTCTCGAGGCGCAACGGGACGAGCTGCAGCGCGCTGGCGGGGTCGCCGCGGTAGGTCAGGCGGTCGGAGTGCTTGCTCTTCGGACGGCGCTGCCCCTCCCGGTCCTCGGTGTCCCCGAAGACGCGGAAGCGCGAGCAGGTGAGCGTCTCGTAGGCGCGCGAGATCATGCCCTTGATCATGGTGGGGGGCACGACGAGACCGCCGTCGTCGTTCATCGGAAGGTCGATGAAATGACGCTCCTTGCCGCCTTCGTGCTCGACGGTCTGCTCGCCGAAGACGAGCGGCGTTCTCAAGATCATCTCCAGATCGATCGAACCCGACAGTTTCTCGGGCTCCAGGTGGTCGTGCCCCGGGGCCTTGCCGGTGGCGAAGAGATCCTCCGGCAGCATCCCGTCCTCGGCCAGACCCTGCGCCTTGTCCCGCAGCACCGGGATCCGGTTGACCGCGGAGTGGAAGGGTTCGAACTCAACCATTGCGTTTCCATTCTCCCGTCATGAGCTCGTCGACGAACACCGTATTGCCGTACTCGTCCTCGATGATGAAGACCTCGATGCTCTCCATCGCGGGCATCTTGCGCGGGTCCCTCTCGCTGTCACTGTGCTGCAGATAGGCGTTGGGCCGGTACCAGCAGTCCTCCGCCCCGGTCGCAGCCCCGTCTTCGACGCCGTCGGCCCTGAGGACGGCGACCTCCGCCGACCCGGTGCCGTTGAGCCACCGCAGCTCGCGCGCCAGCACGCCGTCGCCCCCGCCCCCATCCTTCGCGATCACCGACCACAGCCGCAGCTCGTACACGGTCTCGCGCCGCACCTCGCCGTCCGTTGCGCGCAGGACCCCGTCGCAGACCGACCGGAGCGCACGCGCCCCCGCCGTCGTGTAGGCGATGCCCCGGACGTTCGCGCCCAGGCGCCCGACCCGGCCCAGGGCCGCCCCGAGGTCCTCGTCCGGGGCGATATCGGTCGTCCACACCGCCGGCTTCAGATCCGGCATTGAGAACCGATCACTCATCGCGCACCTCCTCAGGGTCGCACAGGTAGGAGGACCACCCGGTCCAATTGTCGCCCGCGCCGGGGCTCGCGGCAATGCCCTTATTCACGCTCCGGAGACGGTCGAGGATCTGCCCGGCGAGGCCGGCCCCGGCTCCGCCGTCCTGCGACGGCGCCGCGAGCTCCCAGTCCTCGACGCCGAGGCTCGGGCCGCCCTCGACCCTGATCCCGGTGACCTCCACCTGCCCCAGCCCCCGCGTGCCCCGGCTGCCCAGGGGCAGCGCGCCGGCGGCCAGTTCGGCCAGGACGAGCCCGAGCAGGCACC
>NZ_AUBL01000087.1 GCF_000429225.1 Actinomyces dentalis DSM 19115
CCATCACCACGATCATGGCCGCCGCCCTCGTCATCATCACCCTCTGGCACGATTCCTGACACGAACCCTGGTGAGAAAGGCTCAGTGAAGGGTGAAAGGGCGTAGCAGAAGGAAAGAGGCGTAGCAGACGATCCGGCGCAACCTCCCGCGGACTCGAGGTGGCCGCCGGGGGCCGGGGGAGTCGTCGTCGGGCGGGAGCTCCACGGGGGAGCCTGTCAATGTTTCTGTGTAAGCGGGTTCGGTCAGAGGCGGGGGTTGATTCGGTCGGGGTCGGCGTCGGCGTACCGGGGGCGGGCCCGGGCCTTGAGTTCGCCCACTCGCCCGGGAGCCCGGTCCCGCCCGGCCGCTCCGATGGGTGCTGAGGAGAAGAAGGGGCGGAGAGGCGTCGCATTGCGTCGGCGGCTCCGTTTAGAGTCGGACTGTGACCACCGCCCTGTACCGCCGCTACCGACCCGACACGTTCCAGGACGTCATCGGGCAGGACCACGTGACGGTCCCGCTCATGGCGGCGCTGCGCGGCGACCGCGTCACCCACGCCTACCTCTTCTCCGGCCCGCGCGGCTGCGGCAAGACCACCAGCGCCCGCATCCTGGCCCGCTGCCTGAACTGCGAGCGCTTCCCCACCGACACCCCCTGCGGGGAGTGCCCCAGCTGCCGGGACCTGGCCACCGGCGGGCCCGGCAGCCTCGACGTCGTCGAGATCGACGCCGCCTCCCACAACGGCGTCGACGACGCCCGCGACCTGCGCGAGCGCGCCTCCTTCGCCCCCGCCCGCGACCGCTACAAGATCTTCATCCTCGACGAGGCCCACATGGTCACCCCGCAGGGCTTCAACGCCCTGCTCAAGCTCGTCGAGGAGCCGCCGGCGCACGTGAAATTCATCTTCGCCACCACCGAGCCGGAGAAGGTCATCGGCACCATCCGCTCGCGCACCCACCACTACCCCTTCCGCCTCGTCCCGCCCGACGTGCTCGAGGCCTACCTCGCCCGCCTGTGCGGCTCCGAGGACGTCGCCGTCGGCCCCGGCGTCTTCCCGCTCGTGGTGCGCGCCGGCGGCGGGTCCGTGCGCGACACCCTGTCCGTCATGGACCAGCTCATCGGCGGGGCGGTCGACGGCGAGGTCGACTACGCCCGCGCCGTCGCGCTCCTGGGCTACACCGACACCACCATGCTCGACCAGTGCGTGGACGCGATCGCTGCGGCCGACGGCGCCGGCGTCTTCCGCGTCATCGACCGCGTCATCTCCTCCGGGCACGACCCGCGGCGCTTCGTCGAGGACCTGCTCCAGCGGCTGCGGGACCTGCTCGTCATCGCGCTCGCGGGCGCGGAGGCCGGGCCGGCGCTGGGGTCCATGCCCGCCGACGAGCTGGAGCGCATGGAGGTCCAGGCCCGCGCGATCGGTTCGGGGGCCCTGTCCCGCTTCGCCGATATGACGGCTCAGGCGCTGACCCAGATGGTGGGGGCGACGTCCCCGCGCCTTCAGCTCGAGCTGCTCATGGCCCGTCTGCTCGTTCCGGACCGGTCGGGGGCCGCCCGGCCGTCGGCGCCGGGGGCGCGGGCGGGCGCGTCCCCGGCTCGGCAGCCCTCTCCGCATCCGACGGCGCCGGAGGCGCGGGCGCAGGACGGCGACGGCCGGGCGATGGCTGCTCGGATCGCCCGTCGGGCGGGCGCCGGCGCGCCGGGGGCGGCCGACGGTGCGGGCGCCGGTGGACGCGGGGGAGCGGACGCGGCCGGAAAGGGCGACGGTCCGGGGACCGGGGTCGCCGATGGCGCGGGCGCCGGTGCGCAGGGCGCGGCCGACGCCGGCGGGCGCGGGGGAGCGGGTGCGCCGACGCCGGCCTCGGCACCCGTCGGTCCGGAGGCCCCCCCGGCTGCGGAGCCGGTGTACGACGCCACTACGGGGACGCGGCACCACGCGGAGGCCCCTCCGGCTGCGGAGTCGGCGCCGGTATCGACGGCCGCGGCCGAATCGCGGGCCCGCACGCCCGCCTCCGGCCCGGCGGCCGACGCCGAGATGATCCGCACGCGCTGGGAGGAGGTCCTGGAGGCCGCCAAGCGCTCGCGCCGGGCGACCTGGGCGCTCGTGGGCCCGCACGCGCAGCCGGGCGGCATCGCCGACGGCGTCTTCCAGGTCATCTTCTCCTCGCCCGGGCTCGTGGGCGCCTTCGAGAACGGCGGGCACGGCCCGATCCTGGCCGAGGCGATCCACCAGGCCCTCGGGCTGCGGCTGCAGGCGCGCGGAATCCTGTCCGGCGGCGATCCGAGCGGAGGCCCCGACGGTGGTTTCGGCGGAGGCCCCGGCGGTCGCGGCGGTGGCCGGGGCGGCGGTCCCGGCGGCGGTCCTGATGGGGCCGGCGGCGGCTGGGGCGGGCCCGCCGGACGTTCCGACCGGAACGGGCCGCGCGCCGAGACGGCGGCGACGGCCGCTTCGCGCACGCAGCCGTCCCGGGCGCCCCGTTCATCCGAACTATCCCGGTCCCAGTCGCTCCAGTTGCCCCAGTCGTCCCGAGGCGCCGCGGCCCCGGTGGAGTCCGCCGCGTCGGCCGACCCGGCGCCGCCGGGCCGGGGCGGGCCGCAGGGGACCGCCGAACCGGTCGGGCTCGCGCCGCCGGGCCGGGGCGGACTCGTTCACGCTTCCTCGCCGGCGGCCGCAGCGGCGGTGCCGTCCGCCCCGTCCGCCGCCGCACCCGAGGCGGACGGCTGGGGGGAGGTCGCCGTCATCGGGCGCTCCCGCCGCGTCGGGGGCGCTCGCCCCGTGGCGGCGCCCCCCGCCCCGCCGCGACGAGACGATGCCGCTGCGCCGTCGGCCGCCTCGCCGGACCCCGCGGCCGCCCCGACCCCGCCCGCGGGAGGGCCGCGGGGCGGGGCCGCCGACTCCGGCCGGACCGGGGCCGCCGCCGAGCGCGCCCGGGAGGAGTCCCCGCCCGCCGACCGCGGCGCCCCGGCCGTCCCCGCTACGCCATCCGCGCCCGCCGCGCCGCGGGGCGACTTCCGGGAGGACGGTTCCCTGGCCACCGTTCACCGCCTCCGCGCCCTGCCGGACTCGTCCGACGGGGCCTCCTCGTCCCGGCCCCCGGGGCCCGGCGCGCAGACCTTCTCCGACGGCGTGCCCCTGCCCGAGGAGCCCGGCGACGCCGACGGCCCGGGGGATGCCTGGGCGCCCGCCGACGTCGGCCGCGGCGCAGGCCCCGCTCGCGCGGCCGCCCCCGGTCGGGCCGGCCGCGGCGACGGGGTCGACGGCGGCCGCGACGATCGGACTGAGACGACCGGCCGCGGCGGCGGAGCCGACGCAACCGATCGCGGAGATCGGGCCGGCCCCGGGAACCGAGGCGGCGTCGCCGCCGCAATGGCCGCCGCCCGGGCCGCCGCGCGCGGCGAGGCCCCGTCCTCCTCCGGCGCGCCGGCCCCGGGGCCCGCGTCCTTGGAGGACGATCTTCCCAGTGAGGACGACGAGGACGCCGAGGAGGCCGGCGCCGTCGGCCTGGAGGTCGTCAAGCGGCTCCTGGGCGCCACCGTTCTGGAGGAGATCACCGTGACCCA
>NZ_AUBL01000088.1 GCF_000429225.1 Actinomyces dentalis DSM 19115
ACCTGTAGGTGCATTGAGACTCATCAGATCGCCGCGGGCGGCCGGGGCAGCGTCGGCGTCAGGGAGCACCACGCACCTGTAGGTGCATTGAGACCACATCTCCATTGCTGTACCAGTTCGCTATCGCGTCGTTGATGGGTACCTCCGTGCGCGCATCGGGATCGCGGTCGCGGGGCGCTGCGACCGGAACTCCCAGCAATCCGCCGCCCCACCTCATCCCCGCGCGCCGCAATATGGTTCTCCCGCCGGGAGCTCGGCCCCGCCGCAGACATCGGTGAGGCGAATCGCCCAACACCTCTTCCGCCGGGATCGGCACGGTCGACACGGCCGCGAGCGGCCGATCCCGGACCCGGCCCCGGAACTGGTCGCGCCGGCGCAAGCGCCGTTGATGACGGGCCGTCCCGACACTCGCATCCGACCCGGGTCCGTGACGTGCAGGCGGGGGTTTGCTATCCTGACTTTCCAGGGCGGAGGAACGTTGTGCGCTCGAAGATGTTCGAACACCGCCGTGCGGCGCCGCCTCCGAATATTCGAAAGGACCCGCGACTGACTGACTCGTCGGGGAGTGCAGTGAAGATGAATTCGGAATCCGCCGGACACCGCGAACAGCCGGATGTCCCGGGCGCCCCGAACGCCCCGAGCACTCGACCCCGCGCCTTCCATCGCCGCCGTCGCACCGACGGCCCTGCATTCACCCGCCCGGATCAGTACCTCGGCCAGAATTTCTACCCGCTGCGCGCCGCCTTCGCCGACCCCGCCGAGGCCACCGCCCCTCCCGCCACCGCCGCGGCCACGCCCTTCGAACGCCTCAGCTCGATCGAGGGCCTGGCCGGCGCCTGGCAGATGGTCCTGGTCAGGGACGCCCGCGACGGCCTCCTCCAGCGCCAGACCCGCCTCATCGCCGGAGACCTCGACCGCTTCCTCGCCGAGCTGTCCGCCTCCCTGCGCGAGGGCACCTACCTCCCCGCCCCGCTCCTGCGCGCCGACATCCCCAAGCGCACTCCCGGTCAGACCCGCGTCCTGCACATCCCCACCATCCGCGACCGCGTCGTCGAGCGCGCCGTCGTCAACACCATCGCGCACGACGCCGACCGGATCATGTCCCCCTGCTCCTTCGCCTACCGCACCGGCATCGGAGCCGACGACGCCGTCCACCACCTCGCCACCCTGCGCGACGACGGCTACCGCCACGTCCTGCGCACCGACGTCGAGGACTACTTCCCCAACCTCGACGTCGAGGACGCCCTGACGGTCCTCGCCCCCGTCGTCGGCTGCCCGCGCACCATCGACCTCATCCGCCTCATCGCCCGGCCCCGCCGCGCCCGCGGGGAGCGCCGCACTCGCAGCCGCGGCATCGCCCAGGGCTCCTGCCTGTCGCCGCTGCTGGCCAACCTCGTCCTGAACGACGCCGACCACGCCCTGAACGACGCCGGATACGGCTACGCCCGCTTCGCCGACGACATCGTCGTGTGCGCCCCCGCCCGGGACGACCTGCTGGCCGCCCGCGAGCTGCTCGGCTCACTCGTCGCCGCCCACGGGCTGAACCTCAACGAGGAGAAGACCGCCATGACCACCTTCGACGAGGGCTTCTGCTTCCTCGGAGTCGACTTCTCCCGCACCCGTCCGGCCGTCGACCCCCACCATGACATCAAGGGCGCCCCCAACCCCGACGAGGTCGTCTACGTCGGCCGCGACGGCGCGCGCGTCCACGTGAGCAAGGGGCGGCTGATCGTCAGCGGCGCCGACGAACTCCCGCTCGTCTCCATCCCCCGCAGGGCCGTCAGCCGCATTGTGCTCACCGGCGCCGTCGGGCTGTCCGCCGGGGCCCGCTCCTGGGCCCTGCGCAACGACGTCGACGTCATCTTCCTGTCCCGGCACGGCGGCTACCTCGGACAGCTCTCCGCCCCGCGCGACACCGCCAACGCGCGCCGACTGCTCACCCAGGCCGCCTTCGCCGCCGACGACGGGGCCCGCCTGCCGCTCGCCCGAGCCATTGTCCGGGCCAAGATGCACCACCAGGTCAGCGTTCTGCACCGCACCGGCCGGCGCGACGGGGGCGCCGACGTCGCCTCCTCGGCGTTCTGCACGCCTCCACGGACAAGCGCCCCAGCCTGTCGCTGGACCTCATGGAGGAGTTCCGCCCCCTGCTCGTGGACCGCACCGTCATGGCGCTGCTCCGCTCGCGGCGCCTGCGGCCCGAGCACGCCACCATTTCCGGCGACGGTGAGGGGGTGTGGCTGGACAAGAACGGCAAGAAGGTGCTCGTCGACGGTTACGAGGCCACGCTCCAGCGCCAGGTCAAGGGCGCCCTGCCGGGTTTCGCCGGCACCTGGCGGCGCCACATACACCACCAGGCCCAACTGCTCGGTCGGGCCATTGTCGAGCCCGACTACAGGTGGAGCGGCGCGTCATGGCGCTGACCGTCGTTCTCGCCTACGACATCGCCGCCGACTCCCGGCGCACCCGGCTCGCCGCCGCCCTGGAGGGCTGGGGGTACCGGATACAGGAGTCCGTCTTCAGTCTGCGGCTGGAGGACGACGAGCTGGGGCAGGTGCGCACGTGCGTCGACGAGATCATCGACGCCGACGACGACGTCGTCCACATCTATCCGCTGTGCGCCGCCTGCCTGGCGCGCGGCGAGGTCCACGGCACCGCCCCCGACCTCGACGACGGCGGCCTGTACCGCGGGGTGTGGTGAGGGGGCGGGGCCGAGGCGGCCCGCCCGCACAACCGCCGCACGGCCGCGGGGCCGCGCGATCCGGTGTCATATCAGGCCGAGGTCGGCCCTGACCCGATCCCAGGGGATGCTCCCCTCGGCGGAGACCTCCGCCCTTGCGGCGCGAGCCGCCTCGATGTCCTCCAGGGCCTCGGCCGCCGAGTGATCATGCCCGGAAGCGATGTCGTTCTTGCAGAAGACTCCGTTCGGATCATTATCCTTGCGGCGTCCTCGGATCGCCGGGATCCAGTCACACAAGCGGTGCCAATTCATGAGTGCAGTCTAGTGCGGGAGGGGAGGACCCGGGGCCGCACTGGACTGTGCGGCCCCTGTGCGCGCCGCCCCCGCTCCGCACTCCTCCTTTCCGCGGCACCGCGCCAATCCTCGCCCCTGGGCTGCCGTTCCTGGCGAGAAAGGCTCAATGCACCTACAGGTGCGTGGTGCTCCCTGAC
>NZ_AUBL01000089.1 GCF_000429225.1 Actinomyces dentalis DSM 19115
GGGCCGAAAGAGCGCACCATCGCCCACATCAAGTCCTGGAGAATCCTCCACACCGACTACCGCCGCCCCCTGCACACATTCGAACAGACCATCACCGCCGCACTCGCACTCTACGTCTTCAAAAACACCCTCTGAATAAGCTTCCATATGCTGTGACCCTTCAACGGGTTATAGTGTTCGAGGTGTACATGGGGAACCCAAGGCTTATGGCCTCCGGCGAGCGAAAAGGGGGGTCTATGCGGAATCCTCGGGCTCCGTCCGCACTCCTGAACACCCACTGCTCCGCGTCCCTTGTTCTGTATCTCTCCCCGAGCCACTATTCCCCCGCCTCGAGGGCCTCGCTCTGAGTCAAGCCATACCGACTGGTGAACGATTTGCTCCTGCTCTCCGCCGTCTCCCGAATCACCTCCTGAACCCTGTCCACACCGGAGGATGCGCGTTGTTGGAGTTGTCGTGCGAGTTCGGAGCATTCGTTGTGGACGGCGATGAAGGTGGTGCCGGCGCGCACGTAGTAGGCCTGGAGGCCGTCGACCTCAAAACTGTACACCCGTTGGGTGCGGCCGGTGGGGGCGGTGGCTGTGACCGTGCGCGCCAGGGCCTCCCCGGTGACCGGGTCGCAGGCGGCGACCCGATCACCGGCCGCCGCCAAACCCGTCCTGTGGGAGTCCCTCCAGGAGGCGAACTCGGCGTCGGTTAGCGGGTGGCGCCTCGAGGGGTCGCTCATCCCCACCGGGTTGTTGCCCGCCCAGGAGTACGCGCCGTCGACGGCTGTCAGTTCGCCCAGCGCATCGGTCAGCAGCGACACGCGCCGCTTCTCCAGCGCGCCGTCAATGCTCACCGACTCCAGTCTCGCCAGCGCACCCCAGGCGAAGACGCGCACACCGCCGTCGGCGCGCTCCTCGCGCACCCTGCGCCCCGCCGCATCGTAAACGAATCGCGTCTCCACCGCGCCGCCGCCACCGGCGGACACCAACTGCCCGGCCGCATCGTAGACCAGAGCCCGCCGGCGCGACCCGGTCCGCGAGACGCCTAATCCTGCAGGAGGTCCTCGACGATCTCTTTTCCCATGGCTCGCACGAGACGGTCCTCGTGGGTCAGGGCGAGGTCGGCGATGCGGCGGACCTCGTTCTTCAGGCCGATGTCGTCCAGGAGGTCGGCGTACGACCACCAGGAGAGGTCGTCGACCTCGGGGTCCTCGCGCAGCTGGGAGAAGACCGCGGGCACAAGCACCGGGCGGAGCCTGCTGATCGGGAGCATGCACAACAACCGCCGGGGGTGGGGGGCCACGCGGTCGACGTCGACCCACCGCACGATAACCGGTACGAGGGCGAGCAGATCGTCGTCGGGGAGCATGTAGACGGCCCGGAGGGAGTCCAGATAGTGCTCTCCGCCCCAGGTGCCGAGCCACCCTTCGATCAGGGCGACGACGTCGGGGTTCCCCGCCAGGGGCGCGGCCGCCACGACCGCCCGCCGCATGAAGTGAGCGGACCGTCTCACGGCCTGCGCGATCGCCCCCTCATCGGCCGGCCCAGGCCCGTCGTCGCCCGGTTCTCCGGGAGCTTCGGGCGGCGGGGTGCGGGACCCGTGGAAGTCCGGGTCGGTCAGGAGGCGGGTCTGGTCCTCCAGTCCCAGGTGCTCCAGCAGGTCGGTGCAGGCGCTGTGGAGGGGGCCGTGGGGATCGGGCTCCTCCCGGAGGCGGGCGGCGAGGGCGGGCACGAGCACCGGACGCAACTCCTTGACCGGGACCATGCCCAGCAGGCGCCGGACGTGCGCGGACACCGGCCCCACCCCCACCCACCGGGCGATGGCGGGGGCCAGCGCGAGCAGATCCTTGTCGTACAGGTGGTAGGAGGCCAGAAGGGCGTCCTCGGCCCGCCCGGCATCGGCGCCGTCCAACCACCGCCCCAGCACGCCCACGGCACCGTCGCCGCTCACCGGGGGGATGTCGGCCGCCTCCGCCTCCCACACGAGACGGCCGACCTCCTCCACAGCACCCCCAACCACAGTCACGCCGCCCCCTCTTTTCGGAGATCTATTCACCAGAAGGCGGGATCCCGTCTTCTCTCCACCGTCGAAGCGTCTCGTAGCGCATAGCGAATATGCCGTCCGAGGCCGGTTTCGGGTGGCCCAGCACCTCGTACGTCGCGGGCAACCATCTTGAGAACTCGAGGAACAGCGCCTCATTCTCCTCGGTGACATGCGCGTATCCCACATCGATGTGAGATACCATCAGCACATCCACGGCGTCGTCGAATGCTTCATAATTTTGTCGCAAATAATCGAGCGGCATGCTCATGAGTAACTTGATGATCTCCTCCTCCTGCCGAATCGATACTATGTACGGAAGGTCGGTCAGGTCGTCAAGTGAACGGAACACGATCTACTGGCTCCTAGGATTGTTCTCGAACGGCCAATTGTCGGTGGGAATATGAGATTCGTTAGGATATCTGGCAAACTTCACCCATCTCCCGAACGTGGCGTAATTCGATCGAGTACTCTTGTCGCGAATCATTGTTGTCGGACCGGTGGTAGAGTTTCCTGTCGGAAGGTTGGGGTCAGGCTGTGCACCATGCGTGTGCGAAGACACCGGTCTGCTCGCATAGATCTTAACTCTTCCTCCTTGCCCCCAGGTTTCCTTGATTGTCACGCCATTGACCTCGCCGAGTTTAACGATGTCATTGTAGTTGATTCGACCATTAGAAACCAGTCCACTGGGATCGCTCGGAGCCGTTGTGAATTGTCCGGTTTCGGTGTCGCGCCAGCGGGCGGCGCTCTCGTCCCAGGTGCATCCGTTGTGGGCGAGGGTCCAGGTGCCGGTGGTGGTGGCGACGTAGTAGGCGTGGGTGGTGTCGACCTCGATGTTGTGCACCGTCCGGGCGCGCCCGGCCGGCCGGACGTGGGGCGAACGGAGCCCTCCGGACTCGGGGAGAGTCTCTTCCCGCGACAAAATGAGGGCGAACTCATGATGAGACCCGCGAAGATTCAGTGGGCGTTGGGTCATCGTCGTGTCGCATCCGGGGAGTTCTCCAGACGCTCCCGGAATGCCCTTCCGTGTGGACCTCGGGGTTTGTCTGCGTTGAGGGCGGGTCTACTCGCGGGTCTGCTGCTGGCGGCGGATACGGGCCAGGTA
>NZ_AUBL01000090.1 GCF_000429225.1 Actinomyces dentalis DSM 19115
CGAGCAGTGGCGCCTGGAAGCAGGCCACACCGTGGCCAGGCGCATCACCCAGCTGGAGGAGGAACACCGACTCGGAATCTGACACCACCACCCGCGGGGTCAGACTGCCCTGTCCCATCCTTCTCGCACCACCGCACCGATCCGGGACGTCGAACCGCGACTCCTGGCGAGAAAGGCTCAGTAAATTGCGCTCCGAGAACGGAGAGTTTCGTGGCCCGCGAAACAATCCGGCGATCAATGACATGATCGTGTATCGTGTTTCGATAACTTCTCAGTATACTTGAGGCGTGACACAACCTGAATTATCACAGCCCGACCGAGCGCCGTCGACCGGCTCCGACCGCCCTTACCCTTACAGCACCGCTCCTGAGACGGTTCAACCCTACGGCACCGCCCCCGGCGCCAACCCGCCCGGCGGCCACCCGGCCGCTCCACCCGCCGGCTACGGTTACGGACCGCCGCTCGTCATGCGCCCCGTCGTGGACGTCGGAGATGCCTGGCGGTGGGCCTGGGCGCAGCTGAAGAGCCGGCCGCTCCTCTTGGCACCCATGCCGCTGTGGATCGCGGTGGGGTTCGCCGTCGGGCTCACCGGCATCAACGTCATCCAGGATATGCCCGACGTCGACAACGGCTGGGGCGTCGTCTTCGTGCCCGTCATGTTCCTCCTCTTCGGATTCGGCCTGCTCGTCCAGACGCGGGCCTCCCTGGTCGTCGCGAGCGGACGGCGCCTGCGCGTCCGGCACCTGGTCACCCTGCCCAACGCCGTGAGATCCGTCGTGGTCTTCTACCTGTGCGGAATACTCCAACTCGCGGGCGGCGCTACGGTGGCCCTGGGGGTCCTGGCGGCCTATTTCTTCCTCTTCGCGACCCGCGGGGCCCTGGCCCGCAGGCTCGGCGTCTTCAAGGCCATCGGGCGCTCCCGCGCCCTCATGGGCTCGGGGAGCGCGATAACGCTCGCCCTGGCGGTCTGGGGGCTGTACGTCCTGTCCCTGCTCACAATCATCGGCTGGATCGTGCTGTGGCCGGTGGCCGACCTCATGATCACGTACGCCTACGTGCAGCTCGCCGGTCCGCCCGACGACTCGACGGTCCCTCCGACGGACCGGTAGGCTCATCATCACATCCCTGACGGTGGCGGCCGCGGCCCGCGCACCGACCGCTCCGATCGTGCTCGAGAAAGGAATCGAACGATGACGGAATGGTCTTTCGAGACCCAGATGGAGGCCTTCCAGGCCATCTCGGACGGCTGGGCGAAATGGATGTCGGCCAACAAGGTGCAGGAGGTCGTCGTCGAGATCGAGGCCGTGGGCACCCGCGCCAAGGCCTCCAGCCGGGTCCTGCGCCCCCGGGGCCTCATGCGCAGGCCCGCGTGGGCGGACAACGAGCTGCCCGCCGAGCTCGTCCACCAGGCCGTGGCCCTGCGCGTGGCCATGGCCCGGCCCGGCGGCGGCACCTGGACCTGGACGAAGTTGTCGATGAACAACCAGGATTACCGGCTCATCTCCGACTTCGACTACGACCGCCGCCCCGAGATGACCCCGGCCGTCAGCGCCGAGGACTGCGCCGAGGAGCTGCGGCTCTTCCCCCGTGACCCCAAGGCGACCCCGGAGTGGATGCGCCCCGGCTCCTGAACGATCCCGACCGGGCGCCCGGCTCGCGGTCCAGGGCGTCGGCGGGGCGGACTCCTCGTCGAGACGTGCATTTCGCACTCGAGAACAACGGTTGGAACTGCACTTTCGAGTGCGAAGTGCACGTCTGGGCGCCGGAGGCGTCCGGAGCGGACGGGCGGGCCGGCGTCGCGGCCCGCGGGATCGCCGGGGCGCTCGTCACGGCTGCCGCCCAAGCGGCGGCCGCCCCTCGGCGAGGACCCTGGTGGCGCCGGTTGTTCGAATCTGTTGCAAAGACCCGGGTCGCGCCGAAGCGTGCGAGAAGAAACGTTGATATTCCGCGCTTCTTCTCGCGGCCGATCCCGGCCCGGAGCGCCTTTGCAACAGATCTGGACACGTCCCCATCTCAGACCGTCCCAGGAGCCCCACCCGCCCCATTGCGGGTGAGTCCTTCGGCATGGTGCCACCGGTGGCGCCGTGGGGCTCCTGCCCAGCGGTTCCGGGGGTCCGCGGGAGGCCCGCCGAACCGTGAAGGTTATTCGGGGGTGGCTTTGAAGGCGTGGGGCGTGAAGGTCGTGGTGACGGTCTGCTCGGGCGGGCCCTCCTCGTCCGAAGGGTTGTTGCGGAGGCGTCCGGGTGCGTCTGCCGGTGTGATGCGGGGGGCGCGGGGCCGGCCGTGACGGCCCGCATCGAGTCGCCTCCGGGTGCGTCGGGATCGGCGGGCCGGGCGGCGGAGGCGATTCCGACGTCCCCGCCGGTCGTCCCGCATGGTGGGACGGCGTCTCGCATGCCGTGACGCGCCCCGGCTCGCGAGATCGTCACTTAACCTCGATCTTTCATCGTCTGGTTGGGTGGGGTTGGGCGGCGTCGTTGCCGGTGCTGCGGGGTTGATTGTGGCATGGG
>NZ_AUBL01000091.1 GCF_000429225.1 Actinomyces dentalis DSM 19115
GTGGGGGGCGTGGCATGCTGTCGGGTTCTGGGGCGGTGCGCCCTGGTGTCCGGGCCCCTTGGGCCCCTCCTGCTTGGGTGGGGTCGGGGGTTGTGGGCGGGTTGGTTGTGAACTGCATAGTGGACGCGAGCATCTGCGGGCGGCCGCGGTATCGTTAATTGTGCTGCTGGTCGCCCGTTTGTTTGTTTTTTTGTTTGGTTCGTCGTGCGGCGCGCGCCGGTGTGGTGCGCGTCGCGCGTGCGCCGCAGTGGCGCGGTGATCGTCGTGGCCGGGCGCGGTTGGCGCGTCGTGGTCGTGTGGCGGTCTCGCGCGCTGCGTTGTGCCGTGTGTTGTGTTGTGTGTTGTTCGTTTTTATGAGCGTTCGGTGGATGCCTTGGCATCGGGGGCCGATGAAGGACGCGGTGGCCTGCGATATTCCTCGGGGAGCCGGCTTGCGGGCTGTGATCCGAGGGTTTCCGAATGGGGGGACCCGGCGCCCGTTGTGGGGCGTCACCCGCGTCTGAATGTCATAGGGCGCGGGGGGTGACGCGGGGAAGTGAAACATCTCAGTACCCGCAGGAGTGGATATTCCGTGAGTAGTGGCGAGCGGAAGCGGATGATGGTTAAACCGTGCGCGTGCGATCACCCGGCGGGGGTTGCGCGCGCGGTGTTGTTGGGGCGCGTTCTTCCCGTCGCCGCCGCGGCGGGGCGCAGTGCATTGAACCGGTCGGGTAGCCGAATCCCCTGGGATGGGGGGCCGCAGCGGGTGACAGCCCCGTAGGCGGAACCCGGCGGGCTGCGCGGGCGCGGCCCCCAGTAGCACGGGGCCCGTGGAATCCTGTGTGAATCTGCCGAGACCACTCGGCCGCCTGAATACCTCCCGATGACCGATAGCGGACGAGTACCGTGAGGGAATGGTGAAAAGTACCCCGGGAGGGGAGTGAAACAGTACCTGAAACCGGGCGCTCACGAGCCGTCAGAGCCTCCTTGTCCGCTCCTCGGGCCGTGTGTCCGGGGGGCGGGGGGTGATGGCGTGCCTATTGAAGAATGAGCCTGCGAGTCGCCGCCGCGTCGCGAGGTTAACCCGTGTGGGGGAGCCGTAGCGACAGCGAGTCCGAATGGGGCGCCCAGTGGCGCGGCGCGGACCCGAAGCGGGGTGATCTACCCATGGCCAGGTTGAAGCACGTGTAAGAGCGTGTGGAGGACCGCACCCGCCTCAGTTGAAAATGGGGGGGATGAGCTGTGGGTAGGGGTGAAAGGCCAATCAAACCCCGTGATAGCTGGTTCTCCCCGAAATGCATTTGGGTGCAGCGTCCCGTGCTCCCCGGCGGAGGTAGAGCTACCGGTTGGCTGATGGGCCCCACAGGGTTACTGGCGTCAGCCGAACTCCGAATGCCGTCGGGCGGTGAGCGGGGCAGTGAGACCGCGGGGGATAAGCTTCGCGGTCGAGAGGGGAACAGCCCGGATCGCCGGCTAAGGCCCCCAAGCGCGCGCTAAGTGGGAAAGGATGTGCGGTCGCGGTGACAACCAGGAGGTTGGCTCAGAAGCAGCCATCCTTGAAAGAGTGCGTAATAGCTCACTGGTCAAGTGGTCGTGCGCCGACAATTGAGCGGGGCTCAAGCGCGCCGCCGAAGCCGCGGATCCGCCGCGATGGGCTCTGCCGCCCCCTGTGGGGGGGTGGTGGGGCGCGGCGGGTGGTAGGGGAGCGTCCCGCGCGGGGTGAAGCCGTCGGGTGACCGGGGGTGGACGGCGCGGGAGTGAGAATGCAGGCATGAGTAGCGATACTGGGGTGGGAGTCCCCAGCGCCGTATGACCAAGGGTTCCAGGGCCAGGCTGGTCCGCCCTGGGTGAGTCGGGACCTAAGGCGAGGCCGACGGGCGTAGTCGATGGATGACGGGTTGATATTCCCGTACCGGACCGGATACCGACCGTGCCGACGCGCGGGTGCTGACCCACGCCCCGCGCCGCCCGTGTACGCCCCCGCGTCCCGGTCTTCGGGCCGGGCGGGGGCGGGGCGGCGGGGGTCTGGGGACCCTCCGCGCAGGTAGGCAAGCGTATTAACAGGGGTGACGCGCAGTGGTGGCCCCGCGGGTCTGATGGCTCGGCCCGTTCAAGCGCGCGGCCCGCCGCCCAGGCAAATCCGGGCGGCTGCCTTCGATGGCGGGGGTGAGGCGCGATGGTGACCCGGCCCGGTGGGGCCGGGGAAGTAGGGTGATCCTGTGGCGCCGAGAAAAGCCTCGACGCGAGGGGCCGGTCCGCCCGTACCCCAAACCGACACAGGTGGTCGGGCAGAGCATGCCCAGGCGCACGGGCGAACCGTGGTGAAGGAACTCGGCAAAACGCCCCCGTAACTTCGGGAGAAGGGGGGCCCGAACCCTGAAACGGCTGGCCCGTTGGGGG
>NZ_AUBL01000092.1 GCF_000429225.1 Actinomyces dentalis DSM 19115
TACCTGGCCCGTATCCGCCGCCAGCAGCAGACCCGCGAGTAGACCCGCCCTCAACGCAGACAAACCCCGAGGTCCACACGGAAGGGCATTCCGGGAGCGTCTGGAGAACTCCCCGGATGCGACACGACGATGACCCAACGCCCACTGAATCTTCGCGGGTCTCATCATGAGTTCGCCCTCATTTTGTCGCGGGAAGAGACTCTCCCCGAGTCCGGAGGGCTCCGTTCGCCCCACGTCCGGCCGGCCGGGCGCGCCCGGACGGTGCACAACATCGAGGTCGACACCACCCACGCCTACTACGTCGCCACCACCACCGGCACCTGGACCCTCGCCCACAACGGATGCACCTGGGACGAGAGCGCCGCCCGCTGGCGCGACACCGAAACCGGACAATTCACAACGGCTCCGAGCGATCCCAGTGGACTGGTTTCTAATGGTCGAATCAACTACAATGACATCGTTAAACTCGGCGAGGTCAATGGCGTGACAATCAAGGAAACCTGGGGGCAAGGAGGAAGAGTTAAGATCTATGCGAGCAGACCGGTGTCTTCGCACACGCATGGTGCACAGCCTGACCCCAACCTTCCGACAGGAAACTCTACCACCGGTCCGACAACAATGATTCGCGACAAGAGTACTCGATCGAATTACGCCACGTTCGGGAGATGGGTGAAGTTTGCCAGATATCCTAACGAATCTCATATTCCCACCGACAATTGGCCGTTCGAGAACAATCCTAGGAGCCAGTAGATCGTGTTCCGTTCACTTGACGACCTGACCGACCTTCCGTACATAGTATCGATTCGGCAGGAGGAGGAGATCATCAAGTTACTCATGAGCATGCCGCTCGATTATTTGCGACAAAATTATGAAGCATTCGACGACGCCGTGGATGTGCTGATGGTATCTCACATCGATGTGGGATACGCGCATGTCACCGAGGAGAATGAGGCGCTGTTCCTCGAGTTCTCAAGATGGTTGCCCGCGACGTACGAGGTGCTGGGCCACCCGAAACCGGCCTCGGACGGCATATTCGCTATGCGCTACGAGACGCTTCGACGGTGGAGAGAAGACGGGATCCCGCCTTCTGGTGAATAGATCTCCGAAAAGAGGGGGCGGCGTGACTGTGGTTGGGGGTGCTGTGGAGGAGGTCGGCCGTCTCGTGTGGGAGGCGGAGGCGGCCGACATCCCCCCGGTGAGCGGCGACGGTGCCGTGGGCGTGCTGGGGCGGTGGTTGGACGGCGCCGATGCCGGGCGGGCCGAGGACGCCCTTCTGGCCTCCTACCACCTGTACGACAAGGATCTGCTCGCGCTGGCCCCCGCCATCGCCCGGTGGGTGGGGGTGGGGCCGGTGTCCGCGCACGTCCGGCGCCTGCTGGGCATGGTCCCGGTCAAGGAGTTGCGTCCGGTGCTCGTGCCCGCCCTCGCCGCCCGCCTCCGGGAGGAGCCCGATCCCCACGGCCCCCTCCACAGCGCCTGCACCGACCTGCTGGAGCACCTGGGACTGGAGGACCAGACCCGCCTCCTGACCGACCCGGACTTCCACGGGTCCCGCACCCCGCCGCCCGAAGCTCCCGGAGAACCGGGCGACGACGGGCCTGGGCCGGCCGATGAGGGGGCGATCGCGCAGGCCGTGAGACGGTCCGCTCACTTCATGCGGCGGGCGGTCGTGGCGGCCGCGCCCCTGGCGGGGAACCCCGACGTCGTCGCCCTGATCGAAGGGTGGCTCGGCACCTGGGGCGGAGAGCACTATCTGGACTCCCTCCGGGCCGTCTACATGCTCCCCGACGACGATCTGCTCGCCCTCGTACCGGTTATCGTGCGGTGGGTCGACGTCGACCGCGTGGCCCCCCACCCCCGGCGGTTGTTGTGCATGCTCCCGATCAGCAGGCTCCGCCCGGTGCTTGTGCCCGCGGTCTTCTCCCAGCTGCGCGAGGACCCCGAGGTCGACGACCTCTCCTGGTGGTCGTACGCCGACCTCCTGGACGACATCGGCCTGAAGAACGAGGTCCGCCGCATCGCCGACCTCGCCCTGACCCACGAGGACCGTCTCGTGCGAGCCATGGGAAAAGAGATCGTCGAGGACCTCCTGCAGGATTAGGCGTCTCGCGGACCGGGTCGCGCCGGCGGGCTCTGGTCTACGATGCGGCCGGGCAGTTGGTGTCCGCCGGTGGCGGCGGCGCGGTGGAGACGCGATTCGTTTACGATGCGGCG
>NZ_AUBL01000093.1 GCF_000429225.1 Actinomyces dentalis DSM 19115
TGCGGGTGGGCGCCGTCGACGACGTAGTCGACCGCGCGATCGTGCAGGGCCCCGTCCACCGCCCGGAGCGGCAGCAGCGCCCGGTCGACCAGATCGCGGACTGAGGGATCGGTCATGGGGGCTCCTTGTCTCCGGCTTTCACCACTCAGCCGGTGAGATCGGTTCCTACTGCTCGAAGACTAACGACCGGGTACGACACGAATCCGGCGGGCCCGGCTCCGACGAGCGCTCATCACGGCGAGGCGCTGACCTCCCAGTCGGGGTCGTAGGGGCCCAGGGCGGCCAGGGCGGCGTAGTCGGCGCGGCACTCGGCCAGCAGCACCGGCGGCACCCGGTCCAGTGGTACCGGGCAGCCCCTGCGGGTGAAGGACAGGCTCGTGGTGGCGCAGGGGATTTTCTCCTCGGGCAGGCAGGCCCCGGTGAAGCCGAGTACCGCGGTCAGGCCCAGCGCGGCGAAGTCCTTGACGTAGGTGTCGAAGAAGCCCGCGACCATCGGCTCCCCGCGCTTGTAGCCGCGCTTGAGGGCGGCGGCGCGCAGGGTGAAGGAGTCGGTCATGTGCCCCTGGAGGTCCGTGAGGACCTTCTGGTTCTTCTCAATGCGGGGGACGGTGGCGCTCAGCTGGTCGAACAGGGGCTCAACCGCGTAGTCGGCCAGATGCTGCCGCCAGGCGGCCGCCTCCTCGTCGGTGAGCCGCGCGCGGTGGGCCAGGGCGACGACGGCCTGCGGTTCGAATTCGACGACGGCGTCGTCGGCCCCGATGAGCTCCCCGTCCTCCGTGGGGCGGAAGGTCAGGGGCCCGCCCTCAGGCGGGGCGGCCGTCCAGATCAGGCGGGTGACCAGTCGGCCCACCAGGGGGTGGCCGGCCAGCAGCTCGCGCCATTCGGCGGCAGGCCAGGTGCGGGAGGCGCACATGGCCTCGTACAGCCGCTCGGACTGGAGGGTCAGAACCTCCTTGGCCTCCTTGCGCGCCGCCGTCAGGCGCTTCTTGGCGGCCCTGACGACCTCGGCGTCCTCACCGGCGCGGGGCGCGGGCAGACCGGCCCGGCTCCTGCCCTCAGGGCCGGTGACGCGGATCTTGAAATCCGGGGTCAACCGGCCGGTGAACTCACGATCCCCGTAGGACAGGCGCAGCAGGCCGTCGCCGTCGAAACCCGCGGTCGGGACGGTGCGATCCGCCAGCTCCTCGGCGCTCCACCCCCGCTCAGAAGCGATCTCCCGCGCCAGGGCGGCCGCCGTGGCCTGGACGCCCGCCATCTTGTGACGCCGCGCAACACCCAGCAGCACCTGCAGCGCCCGATCCTGCCCATTGGCGTACAGGGCGCGCACCAGGGCGTCGAACTGGGCCCGGCGCCCCGGGTTGTCGCGCATGAAAGCGCGCACCAGCCCCGCGAGCTCGCCGTCGTCCATGCCCACCGCGAAGGCCAGCAGACCCTTGTCCGCCATCGCCGACCCCGCATAGGTGCGCTGGTGCTCGGCATAAGCGGCAGCGACGTGCTCCTCCAACGTGATGGCCGCCTGACTCTCCGCCCACTCCAGGGAGTCCGCCATCTTCTTATCCGCCCGGCACTGCGCCAGCCACTGCTGGGCGCCGTCGTAGGCCCACCTGCCGGCGGTCTGGGCGTGGGCGCGGCTCTCCTCCGGGTCGGGGCGACGGG
>NZ_AUBL01000095.1 GCF_000429225.1 Actinomyces dentalis DSM 19115
GGCCGTTCTGGTGCGGGCCGGACGCGACAGGATCACCGCACTGTCGGGGCAGGCGGCCCTGGATCTTGAGTCCCTGGGCGCCGGGGCCTGCGTCGCGGGCGCGGTGGTCGACTCCAAGCGCTGCGCCCTGTTGTGGGATGCGCTGTCCGGGGCGTACGAGCGCCTGGGGCTGGGTGAGGCGGTGGGCGGGGACGAGGGCTTCAAGCAGATGGCGCTGGCCCGCTGCGTCGAGCCCACCAGCAAGGAGCAGGTCCCCCGCGTGATCGGCGAGCTCGGTGTCCGGCCGGTGGCCAGGCGCTCCTTGTTCCGGTCCCTGGCCCGCTGCGTCGAGCGCGACTGGCGCGCCGGGATCGCGGCGGCCTGTCTGTCCCGCGTCACCGGGGGCGGTGACCTGAGCCTGTGCCTGTACGACGTGACCACCTTGTACTTCGAGGCCGACAAGGAGGACGACCTGCGCAGGGTCGGCTACTCCAAGGAGCGCAGGGTCGATCCGCAGATCATCGTGGGTCTGCTGGTGGACCGGGGCGGCTTCCCCCTGCGGATCGGCTGTTGGGAGGGCGACAGGGCCGAAACGACCACCATCGTGCCGGTCGTCCGGGAGTTCGTGCGCTCGGCCGGGATCGAGCACCTGGTGGTCGTGGCGGACGCCGGCATGCTGTCGGCCGCCAATCTGGCGGCCCTGGATGAGGCGGGCGTGGGCTTCATCGTGGGTTCGCGCATGACCAGGGCCCCCGTCGACCTGGCGGCCCACTTCCGGTTCCACGGCGACGTCCTCGCCGACGGGCAGATCATCGACACCATCACCCCCAGACGCGGTGGCCGCTGCGCCGAGAGGGACGAGAACCTCCGCGATGAGCCGGTGTGGGACCCCGCCACTCATCCGGGTTCGTGGCGGGCCGTATGGGTCTACTCCGCCAAGAGGTTCGCCCGCGACAGCAAGACGCTCACGGCCCAGGAGAGCAGGGCCAGGGCGGTGGTCGCCGGCCGGAGGCGCCCCAGGGGGACCCGGTTCGTCACCACTCACCGGGGCGACCAGGTGGTCGACGAGGCCGCACTGGCCCGCGCCAGGCGCATGGCGGGCCTGAAGGGCTACGTGAGCAACATCCCCGCC
>NZ_AUBL01000096.1 GCF_000429225.1 Actinomyces dentalis DSM 19115
CGGTCGTAATCACGACGCACATTTTGGAGGAAGCGGGCGTAGTCGAAGAAACTGCTGGCCCTGGCCGGATCGGCGGGTGCTGAAGAACCCGCGCCCGTGTCCGAATCGCCCGAGTCCCGGATGGAGATTCCCATGAGCTCACTCTATCACGCGACGACGAACCCCCTCCCCGGAAGAGCCCCCAGGGTGAGCCGGGATCGACGCGGCGGCACGAGAGCGTGGTACGAACGAGACGGCGCAGTCCCGCACGCACCGCACCGCCGCGCTCCAGGGCGGTGACCAGGCTCTGCTCGGCGCGCGGCCCCCGCGCGCACCGCCCCCGCACCGGCCCGCGCAGCGGGGTCGTCCGGCACCGCATCGATCCGAGCCGTCGAGCCACGGCTCCCGGCAAGAAATACTCATCGAGGGTGTGGTTCGGGGCGCCGCTCGGGCCGCAAAAACCGATTGTCGGGCACTCCAACCCTCGGCCCTCTACTGCGCGCATAAAAGGGGCGAATTACAGGGTCGAGGGACGGAGCACGCGGAAACCGGCTTATCGGGCCTATCGGGTCTACTGGGCCTATCGGGCCAGCCGGGCCGCTGGCGCAGGGGCCGCCGCGGCCGCGCGGGCCGCCGCCGGCGCCGCCGCGGCGATGCGCTCCAACTCGGCGTCGTCGTGGGCGGCCGAGACGAACCAGGCCTCGAAGACGCTGGGCGGCAGGGCCACGCCCGCCTCCAAGAAGGCGCGGAAGAAGGGGCCGAAGCGCCAGGTCTCCTGGGCGCGCGCCCCCTCGTAGTCGCGCACGCCGCGCCGGGCCGCCCCGGGCCCGAACACGACCGAGAACAGCGAGCCCGAGCGCTGCACCCGGTGCGCCACTCCCTCGGCGTCCAGCGCCGCGCCCACGACGTCCCCGATCTGCCGGGCGCGGGCGGCGACGGTCGCGTAGACGGCGTCGTCGGCCTGTCCCCGCGGCGCCTGCGGCTGGTCGGGCCGGACGACGCGGCGGGCGGTGTTCGGCGGGAGCGCGGGCGAGGACGGCCCGGGGCCG
>NZ_AUBL01000097.1 GCF_000429225.1 Actinomyces dentalis DSM 19115
GTTAAGCGCCGGCCACCTTTTTCCGTCCCGGCGGCGGTCCCGGACCACGACTACGGGGCCGTCGGGCGGGAGATCACCCCCGCGCGACCCCGCCGGTGGCTCCGGGGCAGTGCGACGAGCCCGGTGCCCGGCCACCGCGACGCGGCGCCCCTGCCGGCGGCGGCCCCGCCCTTATCCGCGGGGCCAAATACCTCGGTCGTCTGCGCGACCTACAACCTTCAGCCGACCTCGGCCCTGTGGGCGGCGCTGGTGGATCTGCGCCAGCGGCGGCCGGGCGTGGCGGTGCGCCTCTACGTGGACGCTCAGGCCGCCGACGGGCCCTTCAAGGGGCGCGGCGGGGCCAGCCGTGTTGGCGGAGTCGGCGGACGCGGCGGGACCGGCGTCCGGAGGCCAACGGCGACGTCGAGGCGCGCCCCGGGCCTGAGCACGGGCGAGATGGCCCGGCGGCTGCGCGGCGCCGTCGTCATGCGCACCCGCGCGCCCGAGGACGGGATATGACGCGGAACCCCGACGGCACCGAGAGTGCCGTGCGCACCCGCGCGCCCGAGGACGGGATGCGCGCGGTGACGAGCCACGCCAAGCCCCTCAGCATCGACCACCGCTTCCTGCTGGTGGGCAGCGCGAACCTCTCCTACAGCGCCGAGGAGCGCAACGTCGAACTCGGCCTGCGCCTCGACGACCCCGCCCTGGCGCACGGCGTGGAGAAGCAGCTGCGGGGCCTCGAGGAAGTGGTCTACGAGCAGGTGCACGGGTGACGGGCCGGACCCTGAAAGGATATCCTGGGGGCGTCCGGGAGCGCCTCTCGAAACAACTTTCAAGGGGAAAGGTTTTAAATATGAACGATCTTGACTTGTCTGCGTCAGAGGTTTTTGAGAGAGCTCAATACCATCTGAAGCTGTGGTTGGAGGAGAGTGGCGGCACTCGTTTAGATGTCAAGTGTGCCGGGCTCGGATCAACCGGCATGATTCGTTTCTGGAAGGTTATTCTGGGTGTGTCCCAGGTCATTTCCGGGGGGCGATATGGTGATGGCCCACTCCCGTGGGGTATCATGGGCGTGAAAGATATAT